>JAOARP010000058.1 GCA_025210525.1 Marinisporobacter sp.
AAATATTGATGCACTTTTGGAGGTGTTTAGTATGTATAAAATGAATAAAGATTTTGCATGTAGTACAGATTATTTAGTTTTATATGAAAAGGATTATCGTAAAAATGGATTGAAATTAGCTGAACAATTAAGGGAAAAAGGATTTATTGTGGAATCAAATTTATTTGAAAAAAACATTAAGAAACATATTGTAAATGCAAATGACAGAAACATAAAAGAAATCGTACAGATCTGTGGAGAAGATGTAAAAAGAATTGATCTTAAAAATAACAAGGTATATAAAAATACAGTGACTCAATTTTTTAAAGGACTAAATAATTTAGAAATCTTTGCTTCTATTCACTAGGGAGGATACACCATGGATTATGTAAATATTGCATTAGGCAAAGGAAGACTAGCAGATAAGACCTTTACATTGTTAGAGGAATTTGGAATACATTTTCCAGAGTATGACAAAAAGAGCAGAAAATTAATCTTTGTAGACGAAATAGAAAAAATTCGAGTAGTCTTTGTGAAAGCTAGTGATGTACCTATATATGTAGAACAGGGAGCTGCTGATATAGGCATTGCAGGGAAAGATACCTTAATAGAAAGTAAAGCAAATGTCTATGAAATTATGGATTTAGGCTTTGGAAAGTGCAAATTTTCAGTAGCAGCACCCAAAGGCTTTGAGGAAAAACTTGACCGAAAAAGGAAGGTAGCTACCAAGTATCCTAAAGTTGCCAAAAATCATTATGAAAAAAAGGGAGAACCTATAGAAATTATTAAATTAAATGGTTCAGTAGAATTGGCACCTATCATAGGGCTTTCGGATGTGATTGTAGATATTGTAGAAACAGGAACAACTTTAAAGGAAAATGGATTAGAGGTTATTGAAGATATTTGTGAAATCAGTGCAAGATTAATTGTGAATAAAGTGAGCTTTAAAACGAAAAATAAAAAAATATATAAGCTCATAAAGAATTTTAAAAATAGTCTTGAAAAGAGTATTTAAAAAGAGGGGATAACAGGATGATTAACTTTATGAAGGAGAATGTAAGGGATTTAAAGCCTTATCAAATATCTAAAGAAATGATAAAGATAAAATTGGATGCCAATGAAAATCCATATAATTTATTTGAAATTTTGAAGGAAAAATTTATAGAGGGATTAAAAAATTTAGAGCTTAATAGATATCCAGATACGGATAGTGATGAATTAAGGGAGTGTTTTGCAAGCTATTTGGAATTAAGAAAAGAAAATATTTTATGTGGAAATGGTTCTGATGAAGTGATTCAGACCATTATTAACACCTTTGTTGAAAAGGGTGAATACATCATTACCCATAGTCCAACCTTTTCTATGTATAAGATTTTTACGACTATAGCAGGTGGAAATTTTAGTGAAGTTCCATGTGAAGAGGATTTTAAGATTGATATAGATAAAATCATCAAAGAGGCAAATGAAAGAGAGGCAAAGCTTATTTTTTTATGTAATCCCAATAACCCAACAGGAAGGGTTATACCCATAGGGGATATTGAAAAAGTAATTAAAGAAACAAAGTCTATAGTTGTAGTGGATGAAGCGTACTCTGAATTTTTAGGTGAATCAGCTATAGCTTTGATTAAAAAATATGACAATTTAGTTGTACTCAGAACATTATCAAAAGCCTTTGCACTAGCAGGTGCAAGAGTAGGATGTGGAGCTGGAAGTGAAAGAATAATGGATGCATTATATCGGGTAAAAGCTCCTTATAATCTAAATATATTTTCACAAATGATAGGGAAAATATATATGGAAAATATAGAAATCATTCAAGAATATATTGAAAAAATAAAGGAAGAGAGAACTTATCTTTATGAAGAATTAAAGAAAATAGAAACCATAGAAGTTTTTCAAACAGGAGCTAATTTTATTTTAATGAGAAGTAAAAAGGCTGAAGAAATTATAAAGATTTGTAAAGAAGAAAAGATTAGCATTAGATGCTTTAATGAAGCACTTTTGAAAAATTGTTTTCGTATAAGTATAGGATCTAGAGAAGAAAATGATGAATTACTAAGAGTTCTCAGAAAAGTGGTGTAGTAGATGAGAGTAGGAGAAATAAAAAGAAAAACAAAAGAGACAGATATTACTTTATCATTGAACTTAGACGGATCTGGAAAGGCTAAGATAGATACAGGAATTGGCTTTTTTGATCATATGATAGATTTAATGTGTAGACATGGCTTTTTAGATATGGCGTTAAACTGTGTTGGAGATCTTCATGTAGACAATCACCATACGGTAGAGGATATAGGTATTGTCCTTGGAGAAGTTTTTAAAAAGACACTAGGAGATAAAAAAGGAATTACAAGATATGCAACGATTTTTACGCCAATGGATGAAGCTCTGTCTATGATTTCTATAGATATTAGTGGAAGAGCTTATTTACATTTTGACGTGAATTTTGAAAGGGAATATGTAGGACAATTTGAAACGGAATTAGTAGAAGAGTTTTTTAGAGCCTTTGTCAATCATGCAGCTATAACCCTTCATATTAGCTTAAAATACGGAAAAAACACCCATCACATGATAGAATCTATTTTTAAAGGATTAGGAAGAGCATTAGATGAAGCTACTAGAGTGCAAGATCGAATTGAAGGAGTATTATCTACTAAAGGGTTGTTGTAAGGGGAGGAAAAATTATGATTGCCATTGTTGATTATGGTGTAGGAAATTTAAAAAGTGTCTATAAAGCATTAAAAAAATTAAATTTTGAAGCGATAATCACTTCTAATGAGGAAGAAATCAATAAGAGTAAAGGAATTATTTTGCCGGGAGTAGGCGCTTTTAAAGATGCTATGGACCATTTGGTAGAAAGTGGCTTGATGAACTGCTTAAAGGAGAATGTGAAAAAAGGAAAGCCTATTTTAGGAATTTGTTTAGGCATGCAACTTCTTTATGATACAAGCTATGAAGATGGAAAATGGGAAGGATTAGGTCTTCTAAAGGGAGACGTAGTGAGATTTGATAATACTCTAAAGGTACCGCATATGGGATGGAATAAGTTATTAAAAGGGACAGAGGACCCTATAGGAGAAAATATTGATGATGAATATGTATACTTTGTACACTCCTATTATGTAAAGCCTGAAAATAAAGAAGAAGTGGTATTTTGGACAGATTATGGGGTAGATGTACCAGGGGTTGTTAGAAATAAAAATATCCTGGGAATGCAGTTTCACCCTGAAAAAAGTGGAGAGACAGGGATGAAACTACTTAAAAACTTTGGGGAGTTGATAAAATGATTATTTTTCCTGCTATTGACCTGCGAGGGGGTAATTGTGTAAGGCTAAAGCAAGGCAGATTTGAAGATGAAAATATATATAGTAATCATCCAGTAGAGATTGCTAAAAAGTGGGAAAGCCAAGGTGCTAAATATATCCATGTAGTAGATTTAGATGGAGCATTAGAAGGAGTATCTAAAAATAGTGAAGTGATCAAAGAAATCATAAAAGAGACCAATATTCCTGTACAACTAGGAGGAGGAATCAGAAAAATAGAAGATATAGAAAAGGTTTTAAGCTACGGAGTTAGTCGTGTGATTCTAGGAACATCAGCAGTAAAAATTGATGGATTCGTAGAGCAGGCTTTAAAAATTTTTGGTGAAAAAATTGCAGTGTCTATCGATGCAAAAGACGGATATGTAGCAGTAGATGGATGGACAAAAACAAGTAATATAAAAGCTATTGACTTTGCTAAAAAATTAGAGGGATTAGGACTAAAAACCCTTATTTATACGGATATTGCAAAGGATGGTATGCTCGAAGGACCTAATTTTAAAGAATTGAAAGAATTGAAGGAAAATATAAAAATAGATTTAATTGCATCTGGTGGAATTAGTAAGAAGGAAGATGTTGAAAAATTAAAGGATTCACAAGTTTATGGCGCAATTATAGGAAAAGCATTATATACAGGTGATATTACATTAGAAGAGTTATAGGGGGAATGATCCATGCTTACAAAAAGAATTATTCCCTGTTTAGATGTAAATAAGGGAAGGGTTGTAAAGGGAACAAAATTTAAAAACTTAGTAGATGTAGAAGACCCTGTAAAGCTTGCAAAATTTTATAGTGAGGCAGGAGCCGATGAATTAGTTTTTTATGATATTACTGCATCTAATGAAAATAGAGATATCTTTTTAAATGTTGTTGAAAGAACAGCTGAAGAAGTGTATATTCCTTTTACTATAGGAGGAGGAATTAGAACCATAGATGATTTTACAGCAGTATTAAGAGCAGGAGCAGATAAGGTATCTGTTAACTCAGCAGCTGTAAAAAACCCAAAAATCATTCAAGATGCAGCCTTAAAGTTTGGAAGACAATGTGTTGTATTATCTATAGATGCTAAGAAAAATAATGATGGCTTATATACGGTATATATAAATGGTGGAAGAGTAGATACAAAACTGGATGCTTTAAAATGGGCAATAGAAGGGGAAAAATTGGGAGCCGGTGAAATTGTTGTAAATAGCATTGATACAGATGGTGTAAAGGATGGATATGATATAGAGCTTGTAAAGGCTATATCAAAAAACGTAAATATTCCTGTTGTTGCTTCTGGCGGAGCGGGAAAAAGAGAAGATTTTCTAAAAGTATTTCGTGATGGTTTTGCTGATGCAGCATTAGCAGCATCTGTATTTCACTATGGAGAAATCATGATTAAAGAATTAAAAGAATACCTTTATGACAACGAAATAGAAATCAGGAGGATCAAGTAATGGAAAATAATCTTAAATTTGATGAAAAAGGGTTAATACCAGCGATTATACAAGATATTAATACAAAAAAAGTTTTGATGATGGCATATATGAATGAAGAGTCTTTAGAGAAGACTTTAGAAACTAAAAAAACATGGTTTTATAGCAGAAGTAGACAAAAGCTTTGGAATAAGGGAGAAACCAGTGGGAATTATCAGATTGTAAAAAGAATCAGTTATGATTGTGATGGAGATACATTATTGGTTGAAGTCATTCCTTTAGGGAATGCCTGTCATACAGGAGCGGAAAGTTGTTTTTTTAATAAAATATTTGAAGAAAATGAAGAGGATGAAAAAGAAAAAATTATTCAAAAGTTATATACATTGATCAAGGAGAGAAAAACAAATCCTAAGGAGGGCTCGTATACCAATTATCTGTTTGAAAAAGGTATTGACAAAATCCTTAAAAAAGTTGGAGAAGAAGCTAGTGAAGTTATCATAGGAGCAAAAAATGATGAAAGAGATGAAATTATTTATGAGGTTGCAGACCTTATTTATCATTTATTAGTACTTTTAGTAGAAAAAGAAATTACCCTAGAAGATATCAAAAAAGAATTATATGATAGGTATAATAAGTAAAAAAGAATAGTATAAAAATCATATAAAAATCCATCCTATGTAGTAGGAGGGATTTTTATGAATATGAATACTCGAGATACGGTTATGAAAAAATTATTAGATGCCCAAGAGAATGTACGTGACTATGAAATGTTCTCAAAGAAAGTAAAAGACAAGGAAGTAGCTGATACATTTAAACAATTTGCTGAAGAATCAGGAATGCAAGCAAGGAGATTACAAGAGCTAATAGATAAATATGACCAACATTAATAAAGTGCGCGAAGGCGCACTTTATTGTATTTGTAGCAAAATTCTTTTATATTCTGTATAATTAATGGTAGTTATAGAAATTTATAATATATAATAATAAGATCAACTATAATGTATAAGATTAACTTTTGATGAAGTTAGAGAAAAAATTTTTGGAATCAAAGACATAAAATATAGGAGGCAGGAATGGATATATATAAAGAGATACATTTAGATAAAAATTCACCTCAACATTTATATATGCAGCTGTTTTATAAAATACGTCAGTTGATTATGGAGGGAAAGCTAAAAGCGAATCAAAAGCTTCCACCCATTAGACAGCTTGCAAATACCCTTGGAGTAAATACGAGTACCATTGTAAATGCATATGGTCTTTTAGAAAAGGAAGGCTTTGTTTATAAAAAAATTGGTAGTGGTACATTTGTTTCGCCAAGGGAAGATGATAACTTAGGAGATAACATATTACAAAAATACCCAATCGATGAGGATATCAGATTAATGGATCGAGGGCAAATCCAAATAAAAGAAAATATGATTAGCTTTGCGAGTGCCACACCAACTTCTGATTTGTTTCCTGTAGATGATTTTAAGATCCTTTTAAATGAGGTCTTAGATAGAGACCAAGGAGATGCCTTTGGATATCAAGAAAGTCAAGGATATTATCCTTTAAGAGAATCATTAGTAGATTATTTAGAGGAAATAAATATTGGGACAAATCCAGAAAATGTTCAAATCATTTCGGGGGCGCAACAGGGAATAGATGTGATAGCTAAGGCATTTGTAGATTATAAAGATACTATTATTGTGGAAAGTCCTACATATACAGGGGCTATAGGAACATTTAAGTCAAGAGGAGCAAAAATTGTTAGTATTCCTATCTTTAAGGATGGCATAAATCTAGATTTATTAGAAGAAAATATGAAAGAACATAAGCCTAAATTTGTGTATTTAATGCCTAATTTTCAAAATCCTACAGGATATTCTTATAGTAGGGAGAAGAAATTGAAAATTATTGAATTGGCTGAAAAGTATAATACTTTTATTGTTGAAGATGATTATTTGAGTGATTTAAGTTTTTATAATCATGATAATACTACTTTAAAAAGTTTAGATGATAGGGATCGTATTATCTATATCAAAAGCTTTTCTAAAATTTTCATGCCAGGATTAAGGTTAGGCTTTTTAGTACTTCCTCAAAGTATACATCACAAAATATTAGCGGCAAAGCATACATCAGATATTTCAACTTCAGGACTTAATCAAAGAGTTTTTGACCTTTATTTAAGAAAAGGAATTTGGAAGAAACACATTCGATATATGGAAAAAATCTATAGGGAACGTTTTGATGTAATGAAAAAATGTATAGAAAAGTATTTTAAAGATATAGGGTTAAGTTATAGCCTTCCAGAAGGAGGTCTTAATTTCTGGTTTGCTTTACCTAAAGGTTATGATGCTAATAAGCTCTATATGGATGGAGCGAAAAATAATATTCTTATTTTACCTGGGTCTATATTCTTTCCATCTCAAAATGAAAGCAGATTTTTTAGATTAAGTATTGCTGCTGTATATCCTAAAGATATTGAAACAGGAATAAAGGGCTTATCTCAGGTGATAAGAGCTTTTATTAAAAAAGATAAAAGTAAGAGAAAAGGACCTGATCCTTATATGCCTCTTTTATAAGAGGCGTGATATAGAACAAACTATTAAATATTCTGGAGAAAAACAGGAGGGGAGAAAAATTGAAAATAAAATTCATTCTTAATCCTTCATCAGGAAAACAGATTGTACAAAAAAATTTAGATAGAATCATTGGAAATTTAGTATTAGAGGGAACAGTAAACTATGTAGATGTATTTACAATGAAAGGAAAGAACGAAGCACTAGAGGAAGTAAAAAGGATCAAAAGACATGAATATGATTGTATTGTTGCTGTAGGAGGAGATGGGACGGTTAATGAAGTGGTAAATGGTGTGATGATGGGAGGAAGTGAAATTCCCATAGCTATATTGCCAGCAGGAACTGTAAATGATTTTGCAAAGTTTTTAAATTTACCTACAGATGTAAAAGGCTTTTGTAGTATGATGAAAAAGAATCAAAGGAAAAAAGTAGATGTTGGAAAAGTAAGGGATCAATATTTTATTAATGTTTTAGCAGGAGGGCTTTTAACAGATGTAGGATACAAAGTATCCTCTGAGATCAAAACGGTACTAGGAAAATATGCTTATTATGTGGAAGGTATGAAAGAAATTCCAAAACAGATGCTAAGAAGTATTAACGTAGAAATTAACTCAGAGGAATTTACAGGAGAAGAAGATATTTTTATGTTTATTATTACCAATACCCCGTCTGTTGGAGGATTTAAAAAAATTGCGCCTATGGCGAAAATTGATGATGGGTTATTTGATGTATGTATTGTAAGAAAGTCAGATATACCAGAATTCTTTTCTTTATTTTTACATACCATGAAAGGGGAACATATTAAGCATCCTCGTATTTTATACATACAAACTTCAAAAATTGAACTAAGTAGTCCTAAGGATATTCAGGTTGATTTAGATATAGATGGGGAACAGGGAGGAAGTCTTCCTGCAACTATTGAAGTGGTGCAAAAGGGAATAGAGATAATTATTCCTTGATACGTAAGAACTTTACTGATTAAAAATTTATTAAATATAAAAAAGTGATAGAAGGAAATTTACCTTTTATCGCTTTTTTTACATAAATAAAATACTATTGTCTTGTATGATCTTTTGTATTTAAGACAGTATGTCTTTTTTTACTTAAAGTGATATCACTTAAAATGTAGTCTTTCAAATCTTTAAAGTTAAAGGGAGCTAAGGGGGAAACATATGGAATACCGAAGGTAGTAATAGAAACCAAATTACCTATAATTAAGGTAAACCCCATAGTAAACCCAAACAAACCATAGCTACCAGTTAGCAAAATCAGTAAATATTTTAACAGTCGAAGTGGATTCATAATGGTGTAATCAGGCGCGATGAAAGAGCTCATAGTCGATAAGGATACGATGATTACCATAAGGGGACTAACAAGACCAGCAGAAACAGCTGCTTGACCAATAACGATAGTTCCTACAATACCAATAGCAGGACCTATTTGTTTTGGGAGTCTGATACTAGCTTCTCGGAGTATTTCTGCTACAAATTCCATGATGATTGTTTCTACTAGTGCATTAAAAGGAACTGTTATTCTTGAAGTTGCTAAGGCTAAAATGTATTGAGGGGGAAGAATATCAGTATGAAAACTAACTAATGCAACATAGAGAGCTGATAAGGTTAAGGATATTAAAAGAGCTAATAGTCGAATAAACTTCAAAAATATAGATAGAAATAGATTGTCATAATGATCATCATCTGAATCTAAAAATTCAATAAAAGTCTTGGGTAGGATTAATGCAATATTACTACCTTCAACGAGAATGCATAATTTTCCATCTAGTAGATTGGCACATGCTATATCAGATCGTTCAACGATTCCAACTTGAGGAAATAAATGAAATGGATTGTTTAATAAAAATTTCTGAATATATCCTGATTCAAGGATACCATCAATATGGATCATTTCTAATTTTTTTTTGACCTTGCTAACATAATTTGGATTGATAATATCATGAATATATACGACAGCAACGCTTGTTTGAGTTCTTTTACCAATAGTATAGAAATCGATTTTAAGAGAGGGATCTTTTATTCTATAGCGAATTAAGGATAAATTGGTTTCAAGGTTTTCAGTAAAAGAGTCTTTAGGACCTCTGAGTGAATTTTGTAATTCAGGAGATTGAACACTTCTCTTTTCAACTTTTAATAGATTGGCCACAAGGTATTGATTATGATTAGTCAAACAAACAATGGTATTGCCCTTTAAAATATAATCTATTAAATTATTTTCATTTTCATCAATTGAAACATCATCAATATAGATGACTGAGCAAGCTATATGGGTAAGGGTGAGATTTTTTTTATCTGAACATGCTAATATAGGTTTTATAATATTCTGAGAAAGTTTTTCTCGATCTGTAAGTTGTGCTACATATAAAATAAATATCTCTTGTTCTGCAACTAATAATCTTCTTGTGGAGATACTTAAATTGTTTAGATTTAAATTTTTTATTTGAGCGATTAAATTCTTCTTCTGTTTCATGTTTTTCATCCTATTCATTAAGAGTCTTGGCCATTTGGATCAAATAAATTTTTATTAATAATTTTCGTTGTAACAAATACATTAATATCTACTTGAGGATAAATATCTGACCATTTGATTTTTTCATAAATATTAGGGTGATCACCTCTAAAATATCTTGCAAATTGAAAAATATCACATTTGTATTCTTTTTGAGACTTATGAATAATACTTTTGATGTCTTTTTGTATTTTTAGAGAAAGAGCATTTTCTAGTTGTTGTAAGTCTTTTTTACTAATAGGATTAACGTAATATTGATAAATCAATTCTGCACTTAAATCTAAATGGATATCTATGCTAATTTTTTCTTTATTTTGTTTTGTTGAAATTTTTCTTTTATCAATAGTTGTGCGAAAGGATAATTTGTTTTTGGCATCTTTAGGGTGTGTAAGGATTTCGCTGATAGTAGCTTTTTTCGATAAAATATACAATAATCCACTAGTATGATCTCTAGGAATAACATCTATTAATTTAGAATCTTTCATTACTGCAAGACCTAAATATTTTATACAATCCTTTTCTTTTCCTATATAAGGAAGTAAAAAACCTACTTCTTCCATTGATATAGAGGAAAGAATTTTTCCAATATTAGTATATAAAGCTTGACCTTCATTTGTTAAATAATCAATATTATGTTCGATAAAAAATCCTACTGAGATGTCATTAGGTAAGCTAGTCTGTAGCAATTGACTGGAAGACCCATGGCTTACGGCACTAAGAACTGTTTTTCTATAATCATATATTTTATTGATTCGGTTCATATAAGATTCTATACCTTCCTTTGCATAATTTTCACCAAAGACAACAACTCTTGTAGCTCCTAAAAAAGTTGTATATGGTTGTTGACTATTTAGATCATTTCTAGCTTTTTCAAAGGTTTTACCATAAGATCGGTTTGTATATACACTAGTTATTTTAGCTTCTTCTTGTGCTTTTCCTGATTCGGATGCAAGTTTAGCTGTTTCTGTAGAAAGCTCAATAGTATTTTTAAGACGATCTATACCTACAGAGATGACGATACTTTTTTTATCGATATCTTTATAACCACTACAACCTGTTAATAATAATAATAGAACTAGCATATATAGTTTTTTTAATTTATTAGAAAGCTTTATCATATTTTTTCACCTTTGTAATAACTAATAATATAATAGGGATAATTGTTTCAAGAACGATGCCTACATAGGTCATAAATTTTAATATTTCTTCTGCCTGCTCAATAGTAGTAGGGATAATTGAGACAACAAAAGATAATAGAATAACAACACCACAGACAATTATATAATGGATATTTTTAAACCATTTACTTGTAAAAAAAGTTACTGCATACAAACCAGTGGTATTTGTAGTGAATACACTCATAATCCATGTGATCAAAAGAATACCATCAAGTCTTTTTAAAAAACTAAAATATGGAATATCTATTCTTCTTACAGCTGCAAGTAATGTATCCTTATAATGGACAATGTCATCTATACCCATAACTGATAAGCATGCTTCTTGTAAAACAATATAGAAAAGACCTATGAAAGTCATCATACATATTGTATATTTAAAAACATTTTTATTATTTTTTTTATGAATAGGAATAACTGTTAAAATTCCTATCCCTAAAAAAGAAAATATAGTTTGATAAGATGCTTGTAAATAAGTAGAAATATTTTTGCCAGTAAAAAAGGGTTTAATATTTACAAATTCTCCTTGAGTAGATATGAGAAAATATAAAAATAAAGTAATAACAATAATGAACATTCCATATAATTCACAAATCATGGCAAGTGCCTTTAATTTTTTTATTACAATATAAAATATAACGAAATGAAAAAGTAAAGATAGTTGCCAGATGGAAGTTTTAAGCAAAATGGTAAGTTTAACGGTTTCACAAAATATTCTAGTGACCATAGCACTCGATATAAAAAAATGTATAATATATGGAATGGTTATAAACTTACCTATGAGTAATTGGCTGTAATCAAATAACGTTTTGTTTTTGTAAATATAGCCTAGATATACAATTATATTTGCAAAAATAGTATATACAATTGTCGAAACTAATAAGGGTATCCATCCTTCAGTACCTATGTTTTGTCCAATATCCTTTGGAAGACTCATAACCCCATATCCTACAATATGAGCAAATATAATAAATGCAATTTGTCTATTTGTAATATATTCATTCATGTTTAATCTCCAATTTCAATTCATAATATAGAGGGACTTTAGTTATCTAATAAAATATCAATTTCTAATGTTTTATTTTTAAAGAATACTAATTGTATGATAAACAAGTCCTTAGAGATCAGTATTGCCTAAAATTTAATGAAACAAACCAAATAGGTTGAGTTATCTAATAAAAGTAATTTAAAACATAAAAAAAAGAGGTTTTTTAAGCCTCTTTCTTTTTAGGATTTAATTTAGAAACATTGTCTGAAGCAGAAATATCTTTCATTGTACATTTTCCTTCAAAAACAGCTTTATCTTCTACTACAAGACTAGAAACATGAATGTCACCGATTACTTTACCAGAAGCATTTAATTTTAATTGACTTTCTGCAGTAATATTTCCTTCTACAGATCCAGATACAATTACGTTACTTGCTGAAATATCTCCAATCATTTTACCCTCTTCTCCAAGAATAACATCGCCTTTAACAGAAATATTCCCAACAAATTCGCCATCGATGCGAACGGTACCATCTGCATTTAATTTTCCTTCAAATTTTGAATTTTTACCAATAAGGGTATCGACTTTTTCATGGGATGTAGTATTGTTTTTTCCAAACATTTTTGTTCCTCCTAATTATTTATTTAAAACTCTTTGTGGATCGATTTGTTGACCGTTATAATGAACTTCAAAGTGTACATGAGGACCCGTACTTCTTCCTGTATTGCCCATTTTTGCAATGGTATCACCCTCTTGGACTTTTTGACCTACCTTTACAAGGAGTGAGCTGTTATGGGCATATAAACTGCGATAACCATATCCATGGGAAATAATAATCATTTTTCCATAAGCTGAATTCCAACCAGCAAATGTAACAATTCCAGTACCTGCTGTGCGAACAGGTGTACCAATTTTATTAGCAATATCTATTCCAGTATGAAAATCTCTTCTGCCAGTAAATGGGGAACGTCTATATCCAAATTTCGAAGTAATCTTACCTTTTGTAGGCATTTTATTAGGTTTAGCATCTAAAAATTTCAATTGCTTTTTCACATCACCAATGAGGACATTGAGATTTTCAGTTTCTTGATCCATTTTAGTTGCTAAGATTTTCATAGTTTCTTCCATCGGAGCAGACGGATTTGTAATACTTGGTAGAGTCAATGTATTTCTAAAAGAAGACCTAGAAACAGGTTGAGATGAGGAAGATTTCTTGTCCTTTAAGCCTACTAAATTTCTTGTTTGAATTTCCAATTCATCTAATGTAGATAATTTTTGAGATACTTCACTTGTTATATTTTCTAATTCATTTATTCGAAGGGCTTGAGTGTTGTTAACTTCTTGAAGTTGTGATAAATCATCTGTCTGGTTATTAAGCTGCTGAGTAAGATGAATATTAGAATAAATTAAAAACATTAAGGAAATACAAATAGTAGCAATAATCATTCCAAAGATATGTAAAAACATTCTTTTAAACTTAAGTTGGCGAACATGATTTCCTGAATGTGGTACAATCATAATATGAAGAGATTCATTTGCAATTTGTTTTAAATTTTTATAAAAGTTCATTTTTTGTACCTCGCTCTATAAATTACTGATAACAATAGTACTTCTACAAAATTTTCAAAATTCCTCTTTTATTTGATAAAGAAATATTTTAAAAATTAATTAGAAGAAGGAAATGATATACTGTATGTAGAAAATAATAAAGTAGAATATTACATTTAGAAAAATTGAAATAACTTTAATTGAAAATATATAGGAAGTGGAGTGAACAATGTGAGTATAACTATTAAAGATGTAGCGAAAAGAGCAGGTGTTTCTATTTCTACTGTATCTCGAGTGATTAATGGATCTAAACCTGTAAGTAGTGAAATACGTCAAAAGGTGTTAAAGGTAATTGAGGAAACTGGATATAGACCGAATCCTGTAGCAAGAAGTTTAGTTATGAAAAAGAGTCAATTAATAGGAGTGGTAGTTCCTGATATATCGAATGCATTTATTGGAGAAATTTTAAATGGTATAGAAGAAATTGGTAAAATGTATGGATATGATATTTTATTATGTAATACATATGGGGATTTAGAGGAAGAATTAAGATATTTGAATCTACTAAGAGCAAAGCAAGTAGAAGGAATTATATTTATGACTTGGAAGCTTGAGGAAAAATTAGTTGAGTATCTTGAAACAATTGATATCCCTGTATCATTAGTAAATAGAAATACTAGTAATCTACATATTCCATCTGTATCTATTGATAATTTTGAGGCTGCCTATGAAATGACAAAATTTCTTATTGAAAATGGACACAAAAATATTGCTTTGATTCGTAGTAGTCTTGACCAAAATGCCTTTGGTCTGGATCAATATAATGGATATAAGAAGGCATTAGAAGAAAATGGACTCAAAGTCGATGAAAATTTAGTTAAGTATGGAAATTGGAAATTGGAAAATAGCTATGAAATTGTAAAAGAATTTATAGATGAGAAGGTTTTACCAACTGCAATTTTTGCAGCGAGTGATGAAATGGCTATTGGAGCTATTAATTGTCTATTAGATAATGGATACAAGGTTCCAAAGGATGTTTCTGTTGTTGGATTTAATGATATAAAGCTAGCGTCTATATATAGACCTAATTTAACGACGATTCATCAACCGATTTATGATATTGGTGCTGTTGCTATGAGAATGATTGTTAAAAAAATTAATGGAGAAGAAATAGATCATCATGTTATTACGCTTCCTCATGAATTAATGGTAAGAGAAAGTAGCAAGAATATAGAATAAAGAATATTTCACCTTCTATATAGAAATAATAAAGTTAGATTATGATTATAGGAGGTGGTTCTTTTGAGAAAAATAGCTGTAGAAAGATCACTAGAAAATGTGAAAAATTATCTTAATACTAATGGATACGAAGTTACAGACCTTGAAAGTGCTAAATCAAATTTAAAAGGTTTTGATGCAATTGTTGTTTCAGGGCAAAATAGTAATCTATTAGGCATGCAGGATACAAATACAAGAGCATCTGTTATCAATGCAACAGGAATGACTCCTGAAGATGTTCAAAAACAAATAACAAATCGATTTAGTTAAGACCTCTTTTGAGGTCTTTTTTGCTTTAAGGATAGCAATTTATGATGAAAAATACTATAATATATCTATTATGTAGAAAAATAAATGCAAGGATTATATGAGAGTGAGGAAAAAATGAGAATAAATGATTTTTTACCAATATGTAAAGAAAATATGGGAAAAAGAGGATGGAATCAATTAGATTTTATTATTGTTACAGGAGATGCTTATGTAGACCATCCCAGTTTTGGTACAGCTATTATTTCAAGGGTTTTAGAAGATGCAGGCTATAAGGTAGGGATTATTGCCCAACCAGATTGGAAAAACATTAATGATTTTAAAAGATTAGGAAGACCTAGACTTGGTTTTTTAATTAATGCAGGAAATCTAGATTCTATGGTGAATCATTATTCTGTAAATAAAAAAAGAAGAAAAGAAGATTTATATGCTCCTGGAGGGAAAATGGGATTAAGACCTGACCGAGCGACTATTGTATATACCAATATGGTAAGGCAAGCCTATAAAAAAATTCCTATTATTATTGGAGGGATCGAAGCTAGTTTAAGAAGATTTGCTCATTATGATTATTGGAATGATTCAGTGAGAAGGTCTATTTTATTTGATAGTGAAGCAGATTTATTGATATATGGTATGGGAGAAAAACAAGTTATAGAAATTGCAGAACATCTAAATAATGGATTAGACATTCAATATATTCGACATATTCCAGGAACTTGCTATAAAGTAGAGCAGATAGAAGAAGTTTATGATTATATTCAGGTACCTTCTTTTGAAAAAGTAAGGGAAGACAAGATCTCTTATGCAAAAGCTTTTAAAATCCAATATGAAGAACAAGATAGTATTAGAGGTCAAGTCATTGTTCAAAAACATAAAGATACCTATATTGTGCAAAACCCTCCAGCTATGCCACTTACGCAAGTTGAACTCGATAGAGTATATGATTTACCATATATGAGAAATTATCATCCTATTTATGAGAAAATGGGAGGAGTTCCTGCTATTAAGGAAGTAAAATATAGTATTGTTAGTGAAAGAGGTTGTTTTGGAAGTTGTTCTTTTTGTGCCTTGACCTTTCATCAAGGAAGAGTGATTCAAAGTAGGAGTCAAGAATCTATGATGAAGGAAGCAAAGAGGATTGTAGAAGATAAAGATTTTAAAGGATATATACATGATGTGGGTGGACCAACAGCAAACTTTAGACATGTTGCTTGTGAAAAACAAAAAACATATGGAACTTGTAAAAATAAGCAGTGTTTACATCCTAAACCATGTAAAAACTTAAATGCTGATCATACTGAGTACTTAGAGGTTTTAAGAAAACTTAGAAGTATAGAAGGGGTAAAAAAGGTTTTTGTTCGCTCTGGTCTTAGATATGATTATATTATGGCGGATAAGAAAGATGAGTTTTTAAAGGAATTATGTGAACATCATGTAAGTGGACAGCTAAAGGTTGCACCTGAGCATGTATCACCTAAAGTGTTAGGATTAATGGGAAAACCAAAAAGAGAAGTGTATGATAGGTTTGTAGATAAATTTTACAAAATAAATGACAAAATTGGGAAAAAACAATTTTTAGTGCCTTATTTGATGTCTAGCCATCCAGGGAGCGACTTAAATGCTGCTATTGAGATGGCAGAGTATTTAAGAGATATTCACTATCATCCTCAGCAAGTACAAGATTTTTATCCAACACCAGGAACTTTGTCAACTTGTATGTTTTATACAGGATTAGATCCTAGAAATATGAGGTCTGTGTATGTTCCTAAGACACGAGAAGAAAAGACTATGCAAAGGGCATTGCTTCAATATAGAAATCCTAAAAACTATGACTTAGTAAAGAAAGCGTTGACGTTAGCAGGAAGAAAAGATTTAATTGGAAATGGTCCTAAATGTTTGATTAAATCAGAAGAAGGTAAAAATAAAAAAGATGCATTAAAGAGAAATAGTCATAAAAAAGATCAATTGAGGAAAAATGAGAAGCAAAAGAATAAAAGACAAAAAAATAAATCTCGAAAAAATAGAAGATCATGAAAGATTTGACGAAAACTTATCTTTTTTGTACAATAGTTTATTAGAAAAAGTAAAGAGGTGAAGAAAAATGTTTCCAAAAGAAAAACTTAATCGTATAAATTTTTTAGCTAAAAAATCTAAAAATGAGGGATTAACTCAAAAAGAAAAAATAGAACAGAAAAAGCTTAGAGAAGAATATTTACAAAACTTTAGAAGCAATTTTAGAAAACAATTAGAAAATATTGAATTAGTTGATTAAGACTAAAATACAAAAAAGAATAAATGGCATTTATTCTTTTTTTGTATGAATAAAAGGGAAAGTGTCAAATTTATAGAATATAGATAAATAAGATAAAATCGTGTAGATTCCATAAAGGGGGAGAATAAGATGTCAGAAAAACAATATGTTATATTTAAGCTAGAGAATGAATCTTATGGGGTAGATATCATGAACGTAAAAGAAATCTGCGAATACAAAGAAAGTGTAAAGGTGCCTAATACGCCTCAATTTGTTGATGGTATTATTAACTTAAGAGGAGATATTATACCTATTATCAATTTAAAAAAGAGATTCAATCTACAAGATTCAGAAATAAATTCAGATACAAGAATTATTGTGATTGGGATGAAGGAAAAACAAGTGGGTTTTGTTGTAGATGAAGCTTCTCAAGTATTAAGAATGAGTGAAGAAAATGTTGAGGCAGCACCAGAAATTGTTGTTGGTGTGGACAAAAAATATATTACAGGTGTTGGAAAGCTAGAAGATAAAATTGTTTTATTACTAGACTTAGAATATATTCTTACAGAGGATGAAAAAGAAAAAATACAACAAATATCTCAAGAATAAAATTATTTTGACGATAAGGGAAGGAATCATGAATAAAGAATTTGTTTTTAAAATATTTATGACGAAAAAATAAAAAATTAGAACTTTATGTAAACAAAAAAAGTGTGTTTGACAACAGCAATAGTCAAATTTTCAACCTATACTTAGTGTATAATTAATTTCAACATACAATATATAGGGGGATATACTAATGAAAAAGACTTTGCTGTTTTTTTTAATCCTTATTGCACTATTAATACATACAAAAGGTCATTTTGCAGATGCAAATCCAGTGGTGGAAGAAGAAGTGAACTATGAAAAGGAAAGAGCAATGATTGAAGAACTCTTTAGAGAACGATCAAACTTATGGAATAATATTTATGAAAGAACTATGGAAACGGATGAATGGACTGAAAATTTGAAAAAAATTGTTGTAGAGCCGTTACTATCTTTTGATGTAGAAGCTTTTAAACAAGCCTGTGAATATCCTACAGATATGGATAAAGTATTAGGGCTAAAAATTGTTACCATAGAAAATGTAGTTTATGGTAAGGAGTCTATGGAAGCAAAGATAAGAATGCACTGGAAAATGGAAGGTTTTGAATCTAAGTATGAAGAAGAAATTGATTACAGGGTGATCTTAAAAAAAGAAAATGGAAAATGGAAACTTTGTGATTATAATGTATATCAATAGCTGTCTAGTTTATATTAGACAGTTTCTTTTTTAGATAAAGATAGGAAAAAATTACTGTTTTTTTCTTTACTAGAAAATAAGAAGGAATATAATTATTTATGAAGAAATAATTTATGTAATAAACGTGTCAAATTATGTCGTATTGTAAAAATGTGTTATTCTTATGTTATTCTACAATAAGAATTAATAACTAGGGGTGTATTATGTATAAACCAGCTATAAGTGCTAAAAAAATGAATGAGATTATTGAAGGAACAATTGATGCAATAGAAAAGGGAAAAAATGAAATTTTTGAAATTGCTGAAAGTGCGAGAAATGAATGCAAGAGTCTTGAAAAAGAATTGGAAGATATAAAATTCAAAGCTACTAAAATTATCAATGAAGTAGATTCTTTAGAAATTTTAGAAAAAAGAAGTAGGACAAGGCTTGCTATCGTAAGTAGGAATTTTAAGCAATTTACAGAAGAAGATATTAAAGTAGCTTATGAAGAAGCTAATGGATTAAAAGTTAAGATTTTACTTAAGAGACAAGAAGAAAAGGACTTAATAAAACAAAGGTCTGATTTAGAGAAACGATTAAAAGCTTCTTATGAAGTTGTGAAAAGAGCTGAAAATTTAGTTTCTCAAGTAGGGGTAGCTATGGGATATCTGAGTGGAAACTTAAAAAATGTATCAGAGCAATTAGAGGATATCCAACAAAAAGAAGCTGTAGGAATTAAAGTGATTAGAGTTCAAGAAGAAGAAAGACAAAGGGTTGCAAGAGAAATTCATGATGGACCAGCTCAATCTATGGCAAATGTAGTCATTAAAGCAGAAATTTGTGAAAAATTGTTTGATAGGGATATGGAAAAAGCAAAATCACAGTTGACAGAGCTTAAAGATATTGTCCGAGGTTCTTTAAAGGATGTAAGAAAGATTATATACGATTTAAGACCTATGTCTTTAGATGATTTAGGTTTGATACCAACGGTACAAAGGTTTATCCTAAATTTTGAGGAAGATGCAAAAGTAGATGTGAATTTTTCTGTGAATATACAAAATGAGGATATAGATTCGATTACTCAGTTATCTGTATTTCGAATCATACAAGAATCCTTAAATAATATTAGAAAGTATGCTAAAGCTTCAATGGTGGTTATTAAACTAGAAACCGTGCATAACAGAATTAATTTATTGATTATTGATGATGGAATTGGGTTTGATCCACAGCGTAAATTAAGTACAAATAAAGGAGAAAGTGGTTTTGGTTTATTTATTATGAAAGAAAGAGTAGAATTATTAAAAGGAAAGATAGAAATTAAAAGTAATGAAGGAAAGGGAACAAGAATAAAAGTTGCTATTCCCCTAAAAAATATGGAGGGACAATAAAATGGATGCTAAAATTAAAGTTTTGATTGCAGATGATCATGCACTAATGAGACAAGGACTTAAACAAATTATAGAGCTAGAGGATGATATTGAAGTAGTTGCATTAGCTGTTGACGGGGAAGACACTATAAAGAAGTCACAACAGTATAAACCAGATGTTATATTACTAGATATCAATATGCCAAATATGAATGGGATACAAGCTTTAAGAAGATTAAAAGATATGGGAACAGATTCAAAAATTATTATGCTAACCATACATGATGATAGAGAATATCTTTTTGAGACTATTAATATAGGTGCATCTGGATATGTATTAAAGGATGCTGAATCAGCAAGTCTTATAAAAGCTATTCGTGATGTAAGCACAGGTCATTCTTATATTCATCCATCCCTTGCTTCAGAATTAGTTAGGCAATATAATAAAAAAGGGAAGTCTGATGATGAACATAAAAAGGACAAATTAACAAGAAGAGAATACGAGGTATTAGGTCTAATTGCAGAAGGAAAAAATAATAGAGAAATAGCAGAAGATCTATTTATTAGCGAAAAGACGGTTAAAAATCATGTATCAAATATCTTTAAGAAGATCAATGTAAGTGATAGAACTCAGGCTGCTATTTATGCATATAAGCATAATATTAAAAAGATATAATTATTAACATAAGTTGTAAGTTTTAAGGGAAATAATAAAAGGGATATGAAGGAGGGGTTATTTTGTCAGAAAAAAAAGATACTTTAAGTTTTGAATTCAAAAATGGATGGGAAATAGTAAAAGAAGAAGAAAAGAAAGCAGTATATGCATTAAGTGAAACTTATAAAAGTTTTTTAGATCAAGGGAAGACAGAAAGGGAATGTGCAGAAGAAATTATAAAGCAGGCTGAAAATAATGGGTATAAAAATATTGAAGATTTTATAGAGGGGAAAGAAAAGATCCTCTCAGGGACAAAAATTTATGCAAATAATAAGGGGAAAGCTGTAGCTTTATTTGTTGTAGGACAAGAGCCTATAGAGAAGGGCATGCACATTGTGGGTGCCCACATAGATGCACCAAGACTGGATTTAAAACCTTTTCCATTATATGAAGATGGAGGTCTAGCCTTACTAAAAACCCATTACTATGGAGGCATTAAAAAATATCAATGGACAGCTATGCCATTAGCTTTACATGGGATTGTTATCAATAAAAAAGGAGAAAAAATAAATATTGTAATTGGTGAAGATGAAAAGGATCCTGTATTTTTTATAACAGACTTATTACCTCATTTAGCTAAGAATCAAAATGAAAAGAAATTGAATGAGGGGATAACTGGAGAAGGATTAAATATACTTATTGGAAGTATTCCGTATGAAGATAAGGAAATAAAAGAAAAAGTAAAATACAATATTTTAAAGCTACTTCATGATAAATATGGAATAGAAGAGGAAGACTTTTTAACTGCTGAAATAGAAGTAGTTCCTGCTAGTAAAGCAAAAGATGTAGGGTTTGATAAGAGTTTAGTAGGAGCTTATGGACAGGATGATAGAGTATGTTCTTATACGGCTATGAAGGCTATTTTTGATATTGATAATCCTAAAAAAACAGCTGTAACGCTTCTTGTGGATAAAGAAGAAATTGGAAGCATGGGGAATACAGGAATGCAGTCTAGATTTTTTGAAAATGTTGTAGGAGAGTTAGTGAGCTTACAAAGTAAGGATTTTAATTATTTAAAGGTGAGAAGAGCACTAGCCAATTCAAAAGTTTTATCTGCAGATGTGGGCGCTGGCTTTGATCCAAATTTTCCAGATGTTTTAGATAAAAGAAATGCAGCTTTCATTGGGAAAGGACTATTAGTATCAAAATATACAGGTGCTAGGGGAAAATCTGGTTCTAATGATGCCAATGCAGAATTTTTAGGAACTTTAAGAAAAATATTTAATGATGATGAGGTTATATGGCAAATTGGGGAATTAGGAAAGGTTGATCAAGGAGGCGGAGGAACAATTGCTTATATATTAGCTAATTATGGAGCTGAAGTAGTAGATTGTGGTGTTCCATTGCTTTCTATGCATGCACCTATGGAGATAGCAAGTAAAATGGATATTTATATGGCATATAAAGGTTATAAGGCTTTTTTAAAAGCAAAAAAATAATCGGATCTTTATCCGATTATTTTTTTCTCTAGATTATAAAATATTTTGATTTTCTAGCATAAAGTTTTTGAAAGTTTCTGCTAAAGGAGATAAGATTCTAGGTTCATGATAAACAAAATAAAAGTTTCTTTTGGTATTTATATTTTTTATATCTAATTTTTTAAGCATATTATAACGTACTTCGTTTTTAATAGCGAATTCAGAAATCATTGTAATGCCCAGACCATTTTTCACACATTGTTTAATCGCCTCGGTATTTTCTATACAAGCAACTACATGTAATTGATCTAAAGAGATATTATGACTAGTTAGAAGTTTTTCAAATATTTTTCTAGTTCCAGAACCTTTTTCTCTCAAAATGATTTTCTCTTTAAGAAAAAAATCCATAGATATTTTATCTAATGATTTGTATGGATCTGTGTTAGGGGCAATGATAACAAGATTATCTTCTAGTACATCAATGTAATGTAAGTGTTTGATAGCGTCTTTTGCTCCTACGAAGCCAAAATCTATTTTACCATTTAAAATACCATCTACTACTTGTTGTGAATCATAATGAAGAAGGTTATAGTGAACATGGGGATATATTTTGTTAAAGGCACTAAGCAATGGTGGAAGAATATATTGCTCAGGAATAGTACTACAAGCAATTTCTAGGGTTCCTTCAATTTTATCTTTAAAGGATTCTAGAGAAAATAATGCTTGCTCTCTTTTATTTAATATTTCTATGGCGTGGCTAAAGAGAATTTCTCCAGCTTTTGTTAATGTGATCTTTTTATTAGATCGATTAATTAATATGGTACTTAATTCATTTTCAAGATTTTGAATGTGGTTACTAATAGTTGGTTGTGTTAAAAAAAGAGCATCTGCTGCTTTTGAGAAACTTTTTAGCCGTGCAATGGTTATAAAAGTTTCTAGTTGTCTAAAATCCATATAATCACCCTTAAGATAATGTCTTAAATTAATAGTACCATTTGATAAGAAAATTATCAAATACTAGTTTTTTTGTAGAAGATAATTTAAAATAAATATAAGAAACATAACATAGACATAATATAAAAAGTAATTTTACCATTGTGAAAGGAATGGTTAAATGAATCTTCAAAAACTGAAAATATTAATTAAACAAAAAGAGGGAATGAAGCTTGATTTTAAAGAAAGCTTACATCTTCAAACACAAACGGAAAAAAAAGAATTTGCAAAAGACGTAATTGCCATCGCCAATAGTATAGGAGGAAGAGGTTATTTAATCATCGGTGTAAAGGATAAGGAAAAAAAAATTAAGGGGATTGAGCCAGAAGAATTACAAGAAGAACGATTGCAACAAATTATAAGTCATAGATGTGATCCACCGGTAAATATTCGAGTAGAGTGTATAAAATATAATGATAAATATATTGGAATCATTACAATTTTTAAAAGTGATCAAAGACCTCATCAAATGAGACAAACAGGAGCATTTTATATAAGAAGAGGGTCTACTACAGATATTGCTCGTAGATTTGAAATTGCAAGAATGTTTCAAGAAGTTGGACTCATTAGCAATGAATTAATTCCATTATATAATTTAGATATAAGTGTACTGAATAAAGAATTAATTAATGAATATTTAAAGAAAATGGGTATTCTTCCAAATGAAAAAATAAGAATGAATATATGGAATAATTTAGGCATTATTCATTTTGATAGTGAAAAAAATAGATATTCTCCAACGATTGGAGGTCTTTTATTATTTTGTAATACGCCCCAAAGATATTTGACTTATGTTTCTGTAAAGATTATAACCTTTAAAAATGATAAAAAAATAATGCATGTAATTGAGGGCAACATGATAGAGATGCTCAATCGATGTCAAGCTTTTATCAGGGAATATCTAAAAAATATAGATTATCCTAAGGACGCAATTTTTGAATGTATTGCAAATGCAGTGGCCCATAGAGACTATATGGATATATCAAGAGATATCGTAGTTCTTTTAGGAAATCATAAAGTAGAGATTAGCAATCCAGGAACACTACCTAAAGGAAGTAATATCCATACTATTATGAGAGAGAATAATCCTACAAGAAGGAACAATTGGCTTTATAATAGACTGCTACTAATAGATGATACAAATCAATTCTTAAGAACAGGCATTGGTCTTCAAAAGATTAACAAGTTGTTTGAAGGAATTGGAAATGTCAAGTTTTTAAATATAGAAAAAAGAAACTTATTTAAGGTGGTTATGCCAGGGTTAAAGAAATATAATAAAAAAAGATAAAATTTAACTTTTATCTTTTTTTTGAGGATGGTCATTATCTTCCAAAGGATAAGGGTCTACATGGACAACCACATCTTTTATGTTTGGAATGGCATCTAATATATTATATTTAGCTTGGGTAGCAAAATGATGACCTTGTTCTACTGTAATATATTTATCTACACAAATAATTAAATCTACATATATTTGATTACCGTTTTTTCTAGCTCTAATTTTATGTACGGCTTTTACTCCATCAACAGATAAAGAAATTTTTTGGATCTGTTCAATGATTTCCTCAGAAGGTGCTGTATCCATCAATTCATTAATAGCATCTAAATATATAGAAAATCCAGCTTTTATGATCATAAGTGCTACAACAATACCAGCAATAGGATCGAGTATGGGATAACCCATTACTGCTCCTGTAATCCCTATAAGGGCTGCTATGGAAGAGAAGGCATCTGTTCTATGATGCCATGCATCAGCTATTAATGCTTGACTTTCAATTTTTTTACCTATTTTTACCGTATATCGATACATCCATTCTTTAACAACTATAGACAATCCAGCAGCCCAAATAGCGATAGATTGAGGAGCTTGTAAATTAGGGCTTTTTAAAGAATGATAAGCAGATGTTCCAATACCTATACCTGTGATAATGAGAATAATTGCAATAATTTTTGCAACGATTGATTCAGCTTTTCCATGACCATAATGATGTTCTTCATCCGGTGGTCTGTGGGATATTTTAATACCGTGAAGGACAATCGTTGTAGCTACAATATCAGAACCAGAGTGTAATGCATCTGCAATCATAGCCGTACTTCCAGATACTATTCCTATAATGATTTTTAAACCTGTTAAAAGGATATTTCCTATTATGCCAATCCAGGAGGCCTTTTTTCCTAATAACAATCGATCTTTTTCATTCATAGATCTCAATCCTTTCGTAAAAAGATAGATGAATTAACACTTTTGTGTGTTTAAAAATTATAATCGAGAAAATGCTGTTTTGTCAAATATAAGAAATTATATAAAAATGAATAAAAGAAAATATGGGACTTAAAAAAGCGAAAGTCCCTCATTTAGGTGTTATTAGGTTTTGATATTTGAATAAATTTGGGTTTGAGGGACAAAATCATTTGATCAAGTTCCCTTTTTTTAAAACCATTTTGTTGACAAAGTTTAATATGGTCAGATTTTTTTATATGGAATATAAGGAATTCAAAATCCAAGTTTTTTATATGACGAATAATTGTCTTAAGAATTTTATCATCTGACTGAACGTCTTGATATTGTTTAGAAAATATAAACTCATGAATATGAATACAAGGATAAGACTCCTGATGAATATCACAAAAGGACAGAGTGATAGATATTTTTTCCTTAGCGTGATATCTAAAGATCCATTTATTGTTGTGAGTTTTTGTGAATATTTGGCAATTGAATTTCAAATTGCAGATAGAACCAAAAACTTTTACTAAGTTCATTAATTTTAATGGATGAATCCTTTTGTAAATAGGAATTGTTTTTCTCATAGTTTGTGCATTACATATATTCATCATACCAATAAACCTCCTAAAAAAATATATGAATAAGGTTTAATAATTATTACTGCTTGTACGATACTAAAAATAAAAAGAAGAATTTTAAAAAGAAAGGAGGGTGAAAGCTATTAATAAAAGAGGAAATGTAAATATGAATGTTTTAAAGGCAATAGGGCAGTTGTTTAAAAGAATAGGGGCGCTATATCAGTTTATAAAAGATCCAAAGGTTTCTCTTTATAAAAAAATAATGGTTATAGGAGGTATGTTTTATATAATTAGTCCTATTGATTTGATTCCAGAAGCCATTTTAGGATTTGGTTTTATAGATGATGCAGTACTTATGATATATATCATCTCGAAAATATCAGATCAACTAGATGTATATATAGGAACAGAAGACAGAAATAAAGATAAAGAAATTGAAAAAGGTAAAATTATTGAAGGAGTATTTGACGATGAAGATAATCGACCATCTAGGTAGATGGTTTTTTTGTAGAAATTTAAAACACGAATATTAAAATGAATTTCAACAAAAATGTACACAATAGGAGAAATTATGTTATAATAATTTTATTAAAAACAGGAGAGGTGAAGGTTTTGAGAGAAGATGTAGCACAAATTTTATTTTCAGAAGAACAAATTCAAGAGAAAGTAAATGAAATAGGGAAACAGATTACAGAAGAATATAAGGATAAAGAAGTAGTATTAATAGGTGTACTTAAGGGTGCAAATGTATTTATGGGAGATTTGATGAGACAGATAGATCTTCCAGTTACAATAGATTTTATGGCTGTATCAAGTTATGGTTTGTCAACAGAAAGTTCAGGGGTTGTAAAAATACTAAAAGATTTAGATCAAAGTATAGAAGATAAACATATAATTATTATAGAAGATATTATTGATACAGGACTGACATTACATTATTTATGTGATAATTTAATATCTAGAAAGCCAAAAAGCTTGAAAATTTGTACTTTATTGGACAAGCCTGAAAGAAGAAAAGTTGAATTAAAAGTAGATTATAAAGGCTTTGATATTCCAGATGAATTTATTATTGGATATGGAATCGATTATGCAGAAAAATATAGAAATTTACCTTTTATAGCAGCACTAAAAAGAGAAGTTTACGAAAAATAATCTTAGCAAAGAATAAAATAAGTCTTTAATTCCTATACTAATAAAGAGAAGTCATTCATATGTATAGGAGTGATAGAATGCTACAAAATGCAAACTTTAATGAAATCAAAGAAAAGTTTAGGAATGCAACTGTTGATGAAAAAATTAGAATATATACAACTACTCAAGGATTAACAGTTGAACAATTTAAAGAATTATTGAGGATGTTTCCACTTCAACATCTAGATAAACTTGAAAGAGCAATGGCATAGTAGATCAAAAGGAACCACCTATGTGGTTCTTTTTATATAATTCAGGATCTTTTCCCATTCAAAGGGAAGCGGTGTACCATTTTGTACATATTCCTTCAAGTATTTGGATTCTGTGTAGGTAATGAACTTTGCAGGAATAGATAAAGCATAGCCATGATTACTTAATATGGTTTTTAATTCATGTCTTTCTTTGATCGTTATATTTTCGGTATTTAAGAAATGATGAGTAGAATGATTTGTTTTCTCAAGCTGTGCATAGCGTTCGATTTCTTTTTTGATATACCCAATAAGATATTTTTGAAATTCTCTATCGTTTTCTAATTTTGGATAGACCGTTAACCACTTAGGTTTTGGATTTTTAGAAAGGACCGTTTTTACAAAAAAGTCATATTTTAGCGAACCGTTTTTTAATCCCTTATAATATTTTCTGATATTTTTTTTTAGATGGTTATAGATTTCCATCCTTGTTTGATCCGGTAAATTGCCAACTTTCACAATGAGACCTCCCCTGTATAGTTATTGTTATTATTTACATAATTTTCAAAAAATATAACAAAATTGAATAGATTTTAGATGAAGAAATGCTTTAGGTATTGTTTTTAAAGATGATTTTCACTATAATAAAATAGTGTTTAGAAGTAAGAAAAGCTTATATAGGAGGATTTTTTTATTGAAAGCATTGGCTATTTTAGGAAGTCCTAGGATAAAAATGAATACAGATATTCTTTTGAACAAAGTTATTGAAGGATTAGAAGATAGGGATGTATTAGTGGAAAAAATTGAACTCAGAAAATTAAATATTCATCCTTGTATATCTTGTGGTGCTTGTGAAAAAAAAGGGGAATGCTTCATGAAGGATGATATGGTTTCGTTATATAATAAATTTGATGAAGCAGATATTATAGTTTTTGCTTCTCCCTTGTATTTTAATTCTGTTACGAGTATAGCTAAAACGATGATTGACAGATGTCAAATGTTTTGGTCTAGTAAATATGTTTTAAATAAACCTTCTATTGATCGAACAAAAAAAAGAAAGGGTCTATTTATATGTACTGCAGGTAGTGTACAAAAGGAAAATGCATTTTTAGGAGCTACCCTTGTAATGGATTTATTCTTTAAAGCCGTTAACACAAAATACCAACATAATCTTTTTGCGGATCATACAGATGAGATATTGGTAAAAGACAGAATAGATCTTCTTCATAAAGCTTATAAAATGGGGCAAAAATTAGTCGATTTTAAGTGTGTTTAGTTAAAAATTGTATTTTTTTATTGATTTTTGATCAATGAAGAGATATGATATATGGGATGAGTATTTTGTATACATAATCTAATTATATTAATTAAGGGGTGTTTTTTTTATGTCAAATAATATGGTATCTGTTGGTTTATCTAATAGACACATTCACTTAAGTAAGGAGCATGTTGAAATTCTTTTCGGACAAGGTCATGAGTTAACTCCTATGAAAGATTTAGTTCAACCAGGACAATTTGCCTGTGAAGAGAAAGTAGATATTGTTGGAACAAAAGGAACATTAAAAGGTGTAAGAGTATTGGGACCTGCAAGAAGTAAGACACAAATAGAAATTTCATTAACAGATGGATTTGCTTTAGGTGTAAAGGCACCAGTAAAAAATTCTGGAGATTTAGCAGGAACTCCAGGAGCAAAGATTGTAGGACCAAAAGGAGAAGTAACACTTGAAGAAGGAATCATTGTTGCTGCTAGACATTTACATATGCATACTTCTGATGCAGAAAAATTTGGACTTAAAGACCAAGATATCGTAAGTATCAAAGTAGAAGGTCCAAGAGGATTAATCTTTAACAATGTATTAGTAAGATGTGGAGATACACATGCTCTTGAATTACATGTTGATATGGAAGAAGGAAATGCTGCAGGATTAAAAAATGGAATGATGCTTGAAGTAATTAAATAGTTTTTATGAAAATAAAAGGAATGGTCTAAGGATCATTCTTTTTTAATAAGAAAAAATTAAATATAGGATGAGTTTAGAAAGCAGGAGGAAGATGAGTTTTTATAATGAAGAATTAGATGTAGAGTTTATAGTAGAATATAGAAATAGAAAGACCCTTGAAATTAGAATAGAACCCCCCCATCTAGTTACTGTGAGAGCTCCAAAGGGAGTAAGAGAAGAAGATGTATTAAAAATTGTTGAGACAAAGAAAAAATGGATTAAGGATAAACTATCTTTTTTTAAGGAAATGAATTATACAAAAACAAAAAAAGAGTATGTAAATGGGGAAACTTTTTTATATTTAGGAAAAGCATATTCTCTAAAAATTATTAGAGCACTTGATATGAAAGAGCCTTCGGTGAAATTTGAAAATGAAATGTTTTATATTACTACTTATACAGAAGATGAAAGCATTTTAAAAAAGGCTATGAAAGAGTGGTATAGAAAAAAGACATTAGAAGAGATTATTAAAAGAATAGGCTATTTCCAAAAACATTTTTTAGTAAAGCCTAATGCTATTAAAATAAAAGATCAAAAGAAACGATGGGGAAGCTGTAGTTCTAAGATGAATTTAAATTTCAATTTAAGGTGTGTCATGATGCCTGAATCTATAATAGATTACCTTGTTGTTCATGAAATGTGTCATATGGTGCATATGAATCATTCTAAGGCATTTTGGCAATTGGTTAGAGATATATTACCAGATTATAAAGAAAGAAGAATGTGGTTAAAAGAAAATGGCATAAAAATGCATTTTTAAAGGGAACTAGTAAATGTATTTTTATACATCAAAAGGAAAATTTTTAAATAAAAATATTTTTTTGTATTGACAACCAGTTTTTGAGATGCTACAATAAGCATCAAGAAATAAATATAGAATAAAAACTATGACGGAGAGAAAAGCATTGACCCTGTGATTCCAGAGAGCTGGGGAAGGTGAGAGCCCAGTGTTATAAGACAATGTGTATATTCACTCTAGAGTTGTTGTCCCAAAAGGTATTTCGAGTAGGGGCAAAGGGATGTCCCCCTTATTAGGACTACAGTTTAGCTTTTACCTTATGTTTTGTGATTCTATAAAAGCAGACTGGAGGAGAGATGATCTTGAAAAAGTTTTATTTTTTTGGATCAATTAGAGTGGTACCGTGAAGTCAAGCTTCGCCTCTATTATATAGAGGTGGAGTTTTTTTATTTCTGCAAAGCTAGCTAAAATGAAAGAATGCATTAAAGGTTTGACCGGTCTTTATAAGTATAGTCATGACTAAAGAACTATTCTAAAACTAAAAAGCTTTCAACATAAATTAGTGATCGTAATTTGTTTTGAAACTAATAGGAGGATATTTATGTCTTTAGTAACTGCAAAAAATGAAGAACAGAAAAGGGATAAATGGGGATCTAAAATAGGTTTTGTTCTTGCAGCAGCAGGATCAGCAGTAGGGTTAGGTAATTTGTGGAAGTTTCCTTATAGTGTAGGCAATAATGGTGGTGGTGCATTTGTAATGATTTATATGATATTTCTTATTTTAATAGGATTGCCACTTATGCTTGCAGCCATTACATTAGGTAGAAAAACGCAGCTTTCAGCTGTAGGTGCTTATGGAAGTATTAAAAAGAAATGGGCTTTTGTTGGTGGATTGGGTGTTATTTGTGGATTTTTTATCTTAGCTTTTTATAGTACAGTAGGGGGATGGGTAATCTATTATTGTATAAAAGCTTTTACAGGAGGTCTTGCTATAAAGGACCCAGAGGTGCTAGGAGGAATCTTTGGAGGTTTTATATCATCACCTGTTTCAAGTATTATGTATCAAGGGATATTTTTGATAATGACATTACTCATTGTAATTAGGGGAATTAGTTCAGGGATAGAAAAAGCCAGTAAAATTATGATGCCAGCTCTTTTGGTAATGATTATTCTTATTGCAATAAGATCCGTAACTTTACCTGGAGCTACAGAAGGGATTAAGTTTTTCCTTCTTCCAGACTTTTCAAAAATAAACATGGATATAATTATGAATGCATTAGGACAAGTATTCTTTTCACTAAGTATTGGTATGGGAGTTATGGTTACCTATGGAAGTTATTTAGATAAAGACACAAATTTACTTGGTCCAGCTGCTTCTATTCCTGTGCTAGATACGATGGTAGCTGTTCTTGCAGGTTTTGCTACATTACCAGCAGTGTTTGCTATTGGATTTAAAGCTTCTTCGGGACCTGGACTTATGTTTGTAACTCTTCCTGCTGTATTTGCAAGTATGCCTTTTGGAAAATTATTTTGTATATTATTTTTCATACTTGTACTATTTGCAGCCCTTACTTCATCCATATCTATGCTTGAAGTATGTGTATCTTATTTTGTAGATGAAAAGGGTGCAAATAGAACAAAGGCTGCTGTAATGATTATCATGGTTATGTATATTGTAGGAATTCCAGCGTGTCTCTCTATGGGACCTTGGCAAGATTTTCATATACTAGGTAATTTAAATTTCTTTGACTTTTATGATAAGTTAACTTCTAATATACTCCTTACATCAGGAGGATTACTCCTTTCCATTTTTGTTGGATGGGTATGGGGAGCTGATCATGCTATAGAAGAAATTGAAAAGATGGGAGTAAAATTTACACTTGCACCTTTATGGAAATTCCTTATAAAATATATTGTTCCACCAGCTGTTTTTATTATATTGATTAATTCATTTAAGACTGTTATTGAAGCGATATTTTAATAAAAAATTCCTATCTCATAAAGAGAGATAGGAATTTTAGTTTTTTGTAAAAAAATAATCTGTAGAAAAGTACAACAGGTTAAATCAGATCTAACGTGTACTTTTACAAAAAAATATTATTTTTTTATGCGGTCATATTCTGATAGTAAGTGGTCTAAAAATTGACTTAATTGAATTACTTCTGGGTCTAGTAGATCACCTTTTTTTTCTTGTATTAATTCATTTAATGAAAATCTAGCCTCCTCAATTTCTTTTAAGACAGCGTTTAATGCACCTTTATAATTCTCCATTGAACATACCCCTTTTCTTTGGTGTTGTAAGATTTAACCTGTTGCACTATAGAAAGGATACTGTAAAAAATAACAATAAATACATAAAATGGTATAAAAATATCGAAATATAGTAAATTTTTGAAAAAAATACAAAAAAAAATCGAACGAATAAGATATATGAATTTAGAAGGATAAGCGTTAAAGAAAAATTTATAGAAAATAAGATAAAATCTTATACATGTTGCTGAGAAAAAAATAGATGTTTAGTAAAATTATGAAGATGTAATTAGTTAGAAAACTATTTATATAACAAATAAAGACGAGCCTCCGTAATAAATACGGAAGCTCTATATGTAAAAGGAGGATTGACTGCTTCTTAATGAGTCCTATATAAATAGGGAGGACGTTTTATCTATAATTAGGATAAAGGATAAATATTAATAAAATATGAACAAAGTATGAACAATATCAAATAAATTTATTTTTTAGCATAAATTGCTGAATGATATGCAAGTCTTACAAGATATGTTATGATTTAGCTTGTAGATAATATAAAATAGCAAAGAAAGGAAAAGGAAGGTTGCTTTTTTTTAAGATTATAGGTAAGCTCAGATATAGGATGATTATAGATATAGAAGATAAAATTACTATAAATATTGAAAAAATATAAACAATTAGACAGGAGGAGAAAAATGTTTAATAAAAATTATAAACCTACAGATGAAATAGTTTGGAGAGGAAGAATAGATAGTGAGACTAATTTTGATGCCTTTAGATGGCATCAGTGGGTTGAAAGAATAGATTTAAGAAAAAATGATTTACTTCCTTATGAAGGGAAATTAGGATTTGCTTTTATAGGATTTTGTTGTGATGAAGGAATCAAGCGTAATAAGGGTAGGGGAGGAGCTACAAAGGGACCTATAAGTATTAGAAAAGAATTGGCTAATTTACCCTGCTGTTTTACACAAGAGGTGAAAATTTTTGACGCAGGAAATATCCTTTGTGAAAGCTGTACATTGGAAGAAAGTCAAAAACTACTTTCAAAGGCTGTAGATAAGATTTTGGCTTTAAATCTTTTTCCTATTGTTTTAGGAGGAGGACATGAAGTGGCTTTTGGACATTATAATGGAATTTTAAGCTATCTAAAAGAAAAAGAGGATAAACCGAATATTGGAATTATTAATTTTGATGCTCATTTTGATCTTAGACCTTATCCAAATGGAGGAAGTTCTGGCACTATGTTTAGGCAAATTGCAGATCAATGTAGGGAAAGAGGCTTAGAATATGCTTATCTTTGTTTAGGTATTCAAAAGCATAGAAACACCATTGATCTTTTTAAAACAGCAGATCGATTAGGTGCTCAGTACATACTAGCAAAGGATATGATAAATTATGATGACTTTAGCATAATAGAAAAATTAGATGATTTTATGAAATTACGAGATTATTTCTATATAACCATATGTTCTGATGTGTTTTCATCTGCTTATGCACCAGGAGTAAGTGCTACACAGCCCTTTGGATTAGAGCCAGAAAGAGTTTTAAAATTCCTTAAATATATTTTAAGATCAAATAAGGTGATTAGTTTTGATATTGCAGAAGTATCTCCTCGATTTGATCAAGACAATACTACTGCAAATCTAGCGGCTGTATTGATTTTTTCTGTTATCAATACTTTAGCACAAATGAATAATGTAGATCTTTAGAGGATTGACGTAAAAAATGACTTCTAATATAGATTAGAGGTCATTTTTTCTAGGTATGTCAAAGAATTGAGAAAACCATAAGACAACAGTAAAACCAAAAATATTTAGAAAATAAGATTTTGTTAAATTCCATTGGTGATAATGAAAATATTTAAGTTTAACCATAATTAATTCTAAAAAAAGAAGTAAGAAAGATGCTAATAATACATATGGGAATTTCCATTTTTTATGAGAAGGATAATAATATACTAAAAGCATACCAGAAGCAAAGCCACTTAACCAGTAAAAGATAGGCAATCCAGATAATTTAGAATTTGCAAAGCTATAGGAAAAGGCGTTAAGTTCAATGAATGTACTATCGATTGTATAAAGGATTACTAAAGAAAGTAATCCCATGGGATATAATGATTTATATTTATTAAAGGGAATGAATATAAGGACTAATAAAAAAGCAATAGTGCACATAATAATCCAACCCACTGTAATCCCTCCTAGTACAAATGATTTTATATTTATAATTTGCCAATAAAATATATTTATTATCCCTAAAATTTATGGACAAATTTGGGAGGCCTGTTTGGACAAGTTGAAGACAAAGTAGAGACAAATGTCCAGAAAGTTGTGGGACGTTTTTGGACGAATATCCACCAGAGATAGAGAAAGAGATAAAGAAAGAGATAGATAAAGAGATAGAGATAGAAAAACATAGAGCACCTTCACCAATCTCCATAAAAAAAGTATAAATAAATTTGAAAAATACCATCTATAAAATAGATAAAGGGATAAAAAATGAGTAAATTTTGGTAGGGAATATGTGCAAAGTAAAGGGTATAATAGGGATAGATAGAAGGAATCAAATATAGAAAGAGAGGAAAGATACAATGTTTGATAAAAATAAACGATGGATGGTTGTAGCTATTCTTTTACTGGTTACTGTAATTTTAATGGCTTGCCAAGGGAATGGAGAAATCAAAGGGGAAAATGAAAAAGTTAGTATTCAAGATACATCTTATCAAACTATATCGCCAGAGAATGCAAAAGAAAGGATTGAAAAAGAAGAAGGGATTATTTTACTAGATGTAAGAACTAAAGAAGAGTACAAAGAGAAGCATATTCCCAATAGTATACAAATTGCTGTAGATGATTTAGAAGAAAAAGTAGAAGAGAAAATCCCTGATAAAAATACCACTATATTTGTATACTGTAGAAGTGGTAGAAGAAGCCGCATTGCAGCAGAAAAATTGATAGAAAAGGGCTATATGAATGTGTTTGATTTGGGTGGAATTATAGATTGGCCTTATGAAACAGAAAAAGAATAGAGTTTATTGTAATCATAAATAATTGATATGAAATCATTTACAAATAGAATTTACCATGCTATTCTAATAATAGAATAGTGGAGGTGAAGTATGACAGAAATTGAAATCGTTTTATTAGCCCTTTTATACGATAAAGATTATTATGGGTATGAAGTTGAAAGGATTATAGAACAAAGAAATATGAGAGAGTGGACAAATATAGGGTTTTCCTCTATTTACAATTCTTTTAACAAACTTGAAAAGAAAGGGTTGATCTATTCGAGATATGAAAAGGAATATGGTTCTCCTAAGAGAAAAGTATATTTTATAAAGGATGAAACGAAAGAAATTATAAAAAAAGAAATTAGAAAAATATTAAGTGAGTATACTTCTGATGCTAGTAAATTTGATATAGGTATGGCATTTTCCTACTTAATTTCACACGAAGAATTTTATGTAGCATTGATAGAACGTAAAGAAAACCTAATAAAAAGAAGAGCGTTTATCCTTAAGAAATATCATCAGCATCCTACTGCAAATAAAAGACCTCATATAAAGGCATTATTTGAAAGACCGATAGTGTGCATAGATGCTGAAAAAGTATGGCTTGAAAATTTTATAAAGGAGATGAATAAACAATGAATCATTTAGTGAGCAATGCATTTCAAACTTTTATAAATGAAGCACCAGACCATGCAAAAGCATGGATGGAAGTAGTACAAAAATTAGATAAGGGAAGTGCACTTGATAAAAAAACAGAAGAATTAGCGTACATAGCAGTTTTAGCAGCAGCTAGATTAGAAAGTGGTATTCCTTTTCATGTAAAAAGTGCAAAATTTAATGGTGCAAGTAGAGAAGAAATCATTAGTGCTGTATTAGTAGGTTTACCAGCAGTAGGAAATGGTGTAATATCATGTCTTCCGAAAGCATTAGAAGCCTATGATCATGAATAAACATATATAATGGATGATAGAGATAAAAACACTGTTTCGGTTGGTAGTCCGAACCTATCTATGAAAGATAGATAGCAGTAACCTTCCCTCCTGGGGTTGTCCATTCTCTATTTAGGAATCATCAATCAGGAGGTATTGAATATGAAAGTAATCAGTAAATTTACCGTTTTATTTGAAGCGCCTTTTTGGGTGGGAATCATCGAAAGAACTTATAACGAAAGATACGAGGTTTCAAAAATACTATTTGGTTCAGAGCCTAAGGATTATGAGGTATATCATTTTATATTAAAAAAATATAATCATATACAATTCACTAATGCTATTCATATGAAAAATAAAAAAGATAAGAAAATAAATCCCAAGAGGCTTCAAAGAAAAATCAGAGAAGAGACTAAAAATAAGGGGATTGGAACAAAGGCACAAATGGCAATAAAGCTTCAACATGAAGAAAATAAATTAGCAAGAAAAAAGAAATCTAAAGAAAAGAAGGAAGAAGAACAAAGAAGAAAATTCGAATTAAGACAGCAAAAGAAAAAAGAAAAGCATAAAGGTCATTAAAAATAGAAAGAGTCATGTGACTTAGAGCAACTTCTAAGTTATATGACTTCTTTTATTTGCTAGAAAATTATATTGACAAGAATAGAAGTAGTTACTATAATAGTTACTAAGGATAGTGGTTGACATAGTAACTACTAAATAAAGTCTGTTATTAAAAGGAGGGTGCATTATGGCGATTGATTGTAAAACTAAATACAGCTTTAAGGATGGAGTAGTTGATGGGCTACCAATTGTTATTGGTTTTGTACCTATTGCAATGGCGTTTGGAATATTATCAAAAACTACTGGAATTACAATGATGGATAGTATATTGTTTTCTGTTTTAGTATTTGCAGGTGCAAGTCAATTTATAGCATTAAATTTATTACTTGTAGGGGCAGGGATAGGAGAAATTATATTAACCACATTGCTAGTGAACTTCAGACATTTTTTAATGGGAGCTTCCCTTGCCACAAGGATGACAAAGGATATGAAAAGATGGAGTCCCTTTATTGCATTTGGTATAACAGATGAAATTTTTTCTGTTGCATCTTTTAAGGAAGGAACATTAACGAAAGAATATATGTTATCTCTAGAATTTCTAGCTTATTCATCGTGGGTCGGTGGAACTGCTTTAGGTTATTTAGTAGGATCAGTACTTCCGGAGGCTATGAAAATGAGTATGGGGGTGGCTTTGTATGCTATGTTTGCTGCTATTTTGATACCTGAGATAAAAAAATCTACTAAGGCTTTCATATTAGCATGTCTATCAGGAATTATAAATAGTATATGTAAGATTTTTTTCTCATTACCTCAGGGGTGGAGTATTGTTATATCAATTATTTTAGTATCTTTTCTAGGCGTATGTGTCTTTAAAGAAAAGGAGGTAGAGGGAAATGAATAATCAAGTTTTACTTATTTTAGGAATGATGCTTGTGACTTATATACCAAGATTGTTACCCTTCGTTATAGTATCGGGAAAAAAGTTACCTTCAAAGCTAGATCAGTTTTTACAGTATATTCCGTATACGGCTTTAGGAGCATTAATTATTCCAGGGGTGTTTTCTGCTACTCCTGAAATGCCACATGCTTCATTAGTAGGAATGGGATTTGCTTTTGTTTACGCTTGGTATAAGGGAGGAATCATTATACCTGTGTTAGGTTCTATAGTAGTAACCTTTCTAATGCTTTTAATGAAAAATGGATTTGTTGTATAATGAATGAAGTGTTAGGATTTTAATGAAATCATAAGAGGTGAAGCTATGAATAATGAAATATTGATTATTGAGGATATGAAAAAATTAGGATTAAGTGAATATGAAGTAAAGGCATACTTAAACCTTTTAGAGGAATATCCTGTAAATGGGTATGCTTTAAGTAAAAATTCAGGAATTCCAAGATCAAGAATTTACGAAGTATTAGATAGTTTGAAAAATAAACAGATGGTATTTGAAGAAATTGAAGGAAAAACAACCCTTTATCATCCTATTGATCCAAAACTACTATTAAATAAATTGAAAAGTAATTTTGAAAATATATTGGATCATGTAGATACGTATACAAAAAAGGTTTATTCGAAGCAATTAAATGATAATAAATTAGTAGTGATTAAAGGAAGAGATAAAATTATTGAGTTCATTAATACATTGATTGCAGATGCAAAAAAAAGAATAGCTGTTTCACTGTGGGAAGAGGAAATAAACGATCTTTCAAAAACCTTAAATGAAGCACTTAATAGAGGAGTCATGTTAAAAGGTATATATTTTGGAAAAAACAATCCTTACAAAGAAATTGTTACCCATAGAAGGATAGAAAGATATTTATCAGAAAAAAGTGAACGATATATGACTATTACCATTGATGGGATTCATGTAGTATCAGGAATCATATCAAGAGAAGAAGAAAGTCAAGTTACATGGACGAAGGATCAAGGTTTTGTAGAAATGAGTGAAGATTATATTGTACATGATTTGATGGTAAACCTGTATTCTAAAAAATTAGGAGAAGAGGAAAGAAAAGCTTTTGAAAGCTATGCAGATCATGTTAGAAAAGAATATTTTGGATTTACAGATGAAGAATTTGAAAAATTTAAATAGACCGTAGGGAGGAATTATAATGAGTGAATTAATATTTCAAAAGGATAGTTATATAAAGGAGTTTGATTGCAAGGTTATAGCTATTGATGAGAATGAAAATGCAGTTCTTTTAGATAAAACAGCCTTTTCTCCAGGTGGAGGAGGACAGCTTTGTGATAAAGGGGTTCTTGTAGGGGATACAACCTATCAAGTTAAAAAGGTAAAGAAAAAAGGAGAAAAAATATATCATTATATAGATGGAGCATTGCCTCAGGTAGATGAAAGGTTGAAAGGAAAGATTGACTGGGAGTATAGATATAAACTTATGAGAACCCATACAGCTATGCATATTTTATGTGGTGTTGTATGGAGAGATTATAAAGCACAAGTAACAGGAGGAAATATGGACCCTCTTAAAGGCAGAATGGATTTTGAATTTGAAAACTTTGATAAAGCTTTAATTCAAGAAATTGAGGAAAAAGTAAATAAGGAAGTAGAAAATAAAAGAAATATAAAAGTAAACATACTAAAAAGAGAAGAAGCCTTTCAAATCCCTGATTTAATCAGAACAAAAATAAATCTTTTACCAGAAGGTATTAAGGAGATTAGAACTATTGAAATTGAAGGACTAGATCTTCAAGCAGATGGAGGAACTCATGTCAATAATACTAGTGAGGTTGGAAAGATGAAGATTGTAGATTATAAAAGCAAAGGTAAAATTAATAAAAGAATATATGTTGAATTAGAAGACTAAAAGTATGGAAGCCATTGAATCAGGCGATAAAACTGTTGAAGAGGTAAATAATAAAACAGGAGCAGATTCTAGCGGCTGCGGTGGTAAACGATGTGGGGTAAAAATTAAAGAAATGTTAGAAGAATATAGGAGAGATTAATTATAGTAAAGGTACTTCTGAATGAAAATTCAGGGGTGCTTCTATTTGTAGACAGTGATAGATTTGCTTACTGGTAGAGAAGTTCAACCTAGATAGTTATCAAGAAGTCTAGTGGCTATAAGATCAGCACTGAAGTATCTCGAAAATGTGCTTTTGTGGTGCTAGAAAAGATATCGATCGTTATACTTTAGAAAAACGAATTAAGTTAGAGATAAATAATACAGATTTAACCAGTGATATTCTGAAGATGGAGTTAGAAGGAGAAATCAATTTATTTATGAAGAATTTTGGAAATTAATCATATAGAAAAAATTTATTATGAATTTTAAATGCTGTGTTAGGTTAAACTCTAGAAAGAATAAATTATACAAGAGAAATAATCACATATAAATATTTAATGATTATTGAAATAGGTATGTATTAAATGATAAAATTATATAAAAAGAGAAAAAAACACATGAAAGGAGTGGGACTATGTTATTAAGGTTTAATATTTCTAATTTCTTATCCTTTAACAATGAGCAAGAGTTTAGTATGTTTCCAGGGAAAGTTCAAAAGTTTAATGATAGACTTATTCGAGACAAGAAATTAAGTACTTTAAAATTCTGTGCGTTATATGGAGCAAATGCGTCTGGAAAATCAAACTTGATTAAAGCTATAGATATAGCAAAAGAAATTATAATCAGTGGAATTCATAATATGGATTATAGTGATATGTATTGCAAATTGAAAGAAGAAAATAAAAATAAAGCTACAAAATTTGAATTTGAGATAAAAGTTAACGATTGCTACTATGCTTATGGTTTTACAGCTAATTTAAATGATGGGATTGTGCTTGGTGAATGGTTGTATGAAATAACACCAACAGAAGAAATAATGATTTTTGAAAGAGATATGGAAAATAAAAAGATCAATCATGAAATTATATTTAAAGATGAATCAAATAAAAGCAAATTTGATGTCTACTCTCAAGATATTATGAATATGAATAATGTATTATTGCTGTCTGAAATTAAAAGAAAAAACTTAAAGGAAAAAGATTTTGAGGTATTCAGTAATATTTTTAGTTGGTTCAAAGATAAATTAAAGATTATTTATCCTGATACAGTTATTGGAACTTTTTCAAGAATGTTTAATACAAACTGTAATTTAGATATTATAAAGCTATTAGATTATTTTGATACTGGAATTACAGGTTATAAAATGGAAAATTCAAGTATGGAAGAACTAAAAAAGTATATGTCTTCAGATGAATATGAACGATTTATTAGAATTTTGAAAAAACCATTATATGATTTAAAAGAAAATAAAAAACTTAAAAAAGTTACAGTACAAGGAACTTTGAGAACTGATAAACATTTATTCCAATTGAATTTTGGAAATAAGGAGTGGGAGATTAATAAATTATTATTTAAGCATGGTAAAAATTGTGACTTGATGTTTGAGTTTGGCGAAGAATCTGATGGTACAAGAAGACTAATTGAATTATTAGATGTAATTCATAATGATAATGAAGATAATATATTTTTGATTGATGAACTAGATAGAAGCTTACATCCTCAAATGACAAAGAAGTTTGTAGAAACGTTTTTTAAAGCAACAAAAGAGAAACATACGCAGTTATTTATTACAACTCATGAATCTAATTTATTAGATTTAGAGTTTTTGAGAAGAGATGAAGTTTGGTTTGTTGAGAGAGATCAGGATTATAGTTCAAAATTATTTTCTCTTGAAAATTTCAAAGTAAGGTATGATAAAAAAATAGATAAAGCATATTTAGAAGGAAGATATGGTGCAGTACCTGTATTTAAAGATTTTGATTCATATGTAGGTGATAAAGATGAAGAGTGTTAGTTTGAGAACGCCTAAAACATTTGGGCAGAGAACTAATGCAGATGTTGAATTAGAGCCAAACAAGAAATACTTCCTTGTGGTTGAAGGAAGTAATACAGAAAGAGATTATTTTAATGGAGTATTTAATTATAGAGCAGATTTAGGGATAGATGATCTTATTGATATTGTTGTGGTAGAAAGAGAAGACGATAATAAAACAGATAGCCATCCAAAACATCTTTTAAATGGAATTTTAATAAAAATTGGAAAGATAGAAATGCCAGAAGGTTATCCAGATGATTATTCACTGATTGAATATGATGAAGAAATAGATGAGATTTGGTTAATATTTGATAGAGATCCAGGAAACTTTTATCAAAAACAATTTGATGAGATATATGAGAAATGTAATGAACATAATTTTAAAATAGGATTAACAAATCCTAACTTTGAATTTTGGTTGTTGTTGCATTTACCTGATATTGACATGTATGAAAAAGAAAGTTTATTGCAGAATAAGAAAGTAACTAAGAAAAGAAGATTTATTGAAAAGGAATTATCTGATAGGCTAGAAGATGGATATAATAAAAATAGAATTCGATTCGAAAGATTTAAAGAGCAAATCAATCTAGCTATAGAGCAAGAAAAGAGTTTTGAACAAAGGATACCTGATATATTTGGAAGATTAGGTTCAAACATAGGAATTCTCATATCAAAAATGAAGAATGATTAAATTTCAATAGGGTTTATTAAGGATATTAGTCCGATGATGTGTTGGGCTGATATTCTTTTTATTTGTAGATTATGCAAAATCAGTTGATAGATTTTTGGTTAATTCGAAAAATATGTAATAAGGAAGTAAAATAAATCAAAAAACCTAGTAAAGTGCTATCGGGTTTTTCAATGTCCTAAAAGAAATTTATTCAATTTACACGTTAAATCTAAATAATATTACATCTCCATCTTTTATAACATAATCTTTTCCTTCAAGGCGTACAAGTCATTTTTCCTTTGTAGTTGCTGCATTACCAGAAATTACTAGATTGTCAAAACTAATGGTTTCTGCACGGATAAATCCTTTTTCAAAATCTGTGTGGATTTTTCCAGCAGCTTGAGGAGCTTTCGTATCAATTTTTATAGTTCATATATGTACTTCTTGTAGTCCTGTAGTTTAATGAGTTTGTAGTAATCTTGTAGTGTTTAAGGTATAATGAAAACTAGGAAATAATCTAAATCAAAGAGATGTTATAGCCGTAAGAAAGACTGTATCTGAACTCATTAAACGAATATATCAAAGTGGAGAATTTGAGAGAGAAGATGTAGAAGAAATACTAAGATATTCTTTAGTAGAAAGAAGAAGAGTAAAAGAGCAGTTGAAGAAAATAGATGATATGAGGTTTTATGATGTACATTTTTCTTATATAGATATTGAAACCTTAAATGAAGAGTTTGTATCTGTTTCAGAATAAGGTAAAGGTAATATTCAGAGGATGCAGTATTTAAGTCATTAGGTGTGGAATAAAATTATAACATTTAAGAAAGTGAAATAAAGCTTCTAAAGGAAGGTGTTTGATTTGATTAAGAATTTTATTTTTGAAAATTTCAAAAGCTTTGCTCAGGCTAGATTAGATATGGAACAACTTACAATAATGGTTGGAGCAAATGCTGGTGGTAAGACAAATGCTATAGAGGGAATCAAAATATTGTCAGAGCTTGTAACAGGTAGAGATCTTTCAGATATATTAGATGGAACAAAAAACTTTAAAGGGTGGATTCGAGGGGGAAGTGATGCTTGTCCTAGGTTTAATTCTAATTATTTTGTTTTAGGGTGTGTTATTGGATATGATAAAAATACTGATTTAGAGTACAAAATAAAGATAAAAGTAGATGAAAAAATTTATGTAAAAGAAGAAAGTTTGAATAAGATATGCTATCATGACAATAAAAAAAGTGAGGAGAAGATTTTTTCAACAAAAAATCTTACGGAGTATGTAGGTGTTATAAGAGCAGAGTATAATAATGGGAGAAGAGGTCCTAATCCAATCATTGAGTGTATGGGGTTTTCTTCTGTAATTAGTCAATTGCAAACTAAAATACCATTAAAAAGTGAAGTAGAAAAAATAATTGTTTCAGAGATTCAACATGTCATTAAAAGATTAAGAAATATATTGTTTTTTGATCCAGAGCCTTCCATGATTGAGGTGTATTCAAGAATAAATGATGTTGAAATGAAATCAAATGGTTCAAATCTACCTTCTGTTTTATATTATTTATGTAAAGAGGAAGAAAAAAAAGAAAGAATTTTAGATATTATGAGATCTTTACCTGAAAGTGAATTTACAGATATTTCTTTTGATAAAACAGCCATTGGTGATGTGATGTTTAAGGTTGAGGAAAAAGTTGGCAAAAATAAATATAATATTGAAGCTGAAAAATTAAGCTATGGAACTTTAAGAGCATTAGCAATAGTAGCAGCGCTACTTCAAGGGGAAGAGCGATCTATGATTATTATTGAAGAAGTGAATAATGGTATTCATCCAAGTAGAGCATCGAAACTCATAGATGTCATATCAACTGTATCTGATGAAAGAAATATAGATACTTTAATTACTACACATAATACAGCTTTACTTAATGCTGTGAATAAGGATAATTTATTAGGTGTTGTTGTATGTTATAGAAATGCGTTTTCCGGAAGTAGTAAGTTTGTTTCTCTAGTAGATATAGATAAATATCCAAAGTTGATGGCAAAAGGGAAGTTAGGAGATTTATTAGAAAAAGATGAAGTGCATAAAGCAATAATAGATAAGAAGACAAGAAAAAATCAATATACTTGGATGGAGGGGTAAGTATGAATGTACATTTTATAGACACCTCTGTTTTAGTAAATATTCTAGATATTCCAAATATGAATTCAGATAAAGAAAGGGTATTAGAGGAATATAGGCGTCTGAAAGAAAGTGAAAAAGATACACTGCTTTTACCATTGGCTACTATTATAGAAACTGGCAATCATATTGCACATATTCCTAATGGAGGTGTAAGAAGATCTAAAGGTAAAGCTATGGCTGAAATGCTAAAAGACATGGCAAATGGAAATGCCCCTTGGGATTATTATGAAGGGGAAATTACTCGAGATGATTTATTGTACTTTTCCAAAGAGTTTCCGGATATGGCTATGCAGGAAACTGGGATAGGTGATTTATCTATCATATCAGCCTATAATAAATACAAAGAATCGGTTCCCGCTATTGGAAGGATTAGAATATGGAGCTTAGATACGCATCTGTCTGCATACGAGGAACAAATGAGTGTACAGAAAAGAAGGAAGAGATAAGGTAAAACCCTCTTACAGTATATTTTGTAAGGGGGTTTTAAAAGTGATATTTATAAATTTTGAGGACTAGAGTGTTATACGTTAAATCTAAATAATATTACATCTCCATCTTTTACAATATAATCTTTTCCTTCAAGTCGTACAAGTCCTTTTTCCTTTGCAGCAGCCATATTACCAGAAGCTACTAAATCATCAAAACTAATAGTTTCTGCACGGATAAATCCTTTTTCAAAATCTGTATGGATTTTTCCAGCAGCTTGTGGAGCTTTGCTTCCAATCTTTATAGTCCATGCACGAACTTCTTGCGGTCCTGCTGTTAAGAAGCTCATTAAGCCAAGAAGGTTATATCCAGCTTTGATCAATTTATCAAGACCAGATTCTTCAAGACCTAGTTCTGCTAAAAATTGTTCTTTTTCTTCATCATCAAGCTCAGAAATTTCAGATTCGATTTTGGCACAGATTACTACGACCTCTGCATTTTCAGTTTTAGCATGTTCTCTTACCTGTGCTACCATTTGATTATCAGAAGGATCTAGTAAATCATCTTCAGATACATTGGCAACATAAATGATTGGTTTAAAGGATAATAAAGTATATTCTTGTACCATTTTTTCTTCATCTTCTGTTAATTCAAGGGTTCTTGCAGATTTTCCTTCTTCAAGAGTTGCTTTGACTCTTTCTAGTAAGTCAAGTTCTTTTTGAAGAGATTTATCTCCCTTTAAAAGTTTTTTCGTCTTTTGAATTCTTCTATCAATGAGTTCAAGATCAGAAAATATTAATTCAAGATTAATGGTTTCAATATCTCTCAGGGGTCCTACACTACCTTCTACGTGAACGACATTTTCATCTTCAAAACATCTTACTACGTGAACGATTGCAGCAACCTCACGGATATTTCCTAAAAATTTATTTCCAAGACCTTCTCCTTTACTAGCTCCTTTTACAAGTCCTGCTATATCATAAAATTCAATAGCAGTAGGAAGTACTTTCTTTGAATCATACATTTCTCTTAATACTTCTAATCTTTTATCAGGAACGGAAACAACCCCGACATTTGGTTCGATAGTACAGAATGGATAGTTTGCTGATTCAGCACCAGCTTTTGTAATAGCGTTAAATAATGTACTTTTACCTACATTTGGTAAACCTACGATACCTAATTTCATTCGTAACTCTTCCTTTCAAACGATCTATGTGATTTTCATACAAATTAAATTATAACTGATAAATATGTCTAGTTCAATAAAAAGAAGTCATGAAGGCGTTCTTTTTTCATATTTAGTAGATGTTATCAATAAAATGAATTAGGGGGTGGGACTTTGTGAAGATGATTAAGAATATGAAAGCACTATTTTTTTCGATGGTGTTTTCTATATTTGTAATAGGTTATTTAGTAGGTTTTGGACTTTTAGAGAGATGTTCTATTGTTGGTTTAACTATATTTTTTTGTATATTTATTAAAAATATAAGAAAGATAAACTTGATGCAATTTTGCATAGGGATAGGTGGACTGATTGTAGGGATTTTATTATGTAGTCATTTTTTATTTTTTTTTGAATATAAAGATGAAAGTAGGAAAGAGTCTATTTATGCAGAAGAAAATGAAAATACAGCTGTATTATTGGTATACGAAGGAGAGCCTGAGAGGTATGATTTGCCTATTCACTTAAAAAATATGAATAGAAATGATTCTTTAAAGGAAAAAATATTTTTACCTATGAGATTGTATCAATATAAAAGAATTTATGAAAATATAGGAATAAGTAAATATAAAGATATAAGCAGAAGAATTGGACAAAAGCTTTCTAACCATTTAGACCATGGCTATGATATTTATATCTCTTATTTAAATGATCAACCTTATTATAAAGATGTTATCTGTGAAAAGGTATTGAGACAAAAATATAAGAAAATGATTATTGCTCCTATTTTTTTGACAGAATCATTAAATTATCAATATGTTGTTCACCAATTAGAAATGGAAAATCTATATACGAGTAAGAAGTCATTAAAGTTTATGACACCCCTTTGGGATGGGGAGAAAATCACAAAGGCTATTGTAAAAGAAGTATGCAAGGAAAATGAGGATAAAAAAGATATAGGAATTATTCTAATGGGAAATATGAAGGGCGAAGGTGTAATGTCAAAGGCTGTGAATCAGGAAAGAAAGTTTATGGAAAATATCAAAAAAGAATTGATAAAAAATGGATTTGAAGAAAGAAAAATAAAATTTACGGAACAGATATTTAAAGAAGAAGCGATTAATAAAAATTTAGGAGAACTCCAGGAATATGGAATAGGAAAGATTTTATTAGTGGGAATAGATGATGTACTAGATAAAATAGAAAATCAGTACAGGATAGAAAAATTAATTAAAAAGATGAAAGGGATAGAAAATCTGGATATAAAATATATGAAGGGATGGGGAGAAAAGGATTTAATAATAGAAGAATTAGAATATAGAATGAGGTTGATGAATGTAGAAAAATGGAATTAAATGGTTGAGTTTTTTGAAAAATGTATATAATAGAAAGGAACAAGCATAATAAATAGTGACAATATGGAAAATTTGCGATATAAATAAATTATACAAAATAATGCAAGGAGGGTTAAATTTGCTAGAAAGATTAAAACCTATAGAAATTGAGAAAAATATTAAGCTACATATTATTAAAACAGATAAATTTAAAACGAATTTAGTAAGTGTCTATTTTAAAAGACCTCTTGTAAAAGAGGAGGTTACAAAAAATGCCTTATTATCTATGGTATTACCTAGAGGAACTAAAAAATATACAAGTTCTATGGCAATATCAAAGGAATTAGAAGGACTATACGGAGCTTTTTTAGGCTGTGATGTAGCTAAAAAGGGTGAAAGACAGATTATTCAGTTCAGAATGCAATTGATTAATGACCAATATGTGGAAGATAAAAATTTATTGGCCAAGGGAATGGAAATACTCAATGAATATATGAATGACCCATATGAAATAAATGGTTGCCTTGAAAAAGATTATGTAAACCAAGAAAAAGATAATTTAATGGAGCGAATAGAAGGACGAAAAAATGATAAGATGAAATATGCCTATGACCGTTGTATTGAAGAAATGTGTGAAAATGAGAACTTTTCATTGTATCCTTATGGGAATATAGAGGATTTAAAAAATATCACTAGTGAATCCTTATATGCACATTATAAAAATATTATTTCTACTTCTCCTATTGATATTTGTGTAGTAGGAGATTTTAATGAATTAGAAATACAAACATTAGTTACTGAAAAATTAAAGTTTAGACAAGATAATGTTGTATCCATAGAAAGAGAAAAAATAGCTTATACGCCTGATGGAGTAAAAAAATTAAAAGAAGAGATGGATATCAATCAGGGAAAATTAAATCTTGGATATAGAACCAATGTTCCTTTTGAAAGTGAATTATATCATTCTTTATTGGTATATTCGAATATTTTAGGTGGAGGACCAAATTCAAAGCTTTTCAAGAATGTTAGAGAAAAGGAAAGTCTTTGCTACTATATTTTTTCCAGGATAGAAAAGTTTAAATCCCTTATGCTGATAGGTTCTGGAATAGAATTTGATAATTATGAAAAGGCTGTAACGCTAATAGAAAAGGAAATTAATGAAATGAATCAAGGAAATTTTTCTGATGAAGATATTAATAGTGCTAAAAACTCTATTATTACATCCATCAGAGGAATGACAGATAGTCCTTATATGCTAGGTGATTTTTATTATTCACAAGCTATTAGTGGTAGTGAGGATACACTAGAGACCATGATTGAAAAAATTAGAAAAGTTAATAAAGAACAAATTATTGAAGCAGGAAAGAATATTCAGTTAGACACCATATACTTCCTAAAAAATAAAGGGGAGGTTCGATAAGATGAATGTAAAACTTATAGAAAGTAAATTGTTGAAAGAAAAAATGTTTTTAAAAGAACTATCTAATGGATTACAAGTGTTTTTTATGCCTAAAGAAGGCTATACAAAGCAATATGCTATTTTTGCTACAAAATATGGTTCTAATGAAAGTGAATTTGTAATCCCAGGAGAGCATGAAGCAACAAAGGTTCCTGATGGCATTGCACATTTCTTAGAGCATAAATTATTTGAAGAAGAAGAGGGGAGTATATTTGATAAGTTTTCAGAATTAGGGTCTAATGTAAATGCATATACAAACTTTACTTCAACATGCTATTTATTTTCATCTACAGATCGATTTTATGAAAATCTTGAAGTTTTGATGAATTTTGTACAGTCTCCCTATTTTACAGATGAAAATGTGGAAAAAGAAAAGGGGATTATAGGGCAGGAAATAAAGATGTATGAAGATAATCCTAATTGGAGAGTATTTTTTAATGGATTAAAGGCAATGTATCATAATCATCCAGTAAAGGTGGATATTGCAGGGACTGTTGAGAGTATTAGTAAAATAACAAAGGAAGACCTTTACAAGTGTTATAATACTTTTTATGATCCTTCTAATATGATTGTATTTATTGTAGGAGATGTGGATAGGGAAAAAGTTTTTTCTATTATTGAAAAGCTTCAAAAGAAGACAGAGAAAGTAGAAGATGAAATCAAAAGAATTTATCCTAAGGAGCCGAACACTATTGTTCAAAATATCATTGAAGAAAGATTAGATGTTTCTATTCCGCTTTTTAATATTGCTTTTAAAGATATAGATAATCATCTTAGTCCTAATGAACTTTTGAAAAAAGATATCGGTACGAAAATACTACTCGATATGCTGTTTGGAAAGAGTTCAGATTTATATAAAAATCTTTATGAAGAAGGACTTATTAATGATACCTTCGAAAATGAATATACAGGGGCAATAGATTATGCATATTCTATGCTAGGGGGAGAATCTAAAAATCCTAAAAAGGTTTTAGAAAAGGTACTTTCTTATGTAGAAGAACTAAAGAAAACAGGACTAAATGAAGAGGATTTTAAAAGAATAAAGAAAAAACATATCGGACAACATTTAAGCTATTATAATTCTGTAGAATTTGTTGCTACTACTTTTGTTTCTTATCAATTTAAAGGGATACATATTTTTGATTATATAGAAGCTTTAAAGGATATGAAATTTGAAAAGGTGCAAAAACGATTTAGAGAACATTTTGATGAAAAAAGATGCATACTATCTGTTATAAGTCCAAAATCCTTTGAATAAAATGAAAAAATTCATTATAATAGAAATAATGGTTGTCAGTTTTTCTGACAACCAAAACTTTTTAAGGAGTGATTTGATTTGGATCCAATAGCATTTAAATTATTTGGACTAGAAATAAGATGGTATGGAATACTCATTGCAACAGGAATGGTACTAGGAACGATTCTTGCCATTAAAAGGGCAAAAAGACAAGGAATAGAGGAGGATAAGGTACTGGATTTATTATTGTTTGCAATTCCTGCTTCTATTATTGGTGCAAGAACCTATTATGTGCTTTTTAATTTAAAATCCTATGGAGGAGATCTCCTTAGTATGATCAATATTCGACAAGGTGGATTAGCTATTCATGGTGGAGTTATAGGAGGAGTACTAGTAGGATATTTCTTTTGTAAGAAGCATCATATTTCATTTAGAAAGATGGTTGATATATGTGCGCCAAGTATTATCCTGGGTCAAGCTATTGGAAGATGGGGGAATTTTATTAACAAGGAAGCTTATGGAAGCCCTACGGATTTACCCTGGGCAATTGTAGTAGATGGGGTAAAAGTACACCCAACTTTTCTTTATGAATCTATTTGGAATTTTATGGTGTTTTTATTTCTGCTATGGTATGATAAAAAGAAAAAATTTCATGGAGAATTATTTTTACTATATGCAGCCCTTTATTCGACAGCAAGATTTTTTATTGAAGGTTTAAGGATGGATAGCTTAATGTTTGGACCTTTTAGAGTGGCGCAACTAGTAAGTATAAGTGCTATTTTGTTAGCAAGTACTTTTATATACATAGGGAGAAAAAGAGCATAAAATAGGTCATTTATTCGAAAAAAGTAGAAAAATGATGCGGATTTCAGAATATATAAAATTGCAACAAAAATATAATAACATTGTCATAATATGTTGTTGACATATATTAGAAATTGTAATAGTATATATCCGTGCTAAAAATTTCAACTAATAGTAAAATATAGTGCAGGGATATGGGGTGTAGATATGTCAAAGTATGATATAGAGAAAGTACGAACTAAATTACATGATCTTATTCAATTTGGATGTAATTATGATGAAATTTATAGGGTGAGTGTTGAACTAGATCAGTTGATTATTGCTTTTTATAGAAATAAAAATCAATCCATGATGATATAATATCAATAAAAACCTTCAAGTGATAGGCTTGGAGGTTTTTTGATGAATAAAAATAGTAGGATATACCTAACAAAAAATATTCATTTAGGGAAGGATTTTTAAAAAATAAATAGAAATTATTTAAAAGTGGTGAGAAGTGGAGGGCGGTGGAGGCTTTTTCCTAAAATGGGGTGAAAATGTGTTTATAGGAGAATATTTTCATACAATTGATACAAAAGGAAGAGTGATTATTCCTTCTAAATTTCGAGAAGATTTAGGAGAAAAGTTTATTGTAACAAAGGGACTGGATCATTGTTTGTTTGTGTATCCCCAAGAAGAATGGAAAAGTCTTGAAAATAAATTAAAAAAATTACCTTTTACCAATAGAGATGCAAGAGCTTTTGTAAGATTCTTCTTTTCAGGAGCAACAGAATGTGAATTAGATAGGCAAGGAAGAATTACTATTCCAACAAACTTAAGAAAACATGGGAAATTAGATAAAGATGTTGTGACAATAGGCGTATCAAACAGAGTGGAAATTTGGAGCAAGGAGCAGTGGGAACTTTATAATGAAACTGCGGACTTAAGTTATGATGATATTGCTGAAAAAATGGTTGAACTAGGAATTTAAAATAATTTACCAAATAAACACAGATACTACTTAAAAACTAAGAAAGCAGGTGGCGATTTGAATTTTGAACATGTTTCAGTATTGCTAGGAGAGACGATTGAAAATCTTAATATAAAATCTAATGGAATATATGTAGATGGAACCTTAGGTGGAGGAGGTCACTCATCAAAAATATGTGAAAATCTAGGAAGTGAAGGGATACTCATTGGAATCGATCAAGATCAAGATGCATTACATGCAGCAAAGATCAGGCTGCAAAAATATGAAAACAAAAAAATCTTTGTACATAGTAATTTTTCTAATATAAAAAACGTATTATCAGAATTAAATATGGATGGAGTAGATGGGCTGGTTCTTGATTTGGGTGTATCGTCTTATCAATTAGATGAAAGTAGTAGAGGATTTTCATATATGCAGGATGCACCACTAGATATGAGGATGGATAGAACACAAAACTTTACTGCTAGTGATATAGTAAATGATTATAGTGAAGAGGAATTAACACGTATTATTAAAATGTATGGAGAAGAAAGATGGGCAAAGAGAATAGCACAGTTTATTGTAAAAGAAAGAAGTGAAAAATCTATTGAGACAACAGGGGAGTTAGTTGAAATTATTAAAAAAGCTATTCCAGCTGCTGCAAGACGTGAGGGACCCCATCCAGCAAAGAGAACTTTTCAAGCTATTCGAATAGAGGTAAATAATGAATTAGGAATTATTGAACAGACTATTAGAGATATTTCAGAAAAATTAAACCCTGGAGGTAGAATTTGTATTATTACTTTCCATTCACTAGAAGACAGGATTGTTAAGAACACCTTTAAAGATTTAAGTACTGCTTGTAAATGTCCGCCAGAGCTACCTATATGTCAGTGTGGTGGAAAAGCAGTTTTAAAAAGAATAACCAAAAAACCTATTATACCATCAGATGAAGAACTAGAATTAAACCCAAGATCTAGAAGTGCCAAGTTAAGAGTAGCAGAGAAGGTTTAAAGTTCTAAAAGGGGGAAGAGGTGAATAAATTTGGTAGTAGCACCAAGGAAATACAATTATGCTCAAGAAGAGGTGAAACAGCAAAAACCAAAAAAGAATAATAAAAAGGAGCAAAAGCATAAGGTCAAAATTAAAGCAAGTCATAAAATACAAATGATTTTTAGCATTGTACTAATAGGGAGTTTATGTATGGCTATGCTATTAGGATATGCCCAGTTATCAGAGCTAAAATACAAAATATATGGACTGAATAAAGAAATACATGAGTTAGAAGCAAATATTCAGAATTTAAAAGTTCAAGTGGATAGTGTAAAAAGAAGTGAACTTATTGAAAAGAAAGCAAAAGAAACATTAGGAATGCAGTATCCTGATAAATCTCAAATGGTTTTTATAAAACTAGAGAGCAATAATATGGTGGCTGATCCGAATACAGGGGAAATAAAAGAAACACATGAAGAAAAAAATAAAGAAGGACTAGGAGAGAAAATCAAAGGGACATTCTACAAAGTACTTTCTTTATTAGACTAATTAGGATTTAAATATAAGGGGGCAGCAACATTGGCAACACCTAATATTGCTAATAAAAAAAGATTAGTTTTTTTGTTGTTTTTAGTAAGTTTGTCATTATTTTTGCTTATATTTAGAATTGGATGGATTCAGATCATAAAGGGAGAAAAATATAGACAACTTGCAAATATTCAGCAAACAAGAGATATTCCAATTCCTGCAAAACGGGGAACTATTTACGATAGAAGAGGAAAAGAATTAGCTATTAGTGCAAGTACAAATACCGTTTGGGCAAGACCAGCAGAAGTAAAAAGTGCGAAAACTTCTGAAGAATCTTCAAAAAAACTTGAAGAAACCTCTAAAAAGCTTGCTGAAATCCTTGAAATGGATGAAAAAGAGTTAAAAGAGAAATTATCTCAAAATAAAGGATTAGTGAAAGTAAAAAAATGGATTAATAAAGAAAAGGCAGATGCTATTCGAAAAGAAAAATTAAGTGGCATATGGATTGCAGAGGATAATAGAAGGTATTATCCCTTTGGAAATTTTGCTGCACATATTATAGGACACACAACAACAGATAATCAGGGGCTTAGTGGGATTGAACTTGAATATGATAAATATTTAAGTGGTCTTCCAGGAAGATGGATTAAAAATACAGATGCAGCAGGGAGACAGCTCCATTATGGAACGGAAAAATATTACGAAGCAGAAAATGGGTTGAATGTAGTTCTTACTATTGATGAGGTTATTCAACATTTTACTGAAAAAGCAATGGAGGATGCATTAGTAAGAACACAGGGAAAGAGAATTTTTACTATAGTGATGGAACCCAAAACAGGAGATGTTTTGGCTATGGCTGTAAAGCCTGATTATGATCCTAATAACCCTAGAGTACCTGTAGATGAAAATAGAAAAAGAGAGTATGAGGCAGCAGATAGTAAAGGGAAACAAAAAATATGGAATAGCATGTGGCGAAATTCATTAGTGAGTGATACTTACGAACCAGGTTCTACATTTAAATTAATTACAGCAGCAGCAGGACTTGAAGAAGGGGCTGTAACACCAGATTCACCATTTTATTGTAAAGGATATATTATGGTAGCAGGACAACGATTAAGGTGTTGGAGATATTATAGACCTCACGGAGCTGAAACTTTTACACAGGCACTACAAGCTTCATGTAACCCTGTATTTGTTGAAGTTGGGCAAAAGCTAGGAGTTGATAAGATGTATGAATATATAGATGCCTTTGGGTTTAGTAAACCTACTGGAATAGAATTGCCTGGAGAAACAAGTGCTATTATACAAAATAAAAAGTATGTAGGACCTGTAGAACTAGGAACTATATCCTTTGGGCAAGGAATATCTGTTACTCCTATGCAGCTAACTGCAGCTGTATCCGCTATTGCTAATAATGGAAAATTAATGGAACCAAGGATTGTGAAAGAATTAGTAGATGATTCAGGAAACGTCATTCATCGATATGAATCTAAGATGATTCGACAAGTACTCTCAGAAAAAACTTCAAGAGAACTAAGGCTGATGATGGAAACCGTTGTAACACAAGGGTCTGGAAAATATGCCTATATTCCAGGATATCGAGTAGGAGGAAAAACAGGTACAGCGCAAAAAGTTGTTGATGGAAAATATGCCAACGGAAAGGTATATGCTTCCTTTGTAGGGATTGCACCTGTTGATGATCCTAAACTTGCTGTTTTAGTAGTAGTAGATGAACCACAAGGTGTTCACTATGGAGGGACAAATGCAGGGCCTGTTGTTCATGATATTATAAGAGATACTTTAAGATATCTAGATGTAGAGCCGAATTTTAATGAAGAGGAAGCAAAAGAACATGAAAAAAGTGAAGTAGCTGTTCCTGAGGTCAGAAATTTATCATTAAAAGAAGCAACAAAGGTTTTAGAAAAATATAAATTACAATATAAAACAGAACCAGTAGAGGTTGAAAATCCTGATAGTATTATTGTCGATTTATTTCCAAAGCCAGGAGCGACTATTCCAGAAAGATCTACCATTATTCTATATTTGAAAAAAGACAATGGGAATTAACTCGAATAACTAGGATATCTCATAATATGTGTTATAATGGAAACAAACTAAATAATGAAGGCAACTTAAGTCGAAGTTTATTTACTTTGAATTAAGTTGCCTTTTAATGAGTTTTGTTTATGAATTTTTTTCAGGGTCAATAATATATAAAAAGAGTTATAAAGGGAGAGATATTATGAAAATAAAAGAATTAATAGAAAATCTATCTATTGTTGACATAATGGGTGAAGTAAATATAAATATAGAAGGAATAGCTTATGATTCTAGAAAGGTAGGAAAAAATTATGTTTTCGTCTGTGTGATAGGGATGAAGACTGATGGACATACATATATTGATCAAGCTATAAGAGCGGGAGCAAAGGTATTAATTGTACAAAAGGATATTGAACCTATAAAAGGGGTTACTATTATAAAAGTAAAAGATAGTAGAAAGACACTGGCGAAAGTTTCAGCCAATTTTTTTCAAAACCCAACAGAAAGCATGGAGGTTATAGGTGTTACAGGGACCAATGGAAAAACCACAATTACCCATTTGATTAAAAATATTCTAGAAAAAAATGGTGTAAATACAGGATTGATAGGAACCATTTCTCATCAAATTTTAGATAAAGAGTATAAAGCTAGTAATACGACACCTGAATCCTTAGAACTTCAAAAGATGTTTAAGGAGATGAAGAATTTAGAAGTAGATACTTGTGCTATGGAAGTTTCGTCACATTCTTTGGTATTAGATCGAGTAGAAGGGATTAACTTTAAAATTGGAGTTTTTACGAATTTGACGAGAGATCATTTGGATTTTCATGAGAGTATTGAAAATTATAAAAATGCAAAGGCAAAGCTTTTTTATCAAACTGCCCTTGCAAATATTATCAATATAGATGATCCATACGGAAATGAAATTGCTCAAGAAGTAAAGTCTTTAGAAACAAAACTTATTACATATGGTATTAAAGGCAAGGCAGATATTTACGCAGAAGACATTTCTATTTCTCCTAAGGGAGCACAATTTACCTTAGTTACACCTAAATTTAAAGGAAATATAAAGATTTCAACGCCAGGCATGTTTTCTGTATATAATGCATTAGCTGCTATGGCAGCTTGCTATGCTTTAGGTTTTGAGTATGAACAAATTAAAAAAGGTATTGAATCTATAGAAGGGGTACCAGGTCGTTTTGAATCTGTACAAAATGAAAAAAATCATACAGTTATTGTAGATTATTCCCATACACCTGACGCATTAGAAAATGCTCTAAATACAATAAAAGAGTTTGTAGAAGGAAAAATCATCACAGTATTTGGCTGTGGAGGAGATAGAGATAAAGTTAAAAGACCTATGATGGGTGAAATTGCTGGAAAATTTTCTGACCTTTGTATTATTACCAGTGATAATCCAAGATCAGAAGAACCAAATGCAATCATAAAAGATATAGAAGTAGGCATAAAAAAGACAAATTGTAAATATAAAATGATAGTAGATAGAAAAGAAGCAATCAAGGAAGCCATAAAAAATAGTAATGAAAAGGATATTATTTTAATTGCAGGGAAAGGTCATGAAACTTATCAAATTCTGGGAGATAAGATTATTGATTTTGATGATAGAAAAATAGCTCAGGAAATACTGAGGGAGGAAAAGTAATTATGAAATTATCCATAAAAGAAATGGTAGAAGCTACAAAGGGGAATCTTATAAAAGGAGATAGCAAAGACCTTGTTTATGGCATTTCAACAGATTCTAGAAGTATAAAAGACAAAGAACTGTTTATTCCCCTTGTAGGTGAAAACTTCAATGGACATGATTTTATTGAAAAGGCTATACAAAATGGAGCAAATGCTATTTTTGTTAGTGAAGAATATGAAGGATCATTATTTGAGGAAAAGGGCTTGTCTATTATAAGGGTAAAAGATACATTAAAAGCATTACAAGATCTTGCTAAATATTATGTATCAAAGTTTCCTATACCTATCATAGGGGTTACAGGTAGTACAGGGAAAACTTCCACAAAAGAAATTATCTACTCAGTTTTAAGTAAAAAATATAAAGTACTAAAAAATAAAGGAAACTTCAATAATCACATAGGACTCCCCCTTACAGTTTTTGGACTTAATGAAGAGCATGAAATAGGAATACTGGAAATGGGCATGAGTGGATTTGGAGAAATCAATTTACTTGCAGATCTTGTAAAACCAGATGTGGCGGTTATTACAAATATTGGATTATCTCATATTGAACATTTAGGGTCTCAGGAAAATATATTGAAAGCGAAAATGGAAATTACAAATTATTTTAGTGAAAAAAGTACATTGATTGTTAATGGGGATGACAAACTATTAAAAACTTTAAATAATAAAAATATGGATTATGAAAAGTGTTTTATTGGACTAGAAAAAGATTGCCATTATCAAGGGGTTCATATAAATGATCAAGGGGAAGAGGGAATTCATTTTCATGTAAAGATCAATGATGAAATGTATCCTTTCACATTAAATGTTCCAGGACAGCATAATATTTATAATGCATTATGTGCAATTGCTGTTGGTTGTAAATTTAATATGGATATAGCATCTATACAAGAAGGAATAAAAGAGTTTAAAGGAAGCAAAATGAGAATGCATATTTTTACTACTCATGGGAAAATAAAAGTAATTAATGATGCTTACAATGCAAGTCCTGATTCCATGGGTGCTGCAATTAATGTATTAAGTAAGATGACTAATAGAAAAATTGCCATTCTAGGAGATATGCTAGAAATGGGAGAATATGCTAAATATGGACATTGTGATGTGGGACGTGGAGTAGCAGATAATAAAATAGATATTTTAATAGCAGTAGGGACAAATGCAAATCATATTGCAAAGGGAGCAATAGAAAATAAATTTGATCAAGAAAAAGTATATGTATGTAAAGATAATGAAGAAGTGATGGAAATATTAAAAAATATATTGAAAAAAGAAGACGTCGTATTGATAAAAGGATCAAGAGGAATGCGAATGGAGGAAATCGTACAATACATACAAGAGAGGAGCTAGTTTGATGATACAGTACAAACAACTAATTATAATGATTATATTCTCATTTCTTAGTACACTTATTTTAGGACCTATTGTAATACCTATATTACGAAGATTGAAGGTAGGACAAAGCATAAGGGATGAGGGACCTAAATCACACATGTCAAAATCTGGAACACCTACGATGGGTGGTTTAATTATGATTGCGGCTGTTTGCATCACTACCTTAACTTCAGGAAATGTAAATAGAGACTTATATGTTATTTTATTTGCTACTATTTCCTTTGGATTAATAGGATTTATAGATGATTTTATAAAAGTAGTATTAAAAAGGAATTTAGGACTGAAGGCATATCAAAAATTAATAGGGCAGATTATTATCGCTGTACTTATTGCATTATATCAGTCATCTATATCTCAGTATGGGACAAAAATATTAATTCCATTTATGAATGAATATTTAGATTTAGGTATTTTATATATTCCATTTATTGTGACAGTTATGGTAGCAACGGCAAATAGCGTAAATTTAACAGATGGACTTGATGGATTAGCAGCAGGTGTTACCTTAATTGTTTCTTCTTTTTTTAGTTTAGTAGCAATGAATTGGGGGTATCCTAGTATTGCAGTATTTTGTGGAGCTTTAACAGGTGCTTGCTTAGGCTTTTTAAGATTTAATGCTTATCCTGCAAAAGTATTTATGGGAGATACGGGATCTATGGCACTAGGAGGTGCTGTTGCGGCTATTGCAATTTTAATGAATCTAACCCTTTTAATTCCTATCGTTGGAGGAATTTATTTTGCAGAAGCATTATCTGTAATTCTTCAAGTAACATCTTTTAAGCTAACAGGAAAAAGAATCTTTAAAATGAGTCCACTTCATCATCATTTTGAATTAACAGGATGGAAAGAAACAAAAGTTGTTGTTGTATTTTGGTCTGTTACCCTATTATTATGTATAGTAGGATTGTTTAGTTTAAATTAACTTTTACAGAAATGAAAGTGGGTGTATACATTGTTCTTAGAGGATAAAAATGTTTTAGTAGTAGGTTTAGGAAGGTCAGGAATACCAACTGTAAGCACGTTATTAAGTTTAGGTGCTAAGGTGACTGTAAATGATATGAAGCGTAAGGATGCATTAAAAGATATTTTAAAGGATTTAGATGTAGATCAAATAGAGCTTATTTTAGGAGAACATCCAACGAATTTGTCAGAATTTCATGTAATAGTTCTTAGTCCAGGCGTACCTACAGATTTACCTTTTATTAAAAAGGCAAAAAATATGGGAATCATGGTTATAGGAGAATTGGAACTCGCATATAGGTTATGTAAGGGAAAATTTATTGCTATCACAGGAACGAATGGAAAAACAACAACAACTGCTCTAACGGGAGAAATTTTTAAAAGAGCACAAAGGGAGACGTATGTTGTTGGAAATATTGGGATTGCTGCTGTATCAAAAGCATTAAAGGCAAGCGAAGAAGCGATTATGGTTACTGAAGTAAGTAGTTTTCAGCTAGAAAGCACTATAGCCTTTAGACCTAAAATTTCAGCTATTTTAAACATTACACCGGATCATTTAAATAGACATAAGACCATGGAAAACTACATAAAGGCTAAGGCGGATGTGTTTAAAAATCAAGGAGAAGAAGACTATGTAGTATTGAATGTAGATAATGAACTGGCCTTTGATCTAAAAAAGGATGTAAAGGCAAATGTGATTCCTTTTAGTAGAAAGATTGCATTAGAAAAGGGTGCTTATGTTGATGATGGGTATATTGTTGTAAAGGATGGTGGGCAGGAAGAAAGAATCTGTCCAGTAGAGGCTTTAAATATTCCAGGAAAACACAATTTAGAAAATGCATTAGCTGCAACTGCCATTTCCTATTTTGCTGGAATTGATGCTCCTGTTATAGGAGATGCCTTAAAAAGCTTTATGGGTGTTGAGCATCGGATAGAATTTGTTGATGAAGTAAAAGGGGTACGTTTTATAAATGATTCAAAGGGAACAAATCCCGATGCGGCAATTAAAGCTATAGAAGCAATGAAAACACCTATTGTGTTGCTTGCTGGTGGAATGGATAAGGGAAGTGACTTTAAAGAATTTATTCGTGCCTTTGATGGAAAGGTAAAAGAAATGATTTTAATAGGAGAAACTGCACAGAAGATTAAAAAAACAGCTGAAGAGAATGGATTCTATAAATGTAATATTGTTGAAAATATGGAGAAAGCAGTAGAAATGGCAGCACAAGTTTCAGAAACTGGAGATACAGTGCTTTTATCACCAGCTTGTGCAAGTTGGGATATGTATCCTAGTTTTGAAGTTAGAGGTAAACACTTTAAAGAGTGTGTAAAAATGTTGAGGGGGTAAACTAAGTGGCAAAAAAAAGGTCAAATGATTTTACCCTTTTTCTTACAGTGTTAATATTAGTTGTAATAGGGATTATTATGGTATTTAGTTCTAGTCATTATTATGCACTTTCCAAAATGAACGATTCTTATCACTTTTTAAAAAGGGAATTAATGTGGGCCGGACTAGGTATGTTAGGCATGTTTTTTACAATGAATTATGATTATTGGAAATATAAAAAAATTGCACCCTATGCATATATTTTTAGTTTGATTTTATTAATGCTGATTTTTACACCCCTTGGGAAAGAATTAAATGGTGCTAGAAGATGGTTAGGGGCTGGACCATTTACAATTATGCCAGGAGAAGTTGCAAAAATATGTGCAATCATTTTTATGGCATCTATTCTTTCTAGAAGACCTGAAAAAATTAAAAGCTTTAAAAATGGTGTTATTCCCTGTGGGATCATTATAGGTATATATTTTGGGCTTATTATATTACAACCTAATATGAGTACGGCAGTTACGATTACCATGATTATAGCATCTATGATGTTTGTAGCAGGGATGAGATGGTTCCATGTAATGGCTATGGGAATTTCAGGATTTGCTTTTTTGACCGTAATGATTTTAATAGCACCTTATCGAATGAAAAGATTAACTAGTTTTTTAGATCCTTTTGCAGATCCTCAAGGTTCAGGATACCAAGTTATTCAGTCTCTTTATGCTTTAGGATCAGGAGGAATATTTGGTGTAGGTCTTGGAAAAAGTATTCAAAAATATCTCTACATTCCTGAACCACAAAATGATTTTATATTTGCTATTATAGGGGAAGAGTTAGGATTCATTGGTTGTGTGACAGTGATCCTTTTATTTCTTTTATTAATTTGGAGGGGTGTGAGAATTGCTATTAATGCACCAGATTTATTTAGCTGCTTGCTTGCCTCAGGCATAACTGCTATGGTAGCTGTGCAAGTAATTATAAATATTGCAGTGGCTACTTCTTCTATGCCTGTTACTGGAATAGCTCTTCCCTTTATTAGCTGGGGAGGGAATTCATTAGCAATATTTATGGCAGCTATGGGTATTTTGTTGAACATATCTAGGTATTCGAATTTAGATAGGAGTTGAAGCAATGAAGGTATTAATTTCAGGAGGAGGCACAGGAGGTCATATCTATCCTGCAATCGCAATAGCAAATAAAATAAGAGAAGAAATAAAAGGCGTCCAAATCGTATTTGTAGGTACAAAAAAAGGATTGGAAAGTGAGTTGGTACCTAAAGCAGGATACAAACTAGAAACCATTACAGTTAGTGGTTTTAAGAGAAAATTGTCTATAGATACTTTTGCTTCTATAAAAGATTTATTTATAGGAATAAAGGATGCTGCAAAAATAATAAAAAAATTCAAACCAGATTTAGTAATAGGTACTGGAGGATATGTTTGTGGACCTGTTGTTTTTATTGCTTCTTTGTTAAACATAAAAACAGTTATTCATGAACAAAATGTTATTCCAGGCATGACAAATAAGATACTTGGGAAATTTGTAAATAAAATACTAATTAGTTTTGAAGAATCTAAACAATATTTTTCTAATAAAAAAAGTGTTGTAACAGGAAATCCTGTAAGAAAAGATTTTATAGATGTTGATAAAAAAGTATGTCGAAGAGCTTTAGGAATAGACCCTGATGCTTTTGTAGTAATGGCATTTGGAGGAAGTAGAGGGGCTAAAAAAATAAATGAAACTATGGCAAAAGTTGTAAGGAGTTTTAATGGACGAAAAAATATGCGATTGATTCTTGTTACAGGAAGTAAACATTATGAAGCTGTATTAAAAATGATCAATAAAAAAAGCTTTAAGATGCAAGAAAATATCAAGATTATGGAGTATGTTCATGATATGTCAAAATATATGGGAGCTAGTGATCTTGTTATCTGTAGAGCAGGCGCTATTACGCTTGCTGAGGTTACAGCTATGGGGCTACCCACGATTTTAATCCCATCTCCGTATGTAGCTAATAATCATCAGGAGTTTAATGCTAAAGTTTTAGAAAAAAATGGGGCATCTATTTTATTAACGGAGAATGAATTAACAGATCAAAAGATTATTCGCTTATTAAATTTATTTTTAAGTGATAAAAAAAGCTTGAAGGAAATGAAAGTGAAAAGCAAAGAATTATCAAAACCAAATGCTACAGATATGATTTATACCAATATTTTAAATTTAATCAAATCATAAAATGATTTTGTCTATCTGTTATGGGAACACCTTCGAGAATTATGCATAAAATAATTAGTATATTATCGATTCTTTATTTGATTATGAGGAAATTATGAAATGTAATCCTAGTATTTATGAATATATCTCGGAGGTGGAATATGTGAGTAAGTTTCTTATAAGAGGAGGAAATGAGTTAAATGGAGAAATAAGAATTGGTGGAGCAAAAAATGCAGTTCTTCCGATCTTAGCAGCTACTCTTATGAATGGAGGAGAAAATATACTATTTGATTGTCCTAATCTTAGTGATGTGCATGCAATGATAGAAATATTAAAATCTATTGGATGTAAAGTAACTTTTGACAAATATTCATTAAGCGTAGATTCTAGTACTCTTTCTTCTCATGAAATTCCAGAAAACTTAGTAAGAGAAATGAGATCATCTATATTTTTGATGGGACCTATGCTGGCTCGATGTGGAAAGATCAAAATTAGTTATCCAGGTGGGTAACTAACCTCATTGATACAAAAGGATTATTTGACATACATAAATACTTTCGTAAGAGTCTAAATGTAAAGCACGTAGAAGGTGCTGTTAATTTTAAAAGAAAAGGTGGACAAGCAAAGCCAACAAGAATTAAAGAGAAATATACAAGTTATTAAATAATGCACCTGACAAGCCACTGGATAACAGTGGTTTTTATTTTTGCTATCTTTTCTACAGGAGATATCATTAGAAAAATAAATAATTATTGACAGGAAGAAAAGTAAATGATAAAGTTTAATTGATAATAAATATCATTATCGACTAAAGAAGGGGGAAATGAAATGATAAAAAATGTAAAAGCGTTCAATAAAAATGAGCAACAAAAAACGAAGGGAAGCTGTAGTTGCTCTGAATGTACTTGTGATAAGAACGGAAATTGTGGATGTAATAGAGGAAAATAGGTGTTAATGGGTTCCTAAAATATAGATAAAAAATAACGTTAGAATTGTTATAAGGATATTTTATTATGAAAAATAATTTTCTAAATTTAGTTTCAAGTAATGCCTATAATGAGAGTATAAAGTAAAGATTTTAAGAATAAAGAAGGGGTAAAGGGATATGCAAAAACATGAGGCAAAGTTAGCAGGAGTTCCAGAAACCATGCTTATACCCATATGGGCGAGAGCACAGGAAACTAGAAGGAATGATAGTATTATAAAAGATTTTAAAGCTTTAGAAATTGTGGGAAAAATTGATTATGATTTTTCTATATTTGGAGAAGCAGATAAATTTTATAGAACACAAGTAGGTGTTGCAGCGAGAACTAAAATATTAGATAATTTAACTAAAGAATATGTAGAAAAAAATCCTAATGGAACGATCATTAATATAGGTTCTGGTTTAGATACAAGACCTATTAGAGTGGATATTAAAAACGTTCATTGGTATGATATAGATTTACCTGAAGGAATAAAGATAAGAAGAAAATTTATAAAGGAAACAGGTCAACATAAATTCATAGAAAAATCAGTATTTGATTATGAATGGATGGACTTAATAAATCAAAAAAAGAATGTATTGATTATTGCAGAAGGTATATTTATGTATTTTGATATAGAGCAACTAAAAAATTTATTTAACAAATTGGCAGATACTTTTACAAAGTCTCATATTATTTTTGAAGCAATGGACCCTATGATGGTTGGAAAAGCAAAGCATCATGAGTCAGTGAAAAAGCTAAAAACGAAATCTGAATTTCATTCTGGATTTAAATCAGGAAAAGAAGTAGAAGTTTTTGATGATAGACTTAAATTTATAGAAGAATGGTATCATTTTGATGTTGGTGGAAAGAGATGGAAAAGTATGAGATTATTTTGGTGCATTCCAAGATTTAGAAGAATGATGAAAATAGTAAAAGTCAAAGTAAATTAATAGGGTGATCTTTAGGGTTTATTTCAAAATTTGAGTGGATATAAAAGAAGTAGAGTTTTTGTAAGAATATATAATATAAATTTTCTAAAATAGAATATTGAAAATCTAAAGGTATATGTGCTATGGTGTGGAATGAACCACATCATTTTTTCTTTTACATAACTATTTTTGAAAAGGTCTCTTTATTTTGGACCATTTTTTTATTTTTATGAATTCTAATAGAATTACAATGTAAATAGGTACCCTATTTTAATAGGATACTCATAGGACATTCTTATATCTTCATAGGATGATGTAGGGGTGATAAAATGAGTAAAAATCAGAGAAAACAGGAGAATGAAAATAAAAAGGAAAAATTAAAATTTAGAAAACGACCCATATCATCTAACATAAAAGTCATAAAATCAGGTCTTGAAGATTTAGATATAGACATACAAGCCTTGGTGAAAAGATTATTAGCTATTCAATTAAAAGAAGACAAAAAAAAATGATGAAAGGGGACTATTTATGAATGTTTACGGATATGTTAGAATCTCTAGAGATGATAGTGGAGATAATTATGAAACTATCATTACACAGAAGATCATGATTCGAGGCTACGTCAAAGATCATTTTGGAACAGAAGTGATGAAAATTTATGAAGATGATAATGTATCTGGTTATAAATTTGAACGTACAGGGCTATCTATGCTTGAGAATGCTATAAAATCAAAGAAAGTGGATGTATTAGTGGTAAAGGACTTATCAAGAATAGGAAGAAATAATGCATTAACCCTTTTGTTTTTAGAATTTTTAAGAGAGTATGAAGTAAGGCTGATATGTATTTCTGATAATTATGATAGCTTTTCTGATGATGATGATATCATAGGAATAAAAACATGGTATAATGAAAGATATGTTAAGGATATATCTAGAAAAATTACCGAAAATATCAAAATAAAACAAAAAAACGGTGGAATGATTATTAGACCTTATTTTGGCTATTATATTGACCCTAATGATAAAAATAAATTGATGATTGATGAGAGAGCAGCTATGATCGTAAAAAGGATTTTTGGTTTATATATAGAAGGAAATGGGTATAGAAAAATTGCAGATATATTAAATAAAGATAATATTATAACACCTTCTAAGTATAGACAAATTCAAACAGGATATAAGGGGCTAGTAGCCAAGACATGGACAGCTGTTCATGTACAAAGAATTATTGTGGATGATGTATATGTAGGAACATTAAGGTGTGGTAAAACGAAAAAGAAAAAAGTAAAAGGGGAATCGATAAGAATTCCTAAGAATCAACATATTGTTTATGAAAATCATCATCCTCCTATCATTTCAAAGGAAGATTTTAAACTTGCTCAAATAATAGTGAAAAGACGAAATACTAGAAATATAAGAGCTGGAGCTTGTGGGATCAATTTGTTTTCAGGTTTTTTGTTTTGTGGAGATTGTGGAAAATATATGGTTAAGAGGAAGAAAAAAAATAGAGTAGATGCTTATGTATGTGGAACTTATCATATGAAAGGAAATCAATATTGTATTTCTCATCATGTTAAAGAAGAAGATCTTATCAATATAATAGTCAATGAATTACAAAAAATCATTGAAGAAAGTGGTATGAATATAGAGAAACTAGAGAAAGATATTGAAAGCGAAAAAAAAGATAGACTAGATTATGATAAGATGATAGATAAAATACAAGAAGATATTCTAAGTAAAAAAGTAGAAATAAAGAATTATTCGAGACAATTAGCTAAAGATCTTATAAACGAAGAGGTTTTTAAGGAGATAACTTCTGAAACGAAGGAACAACTGAAATTATTAAAAGATCAATTAAAAGAGCTTGAAAAATTTAGAAAAAACGCTATTGAGTCAAAGCAAGGAGCTAATAATGTTATAAATCAATTAAAAGAGATTGTAGAAGAAGGACATTTAGGTAGAGAACAAATTGAAATGCTTCTTGATAGAATAATCATTTATCAGCAGGAAATACCTAAAAGAGGACAGCGTCCGAAGATTCATATAGAAATTAGATGGAATGAACTTTTAATTACCATGTAATTAGTGATCCAGGGGGGTGTGAAATAGGTCCAAGACCCATTGATCTCCATTTAAAAGCTTTAAGAGAATTAGGTGTTAAAATTAAAGAATCTCATGGATTTTTGGAGTGCGAAGTGGTAAAATTACAAGGAAGTGAAATTCTTCTAGATTACCCAAGTGTAGGAGCAACTGAAAATACAATGCTTATTGCAGTTATGGCAAAAGGGACAACAAAGATTAGAAATGCCGCTAAAGAGCCTGAAATTATTGATCTAGAGAACTATTTAAATAAAATGGGTGCAAAAGTAACAGGAGCAGGTACTAGTGAAATTGTTATAGAAGGGGTAGAGAAACTTCATCATGTAGAGCACAAAATTATTCCTGATAGAATCGTTGCAGGAACACTAGCAGTGGCAGGTGCTATAACGGGAGGAGATATTCTATTAAAGAACGTAATTGTGGATCATTTAAAACCGATCATATCAAAATTAAAAGAAGCGGGGTGTTTTGTACTAGAAGAAGATACTAGTTTAAAAATCAAGGCACCACAAAGAATTAAAGCCGTTGAAATGACTAAGACTTTGCCTTATCCAGGATTTCCAACAGATATGCAAGCTCAATTTATGTCTTTGATGACTGTAGCCAAGGGCACAAGTATTATTACAGAAACTGTTTTTGAAAATAGATATAAACATGTAGATGAACTAACGAGAATGGGTGCTAAAATAAAAATTGATGGTAGAGTTGCTGTTGTACAAGGGGCTAAAAAACTTACAGGTGCAAAAGTACATGCAAAGGATTTAAGAGGAGGAGCAGCTCTTGTATTAGCAGGTCTTGCAGCTGAAGGGGTTACGATGGTTGATCATATTAAGCATATTGATAGAGGATATGATGAATTTGATAAAATGCTACAGAAATTAGGAGCCTATATTTATAGGATTGATTAAGAGTCAGCTTATGGCTGCTCTTAAATAATGATAAATTAGAGGACAAACCCTATAAAGGTGAGAGTATATGAGCAGATATTATGAAAGTATTGATAAAAAAGTGAAAAAAAGAAAAAAAGGAATTATATTTTTAATTATGATTTTAGTGTGTGCAGTTTCTTTCATTATCATATTTAAAACAGATATTTTTAGAATAAAAGAAGTAAAAGTTTATGGAAATACAACTCTTTCAAAAGAGGAGATCTTAGGTGATTCTGGAATCATTTTAGGAAATCATATTTTAAAAGAGAAATTAAATGATTTAGAGACGAATGTATATAAAAATCCTTATGTAAAGACAGTGAAGGTGGAAAGAAAACTACCAGATCAAATGATTATTCAAATAGTAGAAAGAGAAGAAGAAGCTGCTATTCCCTTTATGAATGAATATCTGATTATTGATGAAGATGGAATGGTTCTTAGAGTTTCTACGAACAATGGAAATTTAAAAGTAATCAAGGGGCTTAAATTTACAAACTTTATAGAAGGTACAATTTTAGTAGTAAAGGATAAGGAACAATTAGGAAAAGCCCTTGAAATAGTCAGCGGAATCAATAAATATGAAATGTTTATTCAAGAATTAGATGTAGTTAATAAAAAAGATATTGTGATAAAGTTTACCGATGACTTAATATGTAAGGTTGGAGAAGGTAATAATTTGGATTATCGATTAAGAGTACTAAAGAAAGTATTAGAAGATTTAAAACAGAAAAAAATTACAAGGGGTGTTATTGATATGAGTTATGAAGGAGACCCAAGCTATAGGCCTGTGGAATAGGAGGTGGTAGCATGAAAAATATCAAAGCACAACTAGCTATGGGGTTAGTCTGTATTGTTTTAGGTATTGTATTGACTTTGCAATTTAAAACAGTACAAAATAATTTAGGAGGGGTAGCACCGGCACAAAAGGCACAAGAGTTAGCTGTAGAGCTAAAAAAGATGAAAGAGGAAAAAGAAGCTCTGATTGGTGAAGTTAATTCATTAGAAGCAAAGATGAAGGAAATAGAAGAAGCAGAGTCAAAAAAAAATGTTCTAGTAAAAAACATGAGTGCAGAGCTAGAAAAGTATAAGATTATTTCCGGTCTTAGAAAAGTAGAGGGGCCAGGAGTAGTAGTAGTGGTGGATGATCCACCAATTGATCCAGAGTTTTCATCAGATAGTATTATTATGTATAACTATGAGCTACTTTTAAGTATTATTAACAAATTAAATGATGCAGGAGCAGAAGCTATTTCTATTAATGGACAAAGATTTGTTTCACGTACAGAAATTAACCTTGCAGGTAGTAATGTGAATATTAACGCAGTTCCAACAGCACCTCCTTTTGTTATTAAGGCTATAGGAAATCCCGACACACTTGAATCTACATTAAATATCCGGTATGGTATAGTAGATTATATGAAAAATAATAAAAATCTTCAGGTATCAGTGAAAAAGCAAGATGAAGTTGTTATTCCTAGATATAATGAAGTTATAAAATTTAGGTATGCTAAGCCTGTTGAGGATACGGAATAATTGAGGTGAATCCATGAAACGAGGCGTATGGAAATTTAACATCTTGATGCTGTGCATTGTATTAGGACTGTTGATTGCACTACAGTTTAAAAATGTTAAGGGGCAATATGAATATGTGCCGCTTAAAGTGATTCATAATTATAAAGTATTGATTGAAAGTGAAAAAAAGGAAGTAGAAAATCTCAAAGAAATGATTAAAGATCAAGAAGAAAAGATTAGGGAGTATGAAAAGATTAAAGAAGAAGGCGGAAAGTTTAAAGAAGCCATGTTAGAAGAAGTGAATAAACAAAAATTTAGCAGTGGATTCACAAACGTAGAAGGATCAGGTATTATTTTAACTTTGGCTGATGGAACAAAAGAATTAGAGGATTGGCAAGAACCAAATGATGTTTTAGTACATGATAAAGATGTATTAAGAATTATAAATGATTTAAAAGTTGCAGGAGCAGAAGCTATATCTATTAATGGTCAAAGGTTATTAGCTAATAGCGAGATAAACTGTGCAGGACATAGTATACGGATTAATAATCAATTTTTTGCCCAACCCTTTATCATAAAGGCTATAGGAGATCCTAAAAAGCTTGAGGCGGCTTTAATGGCACCTGCACCTGAGGGGTATGTAGAAATATTAAAATTTTATGGTCTGTATGCAGAAGTAAATACTGTACTAAATATTAATATTCCCAAGTATTCAGAAGAAATTGATTTAAGATATTTAAAAGTATCAGAAGAAGGTGAATAAATTGTTAATTGCAATGATTGGTTTGATTATAGGTGTATTTTTAGGTTTTTATCTTCCTATTACTTATCCAACATCCTATTCATTATATATGTCTGTTGCTATATTAGCAGCACTAGATACTGTATTTGGAGGGTTAAGGGCATATATGGAAGAAAAATTTAATGTAACCATATTTATCACAGGTTTTTTTGGAAATGCTATTTTAGCCGGATTGTTAGCATATATTGGTGATCGGCTAGGTGTTCCATTATATTATGCTGCCATATTTACCTTTGGAGGAAGGCTCTTTAACAACTTTGCACTATTAAGGAGACATTTTATTAAAAAAATAGGACAAAAATAAACTTTTTCTTATAAAAAAAAAGGATATTTGCTTAATGTGTTGAATTAAGAATAATGGAATGTCTATAAAACAATCGAGTAGAGGATGGATAAAGAAAAAGAGGAATCCTTGATACATAAAAACTATTGTTAAAAGAGGCAATTGGACTAATTAGATTATTTTCAGAGTTTTGTGGAGGAGGTAAACTTATGTTAGAATTCGATGTAGATATGGAGCAGTTTGCCCAAATAAAGGTTATTGGAGTTGGAGGCGGCGGAAATAATGCTGTTAACAGAATGATCGAATCTCAGCTTAAAGGAGTACAGTTTGTAGCAATAAATACTGATAAACAAGCTCTATTTACATCAAAGGCTGAGTATAAAATACAGATAGGGGACAAGCTTACAAGAGGATTAGGTGCAGGGGCTAATCCGGATATTGGGAAAAAGGCTGCTGAAGAGAGTAGAGATGACATTTCTCAAGCTTTACAAGGAGCAGATATGGTATTTGTAACTGCTGGAATGGGCGGAGGAACAGGAACTGGCGCTGCACCTGTTGTAGCTCAAATTGCCAAGGAAATGGGAATTCTGACTGTAGGCGTTGTAACAAAACCATTTACTTTTGAAGGAAAAAGAAGAATGCAACATGCTGAGATGGGAATTGAGCAATTAAAGGATAAAGTAGATACATTAGTAACTATTCCAAATGATAGATTATTACAAGTTGCTGAAAAGAAAACATCTATTATGGATGCTTTTAAAATTGCAGATGATGTATTAAAACAAGGTGTGCAAGGTATATCAGATCTAATAGCTGTTCCTGGTCTTGTAAATCTAGATTTTGCAGATGTAAAGACTATTATGTTTGAACAAGGTCTAGCCCATATGGGTGTTGGTAAAGGAGTAAGTGGAGATAATAGAGCTTCTGAAGCGGCTAAACAAGCTATACAAAGTCCTTTACTTGAAACATCTATTCAAGGAGCAAAAGGTGTACTTCTTAATATTACAGGTGGACAAAACCTAGGACTATTTGAAGTGAATGAAGCAGCTGAATTAGTAGCACAAGCAGCAGATCCAGATGCAAATATTATCTTTGGTGCAGTAATTGATGACAATTTAAAGGACGAATTGATTATTACTGTTATTGCAACGGGATTTGAAAACAACAAGAGGAATGCTGAAAAGGTTTTAACAAACAAGGATCATCAAGATGAATCTACTGAAGAGAAAAATGAAGTAGAAGAAAATGAGTCAATAAATGATGACTTAGATATTCCTACATTTTTAAGAAGAAGAAGATAAATTTAATAAAAAGGCAAACAAAAGGTCGTTTAGGGAACTAAACGATCTTTTGTCGTATTGTGATTAATTGTTTTTATGAAGTTATGTTTTTTCGACTTCAGAGAATGACAAAGTTTTAATGCAAAATCATATATAATAATCATAAACAAAAGGACAACTGAATAATTGTATAAAAAGTACAATAATCTCCTAAATGGAGGAATGTATATGTTTGAAGTTTACGGAGAGTATTTATTTATTGAAAATTTATTGATGAATTGGTTGATATTACATCTAACAGCGTATTTTAGCAAAGCTCAGATCAAAAAATATAGAATATGGATTGGGGCAGCAGTTGGAGCATGTTATGCTTTTGTAATTTTTTTCCCTTCTCTCAAATTTATGTATACCTTTGTAATGAAAATAGCTATTTCTATATTCATTATTATTATTACATTTACACCATACAAATTTATGGAATTTCTAAAAACATTAGCTATTTTTTATTTAATTTCATTTATGTTTGGGGGAGCAGCATTTGCATTATTTTATTTTACTGATCTAAATGGATTATTAAGTAATGGTATTTATTATATTGGCAATTTCTCAATTAAATTGTTGATTTATTCTGGAATTGTGGCATATATATTAATTCGATTTTGCTGGGAATACATACAGGTCAAGGTTTCTAGAGATAAAATTTACATTCCGATAAAAATTGAAGTTGAAAATCATAGCAGTCAATTAAAAGGATTATTAGATACAGGGAATGCATTGTTAGATCCATTGTCCAAATATCCAGTAATTATTGTAGAATATGATTCTATAAAAGATTTATTGCCTACAGATGTACAAAATATTTTAGACAATTCCCATGATGTCAATTTAGATTTAATATCTGAAATTCTTCAAACATCAGAATGGATGAATCGGTTTAGAGTGATACCCTTTAAATCTTTAGGAAAAGAAAATGGTATGCTTATGGGATTTAAGCCTGACCAAGTACAATTACAAGATAAGAAAGACTTAAAATGCATAAAGAATATAGTTGTAGGTGTTTATACAAAAAAATTATCTCAAAATGGAGACTATACAGCTTTATTGCATCCAGATATTTTAAAGTAACTTATTCATCAAAGGGGAGGCGTTACAGTGTTAGATATGATCAGAAAGGTAAAATTATACTTTAGGATAATTTTGTTGAAAATATCAACAAAATTAAAAATTACAAAAGAAGAAAACATATTCTATATTGGAGGCAGTGAAGCCTTACCTCCACCTTTGAAAGCAGAAGAGGAATTACTTCTTGTGGGCAGACTTGGACAAGATGATGGAGAAATAAGGACAATCTTAATAGAGAGAAATTTAAGATTAGTAGTTTACATAGCAAGAAAATTTGAAAATACAGGAATTGGGGTAGAAGATCTTATATCTATAGGGACCATAGGACTTATTAAAGCTGTAAATACATTTGACCCAGAAAAAAAGATAAAACTTGCTACTTATGCGTCTAGATGTATAGAGAATGAAATTTTAATGTATTTAAGAAGAAATAGTAAAGCAAAAGCGGAAATTTCTTTCGATGAACCTCTTAATATTGATTGGGATGGAAATGAACTTCTTCTTTCAGATATATTAGGGACAGAGAATGATCTTATTTATAAGTTTTTAGAGGAAGAAGTAGATCGAGAGTTATTAGAAATAGTACTTAAAAAGTTGTCAAATAGAGAGAAAAAGATAATGGAATTAAGATTTGGTCTCAAGAATGGAGAAGAAAAAACACAAAAAGAAGTGGCGGATTTATTAGGAATTTCTCAATCTTATATTTCAAGACTTGAGAAGAGAATTATTTCAAGATTACAAAAAGAAATTAAGCGATTAATATAAGCGGCAGAAATGCTGCTTTATAATTTTTTTGGATAAAACTGAAAGTATAAAGGAAAAAAAATAAGGCAATAATTTTCTATGTAAGGGGGCAATAATCCATAGAAATGGAGGAATTGTCATGCATATCAATAAAGTAGAAATCTGTGGTGTAAATACATCAAAATTGCCAGTGTTAACAAACAAAGAAATGAGGAGTTTATTTGGAAGAATTCATCAAGGAGATTTGTCTGCAAGAGAAGAATTTATTCAAGGAAATTTAAGATTGGTACTTAGTGTAATACAAAGATTTAATAATAGAGGAGAACACGTGGATGATTTATTTCAAGTTGGTTGTATTGGACTCATAAAGGCAATCGACAATTTTGATTTAAGTCATAATGTTAAATTTTCTACATATGCTGTACCTATGATTATAGGAGAAATTAGGAGGTATTTAAGAGATAATAATTCTATACGTGTAAGTAGATCACTAAGGGACACAGCGTATAAAGCATTACAAGTAAGAGATCAATTGATTAATAAAAAATCCAAGGAACCAAATATATCAGAAATTGCAAAAGAATTGAAAATACCTAGAGAGGAAGTGGTATTTGCGCTAGATGCTATTCAAGATCCTATATCTTTATTTGAGCCTATATATCATGATAGTGGAGACGCCATCTTTGTAATGGATCAAGTAAAGGATGAAAAAAGTGAAGATGAAACTTGGCTAGAAGGTATTGCCCTTAGGGAAGCATTGAGAAAATTGAGTGATAGGGAAAAGCATATTTTAACTTTGAGATTTTTTGAAGGAAGAACACAAATGGAAGTAGCAGATGAGATAGGAATTTCTCAAGCACAAGTTTCAAGATTAGAAAAAACTGCATTAAAACATATGAGAAAACATATATAACAAAAGCAAATTTTGCTTTTGTTTTTTTGTAGAAAGATACATATATTTTGAGGCAAGCTTATATATTATAACAAGGGTAAAAGATAAAAATATAAAGTAGGTGATTAGGTGATTAGCACTTCTGATTTAAGAGAAAAAGAAATTATTAATATGATAGATGGCAGGAGATTAGGTTTTGTATCAGACATTGAAGTAAATTTAGAAAAAGGGAGAATCGATGCGCTGATTGTTCCAGGACCAGGTAAGTTTTTGGGGATATTTGGAAAAGATAATGATTATATTATTACTTGGAATGAAATAAAAAAAATCGGAGTGGACATAATATTAGTGGAATTAAAAAGTGAAATTATTACAAAAGAGGAAGATGAGGACAAAAACTAGTGGACATACTAAATCTAGCATATTATAATTTGAGTAATACTACATGATGATTCTAAATTTATTATTATTTTGTACTAGGGGGGATGATAGATGAATTGTCCATTTTGTGAATATTTCGACACAAAAGTTGTTGATTCAAGACCTACTGAAGAAGGTCAAGCTATTAGAAGAAGAAGAGAATGTAATAAGTGTAAAAAAAGATTTACCACATACGAAAAAATTGAAGAAATTCCTTTAATTGTAATAAAAAAAGATGGAAATAGAGAAGCTTATAATAGAAATAAAATGCTCAATGGGATTATCAGATCTTGTGAAAAAAGACCTGTATCTATGAAAGCTATTGAAAGTATGGTAGATGATATAGAAAAGAATCTTCATAATACCATGGAAAAAGAAATAAGAAGTACTTATATAGGTGAATTAGTAATGAATGAGCTAAAGGATCTAGATGAGGTTTCTTATGTACGGTTTGCATCTGTATATAGACAATTTAAAGATATTAACACGTTTATGGAAGAATTAAGGAAAATGATGAATGAAAAATAAGGATGAATCAATAATAGCAAGTTATATAGCTTGCTATTATTTAAATGGAAAGAAAAAATTATAGGGACAGGGGGAAGAGCGATTGAATAATTTTTTAAAGCATAAAACGGATAAAGGACTTATATACTATTCAATTCCTAACTTTGATAAAACGGGTATTGTAAAGACTTGCTTCACGAGTCGAGTAGGAGGAGTGAGTAGGAAGCCATACAATGCATTGAATCTTGGAATGAATACAGATGACTTAAGAGAAAACATCATAGAAAATTTTAGGCTACTATGTGAAGGATTAGAAATATCTATGAATGATTTAGTTTTTTCTGATCAAGTACATGGAGATCATATAAAAATCGTAAAAGAAGAGGATATTGGAAAAGGAATCATAAGAGAAAGTGATATTATTGGTGTAGATGCACTTATTACAAATGTAAAAAAAATCCCTTTGGTTACTGTATATGCTGATTGTGTACCTATATTTTTATTAGATCCAGTAAACAAAGTTATTGCGTTAGCTCATGCAGGATGGAGAGGGACTGTTCTTAAAATTGGAAAAAAGGTAGTAAGAAAGATGGTAGAAACGTTTCAAACAAATCCTAAAGATTGTCTTGCTGCAATAGGACCTTCTATAGGAAAATGCTGCTATGAAGTAGATGAAGGTGTTATTAGTGAATTTAACAAAAACTTTACAAACCTAGATCCATTTGTATTTTCCAAGGGAAATAGCAAGTATATGCTCGATTTATGGCAGGCGAATAAAATGGCATTAGAGGAAATTGGTATTTTAGAGAGAAATATAACCATAAGCAATCTATGCACTATGTGCAATAGAGATGTATTGTTTTCACATCGAGGAGATGAAGGAATCACCGGAAGAATGGCGGCAATAATGGAAATAAGATAGCTCGCTGGAAGGAGAGATATGATGGGAAAAAAAACTGTATTGGTAGTAGACGATGAACAACATATTATAGAACTCATTCAGTTTAATCTAGAAAGCCATGGATATGAAGTAATTACTAGTGAAAATGGAGAGGATGCAATAGCTGTAGCAGAAGAAAAAATGCCTGATGTCATTATATTAGATTTGATGTTACCAGGAATAGATGGCTTTGAAGCATGTAAAAGAATTAGAAGCAATGAAAAAACAAGGAAAATACCCATTATCATGTTAACAGCTAAAGGGGAGGAAATGGATAAGGTATTAGGGTTAGAATTAGGTGCTGATGACTATTTAACAAAACCTTTTAGTGTGCGTGAGTTGATTGCAAGAATTAAAGCTGTTTTAAGAAGGTTTGAAGAAATCCCTAAAGAAGTGATAAAACTTGTTAAAGTGAATGATATTGTTATAGATGTGGAAAAGCATGAAGTCATGAAAAATGGAGAATTGATAGAACTAACACTTAAAGAATTCGAATTACTTAAAATTTTAGCAAAAAATAGAGGAAAAGTATTATCAAGAAATTTTTTATTAGATGAAGTATGGGGATATGATTATTTTGGTGAAACAAGAACAGTAGATGTGCATATAAGACATTTAAGAAAGAAGATAGAGGATAATGATAAATATCCTATATATATTGAGACCATAAGAGGGATAGGATATAAGATGAAATAGGAGAATACTATGCAAAAGAAAATTTTTGTAACTTATACGATCCTTATTTTGATAGGAATTATACTAACGGGACTATTAACCCTTAATTTTGTAAGAACTAGTTATGTAGAAAACATGGAGGATAAATTAATTACGAATGCGAAACTAATCAATCAATTTATAAAGGGAAAAGCAGAAGAAAAATCATTTAAAGATATAGATTTTTCTAAGTATGCTAATGAGTATGGCGAGCAAATAGATGCAAGGATTACTTTTGTTAATAATGATGGAAAAGTGATTGGAGACTCAGAAATTCGTTCTGAAATCTTATCTGAAATAGAAAATCATGCCTATAGACCTGAAGTGAAAAAAGCGTTAAAGGGTGAAGTGGGAAAAAGTGAAAGATGGAGTACGACCACAGAAACAGATTATATTTATATTGCAGTGCCTATTAAAATAGAAAATAAAATTTATGGCATTACTCGATTGGCATTGCCTTTAAAAGAAATGAAAAAGTTAAATTATGAGCTTTTTCAAAATACGCTGATTGCTGCCCTGTGCGGATTGTTAGTAACGACTGTATTAGGCTATAGATTTGTAAATAATGTAGCGAAACCTATAAAAAAAGTGACGAAGACTGCAAAAAAAATTGCAAATGGTAATTTTGGAGATAAGGTTTATATTAAAAGTAATGATGAAATAGGCATACTGGTGGATACTTTTAATATCATGTCTGAAAAGCTCAATGAAACCATATCAGAGATACAAGATAAAAATACAAAGCTTCAGTCAACATTAGCTAGTATGAATGAAGCATTATTTGCTATTGACAGAGCCTTTAAGATTATATTAATTAATCCTGTGGCAATGGAGTTGTTTCACATCGAAGATGAGGATGTATATGGAAAGCATATCTTAGAGGTTGTTAGAAACAACAAATTGCACGATGTATTAAAAGATATTATTCATAATAAAAATGTAGGGGAAAGAGAAGTTGTTATTGATTACCCTGAAACAAAGATACTAAAATTATATACAAACTTTATAAGATTAGATATGGATCCGAATAGAATTATTGGTGTAATGGCTCTTATTCAAGATGTAACAGAAATGAGAAAATTAGAAAATATGCGTACAGAATTTGTAGCAAATGTATCTCATGAATTAAAGACTCCTTTGACTTCTATTAGTGGGTTTATTGAGACTTTAAAAAGTGGTGCTATGGAGAATGAAAAAGTAAGAAAGAGATTCTTAGATATTATAGATATAGAAACAGAACGATTAAAAAGATTGATTGATGATTTACTTACTCTTTCAGCCATCGAAAATCATAAAGTAGCTGCAAATAAAGATATAATTCATATAAAAGAGATTATTGGTCAAATGAATATGCTAACGGATTCCTTAGCAAAGCAAAAGGAGATAGATTATGGTACAGAATTAGAAGCTAACTTACCACCTATTTATGGAAATCGTGACTTGTTTAAGCAAATGATTCTTAACCTTGTAGAAAATGCAATTAAATATACACCAGAGAGTGGACAAGTTAAAGTATTAGCATATAAAAGATATGATCATATTTTTATTGTAGTAAAAGATACAGGAATAGGTATTCCGAAAGAGCATATACCAAGACTGTTTGAACGCTTTTACAGGGTGGATAAAGCTAGATCAAGAAAAATTGGTGGTACGGGGCTCGGATTAGCTATTGTAAAGCATATTGTATTGTCTTTTGATGGAGAGATTAAGGTGAATAGTAAATTAGGTAAGGGGTCTGAGTTTATTGTGAGGATTCCTATAAAGGGAAGAGAAAAACAAGATTAAATTGTTTTTCTCTTTTTCTTTTTAACATCTATTTAACAATCTCTTTATTTTTAGTTAACATAAGGAAACTATACTAAGTATGTAAAGTTTGAGATTTGAGGGAGGATCAAATTTTGACATTAAAAAATGAATGGGGGAAAAGTACAATGAAAAAGATTTTATCTTTAGCTTTAATACTTATGTTAGGGGTTACTATGTTAGCAGGATGTGGAAGTAAGGAAGAGGCAAAAGCAGAAGAAAAAACAGATGAGAATGTATTATCAGGAAAAGTTGTTATTGCAGGTTCTACATCAGTACAGCCATTATCAGAAGAGTTAGCAGCTGTATTTATGGAAAAGTATCCAGAAGTATCTGTTGAAGTACAAGGTGGCGGTTCAAGTGTGGGGGTAAAATCAGCAGCAGAAAAAATAGCTGATATTGGTGCAGCTTCAAGAGAAGTGAAAGAATCAGAAAAAGAATTAGGATTAACAGAGTATGTAATTGCTAAGGATGGTATTGCTGTTGTAGTAAATCCATCTAATGAAGTAGCAGATCTAACACTAGAGCAAATAAAGAAAATATTCACAGGGGAGATCACAAACTGGAAAGAGCTTGGAGGAAAAGAGCAAGCAATCACAGTTGTAAGTAGAGAAGAAGGTTCAGGTACAAGAGGTGCCTTTGTAGAGATTACGAAAGTAGAGAGTAAAAATGCTGAAGGTAAGAAAGTTGATAAAACAACTAAAAATGCATTAGTACAACCATCTACAGGTGCTGTAAAGCAAACTGTTGCAAATACACCAGATGCAATTGGTTATATTTCAATGGGTGCAATGGATGATACAGTAAAACCAGTGAAAGTAGAAGGGGTAGAAGCTAATGAAGAAATGGCTAAGGAAGGAACATATAAAATAGCAAGACCTTTCTTATACCTAACAAATGGAAAAGAATCAGAAGTAGTTCAAGCTTACATTGAGTTTGTTTTAAATGAAGGACAGGAAGTTGTAAAGGAAGAATTTATTTCAGTAAAATAATTTTACAAAATACGATGGATTGAATATCCTCCCATGATATAAGCATAAGGCGGTTTTAAACCGCCTTATGCTTATTTTAAAGTTATTTGTTTCTTTAACATGAATTTAACATAGAATTAATCTTTATATAAAGATTAGATATTATTATAAGTTTGGGAGGAATAATTATTTGGGAGGCGTTTTAAGTATGAAAAAATACGAAAAAGTTATTGAGGGAATACTTTTGATTTGTGCAGCAATGGCAACCATATCTGTATTTGTAATTACGCTATTTATATTTAAGGAGGGAGTACCTATTCTTAAGGAGTATGGTGTAATGAATTTCTTGTTTGGAAAGACATGGGCACCTACAAATGGAGAATATGGTGCTTTTCCCATGATCATGGGATCTATATCAGTAACCTTAGGAGCATTAATAATAGGTGTTCCTATGGGTATCACTTGTGCAGTATTTTTAGCAGAAATTGCTCCAAAATCTATTGTAAAAGTATTTAAACCAGCTGTTGAATTATTAGCAGGAATTCCCTCTGTCATATATGGATTCTTTGGATTATCTATTCTTGTTCCATTCATAAGAATGTATATATTACCTATTATACAGAGGGTGAATCCAGACGCTTATACATCGGGATATAGTATTTTGGCAGGAGCTATGATTCTTGCCATTATGATCTTACCAACTATTGTAAATATTTCTGAGAATGCTATAAGATCTGTGCCTATAGAGTATAAACAAGGATCTCTTGCTCTAGGTGCATCTCATTTCGAAACCATTACAAAAGTAATTATTCCTGCGGCTAAATCTGGAATTATTACATCTGTTGTCTTAGGAATGGGAAGAGCTGTTGGAGAAACTATGGCAGTTATTCTTATTACGGGAAATATGCCTAAGATTCCAGGAAGTATGCTAGATTCTGTTGCAACACTTACAGGAACCATTGCTATGGAAATGGGATATGCAACACCTATGCACCAAAAGGCGTTATTTGCTACAGGAATTATTCTATTTGTATTTATTATGTTGTTAAATGTTACAGCCACAACAACGATGAAGAGATTGGGGGCGAAGTAGAACTATGATTGTAGATACAAATACACATACAGAGAAATTAGCTATGGAAAAGAAAAATATAAAAATAAAAGAAAAAATAGCTTATTTATGGGTATATATTGCAGCGACATTAACGATTTTAGCCTTACTATCCATTATTGGATATGTTCTAATGAATGGAGTAAAGCATATTAATTTAGACTTTTTCATACAAGATCCAAAGAGTATGGGAAGAAAGGGTGGCATTTTCTCTATTATCCTTGGGACTAGCTATTTAACTTTGGTATCTATTATGATTGCTACACCTATAGGTGTTTGTGCAGCTATTTATTTAACAGAGTATGCTAAAGAAAATAAACTTGTAAAACTAATAAGATTTGGTACGGAAACTTTAGCAGGAATTCCTTCCATTATATTTGGATTATTTGGATTTGTATTCTTTGTAATATTTTTAAAGTTAAGATGGTCTATTCTATCAGGTGGATTAACTCTTGCATTAATGATTCTTCCGACTCTTATTCGTGCTACAGAAGAATCTATTAAAACCGTTCCAAGATCCTTCAGAGAAGGTAGTTTAGCTTTAGGGGCTACAAAATGGGAGACCATTGTAAAGGTAGTTCTTCCAAGTAGTATATCTGGAATACTAACAGGACTCATACTAGGAATAGGTAGAGCCGTAGGAGAAACAGCTGCTGTCATGTTAACAGCTGGAAGCTCTTTAGGATTACCAAAGACAATTATGGATCCTGCCAGAACTATGTCTGTTCATTTATACCTATTAGCTTCAGAAGGGTTATCAAAGGAAAAAACTTTTGCAACAGCATCAGTACTGATTATACTGGTCCTATGTATTAACTTTTTAGCCAATACGATTGCCAATAAATATATGAAGAATACTAAGGTTGCGTCTTAGAAAGGAGATAAAGACATGTCAAACAATCCTAAGATCAGGGTGAAAAATTTAAATCTTTTTTATGGAGAATTTCAAGCATTAACAGATATCAATATAGAGATGAAGGAAAATAAGGTAACGGCTCTTATTGGACCTTCAGGATGTGGAAAATCAACATTTTTAAGGACTTTAAATAGAATGAACGACTTGATTGATTCTGTGAAAATTAATGGACAAATCCTTTTAGATGGATTAGATATTTATAGTGACCAATGTGATTTAATTAATTTAAGAAAAAATGTGGGAATGGTTTTTCAAAAACCTAATCCATTTCCTAAAACAATATATGAAAATATTGCTTATGGACCGAAAATACATGGAATAAAAGATAAATCAAGATTAGATGAAATAATAGAAAAAAGTTTAAAAGGAGCAGCTCTTTGGGATGAAGTAAAGGACCGATTAGATAAACCTGCTTTAGGGTTGTCTGGTGGGCAGCAGCAAAGATTATGCATTGCAAGATGTTTAGCAGTTGAGCCGAATGTAATCTTAATGGATGAACCAACTTCAGCACTAGATCCTATATCGACCTTAAAGGTGGAGAATTTATTAGATGAATTAAAAAAAGATTATACTATTGTCATAGTAACACATAATATGCAGCAAGCAGGAAGAGTATCAGACGATACAGCATTTTTTTTAAATGGAGAGATTATAGAGACGGATTCAACAGATAATATTTTTTCTAAGCCTAGAGATAAAAGAACAGAAGATTATATTACAGGAAGATTTGGTTAAAGAGAGGGAGGAATTAAAATGCCGAGATTACAATTAGCCAATGAGTTAGCAAAGCTTCACAATGATCTGTTAAAGCTAGGGAGTATGGCAGAAGAAGCTATATTGAATGGAATAAAATCTTTAAAGGATCAAGATATCATTCTTGCAAGGAAAGTGATTGATGGAGATCAAGCTACAAATAAATTAGAAGAAGAAATTGAAGATAAATGTATTAAATTAATTGCTACCCAACAGCCTATGGCTATTGATTTAAGAGAAATTTGTTCTATTTTAAGATTAATTGCAGACCTTGAAAGAATGGCTGATCATGCTGTAGATATTGCTAAAATTACTATAAAGATGGCAAATGAAAAATATATGAAATCATTAATAGATATACCAAGAATGGCGGATTTAGCCACAGATATGGTGAAGAAATCTTTAGATGCATTTGTAAAAAAAGATGTTCAATTAGCAAAAGAGACTTGGGCATTAGATGAAAGGGTAGATGAAATATATAATCAAATATATAGAGAACTTCTTACTTATATGATGGAAGACCCTAAAAAAATCACCCAGTCTACAAACTTTTTATTTATTTGTTCTCATATTGAACGAATTGCAGATTATGCCAAAAATGTATGTGAAAAAGTTGTATATATCCAAACAGGAGATTATTGGATGAAATAGTAACAAAGATGAGAAAGCTGTTCTGTTGAGAGAATAGTTTTCTTGTTTACATGAAATTAATACTTCTATAATATAGTTTTAAACTAGATCCTTTAAAATGAAATTAAAGAAAAGGAAGGAGAGATCATTATGGATCAACTAAATATTTGTGTAGATATTGATGGGACAATTACAGAACCCTATTATTGGTTGGAAAAAGCAAATTGGTATTTTGATACAAAAATTGAGCCTAAGAATGTTACAACGTATGATATACATGAAGTTTTAGGTATACCTAGACAAGATTATTTAGATTTTTATCATGAATTTGGAGAAGAACTTCATCTAAATGCAAAAATAAGAAAAAATGCAAAAGAAATACTTGAAAAAATCAGAAAAGAACATCATATTTATTATGTTACTGCTAGAGAGAAAAGGATGGAATATGTGACACGAGAATGGTTTAAACGTAATGATATACCTAATGCAGAAATACACTTATTAGGAAGTCACTATAAAGTGGAAAAGGCAAAAGAAATAAAATGCCATATTTTTATAGAAGACCGATATGAAAATGCTATTCAATTAGCTTTAGCAGGCTTTGAAGTTTTATTAATAGATTGTGAATATAATAGACAGCCCTTAATCGATGGAATTACTAGAGTATTTACTTGGAAGGACATAGAGAAAGAAATTAAGAATTATATGGATAAAAGACAAAAAAAGCTTTTAGAGGAAATAGCTTAAGGAATGATCCTAAAGCTATTTTTTTTATATAAAAAAGATCAGCAAAGAACTGATCATTTATTATATTTTACAATAAGGTCCTTGATTTTTTGAGGAATTTCTTTAAATGTATATTCAGGTTTTTGCAAAAAATAACCTTGACCAGCATGTATGCCTAATTGAATGAGGATTTGTAGCTCTTCTTTTGTTTCAATGCCTTCTGCAATAAGCTTGATATTTGTTGTATTGGCTAAATAAACGAAAGCTTTGATGATAGCTTGTTTAAAAAAATCTTTATCAATATCTCTAATTAAATCCATATCTATTTTAATATAATGAGGTTTTGTTTCTGTTATGGTTCGCATACCAGAATAACCAGCCCCTGTATCGTCTATAGCAATCTTATAGCCTTGATCAGTATAATTTTTAAGTATAGCTGTAAAACTTTTATAATCTTCAATAGCAGTTCTTTCAGTGATTTCAAAGATGATTGATTTAGGCGAAATATTATGCTTAGATAAGAACTCTTTAGTAAAGCCTTTTTTAAAATGAATATCTTTGATAATATTCGGGTCTACGTTTAAAAATAATAGTAAATCACTTCTTATATCACATGCTTTTTCTATTGCTTTTGTACGAAATAATAATTCTAAGTCCCATAATTTATTTTGTTGTGCAGCTACTTTTAAAAGGGCTAAAGGAGAAAATAACGGAGAATCTTTTGGACCTCGACTCAAGGCTTCATAACCAATTAAATTTCCGTCTTTGAGGCTGACAATGGGTTGAAATAAAGTAGAAATAGTACCTGTATGAAGAATATCTTCAAATTCTTTTATATAATCCAATGGATTCCCCTCCTAAAATAATAGTATTTGATGATTCCATTGTATTACCATAGTGTTAAATTCTTGTTTATTTTTATTTAATTTCCTGTTAATAAACAGCGATAAAGTTTTATAATGAATAAATTTTTCATAAAACTAACCAAAAAACAAATAATAATACAAGGAACTAGAAAAATTAGGAGGATGTTCATGAACAAATTTGGTATTCAAATTATTGTAGCTTTAATGATGGGATTATTGGCAAGAATTTATATGATTCGAATTGATCAAAGGCAATATCCTAGCTATCCACAAGGATTGATTTCTCATTTAACATTAGGTGTTATTGCAGCATCTCTTGGTTCTGTAGCAGTGCCTGCATTGGTACAAAAGGAATATAGTGCAGTAACTTTTTTAGCACTAGCGGCACAACAGTTCAGAGATGTTAGAAATATGGAAAGACAAAGTCTTGATAATATAGAAGGAACAGAATTAGTACCAAGAGGAACTGCTTATATAGAAGATATTGCAAAGGCTTTTGAAGCGAGAAACTATATGGTTATTATTACCTCCCTTATGACAAGTATTACAATTTATTTCATAAAAATGATAAAACTACCTATCTATCTACAACTATTTTTTGGAATATTTGTAGGTGCTATTACAGCTTTAGCTCTAAAGAAATTATTATCAAGGCAGTTGATTATGGAAATTGCCCAGGTAATACCTAGTAAGATTCATTTTGATGGACCCTTATTGATGGTAAGTGATGTTGTAATTATGAATATAGGATTAAAGGAATCTAGAAAAATTTATGAAGAAAGGGGAATTGCTATAGAAATTATTCCCCATGATGCAAATGCTAGAGCAACTCTTGCAAACATGGGTCAAAGACAAGCTATACAGCATAATGCAACTATTCAATTAGGAATTCGAAAGGATGTTGATGAACCAGATTTTACACCTATTGCTAGAAGAAATCCTCATAATGGAAATATTGTTATGGCTATTATTCCTATGGAGGCCAATATAGATTTATTAGTAGAGGCAGTCAATAAAACACCAGTTTTAGAAACGGCAAAGAGAAAGCCTTTAGAATCCAAGAAAGGATCAAAAGAAAATAATCAATTGAAAGGAGAACTTTAATGGATTTCGGAATTAAAGAAAATATTATTGCCATTATTACTACAGATAGAAGTATGGTTTCAACAACAACAGTACCTGTATTTTATGCAAAAACAGAAGAGCAAAAGGAAAGACTTGCATTATTAGTTTCTAAAATTACTATGGGAATGGTCCATGATCTTGAAAATGGAGCCTATGTTATTGTGAAGCATTAAGAGGATGCTCTTGACGATATATAAAAGTACATGATAATATTATGAGTCAGGATGTATAAAAGTAATTTTTATGCTACAATATTAGTAGCAGGTACTAAAACTAGATTTCAAGTAGGTGTTGATTGTGGAAGAACAAGAGCTAAAAAATATTATTTCTAAAATTTATCCAGGAAGTAAAGCCCAGAAGCTAGGAATAGAAGAGGGTGATAAACTACTAAAAATAAATCAAGAAGCTATTGAAGATATTATTGAATATATGTTTTTGACAGCAGATGAATATTTAGAAATTGAAATTGAAAAAAAAGATGGATTGGTAAAAAAATATACATGTTATAAGGAATTTGATGAAGAATTAGGGATTGAATTTGAAAACCCAATCATTGATCAAGCAAGAAGCTGTAAAAACAAATGTATGTTTTGCTTTATAGATCAATTGCCTAAAGGCATGAGAAAAACCTTATATTTTAAGGATGATGATTCAAGACTTTCTTTTCTTCAAGGAAATTTCATTACCCTTACGAATATGTCTGAAGAAGATATACAAAAGATTATAAAATATAGAATTAGCCCTATTAATATTTCTATACATACTACAGATCCAGAGCTACGGGTGAAAATGTTAAGTAATAAATATGCAAAAAATATTTATGAGAGACTACAAAGATTATCAGATGCTGGGATTTGTATGAATGGACAGATTGTTTTATGTAAAGGTATAAATGATGGTGAAAATTTAGATAGAACTATTGAAGATTTATCTAACCTTTATCCAAGTATGCAAAGCTTAGCCATTGTTCCTGTAGGAATAACCAAGTTTAGAGAAGGTTTATATCCCCTGACCATTTTTGATAAGGGATCATCAGCAGAAGTTATTGATCAGATAGCAGCATGGCAAAATAAGCTATTAAAAAAAATAGATACTCGTTTTGTACATTTGTCAGATGAGTTTTATGTTCTTGCCAATAGAGAGCTTCCTATGTATGATGATTATGAGGGTTTTCCTCAAATCGAAAATGGTGTAGGACTTATGGCAAAGTTTGAATATGAAATCAATTCTTGTTTAGAGAATTTGTCTATAATAAAGAAGAAAAATAAACAGATGAGTATTGCTACTGGAAAATCAGCAAAATCGTTTATAGAAAAAATTTGCAAAAGAATAGAGGAAAAGGTCAATGGTTTAAAGATTAATGTTTTTGAAATTAAAAATAACTTTTTTGGAGAAACCATTACCGTAGCAGGATTAATTACAGGAACAGATTTAATAGAACAATTAAAGGGTCAGGAACTAGGAGAAGAATTAGTCATTCCATCGTGCATGTTAAAAAGGGATGAGCCTATTTTTCTAGACGATGTAACAGTAGAGGATTTGCAAAAATCATTAAATATAAAAGTAACCGTTACGGAAGTAGACGGAAAAGATTTTATTAATAAAATAACAAAATAAAGATAGATACTGGAGGTGTTTTTATGGCTAAGCCAGTTGTAGCAATAGTTGGAAGACCTAATGTAGGAAAATCAGCTTTTTTTAATAAGCTTGCTGGAAAAAGGATAGCAATTGTAGAAGATAAGCCAGGTGTTACAAGAGACAGAATTTATGCAGAAGTTGAATGGTTAAATCATCATTTTACCCTAATAGACACAGGTGGATTAGAACCAGAGTCAAAGGATATTATTATATCTCAAATGAGAAATCAAGCAAATCTAGCTATTCAAACAGCAGATGTAATTCTTTTTATGGTAGATGGAAGAGCGGGTCTTGTAGCTGCAGATGAGGAAATAGGAGCTTTACTTAGAAAAACAGGTAAGCCTGTTCTTTTAATAGTAAATAAAGTGGATACACATAAACTACCAGATGATTTTTATGACTTTTATCAATTAGGATTAGGAGAGCCATTACCTATTTCTACCACAAATGCTCTAGGACTTGGAGATTTACTAGACGAAGTTATAGCAAAATTTCCAGAAAAGCATGAAGAAGATTATGAAGATGATTGCATTACAGTAGCCGTTATTGGTAAGCCAAATGTAGGAAAATCTTCTATTATTAATACAATCCTAGGGGAAGAAAGAGTTATTGTAAGTGATATTGCAGGAACTACAAGAGATGCTATTGATACACCCTTTACCCATGGGGAAGATGAGTATGTGTTTATAGATACAGCAGGAATACGAAGAAAAAGCAAAGTAGATGAAAATATTGAAAAATATAGTGTTGTAAGATCTCTTAACGCAATAGAAAGATCAAATGTATGTATGCTGATGATTGATGCTACAGAAGGGGTAACGGAGCAAGATAAAAAAATTGCAGGTTATGCCCATGAAGAGGGGAAAGCTACAGTTATTGTTGTGAATAAATGGGATTTGGTAGAAAAAGAAACAAACACCATGAATCAATATACAAAAGATATAAGAAAAGAATTAGCTTTTATGCCTTATGCCCCTATTCTTTTTGTTTCAGCAATAACAAAACAAAGAGTACATAAGATCCTTGAAACGATAAAATTTGTTTCCAATCAGCATGCTATGAGAGTACCAACAGGTAGATTAAATGATGTGATTGGAGAAGCTATATTATTAAATCAGCCACCATCAGATAAAGGAAAACGACTTAAAATTTTCTATATGACACAAATATCTGTAAGACCACCTAAATTTGTTATATTTGTAAATGACAAAGAACTTACTCATTTTTCTTATACAAGATATCTTGAAAATAAAATAAGAGAAGCCTTTGGATTTGAAGGAACTCCAATTAGTATAATTCATAGAGAAAAGGGAGAAGACATATAAGAGAGGTTTTCTTGTACTAAATCTAAAAATAAATTTTGCGTACGAATAGGGGGAGGTACAATGAAATCAACTATTAGTGTAATTGGAGCTGGAAGCTGGGGAACAGCTTTAGCCGTGTCTCTTTCTAAAAAGGGACATGATGTAAACTTATGGATGAGAAATGAAGAACAGTTTTTGCAAATGAAAAAAGCAAGAGAAAATATAAAATATTTACCAGGTGTTATTTTGCCTAATAATATAGGGTTATTCCAAAATATTTGTGATGCTGTGAAAGATTCAGATATTATATTATTAGCTGTTTCCTCACAAGCTGTACGAACAGTAATAAAAAGCTTTGAACCTGTAGTGGATGAAAAGCAGATTATTGTAAATGTTGCAAAAGGATTAGAGAATACTACCCTTTTTAGAATATCAGAAGTAGTAAAAGAAGAGCTTCCTAAAAATCCTTTCGCTGCCTTATCAGGACCATCTCATGCTGAGGAAGTATGTAGAGATATGCCTACTACATTAGTTGTTGCAGCAAGTGAAAAATCTGTTGCAGAGTATATACAAGATGTATTCATATCTCCAAAACTAAGAGTATACACAAATCCTGATGTAGTTGGTGTTGAACTTGGAGGTGCTCTTAAAAACGTTATTGCTCTAGGAGCAGGAATATCTGATGGACTAGGTTTTGGAGATAATGCAAAGGCAGCTCTTATGACTAGAGGAATTACGGAAATATCAAGACTGGGTCAAGCAATGGGAGCGGAGATTAATACCTTTGCAGGGTTAACAGGCATTGGAGATTTAATTGTGACATGCACGAGTATGCATAGCAGAAATAGACGATGTGGTATCCAAATTGGACAAGGTAAAAAACTAGAAGAGGCAGTAAAATCAATAGGAATGGTAGTAGAAGGTGTGGTCACTACAAAGGTTGCTTATAAACTATCTAAAGAGTACAATGTAGAAATGCCTATTACAACTGAAATTTATAATATTCTTTATAAGGATAGTGATGTAAGAGAGGCAGTAGTAAACTTAATGATGAGAAGTAGAACCCATGAAATTGAAGAGGTAGCTCAAAATAAAAAAATGGATTGGTAAAAGGTAGCTAATTTAGCTATCTTTTTTATTATATAAAAGGCATAATCATGTGTAAGTGGTCATATATATATATTGTTAATACATATCATAATGAAGAAAGAATGACTTTTGATAGTTTATGATTTTTTAATAAATATTTATGACTAAAGGGGTGAGTGTAAATGGAAAGATTCCATATATATGAAGATATTGCAGAACGGACACAGGGAGATATTTATGTAGGAGTTGTAGGGCCTGTAAGAACAGGAAAATCAACTTTTATCAAAAGATTTATGGAATTATTAGTTTTACCTAATATTGAGAATGCTTATAGAAAAGAGAGAGCTAAAGATGAATTGCCCCAAAGTGGAGCTGGTAAAACGATTATGACTACAGAGCCTAAATTTGTTCCAAATGAAGCCATTGAATTGACTTTAAAAGATAATGCTAAGTTTAAAGTAAGACTTGTAGATTGTGTAGGCTATTTAGTAAAGGGTGCAATGGGACATGAGGAGAATGGAAAACCCAGAATGGTAACAACACCTTGGTATGAAAAGGAAATTCCTTTTGTAGAAGCAGCAGAAATAGGAACAAAGAAGGTCATTACAGATCACTCAACGATAGGTTTAGTTATTACGACAGATGGTACTGTAACAGATATTGATAGAAATAGCTACATAGAAGCTGAGGAAAGAGTCATCAAAGAGTTAAAAGATATGAATAAACCCTTTGTTGTGATTGTGAATTCTTTACATCCTCAAAGGGAGGAAACAGTAGACCTAAAAAGACAATTAGAAGAAAAATATAATGTTCCAGTGGTAGCAACTGATTGTGCTAAGATGAATATGGAAGATATTAATGATGTATTAGAAAATGTATTATTTGAATTTCCGATTAAGGAGATCAACATTACTCTTCCAGGATGGGTTGAAGGATTAGAGCCAACTCATTGGCTTAAGGATAAGATTATTTATTCTGTAAAGCAATGGAGTCAAGAAGTAAAGAAAATAAGCGATATAAGAAATGCAGTAGGAAAATTTTTAGATATGGAAGTAATAGATGAAGCGAATGTTAGTGATATAGCATTAGGAGAAGGAATTGCCCATATTAAAATGAAAACAAAAGATGGACTGTTTTATAATATCTTAGAGGAAATAACAGGGTATAAGATTGAGGGAGATCATCAATTATTAGGCCTTATAAAAGAATTTTCAAGAGCAAAAAATGAATATGATCGAGTAGAAAGAGCATTAAAGGATGTAAAAGATACAGGATATGGTTTAGTATCTCCACGATTAGAAGAGCTAGAATTGAAAGAACCAGAAATTTTTAAACATGGGAATCGATTTGGTGTTAAATTAAGAGCTAATGCTCCATCTCTTCATTTAATCAAAACAGATATTACAACAGAAGTCTCACCAATTGTAGGAACAGAAAAAGAAAGTGAGGAGCTACTAAAATATTTACTAGATGAGTTTGAATCAGATCCTAAAAAAATATGGGAAACAAATATGTTTGGAAAATCTCTTCATGATATGGTGAAAGAGCAATTAGAGCATAAATTATTTATGATGCCAGAAGATGCAAGAAATAAGATGCAAAGAACTCTTCAAAAGATTATTAATGATGGAAGCGGTGGGCTTATTTGTATTATTTTATAGTGAAAATAGATAGGGGGTTTCCCTATCTGTTTTTACCCTTGAAAAAATTTTATATTAGGGTATAATAATAAATAGAATTATCTGGGTGTGGCGCAGTTTGGTAGCGCGCTAGAATGGGGTTCTAGAGGCCCTGGGTTCAAGTCCCAGCACTCAGACCAGAAAGAAAACATTAAAGCTATGAATGTTCATAGCTTTTTTGCTTTTTGAGATAGGACTGTGAAACTAATTTAAATAAATAAAAATAAGATGAAGGAAAATAAAAAAGCGTGAAGAATTATAAACATAATAAGGAATTAGTAGGTGAAGGACGTGACTAAAAAGAAGCGAAATAGAAAAAAAAGAAAAAGCAGACTGAGGCATTTCTTTTTTGGAATCATACTATGTTATTTTATTATAAAGTTTATGCCCATGATCATTTCTTTTTCTAATGAGACAAGTGTTGCTGAATATGGAAATATTCAAATTACAGATCAATTGAATTGCTATATTATTAGAAATGAAAAATTGATTGAAAGTAAATTTGAAGGAAATATACAATACTTTGTTCAGGAAGGAGAAAAAGTTGAAAAAGAGTATAAGGTAGCTGAAATATATAAGGCTGATATTGATCGTTCAACTAGAAAAAAATTAGAGGTAGTAAACCAAAGAATTGAAAGTATTAAAGAAAATGAAGATAGTTTATTTCAAAGTGATGTAAATAAGATTGATGAAGGAATTAATAAAATAATAAATGATATAAAAGTATCTAAAGAAAAGGGCGATCTTTTAAAAATTGAGCAATTGAAAAAAGAATTAAATAATAAATTAGAAAAAAAACGGATTATTACAGGGGATAAAAGTTTTGCAGGAAAAAATTTAGAAACCCTTGAATTAGAACAAGAAAATCTAGAAGAAAAAATAAATAGTGCAATTTGTTGGATAAAAAGTCCTGCATCAGGGATTATCAGTTATAATATTGATGGATATGAAACCCTATTAACACCTAAAAATATGGCAACAATCGAATTAGAAAATCTCAAACGCATTGGAAGTGAAATAACAGATTTAAGAGCTGAGAAAGCCATTAGAAATCAACCTTTGTTTAAAATAGTTGATAATAATGTATGGTATATGATTGCTTGGATAGATAAGGAAAAGATAGAGCATTATAAAGTTGGACGAAGGGTGATTTTTAAATTTCCACAAAGAGAAGTAAAAGGAAAAGTATATCAAATAATAGAAAATGCTAAAAATAATATGGTAATCTTTCAAGTAAATCAATATGTAGAAAATTTTTATAGTATGAGAAATATTGACTTAGAAGCTATTCCTGTAAATTATGAAGGTTTAAAAATATATAAGGATAGTATTGTAGAGATAGATGAAAAAAAAGGAGTGTTTGTACTTGATGTAAATAGATACGCAAGGTTTAAGCCTATTAAAATTAAAGGATATAATGATGAATATGCAATTATTCAAAGCAATGTTTTTTATGATAAGAATAGAGAAAGAGTAAGTACTGTAAAATTATATGATGAAGTTGTTAGAAATGGTTCAAAGGTTGAAGTAGGAGAAAGGATATATTAACAAAATAGACGGAGGGAAAGAAATGTCTTATATTGAGAAAAATATAAAAGAGTTAAGAAAAGAAATTGATGAAATTTGTAGTGAAATTGGAAGAAATCCTGAAGAAATTCAATTGATTGCTGTTACAAAAACAGTAGATCATGAAAGGATTAACGAAGCCATTGGTGCAGGTGCTAAGGACATAGGGGAAAACAAAGTTCAAGAGATTATGGAAAAATATGATGTTGTATCTAATGTGAATTGGCATATGATTGGACATCTTCAGACCAATAAAGTAAAATACATTATTGACAAAGTGAAATTGATTCATTCTGTAGATAGAATGAGTTTAGCAGAGGAAATCAATAAACGTGCAAAGCAACATGGAAAAATCATGGATGTTTTGGTGCAGGTAAATGTTGCTAATGAGGAGACAAAGTTTGGATTAGCTAGTAATGAAGTTTTTGAGTTCTTTGAAAAAATACAAGCATTAGAATATATTAGGGTAAAGGGATTAATGACTATTGCTCCATATGAGGAAAATCCTGAAGCTGTTAGAAAGTATTTTAAAATGCTTAAGGAGCTATTTGAAGAGATTAAAACAAAACAATTTCCAAGGGTAGAGATGAAATATTTATCTATGGGGATGACAAATGATTTTAAAGTAGCTATTGAAGAAGGTGCTAATATAATACGTGTGGGTACAGGAATATTCGGAAGAAGAAATTATAATTAGTAAAGAGCCAAAGGAGGATAAAAGATGTCAGGAAAATTTGTAGATAAAGTAAAATATTTTATGGGTTTAGATGATTACGAAGAATATGAAGACGAATCAGTTGAGACATCTGTTGAATATAATGAACCAATCACACCCATACAAAGCAAGAAGAATAAAATTGTGAATATACATACAACAACACAAATGAAAGTTGTAGTTTACGAACCTACTGATTTTGAAGAAGCACCTAGTATTGTGGATAATCTTAAAAATCGAAAACCTGTTATTATGAACCTAGAGAAACTAGAACCAGAATTAGCAAAAAAAATATTTGATTTTGCTAATGGAGCTGTGTATGCGTTAGATGGAAGTATTCAAAAGGTTTCAAAGGGAATATTTATTTTAGCTCCTAGCAATGTGGATATATCAGGAAATATTAATGAAGAATTAAAAAATACAGCATTATTTCCTTGGAATAAGTAAATTGAGGTGGTGGAAAAAATGTGGATGATACAACAATCTGTAGATTATTTTTTTAGAGTATTAGACTTTTTAATTATTGCAAGGATTCTTATGTCTTGGTTTAATCCATCTCCCTACTCAACCATTCCAAAGCTTATATATCAGCTAACAGAGCCCATACTTGCTCCTTTTAGAAATCTTCTTTTTAGATTTAGATTAGGAGGAGGAATGATTGATTTTTCACCTATTTTAGCGGTCATATTCTTACGTTTTATTAGAAATTTAATTATGGGATTACTTTATTAGGAAGTGTGATATTTTGATAGATAAAGAAAATTTAATAAAACATATTAAAAATACAGAAGAACGATATGTCGTAATGAAAGTCCTAAACAAAGTAGAAAGTGTATTAAAAAATCATACCATATGCACTACTGATTTTTATGATCCGTATCAAACCTCTTTATGTGTTCCCTTGCTTGATCAGATTAGGGATATTAATTATATTGTTACGGGAGGATATAAAGAAGCTGAAAGAAGGGTTATGATCATTTATCCAGAATATATAGAACTTATGGAGGATGATTGTCCTATTAGGGCTATAAAAATTTCAGGAAAATTTACAAAGGATACATTAAGCCACAGAGATTTTCTAGGTAGTGTTTTAGGTTTAGGATTAAGGCGAGAAAAAATAGGAGATATATTAGTTGGAGATGGACAAACGAATTTGATTGCTCATAAAGAACTTTGTGATTATATTTTGGTGAATTTAGAAAAAGTGTCTAAATATAAAGTAAACATTGAAGAAATATCTTTTTGTGATTTAATGAAAGTTAAAGAGGAGTTTAAGATGATCCATGGAACTGTAGCTACTTTAAGATTAGATAGTATTTTAGGGACAGGCTTTGGAGAATCTAGAAGTGCAATAGCAAAGCTTATTAATAATGATAGAGTAAAAGTGAATTTTAAGCCAGTGAATCAGCCGTCATATATCCTTAATGAAGGAGACTTAATATCCTTTAAAGGGAAAGGAAGAATAATACTAGATCAAATTGGAAATAAAACAAAAAAGGATAGATATAAGGTTATGATAAAAAGAATAGTCTAGAGGAGAGGATACAATGATTACACCACTTGAGATTCAGAATAAAGAATTTAAAAAAGGATTGAGAGGATATAAAGAAAGCGAAGTTGATGAATTCTTAGATAAAATTATTATAGACTATGAAAATTTATATAAGGAAAATATTGAGTTAAAAGATAAAATCACTATGTTGAATGAACAAATAGAAAAGTATGAAAACTTAGAAAAGACATTAAATAATACTTTGGTTTTTGCCCAAAGTACAGCGGAAGAAGTAGCTCAGAATGCACAAAAGAAAGCAGAATTAATTATACAAGAAGCCGAAGGAAAAGCAAAAAAAATTATTGAAGATGGAAGAAATGAAGTAATAAAAATTCAAAAAGAATATGAAGAAGGTAAAAAACAATTACACATTTTTAAAACAAGATTTAAGACATTATTAGAATCTCAATTAGAAGCTGTTGGAACTAGTTGCAAAGAAATTATAGGCGAAGTGGAACAAGCGAAGGAAATAAAAGAACCGGAAAAAATAAAAGAAATTGAAGTGAAAGTAGTTGAATAACTTTAAATAAAAATTCTCGTTTAAAGCGAGGATTTTTATTTGCAGATTTCCTAGAGAATAAAGTATAGACTATATTATGAAAGTAGATATTGAATTTATATATAAACATCTATATAATAAAGCAAGAAAAAGGAGGATATCAAATGAATCATATAGGTATTATAGGAGCAATGGATGAAGAGATTCAGATCTTAAAAGAAAAAATGGAATTAGAAAAAGAAGACACTTTTGCAGGAATGATCTTTTATAAAGGAAAATTAATGGGAAAAGATATTGTTGTTGTAAGAAGTGGTATAGGAAAAGTAAATGCAGCAGTTTGTACACAAGTTTTAATTAGTAATTTTCATGTAAATGCCATTATTAATACAGGTGTTGCAGGTGCTATACAGGATGAATTGAATGTTGGAGATATTGTTATTGGTAAGGATGTAGTAGAGCATGATTTTGATGTTACTGCATTTGGAGGATATGCTTTAGGACAAATTCCTAGAATGGAAGAATACATATTTAAAGCAGATAAAAAATTAGTTGAAATTGCAGTGAAGGCTAGTGAAAAAGAAACGGCTAAATATAAAACTACAACAGGAAGAATTGCATCAGGGGATATTTTTGTTGCATCTCCTGAAAAGAAGGATTTCTTATGGAAAGAATTTGAAGCTTTTTGTGCTGAAATGGAAAGTGCAGCTATTGGACATACTGCTTACTTAAATAAAGTACCTTTTGTAATTATAAGAGCTATGTCAGATAAAGCAGATGGATCAGCTCATGTGAATTTTAATGAATTTGTTATAGAAGCTGCAAATAATTCTGTTGAAATCGTACTAAGCATGCTAGAGAACATGTAATCAATCTAAAAATATGAATCAATCAAAAGGATAGAATGCTTAACATTCTATCCTTTTTTTTGGATAGAAAAATTGTAAATAGGGGAAAATACGATTAATATTTTATAGAAAGATATAAAATATATTATTTACAAAATGGGGGAACTATAATGGATGAGAAAAGAATGAACCACCTTGAAAAAAATATAGAAAGAATTTCAAGAGAATTGGAAAGATCAAAGATCGGGGAATATGTTGATCTGATGAATAATCCTAAAAGATTACTATATATCAACTTTGTAGGAGGGTTAGCTAGAGGGTTGGGCACGGCCATAGGGCTTACTATTTTAGCCGCAGTATTCTTTTATATGTTACAAAAAACAGTAGATCTTCCCTTAATAGGAAAGTATATTGCTGAATTAATAGATATTATAGAAAACAATCGATGAAGGAGGAAAAAATATGCATCAAGATAAATTAGAATATTTTAAAGAAAAGCTACTAAAAGAGCGAAAAGAAGTAGGAGAAACTTTGGATAGAATGGATAAAAATGAACCAAATGAATCTATGCAAAGTTATTTTGATGAATTATCTATGTACGATAATCATCCAGCAGATATAGGAACGGAAACTTTTCAAGTGGAGATGAATTTAAATTTAAAGAAAAATGAAAAATTAGCCCTTCAAGAAATCGATGAAGCTCTGCAAAAAATAAATGAAGGTACATATGGACATTGTGTAAGCTGTGGAAAAGAAATACCAGAAGAAAGACTTGAAATAATGCCAGCTACCCTAAAATGTATAGAGTGTGAGAAAGATAGCTTTGAAATTAAGGATGAAATTCATACAAGACCTGTGGAAGAAAGCAATTTAAAGCATCCCTTTGGAAGAACTTATATGGATACAAATGAGGATTTTAATGGATTTGATGGGGAAGATGCATACCAGGCTGTTGCTAGATTTAATAAGACGGATGAGCATAACATGGCGTTAGATTGGTATGATAATAATATGTATGATGAAAATGTATCAGGGACAGTAGAATTTGTGGATCAAATTAGTAATGATTTTTATAAGGCGCAACTTGAAGATGAAGAAAGAGATGATATTCCCAATCGACAAAAAAGAAAAAAGTGAAGCTGTGCTTCACTTTTTTGTAATAAAATTTTAAAAATTATGTTATAATCAGAGAGACACGCATTTTAGGGGGATGATAAACATGAACTATATATTAATCCTATTATTGATTATCATTGATCAGATTTCAAAATGGATAATTCAAAGTAAATTTTTAGTAAATGAGTCTATACCTATTATAGAAAATATATTCCATTTTACATATGTACAAAATTTTGGTGCTGCTTTTGGTATATTAAAACATCAAAAAATATTTTTTGTAGTGATGACAATTTTAGTTATAGGTGGAATTGTGGTATTTTTAAAGAAACAAAAGAATTTACATAAGCTTGTACCTTATAGTTTAAGTTTGATTGTAGGAGGAGCTATTGGAAATTTAATAGATCGAGTGAGACTTGGATATGTAGTAGATTATTTTGATTTTAGAATTTGGCCTGTGTTTAATATTGCAGATATTAGTATTGTTATAGGGGCTGTATTGCTTTCTTATTATTTAATATTTTTAGATGGAGCTCGTGATTAGAAAGGAAGAAGTTGATTGGATACTCAGAAGTTCGTTATTGATGAAATAGATGAAGACACAAGATTAGACTTATATTTATCAAAGCAGTTGGAAGATATGTCAAGAAGTTACATACAAAAGTTAATAGAAAAGGGAAACGTAAAGATTAATAATCAGGAGATAAAAACGAAAAAATATAAGGTAATAGAAAATGATGAAATTATCATTGAAATACCACAGCCAGAAGTATTAAAAATAGAATCAGAAAATATACCTATTGAAATGGTATATGAAGATGATGATTTGCTTGTAGTAAATAAACCACAAGGAATGGTAGTTCATCCTGCACCAGGAAATTATCATGGAACTTTAGTAAATGCACTTATGTATCATTGCAAGAATTTATCTTCTATCAATGGTGTCATAAGACCTGGAATTGTTCATCGGATCGATAAAGATACCAGTGGACTCTTAATGGTGGCTAAAAGCGATCAAGCTCATAAGAGTCTTGCTGAGCAGTTAAAAGAACATTCCATCAATAGAAGATATATTGCGTTAGTTCATGGAAATATTAAAGAAGAAACAGGGACTATTTGTGCCCCTATTGGAAGACATCCCGTAGATCGATTAAAAATGGCAGTAGTAGATAGAAATGGAAAAGATGCAACAACGCATTTTACTGTTCTAAAAAGGTGGAAAGAATATACTCTTATTGAGGCTAAATTAGAAACGGGTAGAACCCATCAAATTAGAGTACATATGGCATATATTAAACATCCTTTAGTGGGAGATCCTACTTATGGTCCTAAAAAGCAAAAGTTTCGATTAAATGGACAATTATTACATGCAAAAGTAATTGGTTTTATTCATCCTATTAAAAATGAGTATATGGAATTTGTAGCTGATTTGCCAGAATATTTTAAGAATATTATAAAAATACTTGATGATAAGAAATAAGATAACATATGAAATCTGGGGAAAGAGGTGGAAGAATGAAATTTAAAGCAAATATTATGGATGAAAAAGCAATACAAAGAGCAACTACTAGGATTGCTCATGAAATTATTGAAAAAAATAAGGGCATTGAGAATGTAGTTTTGGTAGGAATTAAAACAAGAGGTGTTCCTTTTGCTAAGAGAATTGCTGAAAAAATAGAAAATATTGAAAAGAATAAGGTGAATGTAGGGGTTTTAGATATTACCCTTTATAGAGATGATTTGACGAAGGTAGACGAAAATCCAATATTAAATGATACAGAAATAAATTTTAATATTAATGAAAAAATTGTAGTTCTTGTAGATGATGTATTATATACAGGAAGAACCGTAAGAGCTGCTTTAGATGGTATTATGGATATGGGGAGACCTAAAAGTATTCAGCTTGCTGTTTTAATAGATAGAGGGCATAGAGAGCTTCCAATTCGAGCAGATTATGTAGGAAAGAATGTGCCTACCTCTAATGAAGAAATGATTCGTGTTCAATTTGAAGAAATAGACGAAATCAATAAAGTAACAATTAATAAATTAGATGAATAAAAATCCAAGTCATTTTGACTTGGATTTATTTTTTTAGAAGCTCTATAATATTATTTCTAGGAGTAATATAGATGGTTTTATTATTTTCATAGATGACCATTCCAGGTTTTGCTCCACTTGGCTTTTTTACATTTTTGACAGGAGTATAATCTACAGGGACATTACTAGACATCTTTCCTTTACTATGAAATGCAGCAAGCTCAGCAGCTTCTAATATAGTATTTTCTGGGATCTCTTTATTTTTACTAATGACAATAACATGAGAACCTGGAATATCCTTTGTATGAAACCATAAATCTTTTTTAGAGGCAATTTTTAAAGTTAATTGATCATTTTGTTTGTTATTCTTCCCTACAAGGATTTCAAAGCCATCAGATGAAATAAAAGACAAGGGCTTACTTGCAATATTTTTCTTATTAGAAGTTAAGCTTTTCTTTTTCTTAAGATATCCTTCTTCCATAAGTTCTAATCTGATTTCCTCAATATCCGTTAAACCAAAAGCGTTTTCGATAGTATGTAGTAGATTTTCGAAGTATTGTACTTCATTTTTTGTTTCTTCTAATTGATGTTTTATTTCTTTTTGTGCATTTTTCGCTTTTGTATATTTCTTAAAATATTTTTGGGCGTTTTGTGCGGGTGTTAAGTTAATATTTAATGGAATTATTATAGTATTTCCATCAGGATCATAGTAATTGACTACTTCAATTTGAGGATCTCCTTTTTTTACAAGATGTAAATTAGCTGTTAGGAGTTCTCCAGAAATTTTATGGTTTTCTAAATTGGAAGCTGTGATGAACTCTTCTTGTAATTTTTGGCTTTTATTATATAATTTATGAATTGTATGGGTAACAAATTTTCTTAAATCACTAGATTTTTGCTTCAATCGATGGAATAAATCTCTTTTGATATAGTATTCTTCAAGGACTGAACTAATAGAGTCAAAACCAACGCATTTATAGATTTCTTCATATATTTTTAGGGGAGTAGAATAAAAGTCTACTACATGATGATCTTCTTTTGAGAGAATCATATTTGGACTAAAAGTACCTTGCGATGAAGGAATAAAATCTTTTAATGCATTCCATAAAGAATGATATTGATCAAATGATAAATTAGAGATTGCTTCATCATCGTATATGTTTGCTCTAAAACAAATTTCTCGAGAAGCTGTAGGACTGATGCCTTGTAAAGATGTATAAATGGCTTTATATATATGTGTTCCTAAGGAAGACTGTTTTAATGCCTTTGTGAATTCTTCAAAGGAGATATCAATTGGACTAACTTTTCCCTGACTAGGAGGAGCCACATAAGATTTACCAGGTAAAACTTCTCGATAACGGTTAATATCACCAGAAATTCTTTTGATACTGTCAATGATTTTATTTTCTGATGGATTTAATAATATAATATTGCTATGTTTTCCCATGATTTCAATGATTAATTGTTTAATACGCATACAGCCTAATTCATCGTAGCTTTCTATATCTATTATGATGATTCTTTCAAATTCTTTTTGGCGAATATCTAATATTCTTCCTCCCTGTAGATGTTTTCTAAGGAGCATACAAAACATGGGGGGAGATTGGGGATTGACTTTATCTACTTTTGTAAGATGGATTCTTGGATTTTTGCTGCTTGCAGAAAGTAGTAGCTTATATTTTTCTTTAAAGCATCTTATAAAAATATTTATTTCATCTGCTTCAGGTTGATATATTTTTTCAATTTTACCTTTTTGTATTTTCTCTATTAATTCATGGGCAATTGCTGAAACGACCATTCCGTCAAAAGGCATATACATTCCTCCAAACTTTCATTTTTTCATCATTCAAGTATATCATTCTTTCAAATAATTTAAAAGTTGTTATATAAATGTATAAGACTACAGAAAATAAATAATATTATAGAAGGTAATCTTAAAGTTTTGTATAATTAGGATAGAGTAACCTATTTATGATAGAATACCCTTTAGAGCTATAAAATAATAAAAGAATAAGAAAATTTCTTGATAAGTCTTAAATTTTATCAATAAAAATGATATAATTGTGATTTATGAGAGAAGGATGGTTCTTTTCGATGTAAGGCAGTTTTAACCAATAGATGGAAGGATGAAAAGATATGATTAAGAGTATGACCGGCTTTGGAAGAGGTGAAGGCAAGGACAACGAGAGACAATTTATTGTTGAAGTGAAATCGGTTAATCATAGATACAATGATATTGTTATAAGGATGCCAAAGAGATTTACATATTTAGAAGACAAACTTAAAAATCTTGTTAAAGATTATATAAAAAGAGGAAGGGTAGAAGTATATATTACCTTAGAAAACATAGGAGATATAGATACAAAGATTTCTGTAAATACTTTAGTAGCTGAGCAGTACATAGATTGTTTAAAAAAGATTAGGGATGAATTTAATGTCATAGATGATATTACGGTTTCGTTAGTATCAAAGTTTTCTGACGTAATAAAAGTAGAGCCAAAAGAAGAGGATGAAGATGCTATTTGGAGCTGTTTACAAAATGCAACAGCTAAAGCATTAGACTTATTAGTAAAAATGAGAATGGCAGAAGGGATAAAATTGGCTGAGGACATCAATAATAGATGTGAATATATTGCTGAGATTGTAGAAAAAATCGAAAACCGTTCTCCTAAGGTAGTACTAGAGTATAAAGAAAAGCTAAAGGATCGAATCCATGAATTGTTAGAGGATAGTGTAGAAGTTGATGAAAATCGATTAAGTATGGAAATTGCAGTAATTGCTGATAAATGTAGCATAACAGAAGAAATCGTAAGGTTAAATAGTCATGTGGATCAATTAAAGAAAACATTACAGGAAAGTCATACAGTTGGTAGAAAACTAGATTTCTTAATACAAGAAATGAATAGAGAAATCAATACAATAGGATCAAAATCAAATGATTTAGAAATTACAAATTATGTAGTCGATATAAAAAGTGAACTAGAAAAAATAAGAGAACAAGTACAAAATATAGAATAGGGGGGCTAAAGATGAGTATAAAGTTGATTAATATAGGATTTGGAAATATTGTATCAGCAAATCGATTAGTAGCCATTGTAAGTCCTGAATCGGCACCTATTAAAAGAATTATTCAGGAAGCTAGAGAACGAGGTATGTTAATTGATGCTACATATGGTAGAAGAACGAGAGCAGTAATCATTACGGATAGTGATCATATCATTCTATCGGCTGTACAACCGGAAACAGTTGCTCATAGATTATCAAGCAAAGATGATCATAAAGATACTACAGATCATGATTAAAAAGGATCAATAGAAGGGGAATCCAAATGATGAGAGAAGGCTTATTACTTGTTATTTCAGGGCCATCTGGTACTGGAAAAGGAACTGTCTGTAAAGAATTATTAAAGATAGAAAAAGATATAAAACTTTCTGTATCTGCTACCACTAGAGAACCAAGAAATGGTGAAATAGATGGAATAAATTATCATTTTCTAAAAAAAGATGCTTTTGAGAGACAAATTAAACAGGATGAATTTTTAGAATATGCAAGAGTCTATGACAACTATTATGGGACACCTAAAAAATATGTAATCGATGAAATTAAGGAAGGAAATAATGTCCTTCTTGAAATTGATATACAAGGTGCGTTACAAGTGAAGGAAAAGTATCCTAAAGGGATATTTATATTTATACTGCCCCCATCAATGGAAGAATTAAAGAAAAGAATTGTGGGTAGAGGGACTGAATCTGAAGAATCTATCCAGAAAAGATTTGGTAGTGCATTAGATGAAATCAATTATGTAAAAGAATATGATTATTTTGTAGTAAATGATGAAGTTGAAGAAGCTGTGAAAAAAATTAGAGCAATTATAAAGGCGGAAAATTGTAAAGTAAGTGAAAATATAGAAGAAATGATTTCAAAATTTAAGGAGGAGATCTCATGTTAAATCCATCTATGAATAAATTAATGGAAAAAGTAGATAGTAGATATTCATTAGTAGTTGCTGCTTCAAAAAGAGCTAGAGAAATTATTGACGGAGATGAAAAATTAACAAAGGTTGATTCAAGTAAACCTGTAACGATTGCTACTTATGAAATTTCTGAAGATGCCATTATATGTAAACGTGAAGAAATAGAGGAGTAATGAGGTGTAGTTATGAATAAAAATGTTGTAGTTGGTGTAACTGGAGGAATTGCAGCATATAAGGCAGCTGATGTTGTAAGTCGATTAAAAAAACATGGATTTGATGTAAATGTGATTATGACAAAGTCAGCACAAAGGTTTATCAATCCATTAACATTCCAATCTTTATCACAAAATTATGTTGTGACAGACATGTTTGAGGAACCAAAAACATGGGAGGTAGAGCATATAGCCCTTGCTCAAAAAGCAGATTTGTTTTTAGTTGTGCCCACAACAGCAAATGTTATTGGGAAAATTGCTAGTGGCATTGCAGATGATATGTTAAGTACCACCATAATGGCTACAAAGGCACAAATACTTATTGCACCAGCTATGAATACAAATATGTATGATAATCCTATTGTTCAGGAAAATATCCAAAAGTTAAAAAACTTAGGAATGCATTTTGTTGAACCAGCAGAAGGAAGACTTGCTTGTGGTGATTATGGAAAAGGAAAGCTTGCAGAACCTGAAATTATTGTAAATAGAGCTGTAGAGCTTTTAAATCAAGAAAAGGATTTAAAAGGAAAAAAAATTCTTGTTACAGCAGGACCAACAAAAGAGCCTATTGATCCTGTAAGATATATTACGAATCACTCCTCTGGTAAAATGGGATATGCAGTTGCAGAAAAGGCAGTAGCTAGAGGCGCAGAAGTAGTATTAATATCAGGACCTACAAACCTTAATCATCCAGTAGGGGTGAAAAAAACAGATGTAAATACTACACATGAAATGTATAAGGAAGTACTGAAACATTTTGAATGGGCAGATATTGTTATTAAATCAGCGGCAGTTGCTGATTATCGTCCAAGCAGTGTCTCAGATAATAAAATAAAAAAAGCGGATAGTGATTTTTCTATAAAGCTTACTAGAAATCCGGATATTTTAATGGAAATAGGAAAACAAAAAAAGAAACATCAAGTACTTGTAGGTTTTGCAGCTGAAACACAGAATCTTCTTGAGAATGCAAAAAAGAAGATTCAAAAGAAAAATCTTGACTTTATTGTAGCCAATGATCTAACAAAAGAAGGCGCTGGGTTTAAGGGTGATACCAATATCGTAACGATCATTGACAAAAATGGACAGTTAGAGCAATGTGAGAAGATGGAGAAGAAAGAACTTGCAGAAAAGATATTAGATAAGGCAAAAAAATTACTTAAGGAGTAGGGTAACCTGCTCCTTTATTATTGAAAATCAGGGTGTGATTTTTGATATAATAGAACCATGGGGGAATTTTCTATGGAGGAAATAAAGTTTATAAAAATCATTATAAACAATAAAAGTAATCAAACAGATCGAGAATATACTTATGGTGTTCCAAAAAATTTAAGAGAAAAAATTCAGATAGGTTCTAGAGTACTTATTCCTTTTGGAAAAGGAAATAAGCTTATAGAAGGATATGTAGTAGATACAATAGAAAAAATTGATTTTGATTATAGAAAGATAAAATATGTAAAAGATATAATCGATGAAGAGCGGATTCTTTCAAAGGAACTGATAGATTTATGCAGATGGATGAAAGAAAAATATATGTGTAGATTTATTGATGCCATTCAATGTGTCATGCCAGCAGGTACAGCCTTGAAATCGAAAAAAACAATTACTTTAAGAGAGGATTTTGAAGAAAAAAAACTACAGGAATACAATTTCTCTCAAAGAGGCTTAGAAATTATGAGGTTCCTTTTGACACGAAAAAAAGTAACAGATGTTTTTTTGAAAAAAGCTTTTCCGAATATGGATATCTATCGATTATTAAAAAATCTAGAAGAGAAGAAAGCAATTATTATAAAGAATGATTTAAAAAGTAATGTAAATACAGTTTTTGAAAAAATCATAAAACTATCGAATAGGGAAGAATTTACGAAATTAATAGAAAAAGTAAGTCCACGAGCTAAAAAGCAAAGGGAAGTTTTAATTTATTTATCTAAACATAAACAAGTAACATGGATAGATCTAAAAAAAGCCATGAATGTATCAACGAATACGATAAAATCTCTTTTAGATAAGGGATGCATAGAAGTTATTACAGTAGAAAAAAAACGAGATCCTTATGAGAATATGAATATATCCTCTACCAAACCTTTTAAATTAACAAAAGAACAAACGGAAACCCTAAAAAAAATTACTCCAACTATTGAAAAGGGTGAATATCATCCTTTCTTAATTCATGGAGTTACAGGTAGTGGAAAAACAGAAATTTATATGCAGTTAATAGATCAGGTATTAAAGAGAGGAAAAGAGGCTATTGTACTTGTTCCTGAAATATCTTTAACCGCTCAGATGATTGAACGATTCAAAGGAAGATTTGGAGATATTGTAGCAGTGCTTCATAGTAAACTTTCCCTAGGGGAAAGGTATGATGAGTGGAATCGCATCTATAGAGGAGAAGTTAAAATCGCGATTGGTGCTAGATCAGCTGTTTTTTCACCTTTTAATCAGCTAGGGATTATCATTATAGATGAAGAGCATGAATATACATACAAATCAGAATCTAATCCTAAATATCATACGATTGATGTGGCGAAATTTAGATGTAAAAAAAATGATGCTGTATTAGTGTTAGGTTCTGCTACTCCATCTATTGAAAGCTATACCTATGGTCTTGAGGAGGAATATACTAAAATCCAACTGCTAAATAGGTTTAATAATAATCCTTTGCCAAAGGTAGAAGTTGTAGATATGAGAGAGGAGTTAGATAAAGGGAACAAGAGTGTTTTTAGTGAGAGTTTATATAAAGGAATCATGGACACGTTAGATAAGGGAGAGCAAAGTATTCTATTTTTGAACAGAAGAGGATATTCTACGTTTATTTCATGTAGAAAATGTGGATATGTAGTAAAATGCCCTCATTGTGAGATTTCCTTAACTTATCATGCATCTTCAAATAAAGCATCTTGTCATTATTGTGGTTATACAAAGAATCCACCCAATATTTGTCCCGAATGCAAAAGCAAGTATATAAAATATTTTGGAGTAGGAACAGAAAAAATTGAGAAGTTAACGAAAAAATATTTTCCTAAAGCTAGGGTGGCAAGACTTGATCTAGATACTACATCTAAAAAGGGTGCAATGGATCAGATATTAAGTAAATTTAGAAAAGGGGATATTGATATTTTAATTGGAACCCAAATGATTGCTAAGGGATTAGACTTTCCTAATGTAACATTAGTAGGGGTTATTGCTGCAGATACAAGCTTGAATTTACCAGATTTTAGGGCGTCAGAGAAAACTTTTCAGCTTCTAACTCAGGTTGCAGGAAGAGCAGGAAGAGGAAATAATACAGGAAAAGTAGTTGTACAAACCTATGAACCAGAACATTTTTCTATTACTACAGCAAAATTTCATGATTATATTTCCTTTTTTAATCATGAAATCATGCTAAGGAAAACTTTTATGTATCCTCCCTATTCAAAACTTATTAATATATTGTTTGTAGGAAATAAGGAAGAAGAGATAATAAAAACAATAAATACTTTTGCCAATACATTAGAAGGAGAATTACTCAAATATAATATAAATAGAGAAGATGTAGTCTTTGGACCCCATCCAGCACCTTTAGAGAAAATAAAAGAAAAATATAGGTGGCAAATCATTATCAAAAGCAAACCTGTTGACCAAAATATAATTAAAGGTATAATAAATGATATGAGGTTAAAAAATAATTATCCAAAAAATACAAATATAAGCATTGATATAGACCCTTATAGTATGCTTTAAAAGAGGAGGATGAATATGGCTATTAGAAATGTTGTGAAAGATGGAGATCCCGTATTAAGAAAAAAATCTAGGGTTGTTGAGAAATTTGATGAAAGAATAAAAACCCTTATAGATGATATGGTAGAAACAATGTATGCTGCAGATGGTGTAGGGCTTGCAGCACCACAAGTAGGAATTCTAAAAAGGATTATTGTAATAGATACAGGAGAAGGATTGATTGAGATGATTAATCCAGAAATCTTAGAAACAAAAGGAGAACAGATAGATCCAGAGGGATGCTTAAGTGTTCCAGGGGCTACAGGAGATGTTAAAAGACCTAAATGGGTGAGAGTAAGAGGATTAAATAGAGATGGAAAAGAGATAGAAATAGAAGGAAAAGATCTTCTAGCAAGAGCATTTTGTCATGAAATAGATCATCTAGAAGGTATATTATTTACAGATAAAGTGATTAAGTAGGAGGTATATATGAAGATCGTATTTATGGGAACGCCAGATTTTGCAGTTCCATGCTTAACAGAAATCATAGAAAATGGACACGAAGTATTAGCTGTTATAACACAACCAGATCGACCTAAAGGAAGAGGGAAAAAATTAACACCTCCCCCAGTAAAGGTTAAGGCAATGGAGTACAATATAGATGTTTTGCAGCCTGAAAAAATTAAAGAAGAAGAATCTGTAAAAAAAATAGAAGCATTAGCGCCTGATTGTATTGTAGTAGTTGCATTTGGACAGATTTTACCAAAGAGTATATTAGATATTCCATCTCTTGGATGTATTAATGTTCATGCATCATTACTCCCTAAATATAGAGGAGCCGCTCCGATTAATTGGGCCATTATAAATGGAGAAAAAGTATCTGGAGTCACAACCATGTATATGGAAGAAGGATTAGATACAGGAGATATGATCTTAAAGGCAGAAGTTCCTATAGGAGAAAAAATCGCAGGAGAGCTTCATGATGAATTATCTTTAGAGGGTGCCAAGTTATTAGGAAAGACATTAAAGCTTATTGAAGAAAATAAAGCGCCAAGAGAAAAGCAAGATGATGAAAAGAGTTCTTATGCGTCTATGATGGATAGAAATACGGGTAAAATAAATTGGCAAAACACAGCACAATCTATTTACAATTTAATACGTGGTCTAAATCCTTGGCCAACAGCTGTGACTACTTACAAAGAAAAGAAATTTAAAATCTGGAAAGCTCAAGTAATCAACGAGAATTGTGAAGGTCTACCAGGGAAGATTATAAAGGTGAATAAGGAAGGCATTTTTGTGTGCACAGGAGAAGGTGTATTGCTTTTAGAAGAAATACAATTTCCAAATAGTAAACGTATGAGGGTGGACGCTTATTTAAGAGGTCACGAAATAGAAAATAATGTGATTTTAGGTGAATAATATGTTTGTAAATCCTATAAAAAAAAATAATGCTGTTTTTATTAGGATGCTTTTTCTTTTAGTCTTTTTATTTGCATTGATTGCATCTGTAGCTTTGTATTTAGTTCAATCAGGTAATGCTGTATTATATAATATGGTTTTGAATATAATATTAATAGGAGCTAGCTTTATAAGCTGTTTTGTTTTTATTAATCTCATGATTGTTATAAAATTATTAAGAGGTAAAAATATCTCCTCATTATCGAGAAGGTGTCTTGGGTTTTCTTTAAAGTATATTTATATGAATATGATTCAGCTAGCTAGATTATTAAAGTTAGATAAAAATAAAATAAGAAGTGTTTTTTCAGAATTAAATAATCGTTTGATTGTATCCTCTCATATTCATGTGAAGCCTGAGGAAATTCTTATACTCCTTCCTCATTGTCTTCAGAAAAGCAGTTGTCCGCATAAAATAACAAATAATATTGACAATTGTAAAAGATGTGGATTGTGTGATATAGATCAATTAATTACATTAAAGGAAAAATATCATACAAAATTATTTGTTGCTACAGGAGGAACGCTTGCAAGGAAGATTATTAAAGAAACAAAGCCAAAGGCTATTATTGCAGTAGCTTGTGAAAGGGATTTAAGCAGCGGGATTATGGATGTGAAAAAAGTACCTGTTATAGGAGTATTAAATGAAAGACCGGAAGGACCTTGTGTAAATACAAGGGTAAATCTCAAGGATGTTGAAAAAACCATTCAGTATTTTACAGGTGAGGAGGAATAAAATGTTTTATTCACCTTATTATGGATTAGGTCCGGGTATGATTTTTTTAATTCCTGCAATCATTTTAGCTATGTATGCTCAAATGAAAGTTAGATCAACTTTTAACAAATATTTAAATATTCAAAATGCAAGGGGCTATACGGGAGGACAAGTAGCCAGAATGATTTTAGATAGAAATGGGATGCATCATGTACCTGTTGAACATACAGGCGGATATTTATCAGATCATTACGATCCTAAAAGAAAAGTCTTAAGACTTTCTTCAAATGTTTATAATGAAAGTTCTATTGCGTCAATCAGTGTAGCTGCACATGAAGCAGGTCATGCTATTCAAGATCATGTTGGATATATTCCTCTAACTTTGAGAAGTACTATAGCACCCATAGCAAGTTTTGGGTCTCAGGCAGTGTGGCTATTAGTTTTTGCAGGATTTATATTAAGAATCGGATCATTGGTAGATATAGGGATTTTATTTTATCTAGTGGCTGTGATTTTTCAAGTAGTTACTTTACCTGTTGAATTCAATGCAAGTAGCAGAGCTATAGAACAGTTACAAATAAGTGGTGTAATTGTAAGCAATGAGATAAATTCTTCAAAAAAAGTTTTAAATGCTGCGGCACTTACGTATGTAGCAGCAATGGCTGTTTCTATTGCTCAATTATTGAGATTGATGCTACTAAGAAATAGAAGAGATTAAAAAATGCACCCAGATAGGGTGCATTCATTTATATAGGAGGAAATTATGAAAAACGATGCGAGAAGATGTGCGTTAGATATATTGGTAGATATAGAAAAGAATAATGCCTTTTCAAATATTGCAATCAATAGAGCACTAAAGGGAAAAAATATAGAAAGTATAGACAGAAGATTTATATCAGAAATTGTGTACGGCGTATTAGAAAATAAAATATATTTAGATTTTATTATTAATAATTTTTCAAAAATTAAAATAAAAAAAATAAATGTAAAAGTATTAAACATACTTAGAATGGGATTATATCAAATTATATATCTTGATAAAATACCAGAGTTTGCAGCAGTGAATGAAAGTGTGAAATTAACAAAAAAAGTTGATTATAGATCTTCTGGCTTTGTCAATGGCATATTAAGAAGCTTTTTGAGAAATAAAAAGGATATAAAAGTACCAACCATGGAAGAAAACAAGATAAAGCATCTTTCTATTACCTATTCTCATCCTGAGTGGATGGTAGAAAAGTGGCTAAAGGAATTTGGACAAGATTTTACGGTAGAGTTATTAAAAGCAAATAACGAGACGCCTAAATTGTCCATACGTACAAATACATTAAAGGTCACGAAAAAGCAATTGATTGAAAGCTTGACTAAGGAAAGTGTGGAAATTTTCACAGATACTTTTGTAAAAGAGGCTATACATATTAGAAATTTAGGAAATATTGAAGATATGGAAATTTATCATAAAGGATTTTTTCAGATTCAGGATGAAAGTTCTATGTTAGTTGGCCATGTTGTTGATCCAAAGCCTGGTGAATTTATTATAGATGTATGTGCAGCTCCAGGAGGGAAAACAACCCATATTGCTCAGCTTATGAAAAATGAAGGAAAAATAGTAGCAAGAGATATCTATCCTCACAAATTAAAATTAATTGATGAGAATGCAAAAAGATTAGGCATTTCTATTATTCATACTCAGGAGTTTAATGCAAAAGAGTTAGATGGATCTCTATTAGGAAAAGCAGATAAGGTCCTTGTAGATGCACCATGCTCAGGACTAGGAATTATAAGAAGAAAACCGGAATTAAAATATAATAAAAAACTACAAGATATCAAAGAAATCTCAAAGATACAACTTGAAATATTAAAGAATGCTAGTAAATATGTAAAAAAAGATGGTATTTTAGTATATAGTACATGTACAATAGAAAAGGAAGAAAATATAGAGATTATAAAAAAATTCATAAAAGAGCATAAGGAGTTTGAAATAGTAGATGTGAATGATGTATTACCTATTGAATTAAAATCAAAAGATAAATTTTTACAATTATATCCAAACATGTATCATACAGATGGCTTTTTTATATGTAAATTGAGAAGAAACAATCAATAAGAGCGTCAACAATTGGTAATGAATGTGATATAATAGGGTTTGTATAAAAAATATTGTCAAAATCAATTGGGTTGATTCGTGAGGTGATTGGATGGAAATTGGAGCTTATTCCCACATTGGAAAGGTCAGAGAAATTAATGAGGATGCTTATTATATAGCAAATGGAAGCTTAAATCTATTTGTTGTTGCTGATGGTATGGGGGGACATAATGCAGGAGAAGTTGCTAGTAATGTAGCTATACATTCTATAAAAGATTTTATGGAAAATCATAAGAGTGAGTTTTTTGATAAAGATGAACAAACAGTCTGTAAGATTTTAAAGAAAGCAACTTTAGAAGCAAATCATAATATATTTGAAAGATCTAAAAGTGAAATTGAGTGTCAAGGCATGGGAACCACATTAACAGTAGTTCTTTTATTATCAAAGGTATATATTGCTCATGTTGGAGATAGCAGAGCTTATTTAATGCGCGAAAATAAACTATCACAAATTACAGAGGATCATTCCCTTGTAGCAGAACTTCTGAAAAATGGAAGCATTACAGAAAATGAAGCAAAGATTCATCCTCAAAGAAATATGATTACACGTGCTTTAGGAACTGAAGAAGATATTATGATAGATGTGTATACCTTAGATTTGAAGGAAGGCGATACCATTCTATTGTGTACAGATGGATTATCTAATTTGATAGAAGAGGAAGAAATGAGAGAGGTATTAATAGAGGCTCGTGATATGCAAAAGGCATGTGAGCATTTAGTAGCATTAGCTAATGAAAGAGGCGGATACGATAATATTACAGTTGTGGTAATAAAAAATAGATCAGAGTAAAGGAATCGAGGTGAAGAAATGACAGGAAAGGTTTTAGGTAATCGATACGAAATTATTGAAAAAATTGGTGGAGGAGGTATGGCTTTAGTATATAAAGCTAAATGTAAACTTTTAAACCGATTTGTTGCGGTGAAAATATTAAGACCTGAATTTACAAGTGATGAAGAATTTATTAGTTCTTTTAGAAAGGAATCCCAAGCTGCTGCAAGTTTATCTCATCCCAATATTGTAAACATCTATGATGTAGGTGATGAAAATGATATCTATTATATCGTAATGGAATTAGTAAAAGGAAAAACATTAAAGCAATACATCAAAGAAAGAGGATCTCTTGGTTTAGATGAAATGATTAAAATTGCAAAACAAATTGCATTAGCACTAGAACATGCCCATAATAATCATATTGTTCATAGAGATATAAAACCTCATAATATATTGATTACAGAGGATGGAAGAGTCAAGGTTACAGATTTCGGAATTGCAAGGGCTGTGACATCTTCAACAGTTACAAATACAGGAAATGTAATTGGTTCTGTACATTATTTTTCTCCAGAACAAGCTAGGGGTGGATATATTGATGAAAAATCTGATTTATATTCCCTTGGAATTGTTCTGTATGAAATGGCAACAGGGAAAGTTCCTTTTGAAGGGGAAAGTCCAATTTCTATTGCTTTAAAACACATCAAAGAAGATATGACGCCTCCTTCTCTGATTAATATGCAAATGCCTCAAGCATTAGAAGATATTATCATAAAAGCTACTCAAAAGGATCAGACAAAAAGATATAGTAGTGCAAAAGATATATATAAAGATTTAGAGCAAACTTTAACACAGCCAGCAGGAAGTTTTGTAAAATTTGAAGAGGATGATGATAGTCCAACACAAGTCATCCCTGCTATAAAGGATGAGGAATTAGATATGGAAGATGATTATGCAATTTCAAAGAGAAAAAAAGGTAATAGAAGGATTGTTTTTAGTGCCATCGTAACAGCGTTTATTTTAGCTCTTCTTTTTACAGGGGGAATGTTCTACTTAAAAGATAAGCTGATTATACCAGATAAACCTATTCCAAAGTTAGTGGGTATATCTTTTGAAGAAGCCAAAAAGAATCTGGAAAACCTTGGTTTTAAAGTGGAAAAAGCAGGTGAAAAGAATAGTGATGATTATGAAGAAGGATATGTTATTGAACAAGAGCCATCTTCTGGTGAAATTCGTAAAGCTGGATATACAGTGAAGTTAACAACTAGTAAAGGGCCTGAATTAGTAGAGGTACCAAGTTTTAAAAATAAAAATATTGATGAGATCAGTTATATGTTAGATAATGTTGGACTTAAAGAAGGCATTGTAGAATATGAATATAACTCTCTTCCTGTGGGGATTATTATAAGTCAAAATCCAAAGGCTAATGAAAAAGTAGGTAAGAACACAGATGTGAATTTTGTTGTTAGTCAAGGTCCAGAAATAAAAACGATTTTGATGCCAAATTTAGTAGGGGAAAATATTGATAGCGCTAAAAGTACCCTTAAAACTTCAGGATTAAAATTAGGAAAAATTGAAGAAAAATTTGATGAAAAAATTGAGAAAGATATAATTATTTACCAAAGCTTTAAGGCTGGAAGTGAAGTAGAAGAGAATAGAACTATTAATCTAACTGTAAGTAAAGGACCAGAAGAAGTAACGCAACCTTCTGAAGAAGATGAATTACAAATGAAAACTGTGTCTTTTCCGTTGTTTTATAATGAAGCAAAGCAAGAAGATTTTGAATTAAAGATTATAAAAATACAAAACGGTATTTCAACAGATGTATATAGTGAAACACAACATAAATCGGATAGTGGAAAAAGAATAACTATTAAAGGGAGAGATAAGGCTACGATCGAAATTTATTTTGATAATGAGCTGATAACAAGAAGACAAATAGATTTTGAAACGGGGAAGATATCGGATGATTAGTGGAATTATTACAAAAGGAATTGGAGGGTTTTACTACGTTAAAGCAAAGGATGAAATATATGAATGTCGTGCGAGAGGTAAATTTAGAAAAGAAAAAGTAACGCCTTTGGTAGGTGACCGAGTAAAAATTTCAATTAATCAAGCTTCTAAGCAAGGAATGGTGGAAGAGATCATTCCTAGAGATATGGAGTTTATCCGTCCCCCTGTGGCTAATGTAAATCAGGCTATCATTGTTTTCGCAGTGAAAAGACCTGATCCTCATTTGATGCTTTTAGATAGATTTTTAGCTATGGCAGAAAATGAAGAAATTGATGTGGTAATCTGTTTTAATAAGATAGATTTAGATGAAGAATATTTCATTGAGCTAAAAAATATGTACAGGGATACGGGATACAAAGTTTTAGGTACAAGTGTGAAATTAGGAATAGGGATTGATCAGTTTAAAGAAATATTAAAAGATAAAATAACAGTTTTTGCAGGACCATCAGGGGTAGGGAAATCATCCCTTTTAAATGCAACACAACCAAATCTCTCTTTAAAAACGGGAGAAATTAGTGAAAAAAATAAAAGAGGAAAGCATACCACAAGACATGTAGAACTACTAGAATTAGATTTTGGAGGGTGGGTGCTAGATACACCAGGGTTCAGCTCTTTAAATTTAGATTTTATTGAAGAAAATGAACTACAATATTTATTTAGAGAGTTTACTCCGTTCATTGGAAAATGCAAATTTACAGGCTGTAAGCATGTGAATGAACCTAAGTGTGCTGTGAAAAAAGCTTTAGAAGAAAATAATATTAGTCAATCTAGGTATGGAAGTTATATGCAATTGTTGAAAGAGATCAATCAAAAGAGGAGGTACTAATCATGGTAAAAATAGCACCATCTATATTGTCAGCAGACTTTGGGAATTTATTAGAAGATATAAAAAAAGTAGAAAATGCAGGTGCAGATTTACTGCATATAGATGTAATGGATGGACATTTTGTTCCAAATATTTCAATAGGACCCTTAATCCTTAACAGCATTAAGGGAAAGACGAAGCTTCCTTTTGATGTACATCTAATGATCGAAAATCCTGATCAATATATCCCTGAATTTGCAAAACATGGAGCAGATATTATCACTGTTCATGTGGAAGCATGTCCACATCTTCATAGAACAATACAAAACATTAAAAGTCATGGAGTAAGAGCTGCTGTATCATTAAATCCTGCTACATCCCTTCATACAATAGAACATATTTTAGAGGATATAGATATGGTCTTATTAATGTCTGTAAATCCTGGCTTTGGAGGACAAAAATTTATCCCTTCTGTATTAGATAAGATCAAAGCTTTAAGAAAGATGATTGAAGATAAAGGCTTAAATATAGATATTGAGGTAGATGGAGGCGTTAAACTTGATAATGCTTGTGATGTAGTGAAAGCGGGAGCCAATATATTGGTTGCTGGTTCTGCCATTTTTAATACAGACAATATCGATCAAACTATAAAATTGTTTAGAGAAAAAACAGCTCTTTAGGGGGAATCCTTTCATGAAATGTGCAATCATAGCTAATGGAAGTATTAAGCATTATGAAGAAATGATACCCTTGATAGAAGAATGTGATTGTATTATATGTGCAGATGGAGGAGCTAGACATTTATTAAAAATGGATATAATGCCTCATATGATTGTAGGCGATTTAGATTCAATTGATGAAGATGCAAAAATATATTTTGAAAAGAAAAACGTTACCCTTTGTAAATTCCCTAAAAGGAAAGATTATACAGATATGGAGCTAGCCATAGAATATGCAATTGAAAAAAGTGCTGATGAAATTGTATTTTTAGGGGCTATTGGGAGTAGGATGGACCATACGCTTGCAAACATTACTTTATTAAAGCCTTTAGAAGAGAAAGGTATCAAAGGAAAAATTATTGATGAACATAATGAAATAATGATTACAGGTAGTGATTTAGAAATAAAAGGAGAAATAGGAGATACCCTATCTATTATTCCTTTAAGTGAAAAGGTTGAAGGGATTACACTAAAAGGATTTGAATATCCATTAAAGAATGCAACCATATTAATGGGTTCATCTATAGGCATAAGCAATAGATTGATGGATAAAAAGGGGAAAATAACTATTGAAAAAGGAAAAGTATTAGTCATAAAAGCTAGAGATTAAAAAATCATATAATACCAATGTTTAAAACAAATCATATAGATTCAATGTTTAAAACCCATTTTGAATGGGTTTTTTTTGTATCAAATTATATGAGAAATGAATAATATGTAATAATTAGATTTCTTTATAAGGGTGATGAGGTGATGTTTTGAGGAAAAGATCTTGTATAAAAAAAATGCTGGGAATTTTATTAGCACTAGGAGGAGCAATCATTCTTATAGAGTGTGTGCCCTTATGGACATGGTATTGTATTCTTGGGGGATTATGCGTTGTTTTCATATTATTATTGTTCAAAATCATTTGAAAGGGGGAATGGTTTTGAGAAGGAGAAGATGTTGTCCTATTTGGAGAAGACTCAATAAAGCTTGTATTGGAATGATTCTTTTAGCAATTGGTGTGATGGTTATTGCTATTAAAATCTTACCTGTTAGCGTATGGATTGTTTTAGTAGGTGTTATGATGATTTATATAGGTTATAAATTATTTTGCAGTTATTAATGAAAAGCATAAATAAAGCCTACCTATGGAGGCAGGCTTTAAAAAGCTATATAGCTCTTTCTACTTTGTTAGAACGTAGACATCTAGTACATACACTGATTCTTTTAGGAGAACCATTTACAACAGCTTTAACTTTTTTGATGTTTGCACCCCAAACTCTTCTTGTATGACGGTTAGAGTGACTTACAGTATTACCAGAAATTCTTCCTTTTCCACATACGTCGCATGCTTTTGACATATATAACACCTCCTTCGAGTGACTATACAACTAATTGCAAACATTAATATTCTACCATATATTTAACCTTTTTGGCAAGTATTATGTAAAAAACCATTAAATAAATTGATAAAAGGCTATATAAGTTGAATCCTTATATAAATTCATATAAAATATAGTATAGTTAAAACATATACAAAGTTACAAAGTATATCAAAAGGAGGATAAAAATGGGCGCATTATTAAAAAACAAATTAGGTAATATTGTTATAGATCATGAAGTTTTAGCATCTATTGCAGGAGCATCTGCTATGGAATGTTATGGATTGGTAGGAATGTCCAAAAAATCGAAGACTAGTGGTATAACAGAGCTATTAAAACGTGAAAATCAGAATAAGGGTGTGAAAGTATCTTCTAAAGAGGATGAAGTAATTATAGACCTTTTTATTGTTGTAGAATTTGGAACAAGAATTTCTGCTGTTGCACAAAACATTATTGATAAAGTAAAATATAATATTGAAACCAGTACAGGATTAAAAGTAAAACAGGTAAATATTAATATACAAGGAGTTAGAGTTGAAAAGTAACTGAAGGAGGTACTGCTTTGAAAATCAAAGTTATAGATGGATTGTTATTGAAAAAAATGTTCGTTCAAGGAGCAAATGTTCTTGAAGGAAACAAAAATATAGTAGATGCATTAAATGTTTTTCCTGTACCAGATGGAGATACAGGAACGAACATGTCTCTTACTATGAATAGTGCTGCTAAAGAAGTAAAAGAGGGGAACATAAATGCTATTGATTCTATTGTAGGGGCTATTGCTAATGGATCTTTAATGGGAGCAAGAGGAAATTCGGGAGTGATTTTATCCCAATTATTTAGAGGGTTTGCTAAAGCCTGTAAAGGAAAAGAAAGATTAACTACTGTAGATTTAGCAAATGCCTTTAAAAATGCTTCTGATACAGCATATAAAGCGGTAATGAAGCCAATAGAAGGCACTATCTTAACCGTTGCTAGAGAAATTGGTGAAAAAGCTATAGATTTATCGAAGCAAGAAATGTATATGGATGATTTTTTATATGAATTGATAGAACATGGAGAACAAGTTTTAAATAAGACACCTGAAATGCTAAAGGTATTAAAAGAAGCTGGTGTTGTTGATGCTGGTGGAAAAGGTTTGATTTTTATTTTTAATGGATTTTATGAAGCTATAACAGGTAAGGAAGTAATCATTGAAAGATCAACTACTATTGACTTTAAAAAAGAGGATGATGGAAAAGACATTCTCTTTGGTTATTGTACAGAATTTATTATTCAAGGGAGTTATGTGAATGTTGAAAAGTTTAAAGAAAAAATTGGTAGCTATGGAGATTGTATGTTAGTAGTAGGTGATGAAAATCTAGTCAAAGTACATATTCATACAAACCATCCTGGCGTGATTTTAGAAGAAGGATTGAGACTCGGAGAATTGACTCGTATAAAAATAGATAATATGAGACACCAACATGAAAATAAAGTCTTTGAAAATAATAGTGAAGAGAAGCCTTTGGAGCTGAAGGAATTTGGAATGATTGCTGTTACAATGGGAGAAGGTTTGACGGAGATCTTTAAAGATTTAAATGTAGATGAAATCATTACAGGTGGACAAACTATGAATCCTAGTACAGAAGATATAAAAAAGGCTATAGATGGGGTTCATGCAAAACATATATTTGTATTCCCAAATAATAGCAATATCATATTAGCTGCAAATCAGGCAAAAGAGTTAAGTGATAAAAATATTACGGTGATTCAAACTAAAACAGTACCTCAAGGAATTGCAGCCATATTAGCTTATAATGAAGATTTAAATATAGAAGAGAATATAGAAGCTATGACAGAAGCTTTAAGCAATGTGAAAACAGGACAGATTACATATTCTGTAAGGGATACACAGTTTAATGATATTTCTATTAAAGAAGGAGATATATTAGGAATTGCAGATGGAAAAATTACTGTAGTAGGTAGTCGCGTTGAAGAGGAAGCATACAAGCTACTAGAAGGTATGATTACAGATGAGGATGAGATTTTAACTATTTTTTATGGAGAAGATCGTACAAAAGAGCATGCTGAGGCGCTTGGTGAAAAAATTGAAGAAATATATGAAGAGATGGATGTTGAAGTTTATTATGGAGGACAGCCTCTTTATCATTACATATTCTCTATTGAATAGGAAATGACTATAGTCATTTCCTATTCTTCTTAGGAGGTAGATTACGATGAATGATTTAAAAAAATCTGTTCAATTCATAAAAGGCATAGGGCCTAAAAAATCCAAGTATCTAGAAAAAATAGGGATTACTAATATAGAAGATGTATTATATGCATTTCCAAGGGAATATGAAGACAGAAGTAAGATGAAAAAAATTATAGATGTTAAAGATGACGAGCAAATTACTATAAAGGGTTATGTATATGGAAATGTGGAGGAAAAATCTATTCGAAAAGGATTGAAAATTTATAAAGTTCCTGTAAAAGATGGTACTGGAATAGCTTATGCAGTATTTTATAATTCTCCTTTTATCAAGAATGTATTAAAAAGAGGAGAAAAAATTTATCTGCATGGAAAAGTAAAACGTGGATTTGGTCAGATACAAATATTACATCCTAACTATGAAATCATAGAGGGAAAAGAAGAGGTTATGATCAATGGGATAATTCCTATTTATGGTCTGACGCATGGACTTATACAAAAGGATATACAAAATTTAAGTAGGCATGTAATTGAATTATATGAAAAAACAATAGAGGAATATCTTCCTCATGATACGATCAAAAGAAATAGATTGTGTCATATACAATATGCCCTACATAATATTCACTTTCCAAGTTCAGTAAAATCTTTAAAAATAGCAAAGTTTCGATTAGTTTTCGAAGAATTATTGATTTTACAGACAGGTTTATGGTTAATTAAGAATAAATTTAATCATAATAAGGAGGGCATTGTTTTTAATGAAACACCTGAGATAGACAAATTGATTCATTCACTACCCTTTCAGTTAACAAATGCTCAAAGGAAGGTATTAAAAGAAATAGAAAAGGATATGGAAAGTAAAAAAGTGATGAATCGTCTTGTGCAGGGGGATGTGGGATCAGGAAAAACAATCATTGCACTTATTTCTCTATATAAGGCTTATTTAAATGGATATCAGGGTGTTTTGATGGCACCTACAGAAATATTAGCAGAACAGCATCTTTATGCAGCAAAGGAGCTATTAGAGCCATTAGGAGTAAATGTAGAATTATTATCTGGGAGCATCAAAAAAAAGAAAAAAGAAGAAATATTAACTTCATTAGAAAATGGAGAAATTCATATTATCATAGGGACCCATGCATTAATTCAAGAAAATGTTTATTTTCATAAGCTAGGGCTTGTGATTACAGATGAACAACATCGATTTGGAGTCAGACAAAGACGTATATTATCAAGTAAAGGAGTCAATCCTGATGTGCTTGTTATGACAGCTACACCTATTCCTAGAACTCTTGCTTTAATTCTTTATGGAGATTTAGACGTTTCGATTATAGATGAATTACCACCTGGAAGAAAAAAGATAAAAACTTATTGTATAGATGAAAAGAAAAGAAGTAAAATCTATGATTTTGCTAAAAGAGAAATTGAATTAGGAAGACAGGTATATATTGTAGCACCATTAGTTGAAGAATCAGAAAATATTGAGGCAAAATCGGCGCAAGAATTATATGAAGAATTAAAAGTAACTTATTTAAAAGATTTTACTATAGGACTATTACATGGGAAGATGAAGGGATATGAGAAAGACGAAATAATGAATCAATTTAAAAAAGGAGAAATACAAGCTCTTGTATCTACTACAGTGATAGAAGTAGGGGTAAATGTACCTAATGCATCGATTATGATTATAGAAAATAGTGAGCGATTTGGATTGGCACAATTACATCAACTACGGGGGAGAGTTGGAAGAGGAGAGTATCAATCCTATTGTGTTTTAGTGAATTATAGCAAAAATCCTTTATCAAAAGAAAGAATGAAAATTATGGAAGAAACCAATAATGGATTTATTATTGCTGAAAAGGATTTAGAACTAAGAGGACCAGGTGAATTTTTTGGTACAAGGCAGCATGGATTGCCTGAACTTAAAATAGCTAATTTATTTAAACATATGAAAATATTAAAACAAGTACAAAATGAGGCAAAAGTCCTTATGAATGAAGATCAAACCTTATCGTTAGAAAAAAATTTGATTTTGAAAAATAAAATTATAACTCAGTTTGGTAAGAGTATAGAGCAGATTAGTTTATGATGGAATGAGGATTTCCATTCTGTTACATGGTAGCTAAAATATACTAGATATAATTTTCTTCAGATTGGTTAAATTAATAGTACAAAGGAAAAAGGAGGTGAAAATAGTGGCAAACAATAATACAAAGGTGGTTCCTGAAGCAAAAGCTGCATTAAATCAAATGAAATATGAAATCGCTAATGAATTAGGACTTAACAACTACCAAGGAATGGATAAAGGTAATTTAACAGCTAGACAAAATGGTTATGTAGGAGGATACATGACTAAGAGGTTAGTTGAAATGGCTGAACAACAAATGTCTGGTAAATAAAAAATAAATATATATATAAATAATAAAGAAGAGATAAACTTATCTCTTCTTTATTATTTATATAGGGAACATAAAAAATACTGGTGAAAATCACCAGTATTGGGAGAGGAGAAATGAAGAAACAACTCAAAGGGGAAATTAATTTTATGTGCTTACATATAATATGGCTAAAAGGAATGAATATTATACAGAGTATATTTAAATTTGTATAAGATATTTGTTTGTCATTTACTTATATGCTAAAATATACTTATTGAAAGGAGAGAATGATGCGTGAGGGTAATTGCAGGTATATCAAAGGGTATGAGACTAAAATCTCCAAAAGGTCTACAAACGAGACCCACTACAGATAGAGTAAAAGAATCTATCTTTAGTATGATTAACCCATATATAATAGATAGTGTAGTTTTAGATCTTTTTTCAGGGACTGGAAGCCTTGGAATTGAGGCTTTAAGCAGAGGGTCAGAAAAGGCATATTTTGTAGATAATAATAAAAATAGTATCAATGTGATAAAAGAAAACATAAAATATACAAATTTTGAAAAGAGAAGTACTGTTCTTTTTTGTGGTGCACAAAGAGCAATAAAAGAATTAGCCTTAGGAAACCATGAAGTGGATATTGTATTTATGGATCCGCCTTATTTAAAAGGATTGATTATACCATCTATTGAGGCTATAGAGACAGAAGGAATATTAAAAAGAGAAGGAATTATTCTTGTTGAGCATGATCTGAAGGATGGATTACCAGAATCTATTGGAAAGTTTATAAAAACAAAAGAAAAAAAATATGGGAATACCTTAATAACTATTTATTCAGAGGAGGCATGACAATGAAAACAGCAGTATGTCCTGGTAGCTTTGATCCAGTTACAAATGGACACTTAGATATTATCAAAAGAACTTCAAAGATGGTGGACAAGGTGATTGTGGCAGTTCTTTATAATCCAGGGAAAAATCCACTTTTTACTGTGGAAGAAAAAATAGATTTATTAAAAGAAGTTACAAAGGATATCCCTAATGTGGAGATAGATTGTTTTTCAGGATTATTAGTTGATTATGTAAAGCAAAAGAATATTGATTTTATTGTAAAAGGATTAAGAGCAGTATCAGATTTTGAATATGAACTACAAATGGCTCTAACAAATAAAAAGCTTAATCCAGAAGTGGAGACTATGTTCATGATGACGAGTGGAGAATATTCATATCTTAGCTCAAGTATTGTAAAAGAGGTATGGAGATTTGATGGATGTATAGACGGATTAGTTCCAGAGGTAGTTAAAAAGGCATTACATAAGAAATTTAAATAAGGTAAAAGGGGAGGATGTCAATGAATGCATTGCGTTTGTTGGATGAGTTAGAAGATATTGTTGAAAGTAGCTCTTCTATACCATTTGCTGGCAAGACCTTTGTAGATAAAGAGGAAATTCTTGATATAATTAAGGAGATACGGATTCAGTTACCAGACGAAGTAAAACAAGCACAATGGATTAAGGAAGAAAGACAAAGAATACTAATAGAAGCGCAAAAGGAAGCAGATTCTGTTATGGAAGATGCCAAGGTACATATTGAAGAAATGGTAGAAAAAGATGAAATTACTAAAATGGCACATAAAAGGGCAGAAGAGATTGTGTCTCAGGCTCAAATAAATGCAAAAGAAATTCGTATTGGAGCAAGACAATATACTGACGAATTATTGAGTGGCGTAGAAAAAAATCTTGAAAAAGTTGTAGAGACTATAAAAGAGAATAGAAATGAGTTAAAAGGAATGAAGGGATAAAACCCTTCATTTTTTATAAAAATAAAAGAAAGTATATGCAAGCTTAAAGAGAATATGAAGAACCATTGAAAGAATCATAACTAACAGGGTCATACTGATGAATAATTCAGATGAAAATAAAAATTTTGAAGTCCAAGTAAGATATAAGCTTTCTTGAGAATAGGATAAAAAAACAGGAGTTGCTATATACTTGAAAATAGTATTAGTCATAGGAACTGTAATGAAAATAAATATGCCAGAAAATAGAGCATGTAAAAATTTTGAAAAAATGTAAGTGCTAGAACTAAGATCCGTTTTACTAATCAAACTAGCTGCTTGAGCATGAATGGAAAAACCACTCCAAGAAATGATCATAGTAGTCAATGCAGCTTGCTTTATAAAAGAGATGCCATCTATTTCAGATAAGAGTTTACACCCCATTGTCATCTCAAAGATACCACTTACAAGAGCTTCGTATATACTTTTGTCAAGCTTCAAAAAGAATAAAAGGTGATCAAGATAATAGGACAAAGTTTTGATGAATCCCATTAGGGTTAAAAGTTGGATGATTACTGAAAAAAGAATAATAAAGCCTCCAACAACAAGAAGGGTCTCTATAGAATTTTTCACAGCTGTTCCTAATAATGCTCCAAAAGTTTTTTCATTATTTTGAAGGGAATAAAATAATTCTTTAAAGGCCCTCTTAATGTAGCTGTTTTTCGTTTTAGGAAGGTTTTGGTATTTATTAAATTTGTAAAATCTAAAGACAATGCCCACCATAATCACACCAAGGTAATGAGCTAGAGCGATGTTTGTTCCTAATTGGGGATTGTGAAACATACCAATAGCAACAGCGCCAATCATAAATAGTGGACCAGAGGTGCTACAAAAAGACATAAGCCTTTGTGCTTCTACTTTTGAAAAAATTCTTTCACTTCTAAGTTGAGTAATTAATTTGACCCCTATAGGGTATCCAGATGTAACGCTCATAGCAAATATAAAAGAGCCTTCTCCAGGCACATTGAAAATTGGTTTTATAATGGGTTCTAGTAATATACCAATAAAGTTTACTACACCTAATCCGATCAGTAATTCAGCTCCAATAAAAAATGGAAGAAGTGCAGGAAAAACAATATTAAACCATGTGTCCACTCCAAGCTTTGCAGCGTGAAAAGATGCTTCTGGATATTTTATGATATAGATAACTAAAAAGCAAGTAATAGAGATGGTCAATAAATGTTTTACTTTAGAAAAAATAGATGATTTTTTTAAAATAAAAAGTGATAAAGACAAAACAAACACAAAAATAAATAAAAACATAGTATGCCCCCTGAAAAAGAAATATATTCATATATATTATAAATATAAAAAAAATAGTACTTAAATTAGATTAAGTACTAAAGGGAATCATTTAAGAAAATAAGGTGAATGATAATAGTCAGAGCCACCTTTTCTAGATTCACTATTAGGATAAGCTAAATTATAAATATTTGTTGCTAAAATATCAAAAGAAAGCATTTCTTTAGCCATAGGGTGATCTAGTATTTGTTTATTGATATTTGTTAAGATTGGGATTTTAGAGGACTTTTTTAATCTTTTTAATATTTCAGTTCCTTTTGTTGAAAAAGCAAGAAGGCGAGCATATTGTGAACCGCCATATCTATTGAACATAAGAATATGTTCTTTTGTAATACCTAATAGAATATGAGCAAAGATTCTTTGGATTCTTGTAAGGGTATATCTTTTAGTTTTTAAACCTTGAAGGAGACTTTGTAAGTCTGTGGCTTTAACAGCCATTTCTTTTATTCTATTTTCAAGACCTTCATTTATATCAAAAACTTTTTTTAGTTCAACCTTTGATAGGGTTCGAAGTTTATAAAGAAGTATTTTTTCAAAATGGGTATAATAAATAGGTGAAAAGCCACTCCCTATACTTTTTTCAAACACTTTAAAGCTGTTTTTAGGAATCACCCTTTTTAAGGTGTTAAGGTCATAATCTTCTTGAGTTATATAGGTCCTTATAGCTGTAGCGCTACAAATATTGCTTGAAATATTAGTTGAACTATAAGGAGCTTTAATCCTAGTAATGGTATGGGGGGTAATTTTACTATTACATTTGATTAGGGACTTCATGTATTCAATACCAAGAATATTATTAGGAGAATGAAGGACCTTCTCTAAGGATTCATCAGAACAATATTTTCCTAATGCTTTCTCGCGAGCACGAGGAAAAGAAATTCCTTCTGCTAGAAATTCTTTTAAGTAGTTTTGATATTCTGTTGGTTCTTTTACTAAAATTTTTGCAACTTCGTTTAATGGGGAAATTTGACCGATTTCACTTCCGAAGCTAATGGCATCAACAATCCCTAGATTATTTAATAAAGAAATGGCACCAAATGCAAAAAATTCAGCACTGTTGCAGGCGTAAATAGTTGGAAGTTCTATGACTAGATCAACGCCTTCTTTTACAGCCATTTCAGCTCGTAGCCATTTATTTGTTAAGCTAGGCACGCCTCTTTGTAGAAAGTTGCCACTCATTACAGCTATGGTGTGAGTAGCATTTGTTTTTTTTATAGATTCTTCAAGATGATATTTATGACCATTATGAAATGGATTATATTCTGTTATTAAACCAAGAATTTTCATAGTTGCATCCTCCGGATAAAATAATTAGGTTTAATTATAATATTACTAAATTTGGCTAATAATATCAAAAAATAATGTAAATATTTATTTTTAGACTTGAAAAAATTTTGTAGTACATTATAATAGAATTGGAAAAGAAGGAATTGTGTCAATATTTAAAAAATATTTTAGAAACTTTAGAAAAGTCTAAATTTATTGATTTCAAAAAAGTTAACCTTGAGAATTTTTCAATGGAAAGCTTTTTGACTAAATATACTAAGGAGGACATTGAAATGAATGTATTAGTTGTTAACTGTGGTAGTTCATCACTAAAATACCAATTAATCAATATGAGTGATGAAAGTGTAATTGCAAAAGGATTAGTTGAAAGAATAGGAATAGAAGGTTCTGTTCTTAAACATGAAGTTCCAGGAATGGATAAAGTAGTGATAGAAAAAGCTATGCCTGATCATAAAGTAGCTATAGGTTTAGTATTAGATGCTCTTGTGGATGAAAATCATGGTGCAATTAAAGATATGAAAGAAATTTCTGCAGTAGGACATAGAGTTGTGCATGCAGGAGAAAAATTCAGTGATTCTGTAGTGATTAATGATGAAGTAATCAAAGCATTAGAAGAATGTATTGAATTAGCGCCACTTCATAATCCTGCAAACCTTATGGGAATTGCAGCTTGTAAAGAGTTAATGCCAAATACACCAATGGTAGCTGTGTTTGATACAGCATTTCATCAAACAATGCCTAAAGCATCATACATATATCCACTACCATATGAGCTTTATGAAAAATATGGTGTTCGTAAGTATGGATTCCATGGAACAAGCCATAGATATGTTTCTCAAAGAGCAGCAGAATTTCTTGGTGAAAAATTAGAAGACTTAAAGGTTATTACATGTCATTTAGGAAATGGAGCAAGTCTTGCAGCTATTAAAGATGGAAAATGTATAGATACAAGTATGGGATTCACTCCACTTGAAGGTCTTGTAATGGGAACTAGATGCGGAGATATTGACCCTGCAATCGTTACTTTTGTTATGGAAAAAGAAAATTTAGATTTAGCAGGTATCAATAATTTAATGAATAAACAATCTGGTGTATTAGGTATTTCTGGAGTAAGTAGTGACTTTAGAGATATTGAAGGTGCTGCGGAAGAAGGAAATGAAAGAGCAGCCCTTGCCATTGAAGCGTTCAACCATCGCGTTAAAAAATATATTGGTTCTTATGCAGCAGAAATGGGTGGTGCAGATGTTATTATATTTACAGCAGGTTTAGGAGAAAATTCTATTTCTAATAGAGAAGAAATCTGTAAGGGATTAGAATTCATGGGAGCAAAGCTAGATGTTGAGAAAAACAATGTAAGAGGAAAAGATACAATCGTTAGTACAGACGACTCAAAAGTAAAAATTCTTGTTATTCCTACAAACGAAGAATTGATGATTGCAAAAGATACACAAGCATTATTAAAGTAAGATAAAAAGGTAGGGAAGCCTACCTTTTTTATTATCTTTATAGAAATTAAACAGCTATCAAGTATTTTAACTTGACAAATAGTTGCTCCATTTGTATAATTAATTCTGTTAATATGATGAGGTGAAACCGATGGAAATTAATTTAGCTGAATTAAAAAACGGATTAAAAGAAGAATTAGATTTAGAGATCGAAGAAAAAATTGAATCTCTAAGTTGCTTTGGAGATCATATACCGTTGATTGATCCTGTTGTTTTTAGGGGAAAAATCTATAATGTAAATGGAGAATTATATATGGATGGCTTTGTTGAAAGCACAGGAGAATTTAATTGTTATAGATGCTTAAATAAGTTTCATCAAAAAATCATGGGTGAAGTTCATGAAAAACTAATGGAAGAAGATGCTTCAGAGGATGAAATGGATGATTATTTTGTCATAAAAAATGATAAAATCAACATTTCTGAAATAATGGAAAATGCTTTGACTTTAGCTCTTCCTATGAAAATAGTTTGTCATGAAGACTGTAAAGGATTATGTCCAGTCTGTGGGAAAAACCTTAATGAAGAGCCTTGTGCTTGTGAAAAGGATGATATTGACCCTAGACTTGCTAAACTAAGAGATTTGTTACAATAATGTTAAGGAGGTGGAAAGTATGGCAGTACCTAAGCGTAAAACATCTAAAGCAAGAAGAGATAAAAGAAGAGCGTCAAACATAAAAATGACAAGCCCTAATATTGTTGAATGTCCACAATGTCATGAACCAAAGTTACAACATAGAGTATGTAAAAAATGCGGTTTCTATCATGACAAAGAGGTAATGGAAGTTAAGTAATAAAAAATAGTAATGATGATTACATCATTACTATTTTTTTTATTATTAAGGAAAAATAAAAATAAGATAGTTGATTTATGGAAGAAAATAATATATACTAAACTTTAGTATCAGGTACTAAATTCAAGTACTAAAAGAGGTGGATTAAATGCCTAGCAAAAGAATACCGAAAAAAATGAGACAAACAGAACTTTTAGAAAAAATAAAAAATGAACCCTTTGTTACAGATGAAGAATTAAGTGAACATTTTCGTGTTAGTATACAAACTATACGTTTAGATAGATTGGAATTAGGAATTCCAGAATTGAGGCAAAGAATTAAAAAGGTTGCACAAAAGAACTATTCAAAGGTAACGAGCTTAGGAGAAGCAGAAATAATTGGAGAATTGATTGATTTGAATCTAAATGAAAATGCCATTTCTATACTTGAAACAACACAAGAATTAGCGTTTAAAAGAACGAGTGTTGTGAGAGGACATCATATCTTCTCAATGGCAGAATCACTAGCTATGGCTGTAATTAATGCAAGAGTTGCTCTAACGGGCGTTGCAAATATGAAGTATAAAACACCTGTTAAGGCAGGAGAAAAACTAGTGGCAAAAGCAGAAGTGGCAAAAATTAGAGGAAATAAATATTTTGTTCATGTAAAAATTTATGTAAAACAAGAACAAGTATTCAGAGGAAAGTTTATTCTTGTATCTATAGAGGAAGAATAAGAGGGGTGTATTATGAAAATAGCAGTGGATGGAATGGGTGGAGATCATGCACCTAAAGAGATTATAAGAGGCTGTATTCAGGCTATTAATGAAATAAAAGATATAGAGATTTTTTTAACAGGACAGAGAGATCTAATAGAAGAAGAATTGAAAAAATATCAATTTGATCATACTAAGTTTCATGCAGTATACACATCAGAAGTTATAACCAATGAGGATAAGCCAGTACAAGCTATAAGAAAAAAGAAAGATTCTTCTATGGTTGTAGGTCTTAATTTACTAAAGGAAAAAAAGGTAGATGGTTTTATTTCAGCAGGAAATACGGGTGCATTACTTGCTGGAAGTCTATTTAGACTAGGCAGGATTAAGGGTATTGATAGACCTGCTATTGCTGCTACGTATCCTACAACAAAAGGAATTTCTTTATTAGTAGATGCAGGCGCTAATGCTGAATGTAAACCAAGAAATTTACTAGAGTTTGGATTAATGGGCTCTATATATGTACAAAAGGTGTTAGGAAAGAAAGATCCTTCCGTGGGATTAGCTAATATAGGAATAGAAGAAGGAAAAGGAACTCAGCTTATAAAAGAGTCCTTTGAATTATTTCAAAAAACAGATTTGAATTTCCATGGAAATGCAGAGGTAAGAGATCTTCCAACAGGTATTGTGGATGTGATTGTATGTGATGGATTTGTAGGAAATGTAATTCTAAAGCTTACAGAGGGCGTTGCTATGACCATTATGTCTATGTTAAAAGGAGTATTTACAAAAAACTTTATGAGTAAGATAGGTGCAATGATATTAAAAGGATCTTTGAAGGAATTCAAGAAAAATATGGATTATACAGAATATGGTGGTGCACCTCTACTAGGAGTGAATGGTGCTGTGGTGAAAGCTCATGGGAGCTCTAATGGAAAAGCTATAAAAAATGCTATTAAACAAGCAAAAGCATTTGTAGAGGGAGAAGTACTAGAGAAGATCAACCAGGAAATCGGTAGAATAGGAGATGAAAATAATGGATAATAAACTTAGATCAGTAGGAATATTAGGAACAGGAAGTTGTTTGCCAGAAAAAGCACTTACAAATCATGATCTTGAAAAAATGGTGGATACGAATCATGAATGGATTGTAAAAAGAACTGGAATTGAGCAAAGATATGTTGCAGATGAAAATACTGCTACTTCAGATTTATCTACAAAAGCAGCTTTAAGAGCGTTAGAAGATGCAAATGTATCACCTGAGGAAATTGATTTAATTATTGTGGCAACCCTGACACCAGATATGGCTTTACCTGCAACAGCATGTATTGTTCAAAAAAATATTGGTGCCAAAAACGCTGCAGCATTTGATTTAGAAGCAGCTTGCTCAGGGTTTTTATATGGTATGACAGTAGCACAACAATTTATTGCTACAGGTATGTATGAGAAGGTATTAGTAATCGGTGCAGAGACGCTATCTAAGGTTATGGATTGGACAGATAGAGGAACTTGTATCTTATTTGGAGATGGAGCAGGAGCAGCTGTATTAGGACCTACAGAAGAAGGACTAGGTATTCTTTCTGCAACTATGGGAGCGGACGGAGAAGGTGGGAAATTCTTATATATGCCAGCTGGAGGATCAAGAATGCCAGCATCTATGGAAACGGTGAAAGAAAGATTACATTATGTAAAAATGGATGGAAGTGAAGTGTTTAAATTTGCAGTGAGAGTTATGGGAAGAGCTGCAAAAGAAGTTCTTGAAAAATCAGGTAATACTGTTGAAGATATTGATTATCTTGTACCACATCAAGCCAATATAAGAATTATAAATTCTGCTGCTAAGAAACTGAAATTAGATATGGATAAAGTACATGTGAACTTAAATAAAGTGGCTAATACTTCGGCTGCATCTGTACCTATTGCATTAGATGAAGCTGCAAGAACTGGTAAAATTAAAAAAGGAGATTTAGTAGTAATGGTAGGCTTTGGTGGAGGCCTTACTTGGGGAGCAAATGTAGTTAGATGGAATAAGTAGGTTTAAGGGGTGTTAATAGGATGAACTGGAAGCTATGTGAACTTTTAAAGATAAAATATCCGATTATACAAGGGGCTATGGCATGGATTTCTACAGCAGAGCTTGCTGCTGCTGTTTCTAATGCAGGAGGACTTGGAATTATTGCTGGAGGAAATGCTCCAGCTGAAATCATAAAAAAAGAAATAGAAAAGATTAAAAAGTTGACAGATCAACCGTATGGTATTAATGTTATGCTTTTATCGCCATATGTAGATGAGATTATGGAATTAGTTATTTCGGAGAAAGTACCTGTAATCACTACAGGGGCTGGAAATCCAGGGAAATATATGAAAGAACTAAAAAAGATAGGCACAAAAGTAATTCCAGTAGTGCCTTCCGTAGCCCTTGCAAAAAGAGTAGAGAAAGCTGGAGCAGATGCTATCATTGTTGAAGGGACAGAGGCAGGAGGACATATAGGAGAGCTGACAACAATGGCTCTTGTACCACAAGTAGTAGATGCTGTAAATATTCCAGTAATTGCTGCTGGTGGAATTGCTGATGGAAGAGGAATGCTAGCAGCATTTTGTCTTGGAGCAGAAGGCGTTCAAGTTGGAACAAGATTTGTATGTTCAACAGAATGTACAGTTCATGGAAAATATAAAGAGAAAATATTAAAGGCAAAGGATCGGGATACGGTTGTAACAGGAAGAAATACAGGTCATCCCGTAAGGATTATAAAAAATAAATTATCTAAGGAATTTGAAAAATTAGAAAAAACAGGTGCTTCTATAGAGGAAATTGAAAAATTAGGAGCAGGTAAACTGAGAATTGCCGCAGTGAATGGAGATATAGAAAATGGTTCTATTATGTCTGGTCAAATTGCTGGACTGATCAAAGATATTAAAAGCTGTAAAGAAATTATTGAAGAAATGATGAATCATATGAAAAAAACTTATGAATCAATGAATGGTATTTGTAAATAAGGAGTGAAGAAAATGTCAAAGATCGCTTTTGTTTTTCCAGGGCAAGGAGCTCAATATGTAGGAATGGGAAAAGAGTTTGTAGAAAATTTTGAAATAGCGAATGAATTATTTGAACAAGCGAGTGAAGCTATAGGGTATGATATGAAGAAAATGTGTTTTGAAGGACCAGAGGAGGATTTAAAGAAAACAGAAAATACACAGCCTGCCATCCTTACAACATGTATAGCTATAGCAAAAGTTCTTGAGGAAAAAGGGATTAAGCCTCATTTAAGTGCAGGTCTTAGTTTAGGAGAATATGCATCTTTAGTAATAGCTGGAGTAATGGACTTTAAAGATGCTGTTTCATTAGTGAAAAAGAGAGGAAAATATATGCAAGAAGCAGTTCCTCTTGGAGTTGGAACCATGGCAGCAATTTTAGGTATGGAAAGAAAAGATTTAGAAAAAACATTAGAAAAAGCAAAGGAATTTGGAATTGTAGAAGCTGCTAACTTTAACACCCCAGGACAAATTGTTATATCAGGAGAAGTGGGTGCTGTTGAAAAGGCTTGTGAAATTGCAAAAGAAATGGGAGCTAAAAAGGCAGTGGTACTTCCAGTAAGTGCACCTTTTCACTGTTCCATGTTAGTACCTGCAGGAGAAAAACTTTTCCTTGAACTTGAAAATGTTAAAATAAATGATTTTAAGCTACCTGTTTTAGCGAATGTCCATGCTGATTATTACAAAGAAAAATCAGAGGTGAAGGATTTACTTGTAAGACAAGTGAGTAATTCTGTTTTATGGGAAGATAGTGTTGTAAAAATGCTAGAAGAAGGTGTAGATACATTTATAGAAATTGGACCTGGAAAATCATTGAGCGGTTTTATTAAAAAGATTAATAGGAAATTAAAGAAAGAAATTTCTATATACAATGTAGAAAATATGGAGACATTAGAAAAACTATTATCTAATTTTTAAGAAAAGTGGAAGGATGAATAAAATGAACTTAACAGGAAAAACGGCTATTGTAACAGGTGGATCTAGAGGGATTGGTAAAGCTATTGCTTTAAAATTAGCAGACTTAGGAGCAAATATTGTTGTGAATTATACAAGTAATGCAGCAAAAGCTGAAGAAGTTGTAAAACAGATAAAAGATATGGGAAAAGAAGCCATTGCTTTAAAAGCAGACGTTTCTAATAGTGAAGAGGTTCAAAATTTTATAAAAGAAGTTGAAGAAAAATTTGAGAGCATTGATATATTAGTAAATAATGCTGGAATTACAAAAGATACATTACTTATGAAAATGAAAGAAGAAGATTGGGATCGAGTAATGTCTATTAATCTTAAAGGTACATATAATTGCACGAAAGCAGTTACAAGAAAAATGATGAAACAAAGAAGTGGAAAAATTGTAAATGTAGCATCTGTTGTAGGAGTAACAGGTAATGCAGGTCAAGCTAATTATGCAGCATCAAAGGCAGGTGTTATTGGCTTTACAAAATCTATTGCAAAAGAATTAGGTATAAGAGGAATCAATGTAAATGCTGTGGCACCAGGATTTATAGAAACAGATATGACGGATGTTTTATCTGATAAAGTGAAAGAAGAAATTATGAAAAATATTCCAATGAAAAAATTAGGAAAAGCTGAAGATGTAGCAAATGTTGTAGCTTTCTTATGTTCAAATGAAGCAAGTTACGTTACAGGACAGGTACTAAATATAGATGGCGGAATGGCTATGTAATAAAGGTCGAGAGGAGGTGACAGGAAAATGTTTGAAAAAATTGTTGAGATCATTGCAGATCAATTAGGTTTAGATGATACAGCTCATATTAAGGCAGAAACTTCTTTAATGGGTGATTTGGAGGCAGATTCTTTAGATGCAGTTGAAATTATGATGGCACTAGAGGATGAATTTGATATAGAAATTCCTGATGAGGATGCTGAAAAATTCAAAAATATAGGTGATATTGCCAAATATATTGAAGAAAATAAGTAATTGGGGGAGGTTATTTACTTGAAAAGAAGAGTTGTTGTTACAGGAATTGGAGCAGTTACTCCCATAGGAATTGGAAAAGAAAATTTCTTTAATGCATTAAAATTAGGAAAATGTGGGATTGATAGAATAACTAAATTTGATACAACGGATTTTACTGCTCAAATAGCTGGAGAAGTAAAAGATTTTGAACCAACAGATTATATAGATAAAAAAGAAGCAAAAAGAATGGACCCGTATACTCAATTTGCTGTTGCTGCTTCTAAAATGGCAGTAGAAGATGCTAAGATAGATTTAGAAAGCATTAATCAAAATAGATTTGGTGTTGTACTTGGGTCAGGAATTGGTGGAATTCAGACTTTAGAAGAACAATATAAAAAACTTTTAGATAAAGGACCTAGAAGAGTTAGCCCATTCTTTATCCCAATGATGATTACCAATATTGCAGCAGGTCAAGTATCCATAAGGTTTGGAGCAAAGGGTCCAAATAGTACTACTGTAACAGCATGTGCATCTTCGACAAATGCTATTGGTGATGCTTTTAAAATCATCCAAAGAGGAGATGCGGATATGATGATTACAGGTGGAACAGAAGCATCTATTACCCCTCTAGCTGTAGCAGGATTTTGTACAATGAAAGCATTATCTACAAGAAATGATGATCCCAAAACAGCAAGTAGACCATTTGATAAAGATAGAGATGGCTTTGTTATGGGTGAAGGTGCTGGTATGATTATTCTAGAAGAATTAGAGCATGCATTAGCTCGTGGAGCTCATATTTATGGAGAAATGGTTGGCTATGGAATGAGTGCAGATGCTTATCATATTACAGCACCCGCTCCAGAAGGAGAAGGTGGTGCCCGTGCTATGAAAAATGCTATTGATGATGCGGGAATTCAACCTGAGGATATTGACTATATTAATGCCCATGGTACATCTACACCATTAAATGATAAAAATGAATCTATGGCAATTAAAACTGTATTTGGAGAACATGCGTATAAGCTATCAGTAAGTTCAACAAAATCAATGACAGGGCATCTTCTTGGAGGTGCAGGTGGAGTAGAAGCTATTGCTTGTCTTTTAGCTTTAACAGAGGACTTTATTCCACCGACGATTAATTATACAACACCTGATCCTGAATGTGATTTAGACTATACACCAAATGAAGGAAGAAACAGAGAAGTAAGATATGCTTTGTCTAATTCATTAGGATTTGGAGGACATAATGCAACAATCGTATTAAAAAAATATGAATAAACAAATGGGAAGTCTATATAGACTTCCCATTATTATTCTATAGCTTTTAAAATGGTGAAAAAAAGTGTACAATAAATAATGATGTAAAAGACTGTTTTAAAATACGAAGGAGGACTTATATGCATAGTAAAAATATGGACAGGAAAGAAGCCTTAAAAGAACTCACAGAAAAACTAGATTATGCTTTTAAAAATGTTGGTTTATTAAATGAAGCTTTAACACATAGCTCTTATGCAAATGAGAATAAAAAAAGAAATGTGAAGTATAATGAAAGATTGGAGTTTTTGGGAGATTCAGTACTTAGTATTGTTATTAGTGATCATTTATATAATCATTTAGAAACGCTACAGGAAGGAGAACTCACAAAAATAAGAGCAAGTATTGTTTGTGAAGGATCCCTTGCAAATTGTTCTAGATCTTTGAATACAGGGAAATATCTTCTTTTAGGAAAAGGAGAAGAAGTAACAGGAGGAAGAGAGCGAGTATCAATACTTGCAGATACCTTTGAAGCTATTATTGGTGCAATTTACTTAGATGGAGGACTTTCTAAAGTAAAAAGGTTTATACTAAATACTCTAAGAAAGACTATTGAAGATGCTATAGAAGGAAAGATCTTTAAAGATTATAAGACCTATTTACAAGAAATAGTTCAAAGCGTAAATGCGGATAAGATTAACTATGAAGTAGTAGATGAAACAGGACCAGATCATAATAAAGTTTTTTATGTTCATGTAATTGTAGGGGATCAAGTGGCAGGAAAAGGATCTGGTAAAAGTAAGAAGGAAGCAGAACAAAATGCAGCAAAAGAAGCATTAAAGAAGGTGGTTTAGTTGGCAAAAAAACACTATATTATTCCAGTATTTGTTCCTCATAAGGGATGCCCTTTTGATTGTGTTTTTTGTAATCAGAAAAAAATTACAGGACGTACAAAGGAGATTACAGCTGAAGAAGTAGATGAACAGATTCAGGAGTACTTAAGTACTATAGGAAACTTAAATGGAAAGCATGTAGAAATTGCTTTTTTTGGAGGTAGTTTCACAGGAATCGAAAAAATGAAACAAGAAGAGCTTTTAAGGATTGCTTATAAGTGGAAAAAAAGAGGAAAGATAAAGGATATTCGATTATCTACAAGACCTGATTATATAGATGAATCTATCATGAAATTCTTAATAGATTATGGTGTATCCATTATAGAACTAGGGGTTCAATCCATGGATCATGAAGTTCTTATTAAAAGTGGACGAGGACATACGGCTGAAGATGTAGTAGCTGCAGTGAAAATAATGAAACAATATCCAGTTGAAATTGGTCTTCAAATGATGATTGGTTTGCCAGGAGATACGATAGAGATTGCAAATGGTACAGCTGAAAAGATTATTGATTTATCACCAAGCTTTGTAAGAATTTATCCTACTTTAGTAGTGAAGGATACATATTTAGAAAAAATGTACTTACAAGGAAACTATAATTCCTTATCCATAGAAGAGGCAGTAGTTATTTCTAAAGGTTTACTTTTGAAGTTTTTAAAGTCAGAAATACCTGTAATAAGAGTAGGGCTTCAACCTACAGAAAATATTTTATTAGGAAAAGAAGTGATTGCAGGCCCATTTCATCCGTCCTTTCGCCAGTTAGTTGAATCAAAAATATTTAAAGGAATGCTTGATTATGCCCTTTCAAGACAAGATATAAAGAATCATTCATTCATAGAAATACAAGTTAATGATAGATATCTTTCTAGTTTAGTGGGACATAAAAAAGAGAATATAAATTTTATTAAAAATAAATATAGCATAAAAAAAATAAAAATTATTAGAAATAATGATTTGAAGGATACTTGCATAAAAATCATTAAATCAGGGGAAGAAACCTTTGTATTGAATATGAAAGAATATGCCAATAATGCAATTTAAAATTTATCTAATCAGAAGATGAGTTTTAAATTGCATTGTGAATGGATTTACATGATGTAAAAGGGATACTATATATGGTAAAATATTTGAAGTGACTAGTAAAGAAGAGGTGTTACAGTTTGTATCTGAAAAAAGTTGATATACATGGGTTTAAATCTTTTGCAGATAAGATTGGAATCGAGTTTGAAAAAGGGGTTACAGGAATTGTAGGTCCTAATGGAAGTGGTAAGAGTAATATTTCAGATGCCATAAGATGGGTTCTAGGAGAACAAAGTGCGAAAACCTTAAGGGGAAGTAGGATGGATGATGTTATATTTGCTGGGACTACAAAGAGAAAACCAGTTGGCATGGCAGAAGTATCTTTAACTCTTGATAATGAATCCAATAAGCTTCCTGTTGATTATTCAGAAGTTACAGTGACGAGAAGAGTCTATCGTTCAGGAGAGAGTGAATATTATATTAATAAATCCTTATGCAGATTAAAAGATATAAGAGAAATATTTATGGATACAGGTGTAGGCGTAGACGGATATTCTATTATTGGACAAGGTAAAATAGATGAGATTTTAAATAATAAGTCAGGAAATAGGAGACTTTTGTTTGAAGAAGCTGCTGGAATTGTTAAATATAGAACTAGAAAAGAAGATTCAGAAAAAAAATTAGAAAATACAAATCAAAATTTAACTAGAGTAGATGATATTGTTAGAGAGCTGCAATCAAGGATAGAACCCCTAAAAGAACAAAGTAAAAAAGCAAAAACTTTTTTAGAAGTTCAGGGAGAATTGAAGGATTTAGAAATCAATCTATTTATTCGTGAATTAGAAGCTTTAAAATATGATATAGAAGCATTGAAGGAACAAGAAAATATTATACGAAATCAATTAGATCATTATTCTGAAGATAAAGAAGAAATTGAAGGGAATTATGGAGAAACTAAAAGAAATATAGAAGCAATAGACACAACTATTCAACAATTGCAAAATAATATATTTGAAACGATTCATCTATTGGAGAAAAAAGAAGGGGAATTAGGTCTTTGTAATGAGAAAGTATTAAATATTACTGAAAATACAAAAAGATTAAATGATGAAATCAAAGAAATAGATGAAAGTAAACATAATTTTCGAATTCAATTAGATGAAAAGAAAGAAGAACTTAAAAATGCAAGTAGTTTTTTAGAGAATACAAGAAATCACTTACAAAATAAATTAAATGATTTTGACCAAGCAAGGAATGTAATAGAAAAAAAAGAAGAAGATATGGAAAAATCTAAAGAAACTGTAATTGATTTATTAAATACAGCGGCTACAATAAAAAGTGAAATGCATAGTTTAATTACATTTCAAAATAATATTATAAAACGACAAAAGCAGATCGAAGAAGATAAAAAAAATATAGAATATGATACGAATTCACTTGAAAAAGAGGAACAAATTATACAGAAGCAATTAAAACACATCCAGAATGAATTTGAAAATCTGAAAAAAGAAAGAACTTTTATAGATTTAGAAATTGAGAAATCAAACGATTGCATGGAAGAGAATAAAGAAAAAGAGGATCAATTGAAGCAAAATATTCAAGAAAAGCAAACAAGAAAGAAATTACTAGAAGAAATGGAAAAGGAATATGAAGGCTTTCATAAAAGTGTAAAAAATACCCTTATTCATGCAAAGAATAATCCTCATTTAGGCAAAGGGATCTATGGTGTAGTAGCAGAGCTTATTGACGTTCCAAAAGGATTTGAGGTTGCTGTTGAAGTGGCATTAGGTGGTGCTATGCAAAATATTGTTTGTGAAAGGACTGAAGATGCCAACCGAGTGATTCATTATTTAAAGAAAAACAAGCTAGGAAGAGTGACTTTTTTACCAAGGGATCGGTTTAAGAAGAACTTTTTTCAAAAAGAGAAGATCGTAGATGAAAAAGGTTTTTTAGGGTTTGCTATAGATCAAATAGGATTTTGTGAAGACTATGAAAATGTAATACAGTACCTATTAGGAAGAGTAGTATTTGTAGATCAGATAGAAAATGGAATACTTCTTTCTAAAAAAATTGGGAATAAATATAAAATTGTATCTTTAGATGGAGACATTATCAATCCTAGTGGAGCCATAACCGGAGGAAGTTATCGTTCAAAAACGTTAAATATATTAAGTAGAAAAAGAGAAATAGAAGAATTAAATAATAATATTAAAACTTTGACTGTAGAGTACGAAGGAAAACTAAAGATTAGCCATAATATGGAATCAAAGCTTATAGACCTTAAAAAAAAGCTGAATGAACAAGATCGTTTATTAAAAGAAAAAGAAATTGCTTTTATTAATACGGAAAATAAGAAAAATCAACTTCAAAAAGAAATCAAAAACTACCAAGAAAATATATGCCGTATCGATTTAGAAATAGAACAATTAACTATGGAAGAGTTAGATACAGATAAAAATATAAAAATAAAAAAGAATGAAGTTGAAAAGCTTGAAACAAAAGAAAAAGAAATACAAGATCAAGTATCAAGTAGTAAAAGTTCCTATGATGAAGAGAGAATAAAAAAAGAAAAATTGAGTGGTGAAGTAACAAATATAAAAATAGAGATTGCTTCTCTAGAGCAAAAAAGGAAACATATTGATCAAGATATAAAAATGGCAATATCAAAAATAAAAGAACTAGATGATTCAAAAAACAATAAGCAAAAAGAAATACAGCAGCTCATAGGAAATAAAGAAAAACGACTTAAGCAATTAAATGGATTGAAAATCGAAATGAAAGATGCAGATGTGTTAAAAAAGCAATGTGAATTCAATTTAGGACAAGAAAAATCAAAACGAAAAGAAGTCTATAAAAATTTTGAAGAAGTAGAAGAAAATCTAAAAAAAATCAATGAAATGGTAGGGGAATTACAAGATAGTCTCCATAAAATTGAAGTAAAGCTTACAAGGCTCGAAATGCAACAAGAATCTTATTTTAATAAATTATGGGAAACTTATGAAATTACTTATGTAGAAGCTTTGTCTTATAAAAAGGAAAATATGAATTTGCCAGAAGCATCTAAAAAGATCAAGCTATTAAAAAAGAAGATTAGAGATCTTGGGAGTGTAAATTTAGAGGCTATTAAAGAGTATGAGGAAGTAATGGAACGATATGAATTTTTGACAGCACAAAAAGAAGATTTAATAGCTGCTATTGATTCTCTTAAAAAAGTGATTAAAGAGATGGAAAATACAATGAGAACACAATTTGCAGAAAGCTTTGAAAGGATTAAAGTAAATTTTGATGAAGTATTTAAAAAGCTATTTGGTGGCGGAAAGGCACAACTGAAATTAGATGATGAAGAAGATATTCTTTCATCTAAAATAGAAATTATTGCACAACCCCCAGGGAAAAAGTTGCAGAATTTATCCTTACTTTCTGGAGGAGAAAGAGCATTGACAGCTATAGCACTATTGTTTGCTATTTTAAAAGTAAAGCCCACTCCTTTTTGTATTTTAGATGAAATAGAGGCAGCTTTAGATGATGCAAATGTTTATAGATATGCAGAGTTTTTAAAAGAATTTTCAAAAGAAACACAGTTTATTGTAGTAACTCATAGAAAGGGAACTATGGAGTCTGTAGATGCTTTATATGGTGTAACCATGCAAGAACACGGAATTTCTAAATTAGTATCTGTAAAACTTACTGATAAAATTAGCTAAAATGGAGGAATTGAATATGTTCAAAAAATTTATATCAAAGTTTAAAAAAGACAATCAAGAAAATGTAAAAAAACAAGAGGAAAGTGTTCAAAGAAGTGAAGATACAATAGAAAATCCTCAGGAAGAGATAAAACCTATTGAAAATGAAATAAAAGAAAAGAAGGAAGAGGAAGTTGAAATAATAAAAGAGGATCAAGCAGAGGAAGAAAAAATAGAGAAAGCAATTCAAAAGGATGAAGTAATAGAAGAGAAAGTAGAGGATTCAAAAGAGAAGGAAGAAGAAAATCAAATTGAAGAACAAAAAACAGAAAAAAAGCTAAGTTTTTTTGCAAAATTGAAGAAAGGACTTACAAAAACAAGAGAAGGTATAGCAGGAAAAGTGGATGAGGTGTTAAAAACCTATAAAAAAGTAGATGAGGAATTATTTGAAGAACTTGAAGAAATCCTCATTACGTCAGATGCAGGGGTCCATACGACTATGGAGATTATCGACAGATTAAGAAGTCTAGCAAAAGAAAGAAAGATTACAGAAGCACAAGATTTAAAAGAATTATTAAAAGAGATCTTAGGAGAGCTATTAGAGATGGACAAGTCTCATGCTCTAAATGTAGAATCTTCTCCAGCTATTGTTTTGATGGTAGGTGTAAATGGAGTAGGAAAAACTACTTCTATAGGAAAGATTGCACATCAATTTAAATCACAAGGAAAAAAAGTATTATTAGCAGCAGGAGATACCTTTAGAGCAGCTGCTATTGATCAATTAGAAATTTGGGCAAATAGAGTAGGGGTGGATGTAATTAAGCACCAAGAAGGAGCAGACCCAGCAGCTGTAATTTATGATGCCATACAATCTGCAAAGGCTAGAAAAATGGATGTGCTTATCTGTGATACAGCAGGAAGACTTCATAATAAAAAGAACTTAATGAATGAATTAGGAAAAGTTGCAAAAGTTGTAGATCGGGAATATCCAGAAGCTTCTAAAGAAGTACTTTTAGTATTAGATGCTACAACTGGACAAAATGCTATTCAACAAGCTAAGATTTTTAAAGAAGTAACAGATATAACTGGAGTAGTACTCACAAAATTAGATGGAACTGCTAAGGGTGGTGTAGTTCTTGGGATCAGTTCAGAACTTGATATTCCAGTAAAGCTTATTGGTGTAGGAGAAGGAATGGACGATTTACAAAAATTTGTACCTGAGGATTTTGTGACTGCATTATTTGGAGAAGAAAATTAAAAAATAGGTTGACAGAGTAAGGAATGTAAGTTAAAATACATCTGTAAAGCAAAAGACCTTTACACTTTTGATAGGAAGTGTTATAATGTTTGAGAAGATACTAAAGATGAGTCTTTTATATGATTTTTATGGACAATTGCTTACAAAAAAACAACAACAAGTATTAGGATTGTACTATAATGAGGATTTATCATTAGGGGAAATATCAGAACAGCTAAAGGTTAGTAGACAAGCTGTATATGATACTATAAAACGATCAGAAAAGCTGTTGTTTGAATATGAAGAGAAGTTAAAGCTACTTCATAAGTTTATGATTACAAAAAAACAAATTGAAGAAATCTTAAATATTGTTGAAGATATAGAAAATAATGAGCATGGAACTAAGGATATAGATTATTTCTTAGAAGAGGTAAAGAAGATTAAAAGAATTTCTTATGATCTATTAGAAAAATAGCCCCTGAGGAGGTGGCAAAGTGGTTTTTGAAGGATTAGCTGATAAGCTCCAAGGTGCTTTGAAGAAATTAAAAAGCAAAGGAAAGCTTACTGAAAAAGATGTAAAAGAAGCTATGAGAGAAGTAAAGCTTGCATTGCTTGAAGCAGATGTTAACTTTAAAGTAGTAAAAGATTTTATCAACAAAGTAAAAGAGAGATCTGTTGGCGTAGAAGTTATGGAAAGCTTGACACCTGGTCAGCAAGTTATTAAGATTGTTAATGAAGAATTAACAGCTTTAATGGGAACAACTCAGACAAAATTAACTTTTTCTTCTAAACCGCCTACTGTATATATGTTGGCAGGATTGCAGGGGGCTGGTAAGACTACTACAAGTGGTAAATTAGGTGGAAATTTAAAGAAAATGGGTAAAAGACCTTTGCTTGTTGCTGGAGACATTTACCGACCTGCAGCTATAAAGCAGTTACAAGTTGTAGGAGGTCAATTAGATATTCCAGTCTTTACTATGGGGGATAAAGTAAGTCCTGTCCATATTGCAAAAGCAGGTATAGAACATGCAAAAGAGCATGGAAATGATGTAGTTATTATTGATACAGCTGGTAGACTCCACATTGATGAAAATTTAATGGAAGAGTTACAAGATATTAAAAAAGAAGTAAGTCCTCAAGAAATATTATTAGTAGTAGATGCTATGACAGGACAAGATGCTGTTAATGTTGCAGAAAACTTTAATGAAAAGTTGGGGATCGATGGTGTTGTACTAACAAAGCTAGATGGTGATACAAGAGGTGGAGCAGCGTTGTCTGTACGTGCTGTAACACAAAAGCCTATTAAGTTTGTTGGTATGGGAGAGAAATTAACAGATTTAGAACCTTTTTATCCAGATAGAATGGCTTCTAGAATACTAGGAATGGGTGATGTTTTAAGCTTAATAGAAAAGGCTCAAGTTAATTTTGATGCTAAGAAGGCAAAGGAATTAGAAAAGAAAATAAGAAGTCAGGAATTTTCTTTTGAAGACTTTTTAGATCAATTACAACAGATGAAGAGTATGGGACCTATGAGTCAATTGCTTGAAATGATTCCAGGTATGAATAGCAAACAATTAAAAAACATGGAAATTGATGATAAAGAATTGATTCATATAGAAGCAATGATTCAGTCTATGACAAAAGAAGAAAGAAGAAATCCATCTATCATTAATGGAAGTAGAAGGAAAAGAATTGCTAAAGGTAGTGGAATGCCTGTTAGTAAAGTAAATAGTTTATTAAAGCAATTTGCACAAACAAAGAAGATGATGAAGCAATTTGCGGATATGGAAAAAGGTATGAAAAAGGGTGGAAAAATGAAACTTCCATTCTTTGGAAGATAAATAAGAGTTCAATTTTAAAGGAGGTGAAGAAAGTGGCAGTAAAAATTAGATTAAAAAGAATGGGAGCTAAAAAGAAGCCTTTCTATAGACTTGTAGTTGCAGATTCTCGTTCACCTAGAGATGGTAGATTTATCGAAGAATTAGGATACTACAATCCTGTTGTTGAGCCAGTTGTGGTGAAGATTGATGATGAAAAAGCTGTAAAATGGTTAAACAATGGTGCTCAACCAACAGATACTGTAAGAGATTTATTCAAAAAGTACGGTGTTATAGAAAAGTTTGAGCAGTCAAAGAAAGCTTAGTTATGCTTTCGGGGGGTGTGAAAAATGGGTGAATTAGTAAAAACAATAGCTAAAGCTTTAGTGGATAACCCAGATGAAGTTTTTGTTACTGAAATCGAAGGAAGACAATCACTAATTGTAGAGCTAAAAGTTGCTCCAGATGATATGGGTAAAGTTATTGGTAAACAGGGTAGAATAGCAAAAGCTATTAGAACTGTTGCAAAAGCTGCTGCAACAAAAGAAAACAAAAGAGTGGTTGTAGAGATTATTCAATAGTTTATAAAAGGATTAGGGATACCTAATCCTTTTATAATACATAATAATAAAAGAACCTTTCATAAGGGTAGGTGTTAAGATGCCAACATTGCTAAAGGTAGGACAAATTGTAAATGTACAAGGAATTCGTGGAGAAGTAAGAGTATATCCTTTAACGGATTATAAAGAGCGTTTTGAAGAATTAGAATGGGTTTATATGGATCATAACAGAGAAGAAAAATTTTATATAGAAAAAGTTCGATATAAAAACAATCTAATATTATTAAAATTAAAAGGAATCAACGGTAGAAACGAAGCGGAAAGATTAAGAAATAAATATCTTACTATAGATAGGGAAAATGCGCGCACTCTTCCAGAAGATACTTATTTAATCGTTGATTTAATTGGATTAAAAGTTTTTACAGATGAAGAAAATTTCATTGGAACGGTTAAAAATGTTATTCAAAACACAGGACAAGACCTGTATGAAATAGAGGATGCTAAAAATCCTAAAAAGACAGTATTGATTCCAGCTGTAGGTGCATTTATAAAGGAAGTTAATATAGAAAAGGGGCAGATCATTGTAACGCCCATTGAAGGACTGATAGAATGAAAATAGATATTCTAACTCTCTTTCCAAACATGTTTGAAGTTCCACTAGGAGAAAGCATTATTGGAAAAGCTAGAGAAAAGGGAATTCTTCATATAAATGTAACAAATATTCGAGACTATAGCAGTAGTAAACATAAAAAAGTTGATGACTATCCATATGGTGGAGGAGCAGGCATGGTCATGCAGCCTCAACCTATACATAGTGCGTTAGAAGGAATAGGAGCAAAGGATTGTAGAGTGATTCATATGTCACCTAAAGGAAAAACATTCACACAAAAAATAGCTAAAGAACTTGCAAAAGAGGAAAGATTAATTTTTTTATGTGGACATTATGAGGGAATTGACCAAAGAGTAATAGATTATTGGGTTACTGATGAAATTTCTATAGGAGATTATGTACTCACTGGAGGAGAATTGCCAGCTATGGTGGTAGTAGATGCAATTTCAAGGTTGATTCCAGGGGTGTTAGGGCAAGAAGAATCTTTTATGGAAGAATCCTTTTATAATGGTCTTTTAGAGTACCCACAATATACTCGCCCAAGTGAATATGAAAATATGAAGGTACCAGAAATTTTATTATCAGGAAATCATAAAAGAATAGAAGAGTGGAGAAAATTACAAGCTCTAAAGATTACAAAAGAAAATAGACCAGATATGTTTAAAAAATATATCAATGGTGAAAATTTAAGTAAAGAAGAAAAAAAGCTCATAAAAAAAATATTAGAAGAATAAAAGGTTGACTTTTAAAGTTTAGTATGATAGTATATGTATCTGTAAGTAGCCGCACAAATCGGGTTTTAAAACTTATGTTACCTAGTATTTGGCGAGTTTGGTTCGAGGAGGTGTAATCATGTACGCAATTATTGAAACAGGTGGAAAGCAATATAGAGTTCAAGAAGGAGATACTTTATTTGTTGAAAAATTAGAAGCAAATGAAGGAGAAGCTGTTGAATTTGATCAAGTATTAGCTTTATCAAAAGATGGTAACCTTTCTGTAGGAACACCAGTTGTAGGTGGCGCAAAAGTTTCTGCCACTGTAGTAGAAAATGGCAAAGCGCCAAAAGTGATTGTATTCAAATACAAAGCTAAAAAAGACTACAGAAAGAAACAAGGACATCGTCAACCTTATACAAAGATTAAGATTGAAAAAATCAATGGATAAGGTCGTTAAATAAATGATAGAAATTCATATTTATCGAGATGAGTTTAAAAATATAACATCTTATTCAGTAAAGGGACATGCAAATGCTTCTCCACATGGAGAAGATATTGTTTGCGCAAGTATAAGTATACTTGCACAGACAACGGTACTCGCTTTACATGAATTACTTCATATGGATGTTATATATGAAGTGGAAGAGGGTTGGCTTTATTGTGAGCTACCTAAAGATCTTTCATTGTCCATAAGAGAAAAAGCAAATTTAATCCTGGATACGATGATTATAGGAATCAAAGGAACCCAAGGAATGTATAATGAGTTTATAGAGTTTTATGATGAGGAGGTGTAATACATGTTATTTAATATAAACCTTCAGTTATTCGCTAGTAAAAAAGGAGTAGGTAGCTCCAAGAACGGTAGAGATAGTGAAGCGAAAAGATTAGGTGTAAAACGTGCTGATGGACAATTCGTTAGCTGTGGAAGCATCCTTGTACGTCAAAGAGGAACAAAAATCCATCCTGGAAACAATGTAGGAAGAGGTGGAGATGATACTCTTTTTGCTACAGTTGATGGTGTTGTGAAGTTTGAAAGAAAAGGTAAAGACAAAAAACAAGTTAGCGTATATCCAAGAGAAGCAGTTGCAGCAGAATAATTAAGAACCCATGCCGTAAAGCATGGGTTTTATATTACATAAATAAATGTATGTTTGGAAACAATAAAACAATTAAGAATGAATAAATCCATAAGGGTGATAATATGTTCGTAGATAAAGCTAAGATATTAGTAAAGAGTGGAAAAGGTGGAGATGGATGTGTCTCCTTTCGTAGAGAAAAATATGTTCCTGCTGGAGGTCCAGATGGAGGAGATGGTGGAAAAGGTGGAAGCATCATCTTTGAAGTAGATGAAGGCTTAAGAACATTAATGGATTTTCGCTATCAAAAAAAATATGTTGCTGAAAATGGAGAAAATGGAAGAGCTAAGAAGCAGTTTGGTAAAGATGGAAAAGATTTAGTTTTAAAGGTTCCACCAGGAACGATTGTAAGAGATGAAAAAACAAATCTTATTCTTGCAGATTTAACTACTCATGGACAAAAAGAAGTTATAGCAAAGGGTGGTAAAGGTGGTAAAGGAAATACCCATTTTACTACATCTACACGACAAGCACCTAACTTTGCTGAAAGTGGAAATACATCAGAAGAAAGATCTGTTATTTTAGAGCTTAAACTATTAGCAGATGTAGGGTTAGTAGGATTTCCTAATGTTGGAAAATCCACTATATTAGCTACAGTTACTAGTGCAAAACCGAAAATTGCTAATTATCATTTTACAACTATCAAACCTAACCTTGGTGTAGTTGAAATAGATAAAGAAAGCTTTGTGTTGGCAGATATTCCAGGACTTATAGAAGGAGCCCATGCAGGAATTGGTTTAGGATTAGAATTTTTAAGACATGTAGAGAGAACAAAGCTGTTAGTACATGTTGTAGATGTTTCAGGGATTGAAGGAAGAGATCCTATAGATGATTTTGAGAAAATTAATCATGAATTAAAGCAATATACAGAAAAGCTTTCGAAAAAGCCCCAAGTGGTTGTAGCTAATAAGATAGATCTTGTTCAGTCAGAAGAGGATTTTAAAAGCTTTGAAGTAGAGATGAAGGAAAGAGGTTATGAGGTATTTTCTGTTTCAGCAGCTACAGGCAAAGGCTTAAAAGAATTATTACGCTACATTATTAAAAAACTAGATGAAATAGAAGAAGAACCATTAGTGGAAGAGGAAGAAAAATATAAGTATTATACGGTGGAAGATAATAAAGAAGATGACATTCTTGTTAGAAAAGAAGACGATTATTATATATTAGAAGGAAAACGTGTTGAAAAATTATTTTACTCAACAAATTTTGAAGATATGGATTCTCTGAGATACTTTCAAAATTTCCTAATCAAAAAAGGAATTGTTGATAAGCTGAAAGAATTAGGAATTGAAGATGGAGATACCGTAAAAATATTTGATTTTGAATTTGAATTCTATCATTAGAATAGAAGGTGAGGTGTTGATAAAAATGATAGATACATTGACTGGAAAACAAAGAAGCTATTTAAAGGGGTTAGCCAATGGCATTAAACCTATAGCTCAAATTGGGAAAAGTGGAATTACAGAAAATTTTATAAAGCAAATGGATGATGCTCTTGAAGCAAGGGAAATAGTAAAGGTAAATGTTCTTGAAAATAGTCTTCTTAATACAAAAGAAACTGCCAATGAAGTAGCTGAAAAAACAAGAGCGTATTTTGTGCAAGCTATTGGTAATAAATTTGTTATTTATAGACCATCTACTAAAAATCCTGAAATTCAAATGCCTAAATAAAAATCGAGTATATACTCGATTTTTTTATCTATTCCTATAAGGGTTGGAAAAATTCATTGCTTGTTATTGTCAAAATTTGATAATCATATATAATAGAGTTACGAAAGATTTATAAAAACATTATATAGGACATTTTGGAGGAGTATGCTATGTCGATAACTGATTCTTTAGATAGAATGAATGAACCAAATAAAGAGCATACAAGGATAGGAATTATGGGGGGGACTTTTGACCCAATACATTATGGACACCTTGTTATAGCAGAGCAGATAAGATGCGAATACAACCTTGAAAAAGTAATTTTTATACCTGCAGGAACACCGCCACATAAATCTAATTTAAGAGTAACGGATAGTAAGCATAGGTACTTTATGACTCTTTTAGCAACTATCACCAATCCTTATTTTGAAGTATCTAAAATAGAATTAGAGAGTGAAGAAGTTTCTTATACCATTCATACCATAGAAAAATTAAAAAAGGTATACAGGGAGGATACGGATCTTTACTTTATTACAGGAGCAGATGCAATTTGTGAATTAGATACATGGAAAAAGGTAAAAGAACTTACAAAGCTTTGTAAGTTTATTGCTGCTACAAGACCAGGGCTCGAAAGTTCACAAGTAGATGCTAAAATTAATGAGCTAAAAGAAATATATGGTGCGGATATTGGGAAAATTGATTTACCCGCTTTAGCTATATCTTCAACAGATATAAGAAATAGGATTAGAGATGAGCAATCTATAAAATATTTATTGCCTGAACCTGTAGAATATTATATATATAAAAACAACCTGTATAAAGAGGTGTAAGAATTGGTACAATCAGATGAAATAAAAAAGATTTTGAAAAGCAAATTAAAGAAAAAAAGATATTTACATTCTTTAGGGGTACAAAAAACAGCTGAAGAATTAGCTAAAATACATAATGGACCTGTTATGAAAGCAAATATAGCAGGACTAGTACATGACTGTGCAAAAAATTTAAGTGGGAAAGAATTGTTGAATTATGCTAAGCAGTTTGGTATACTAATTGATGGTGTAACTAAAATTCAACCTGAATTATTACATGGAGCTATTGGTGCTGAAATTGCTAAAAGAGAATTTTGTATTAAAGATGATGAAATTCTTAATGCTATTCGTTTTCATACAACAGGAAAAGCAAAGATGACACTTCTTGAAAAAATTATATATTTAGCAGACTATATTGAGCCAAATAGAAATTTTAATGGAGTAGAAACATTAAGGAAAGTAGCTTTATCAGATTTAGATCAAGCTACCTTAATGGCTTTTAACAATACGATAAAATATGTAGTTTCAAATAACGGATTGTTGCACCCAACTACTATTTTTGCAAGAAATGATCTCCTATTACAAAAGGGATGAATTGCGTCAGGAGTGAGAAAATGAAAAAATTCTTTAAAGTACTAATCATTGCATTTTTTTGTTTTACAATAGTTATGGGAACAGGTGCTTATATTCTTACAAGTAGCGTGAATGTAAAGGGACAAGGTTATGGTAATGAAGGAATAGGTGAAGATGAATCACCTAAAAAAGAAGAGAGAGTAAATGTTTTAGTCGTTGGTGTAGATGCAAAAGATATTGAAAGTGCAAAACGTGCTAGAACAGATACTATGATGTTAGCTACATTTGATCCAAATACAAAGCAAGTTGATATTATCTCTATCCCTAGGGATACAAGAGTTGTAATAAGAGGTCGTAGAAGTAAAGATAAGATTAACCATGCCCATGCATATGGTGGAATGGATCTTTCTATGAAAGCTGTAAAGGATTTATTAGGGGTTCCAGTACATTACTATGTAGAAATCAATTATGCAGCTGTAGGAAAAGTTGTAGATGATGTGGGTGGAGTAGAAATTAATGTACCAATGAATATGAAGTATTATGATCCTAAAGCAGATCCACCGTTAAAAATTAATCTAAAAAAAGGAAAACAAGTATTAGATAGTGACAAAGCTATGCAGTTTTTAAGATTTAGAAAAGGATATATCAATCAAGATTTAGGAAGAATAGATGCACAGCATGATTTCTTAAAGGCATTAGCTGATAAAATATTATCCCCTGCAATCATTACAAAGCTTCCTAAGCTTGTAAGAACCTTTAATACTTATGTAGATACAAACATGCCTATTACTACCATGGGATCTTATGCATTACAGGCGAAGGATTTAAAAATAGAAGATATTAATATGGTTACTATTCCAGGAGAGCCTAAGAAGATCAATGGATTATGGTACTATGTTCCTGATATGGATCAAACGAAAACAATCGTTAAGCAAATTTTCAGCGGAAATAGTGTCAATGTAAAAAATGAGAATGAAGAAAATAAAAAGGAACAAGTTACTGTAGAAGTTTTAAATGGATCGAATATAAATGGGATTGCTACCAAAACAGCTAATATACTTAAGGAAAAGGGATATAAGGTTGTAAATGTAAATAATGTAGCAGGAATGAAATATGGGCAAACCCATATATATGATAGAAGCAACAAGGATGAGGATGCAAAAAATATTGCTAAATTATTAAATGTTAAAGAAATAGAAAAGGATATAGATAATAATAGTAAGGTGGATATCACAATTATTATTGGAAACGATATGAAAAAATAGCTATAGAAAATCTATAGCTATTTTTTTGTAATATTCTCTAAAAGGAATGTATATATAGTAATGATATGACATAAAATGAAGAGGATTTATGTTGCTATTATCCCTAATAATCTATATAATTATAAATGTTGTTGTATTTTATTAAGGTGAGCAATCAAATGTTTTTGATTTTTTACTTTATACGAGCAATAATTTTTTAACATAAGAAGTAGGAGGGTATATATGGTTGAAACATCTAGAAAAATTGCTTTAGAGATTGCAAGAAGCATAGATGATAAAAAAGGACAAGGGATTGAGATATTGGATATTGAAAATGTTTCAAGCTTTACAGACTATTTTGTTATAGCTCATGGAACATCAACCCGTCAGGTAAAGGCTATGGCTGATGAAATTGAAGATAAAATGAAAGAAAATGGGATTATATTAGATCACAAAGAAGGTTATGCTAATGGTAGATGGGTTTTATTAGATTTCATAAATGTAGTTGTGCATCTATTTATTGAAGAAGAAAGAAATTTTTATAATATAGAAAGAGTATGGAAAGATGCAGTACATGTAAATGTTGACAATCTATAAAAAAGCAATTATAATGGTTATAAAATTCTAAGAAATATTCTAAAAAATGAATAGGATGATAGAGAAGTAGTAGATAGTAGAATTTTTTCAGAGAGTCGATGTTTGGTGAGAATCGATAAAGTAAACTGTTGAACTTGTCTCAAGAAATGTCAGGTTGGTTACCTTTAAAAACCAGTGAGTGGACATAATATGTCAATTAGGGTGGTACCGCGGGGAATTCCTCGTCCCTACAAGGGGATGAGCATTTTTCAAGGTACTTTTTTTATTGCAAAAGTTGATTAAAAAATGAAATACATAGGAGGAAAGGTTATGCCAAAATATGATTTTAGTGGAATTGAAAAAAAGTGGCAAGATCATTGGGAAAAAAATAAAATGTTTGAAACCGTTGAAGATGAAAAGGAAAAATATTATGTATTAGAAATGTTTCCATATCCATCAGGAAAGCTTCATATGGGACATGTAAGAAACTATTCTATTGGAGATGTTATAGCAAGATTTAAGAAGATGAAAGGATTTAATGTACTTCATCCAATGGGATGGGACTCTTTTGGACTACCTGCTGAAAATGCAGCTATTAAGCATGGCATTCATCCGAATAAATGGACTTGGGAAAATATCGAAGAAATGCGTGACCAATTAAAGGAATTAGGAATTAGCTATGATTGGGATCGAGAAGTTGCTACTTGTCATCAAGATTATTATAAATGGACACAGTGGATTTTCTTAGAGTTTTATAAAAAAGGACTTGTGTATAAGAAAAAATATCCTGTAAACTGGTGTCCATCTTGTGAAACGGTACTTGCTAATGAACAAGTAGTGGGTGGACATTGTGAGCGTTGTGATAGTGTCGTAGGAAAAAAAGATTTAGAGCAATGGTATTTTAAAATTACAGACTATGCAGATACTTTATTACAAGATATAGAGACCCTTAAAGGGTGGCCAGAAAAAGTAAAAATCATGCAAAAAAACTGGATTGGCAAAAGTGTAGGGGCAGAAGTTGAATTTAAAATAGATGATTCTGATAAAGCATTAAATGTATTTACAACTAGACCAGACACCATTTATGGAGTTACTTATATGGTACTTGCTCCTGAGCATCCTTATGTAAAAGAGCTTACAAAAGGAACAAAGGAAGAAGAGCCTGTTAAAGCTTTTGTAGAAAAGCTACAATACCTTTCAGAGGTAGAAAGAACAGCAACCAATGTAGAAAAAGAAGGTATGTTTATAGGAAAATATGCAATCAATCCTTTAACAGGAAAGAAAATTCCTATCTATATTGCAAATTATGTTTTAATGGATTATGGTACAGGAGCTATTATGGCCGTTCCTGCACATGATGAAAGAGACTTTGAGTTTGCTAAAAAATATGAAATTGAAATTATCCCTGTTATTAAGCCAAAAGATGATAGTGTAGATGTTCAGCATTTAGAGAAGGCTTATACAAATGAAGGGGTTATGATTAACTCAGGTTCATTTGATGGAATAGATAGTAAAGATGCTTTAGTAAAAGTATCTGATTATCTTGAAAAAGAAGGTCTTGGTAAAAAAACAATCAACTTCAGATTAAGAGACTGGTTAATTTCAAGACAAAGATATTGGGGAACACCAATACCAATTGTGCATTGTGAAGATTGTGGATCAGTTCCCGTTGAAGAGAAGGATTTACCAGTTATGCTACCAACAGATGTAACTTTTTCAGGAAAAGGAGAATCTCCTCTAAGCACTAGTAAGGAATTTATGCATACAAAATGTCCAAAATGTGGTAAAATTGCTACAAGAGAGACAGATACAATGGATACATTTGTAGATTCTTCATGGTACTTCTTAAGATATACAGATCCTTTAAATAGTGAAAAGGTATTTGGATATGAAAAGGCAAAATATTGGATGGATGTAGATCAATATATTGGTGGGGTAGAGCACGCAATACTACATCTTCTTTATGCTAGATTCTTTACAAAGGTATTACATGATTTAGGATATTCTCCTGTTTCAGAGCCTTTTAAAAACCTTTTGACTCAAGGAATGGTTCTAAAAGATGGAGCGAAGATGTCTAAATCAAAAGGAAATGTTGTAAGTCCTAAAGAAATTATAGAAAAATACGGAGCAGATACAGCAAGACTATTTATTCTTTTTGCAGCACCACCAGAAAGAGATCTTGAATGGAGCGACACGGGAGTAGAGGGATGCTTTAGATTCTTAAATAGAGTATGGAGAGTCGTAGATGAATTGAAAGAATTTGTCAAAGATGCAAAAGAGAATAAATCATATACAAAAGAAGATAAACAGCTTAGATATATGATTCATACAACGATTAAAAGAGTAACAGAAGATGTTGAAGGTAGATTCAATTTTAATACAGCTATTAGTGCTATTATGGAGCTTGTAAATGAAATTTATAAATATAAAGAATTAGGAGAAAAATGTAACAAAGGTTTATTAAAGGAATCATTAGAAACATTGATTATTCTTTTAGCACCTTTTGCGCCTCATATAGCAGAAGAATTATGGTATAGTATAGGATATGAGACAAGTGTTCATGCTCATGAGTGGCCAATTTATGAAAAAGATGCCATCGTAAAGGATGAAGTTCAAATTGTTATTCAGATCAACGGAAAAGTAAAAGAGAAAATAGAAGTTGCAGCTTCATTAACAAAAGAAGAATTAGAAAAAGAAGCTTTATCAAATTCAAAAATTGAAACACTTATAGAAGGAAAGCAAATTATTAAGGTGATCGTGGTACCTAAAAAATTAGTCAACATTGTTGTTCGATAATATAAGGGAGGAAGGGCACCATGGAAAAATCCATAAATCCAATATTAAAGGCCATTGTACCTCTTGTAAGAGGCATTGCACAAACATTTGGAAAAAATTGCGAAATGGTATTGCATGATTTCTGTAGTGGAAAAAGTTCTATTATTGCTATAGAAAATGGTCATGTGACAGGAAGAAGCATAGGTAGCCCTATGACAGAAGCAGGACTAAAAGCTGTACAAAAGGGGAATGTGAAAGAACCTGTTATTAATTATACAGGAAAGACAACAGATGGAAGAGTATTAAAGTCTAGTACAATGCCCATAAAAGATGAAAATGGAGAAGTTATTGGATTATTATGTATTAATTTTGATATGTCTACATTGATTGTTGCACAAAATGCTATTACTGAAATTATGCAAGTTGAAGACCCTGATAGAGTGAAAAATAATCATTATCCTACAAATAATGTAAATGATGTACTAACGAATATAGTGACTAGTACAATTCATGAATTAGGTAAGCCTGTAGCTTATATGAATAAAGAAGAAAAAGTAAATATTGTAAAAAGATTAGATGAGCAAGGGGCTTTTTTGATAAAAGGTGCAATAGATTATGTTGCAAAGATTTTATGTGTATCTAGATATACTATCTATAATTACCTTGATGAAATCAGGGTATATGATAAATAAATATTTAGGAGGGGAAGTCATGGAAAAAAATATTATTCATACAGAAAAGGCTCCAGCAGCAATTGGACCTTATTCTCAAGCTGTAAAGGTTGGTAATTTAGTATTTACTTCAGGTCAGATACCAGTAAATCCTGCTACTGGGGAAATCGCAGGAGAAGATGTACAAGCACAAGCTAGACAATCTTTAGAGAATGTAGCGTCTATCCTAGAAAAGGCAGGTACATCTATGGATAACGCTGTAAAACTTACTGTATTTATAAAAGATATGGATGAGTTTTCTAAGATCAATGAAGTTTATGCAGAATATTTTCCAAATGATAAGCCAGCAAGATCGTGTGTTGAAGTAGCAAGATTACCAAAGGATGTAAAAGTTGAAATAGAAGCTATTGCTGTTATAAAATAAAAAAATCGTGACTTTTGTCACGATTTTTTTATAGATTTAAAATGTTACCTATAGTGTTTAACAATTCTTTTAGATCGTCTAGAGTAGTCTCAGCCATATGAGCGATTCTAAATGTCTTTTCTTTTAAATTGCCATATCCATTAGATATGGTATAGCCATATTTTTCTAGTTTTTTATTTAGATCAGAAACAGATATATTTCTCGAGTTTCTGACAGTTGTCAATGTATTTGAAGCATAGCTTTCATCTGCAAATAAATCAAAATTTTCTTTTGCCCATCTACGTGCATAATTAGCCATTTCTTTGTGACGCATGAATCTATTTTCTAGTCCTTCTTCTAAAATTTTGTCCAATTGATAGTCAAGAGCAAACATATGGGATAAAGAAGGGGTAGATGGATATTGATGATCCTTTTTTATGATACATTCATACATAGCAAGTAAGTCAAAATAAAGCCCTCTATTTTCTACCTTTTTAGCAGCTTCTATGGCTTTTTCAGAAATAGAACAAATACTCATTCCTGGAGGAAGTCCTAAGCATTTTTGAGTAGATGTAATACATATATCAACGCCTAATGTGTCTATTTCAATTTTTGTTCCTCCTAATGAACTAACAGTATCTAAGCAAAAAACAACTTCAGGATATTTCTTTAATACCTCTGCAATTTCTTCTACAGGATTCATAACTCCTGTGGATGTTTCATTATGAGTAATTGTAATCAAATCATATTTTCCTGTAGATAAGGCATCGTCTACCATTTTAGCAGTAGTAGGACTTCCCCATTCAGAAGAAAATTTATCTGCAGGGACACCATTAGAAGTAGCCATTTTATACCATCTATCTCCAAAAGCACCTATAGAAAATATAGCAGCCCTTTTTTGGGTACAAGATCTTACTGCACCTTCCATAAGACCACTTCCGGAAGATGTAGATAGCATGATTTGATTCTTTGTATACATAAGTTTCATTATTTTTTCAGAGATATTTCTCTGTAAAGTAGATGCATCTTTACTACGATGTCCTATCATAGGGGCTGCCATTTTTTTGAGGACATCTTCTGAAACATTAACAGGACCAGGAATAAATAATTTTTTTTGCATGATTGTTCCTCCTTGTAAAAATATGTACCTTAGTAGTTTTATTTATTATATATTTTTTCCAATTACAAATCAAATTTTATTAATATGGTTTGGAAAAATATCTAAAGCTTTCAAATATGAAATTATTAAAAAAGTTATTCAAAACGTATATAGACATTTAGTATGATGCAACCTTATAATAAAGGTATAGATCCTTTATTAATAAATTTTAATGGAGAATTCCATTTGAAGAATAAATACATCATAACATGTGGAAAAAGAAGATTCAATTATAATTACAAAGGAGGAAGACTATGAAAAATTATAGCGCCTTTGATGTTATAGGCCCTAGGATGATTGGACCGTCTAGTTCTCATACAGCAGGAGCAGCTAGATTAGGAAAGGTAGCAAGAAGAATATGTGGTGCAGAAGTTAAGAAAGTTATTTTTGTCCTTCATGGGTCCTTTGCAAAAACATATCGAGGGCATGGAACAGATAAAGCATTAGTTGCAGGTATTTTAGGAATGGAACCAGAAGATAAAGGTTTGAGACAATCTATGGAATTAGCAAAGAAAAAAGGATTAGATTATCAGTTCGTAGAAGGGGATTTAGGAGATGTTCATCCTAACACAGTAAGATTTATTATGATAGATGAGGCTGGAAATGAATCAGAAGTTGTAGGATCATCTATTGGAGGCGGAAATATAAAAGTTACAAAAATCAATGGACTAGATGTTGAATTTACAGGAGAGTACCCAACATTAATTATCAGACAGTTTGATATTCCTGGAGTGATTGCAAAAGTTACGAAAATAATGAGTCAGGTTGAAATCAATATCGCTTTTATGAGGGTATTTAGGCAAAATAAAGGGAAAGATGCCTTTATGATGATTGAGACAGATCACTCTATTCCGAAAGAGATTATAGAAAAGGTAAAAGCTATCGGAGATGAAATTAGACACGTGTATTTGATAGAAGCATTATAAAAAAGGAGGTAACAAATGAGTAAAAACTTTATTCATGGAGTAGATTTGTTAGAAAAGTGTAGTACCTATGGGAAAAAAATATGGGAAATAATGATTGAAAGAGAAATAGAGAATACAGAAAGAACCAAAGATGAAATATTAGAGGATATGGCGAAAAATTTAATCATTATGAAAGATGCCGTGAAGGAAGGTTTGCATGAAGATATAAAATCTGTAAGTGGATTAGTAGGTGGAGATGCAAAAACACTTAGGAAAAGATATGAAGAGAAAAAAACTGTAGCAGGAAAAAGAATGAATAAAGCGGTGGCAAGTGCTATGGCTGTACTTGAAGTGAATGCTTCTATGGGACAAATTGTAGCAGCTCCAACAGCTGGATCAAGTGGTATTATTCCAGGGGCTTTAATAACCATAGGAGAAGATTTTAATCTTGAGGATGATGATTTAGTTAAAGCTTTATTTACAGCAGCAGCCATTGGGTATATTATTACGAGAAATGCAACAGTTTCAGGTGCAGAAGGTGGTTGTCAAGCAGAAACGGGTGCAGCGGCAGCAATGGCAGCAGGTGCCATTGTTGAAATTTTAGGAGGAACTCCAGAACAAGCTCTCCATGCAGCAGCCATGAGCATAAAAAACATATTAGGATTAGTATGTGACCCTATAGCAGGGCTTGTAGAAGCTCCTTGTGTAAAAAGAAATGCCATAGGTACTGCAAATGCATTTATATCGGCAGATATGGCTTTAGCAGGAATAGAAAGCATCATTCCTTTTGATGAGGTCGTGGAAGCTATGTATAAGGTTGGAAGAAGCTTACCTTGTGAATTGAGAGAAACAGCATTAGGCGGGCTTGCAAAAACACCAACAGGAATAAAAATTGAAGAAGAAATTTTTAATACAAGAAAATGATGATGCTAATGTATCATCATTTTCTTGTATGACTTTATGATTATTTTCTGTAGGGGTGTTTTCTAAAGGACATGTGATCTTTAGAGTATCTTTTCAATCTTTTTTTTCGAAGAAACCGTTTCTTTTTATTTTGTAGCCGAATGAATGTTACAATCGTTCTCCAGATAAGGAAAAGGAGTATAAACATAAGCAAATAAGAAAAGATCAATTTTGGCCATGAATCCTTAAAGTAAAAAATAGAGGTAATACCTTCTTTAGCAATAATTGATTTAGCAGCAATTAAATTGACTTCTCCTAGATTGTGGTCCCCAAACTTAAAAGTTAATTTTCCTAAAACTTGTCCTTTTTTAATAGGAGCTTGAATGTCTTTATTATAAGTTATGGACTTATTTATTGTAGGTAAATTTTCATCTTTAGGAATGGCTTTATAAAATGAATTCTCTGTAATTAAATCTAATTGTTTTTCTTCCCCATTTTTGATAGGAATAGCTTTTGTTTTTACTTTTTTCTCTGTTAATTGAACAAATTTGAAATTTTCAAAGCCATAATCTATAAGGGTTCTTGAATCTACCCAAAGATTTGTTCCTTCAGCTTTCAGGATCACGCTGATGACGCTATGATTATCCTTAGTTGCAAAGGCAACTAAGCATTGACGAGCTATGCTAGTATATCCTGTTTTTACTCCTTCGACAATATCATATTTTATAGGAATCCATTTTCCTTTATATAAGATTTTATTACTAGACCAGAGAAATCTATTTTTATTTTTGAAGTAACGCGTTTCAACTTGTTTATTGGTTGGAGGAATTTGATATCGAACGGTTTTAACAATTTCTCTAAATTTTGGTATAGTCATGGCATATTTTGCGATCATTGCTAAATCATAAGCTGTAGTATAATGATCATCATCTGGTAACCCATTTGGGTTTACAAAGTGGGTATTCTTAGCTCCTAATTCCTTAGCTCTTTTGTTCATAAGCTTAGCGAATTCTTCAACACTTCCAGATACATGCTTTGCTAAAGCAATAGCAGCATCATTTGCAGATTCGATTAAAAGGGCATAAAGAAGCTGTTCAACAGTCAGTTCTTCATCTTCTATTACATAGATACGAGTTCCTTCAGTAAAGGGTGTATCTTCATCTATGATTACCTGATCCTTTAGATTTGCATTTTCTAATACTAAAAGGGCAGTCATAATTTTTGTTGTACTAGCTGGATACATCTTGGTATAAGCATCTTTATTGTATAATACATCTCCTGTAGCTGCATCCATTAAAATGCCACTTGGAGCTGTAATGGGTGGAGGAGAGGAAAAAGCAAAAGTTGTGAAACAAGTTCCATGAATAAGTGTAAAAATAATGATTAGTAATAAAGTCAATTTTTTCATAGGTCACCTCTTAAATCTTTAGTAAACGTACTTTATTAGTATAACAGAAAAATAAAAAAAATTTAAGATAAACATAAAGAGATAGATTATTGAAAATAGTGAATAACTTTAAGCTAAGATGACAAATATACAAATAAATAAAGAAGTAACGGATGGTGTGATGCTAAAATGTTTAAATTGACAAAACGTGAAATTGTTGTCTTGGGAATATTTATTTTTACCATTATAGTATTCTCCGCAGATAAATTTTATATGAATACATCAGAAGAACTTATAGTAGAACATAAAAATAAGGAAATTGAAAATATTGAAAAATCTCAAGAAAAAAAAGATAAAATCTTAGAAAAGTTTATTATAGTAGATATATGTGGAGAAGTAAAAGTACCTGGTGTTGTGAAGCTAAAAGAAGGTTCTAGATTAATAGATGGAGTACAGACGGTTGGAGGTCTTTTAAAAACAGCAGATAGAAAACAAGTTAACATGGCAAAAATATTAGTAGATGGAGAACAAATAATTATCCCTAAGATTGGAGAAGATTTGGAAGAATGTATAGATACTCAACAAGTTTACGGAAGAACTAAAACTTCTAATAGCGTGAATATCAATACAGCATCAAAAAATGAATTGGAGTTATTAAATGGTGTTGGAGAAGTCTTGGCAGAAAGAATCATTCAATATAGAGAAAAAAAGGGAAGGTTTAATAAGGTTGAAGATATAATGAATGTATCAGGAGTAGGAGATAAAAAATATGAAATGATTAAGGAGCAAATAAGGATAAATTGATAGTTTGTTAGAAATATGATAATATCAATTATAAATTAAGCCATAAAAGGAGGGACAAAGATGACAACAAATAAACGATTAACAGAAATGAGCAGAACTTCTGGATGAGCGGCCAAAATTGGTCCTGAGACCTTGGCACAAGTTTTGTGTCATTTACCGAAAGTAAAGGATGATCGCTTATTGGTAGGGTTAGAAACTTCTGATGATGCAGCAGTATATCAATTAAATGATGACACAGCTATTATACAGACTTTAGATTTTTTTACACCCATCGTAGATGATCCTTATATGTTTGGACAAATTGCAGCAGCTAACTCTCTAAGTGATGTATATGCAATGGGAGGAGAACCAATCCTTGCTCTGAATATAGTATGTTTTCCTACCTGCTTATCTATGGATATCTTAACGGAAATTTTAAAAGGAGGAGCAGATAAGGTAAAAGAAGCGGGTGCATTATTAGTAGGAGGACATAGTGTAGATGATAATGAACCAAAGTATGGATTATCTGTTACGGGAATTGTAGCTCCTGATAGGGTAATGAGCAATGATTTAGCTAAGCCAGGAGATGTTTTGGTATTAACAAAGCCATTAGGAACTGGCATTTTAAATACAGCCATCAAAGCAGGAATGCTTTCTGAAGATGTTATAAAAAAGGTTATGGATGTAATGGCTAGTTTAAATAACATCGCCGCTAAAGGAATGAAAAAGACGGATGTGAATTCGTGTACAGATATTACAGGTTTTGGCTTTTTAGGACATGCTTTTGAGATGGCTAAAGCTAGTGATGTTTCCTTAGTTATAAACTCCAAAGATATACCTATTGTTGAAGGAACGATAGAAAATGCTAATATGGGTCTTGTTCCTGCAGGTGCATACAATAATGAGGCTTATTTAGAGGGTCAAATCAATTTTTTAGAAGAAGTACCAACTTACATGAGAGATATTTTGTATGACCCACAAACATCAGGAGGATTATTAATATCCTTACCTAAAGAAAAAGTAAAAGAGCTACTCCGGTTTTATGAAGAACATTTATCTACAGATTTTGCAGTAGTAGGAGAAGTAGTTGAAAAAGATGATTTTTATATTAAAGTAAAATAAAGCATCCGAAGGATGCTTTATTTTTTAGGTTTACTGAAGTTCTTTTTGTTTTTCTTCATAGTCTTTTGTCATCTTAAAGATGATTGGACTAAGGGCAAGAAGGGCAACTAAGTTTGGAATAGCCATAAGCCCATTAAATGCATCGGATAAGTTCCATACAATATCTAAAGAAGTTGTAGCTCCGACAAAACAAAGGATTGGCCAAGCCCATTTATAAATTTCAACAGCTTTTACACCAGCAATAAATTCTAAACATTTTGAACCGTAATAATACCATCCAAGGATTGTTGAGAATGCGAAGAAAACCAATCCGAAGGAGACAATAAATGCACCAAAGCTTGGAAGTGCTACACTAAATGCAGTAGTTGTTAAAGCTGCACCTGTAAGACCATCTTTAACAGACATAAGACCGTCATTACCGATCGTTATAAGACCAGATACTAAAATAACTAAAGCAGTCATTGTACACACAACCAAAGTATCTAAGAAAGAACCAAGAGAACCGATAATACCTTGTTTAACAGGATCGTTATTCTTAGAAGCTGCATGGGCGATAGGAGCACTACCAAGACCAGCTTCGTTAGAGAATACTCCACGAGCAACTCCCATACGGATAACTGTTCCAATCAATCCTCCGCTAACAGCATTTGAATTAAATGCATTTGAGAAAATCATGCCAAAAGCTTTAGGGATCATAGATGCATTGCTAAGTAGTACGAACATAGCACCAATTACATAAATAATAGCCATAGCAGGAACGATTTTATCTGTAACATTTGCGATGTTCTTAATTCCACCAACAACAACTAACCCTGTAGCAATTGCGATAATAATACCTGATATATAAGGAGAAAGACCTATGGAAGTTTTTAATGATTCTGCAACGGAATTGGATTGAACTAAATTTCCAATACCAAAGGAAGCGATGAAACCAAATAATGCAAATGCAAATCCTAGCCATTTCCAGTTTCCACCGTATTTATCCTCCATACCAAGGCTTGCATAGTACATAGGACCACCAGATTTTTCTCCTTTTTCATTTGTAATTCTATATTTAATAGCTAGTAGTGCTTCACCAAATTTTGTTGCTCCACCAACAGCAGCTGTAACCCACATCCAAAAAACTGAACCAGGACCACCAACAGCGATTGCTGTAGCAACACCAGCGATATTACCAGTCCCTATAGTTGCAGCAAGAGAAGTCATTAATGCCTGAAATGGAGTGATATCTCCATCAGCAGTTTCAGATTTTGAGAAAAGTAACTTAAAAGCATAACCAAGCTTTCTAAATTGAACAACTCTTAAACCTAAAGTAAGAATGAGACCAGTACCTACTAAGAAAACAATCATAATAGGACCCCAAGCAAAACTACCTATTGCACCTATCAAATTAGTCAAACTATCCATAAAAAGCCTCCTTTTTTTATAAGTAATTAATAAATAGCTATAATTTAAATATTACCTATTGAGCACCTCCTTATTCAAAAAATTTATTGATCGAAAAAATCAATATTAAAAAACGGAATATAAAGAAAATAAATCCTTCTTACAATTATTATAAAAGATTCTTATAGGTTAAGCAATATATTTTCAGAAAAATTACAAAATTTAGAATTGAAAAATGGTTCGCATATTGAAATTTAAAGGGAAATCTCTTCGAATAATATGTTATAATTTTAGGTAATAATGGTGATTGTGGAAATATTACAAATTGGAGTGATAATCATGGCGAAAAAACAGAATATTTTTGCTTTAATACCTAAAGTAGATGAGTTATTAAAGGATGAAAAAATTGAGAAGCTATTAGAAAAGGTGCCTAGAATTACAGTTGTAGAGTCTATTAGAGAAAATATTGAGTATATACGAAAAAAAATTATAAAATTAAATGAGGACGAGGTAGAAGATTTTAAAATTGATGAGGAAGAATTGATAGAAAATGTTATTCAAAAAGTTACGTTAAAAAATACAATGAATTTAAGAAAAGTAATCAATGCTACAGGCGTGGTACTGCATACAAATTTGGGACGTGCACTTCTTAGTGATGCTATAAAGGAAGACCTTTGGAATGTGGCGAGTAGCTATTCTACATTAGAGTTTGATATAGATTCTGGTAAGAGAGGGTCAAGATATGCTCATGTGGAGGAAATCATAACAAAACTTACAGGAGCAGAAGCTGCTATGGTAGTAAATAATAATGCAGCAGCAGTCCTTTTAGTACTTGATACATTGGCCAAGAATAAGGAGGTAATCGTCTCAAGAGGACAGTTAGTAGAAATTGGAGGAGCTTTTCGTGTTCCTGACGTTATGCAGCAAAGTGGTGCTAAGCTTGTTGAAGTAGGAACAACGAATAAGACCCATTTTTCTGACTATAAAAATGCTATTAGCGAGGAGACGGCTGTTTTACTTAAGGTACATACAAGTAACTATAGAATATTAGGGTTTACTGAAGAAGTCTCGTTGAAAGATTTAGTAGATTTAGGGAAAAAATCGAACATCCCAGTAATTGAGGATATTGGAAGTGGTACATTTATAGATTTTTCAAAATATGGTCTTTACAAAGAACCTACTGTTCAAGAAAGTGTTCTAGCAGGAGCTGATATTGTTACTTTCAGTGGAGATAAATTGCTAGGAGGACCTCAAGCAGGAATTATTGTAGGAAAAGAAAAGTATATTAAGGAGATGAAAAAGAATCCTTATACAAGAGCCTTTAGAGTAGATAAGTTAACGTTAGCAGCATTAGAAGCAACCCTAAGATTGTATTTAAATGAGAAGGATGTAATCTATCAGATACCCACTCTTCGTATGTTAACCATAAGTTTTGATAAAATCAAAGAAAAGGCAGATGCTTTATATGAAATGTTGAAAAATAATGTAAAAAATTGTACAATTGAAAAAATGGAAGGTGTATCTCAAGTGGGGGGAGGATCTATGCCACTAGAAGAGATGCCAACAGTTTTGATTCGTATAAAACCAGAAAATATATCTGTAAACAAATTTGAAGAGCTATTAAGAAACTATAAAACACCTATTATTACGAGAATTAGTGAAGACCAGGTATTAATAGATGTGCGTACTCTAAAATTGGATGAATTTTACATTATTGTAAATGGGTTGTGTCACATATTAATGGGATAGAGGAGTGAATGATTTGAAGCATATCATCATTGGAACTGCTGGACATATAGATCATGGGAAAACTACATTGATTAAAGCTTTAACAGGAGTAGATGCAGATCGATTAAAGGAAGAGAAAAAAAGAGGGATTACAATAGAATTAGGATTTGCACATTTTGATCTTCCAAGTGGTAAGAGAGCGGGAATTATAGATGTGCCAGGACATGAAAAATTTATTAAAAATATGCTTGCGGGTATTGGGGGTATAGATATTGTTTTATTAGTAATTGCTGCCGATGAAGGTGTTATGCCTCAAACTCAAGAGCATTTAGATATTTTATCTATATTAGAAGTGAAAAAAGGAATTATTGTATTAACGAAAGCAGATTTAGTAGAAAAAGAGTGGTTAGATCTTGTTAAAGAAGAAATAAGAGAAAGTGTAAGGGAAACTTTTTTAGAAAAAGCGCCTATGGTATCTGTATCAGCTATAGAGGGCGAAGGACTAGATGAGTTAACTAGATTAATTGATCAATTGACAGAGGAAACGGAATCAAAGGATTTATCCCTTCCATTTAGAGTGCCTATTGATAGAGCATTTTCTGTAGCTGGATTTGGAACTGTGATTACAGGTACACAGATAGAAGGAACCATCAATGAAGGGGATTCTTTGATGATTTATCCTCAAGGAACTCAAACGAAGGTTAGAAATTTACAGGTACATGGGGAAAATGTAAAGACGTCTTATGCAGGGCAAAGAGTTGCAATTAATTTAGCCAATGTAAAAAAAGAAGAAATCATGAGAGGTAATGTATTGGCTAAAGTAGATTCAATGCAGCCGGGTATGATGTTAGATGTGAAAATAAATTTACTTAAAAATACAAAGAGAATTATTGAAAATAGAAGTAGGGTAAGATTATATCATGGAACCAGTGAAATCCTTTGTAGGATTGTTTTATTAGACAGAGAAGAATTAAAACCAGGAGAAAGCTGTTATGCCCAATTGAGATTGGAAGAGGAAATTGTTGCAAAAATAGGAGATCATATTGTTATAAGATTTTATTCTCCTATGGAGACCATAGGTGGAGGAATTATACTAGATGCACATCCTCTAAAACATAGACGGTTTAAAGAAGACGTATTGAAGGAATTAAAAATTAAAGAAGAAGGAAATCCAGAGGAAATTGTAGAAGAAACTATTAAACGATTTAGTAGTCATTTTGAAAATATTCATTTTTATGTTATGAAAACAGGAATTGGCGAAGAAGCTATTGAGAAGATAATAAAAACTTTAATGCAAGAAAATATTATTAGAAAGTTTTCAGGAGACATTGTTATTCATCAGTTTTATTTAAATGAAATAGAAAAAACAATGAAAGAGGTCTTAGATAGATATCATAAAGAGAATCCACTAACTGTTGGTATGAGTAAAGAAGAACTTAGAAATAAAGTAGTTCCAAAGGTGAAAGGGAAAATTTATGATGAAATGATTAGTCATTTTGCTAAAAATAATACATTAAAGATCTTTAATAATTGTATTGCACTTTATGATTTTCATATTATATATACAAAAGAACAAGAAAAAATAAAAGATGCAATAGAAAAACTTTATTTAAATAGTGGTTTCAATCCTCCCTTTGTAAAAGAAGTGTTGGAAAACGAAAAAAATGAGAAAGAATCACGACAGGTTCTATATGCTCTTTTAGATATGAATACCCTTATAAAGATCAACGAGGATATGTTTATGCATATTAAGAATTATGAAAAAACTATAAATTTGATGAGGGATTATATAAAAGAGCATGAGGAAATGACTTTGTCTGAATTTAGAGATTTATTAGGAACTTCAAGAAAATATGCATTGCCATTATTAGAGCATTTTGATCAAAGTAAGATAACTAAGAGAATTGGAGAAAAAAGAGTTTTAATGTAGCTACCACCTTTAAGGTAGCTTTTTTTCTTGCAAGGTACATACTTTTTATAATAATGAGGAGATTATATAAATATAAGGAAATTAGATGGGGTGATTGTATGGCTTACAGGGTATTAGTTGTAGATGATGAACCGATTCTACTAAAGGGATTAAGATATAGCTTAGAACAAGAGTCATATATAGTAGATACGGCATTAGATGGGGAAGAAGCCTTAGATAAGGCACTTACAAATGAGTATGACTTAATTGTTTTAGATTTAATGTTACCCAAAATAGATGGGTTGGAGGTATGTAAAAAAATTAGAGAATCGTCTATGATCCCTATTATTATGTTAACAGCAAGAGGAGAAGATACAAGTAAAATTTTGGGTTTAGAATATGGAGCAGATGATTACCTAACAAAGCCCTTTAATATTTTAGAGCTTAAGGCTAGAATGAAAGCTATTTTAAGAAGAGTGAAGGTAAAGGAACCTATTTCTTCTGGAAATATACTAGAAATTGATGACTTTTTGATTCATACATTAAGAAGAAAAGTAACCCTTAAGGGAGAAGATATTAATTTAACTGCAAAGGAATTTGATTTATTATTATTATTAGCATTAAATCCAAATAAAATATACACAAGAGAAGAATTATTAGAAACCATTTGGGGATATGAATATTTTGGTGATTTACGAACGGTTGATGTGCATATAAGAAGGTTAAGAGAAAAAATTGAAGAAAATTCTAGTCAACCAAAGTATATAAAGACCAAGTGGGGAGCTGGTTATTATTTTAGGTCGAAGACAGAAATTTGTTAGCATTAGATGGAAACTTGCATCTACCTATCTATTGCTAATTATATTAACACTACTTCTGATCAATATATTTATCAGTGAATTTATTCGTATCAATTATATTGATGAGAAAAAAATATATCTTTTTTCTCAAGCAAATATAATTGTAGATAGAATTGTTGCTTATAACAATAGTGAAATTGATCAACTATTAAAATGGTATAGCAATGAAATAAATTCAAGAATTATGGTTGTCAATGAAGAAGGTCTTGTAATCAATGACGCCTATGATACATTGAAGAATACAAAGCTTGAAAATCGGGAAGTTTTAGAAGGATTAAAGGGAAAAATTATTGCAAGAGAATATAGACTTAAGGAATATGGCAGAACCCTTTATGTAACAGTTCCAATTATTTTAAACAATGAAGTAAATGGAGTTGTTTTTATTTCTTCTTCCTTAGAGAAGGTTTATAGTAATGTGAATAAAATGACGAAAAACTATTTTATGTTAGCAGTACTATGCATTATTATCAGTGGATTAGTGAGTTTTGTATTTGCCCATGTTATTGCAAATCCTATAGAAAAATTGACAGAGGGAATTAAAAAAATGTATCAGGGAGATCTTTCGCAGAAAGTAGAAGTTATAGGAAATGATGAACTAACGAATCTAGCTCAGGCATTTAATATGATGAGTACAAAGTTGTTTCAAGTGGATCAACAAAGAAAGGAATTTGTTGGAAATGTTTCCCATGAGTTAAGAACCCCTTTGAGTTCTATGAAATTACTATCTCAATCTCTTCTCTATGAAGAAAATGCATCTATTGAAACACATAGAGAATTTTTAAGAGATATTGCTTCAGAAGTAGACCGATTAGATAAAATTATAGAGAGTTTATTGGCTTTAGTAGATATGGATCAGGAAAAATTAGAATTAAATTATGAAATAACCTATGTAAATTATTTGTTAGAAAAATTAATTCAATCTTTAAAACCTATAGCAGAACAAAAAAGAATTCATATAAAGTTTATTTGTACAGAAAAGATTCAAATAAACTTAGATCGGATAAAAATACAGCAAGCATTGACGAATATTATACATAATGCTATAAAATATACTCCTGAAGGAGGAAATGTTGAAATTGTATTATATTTAGAAAATAATATGGTAATAGTTCAGATTAAGGATAATGGCATTGGTATACCAGAAGAAAGTTTGCCGTATATCTTTGAAAGATTTTATAGAGTGGATAAAGCACGAGCTAGGAGTACAGGGGGAACTGGATTAGGATTAGCCATATCAAAACAGATTATCGAGTTGCATCAAGGTGAAATAGAAGTAATTAGTCAAGAACATAAAGGAACTACATTTTATATAAGATTGCCTAAGGATATGAGTGCATATAGTTGATTCAGGAGGGGGTTTTTTTGAAAGTATATGAAAGGGTTATGATGAGTTTACTCATTATTTTTACAATAGGATATGCTTTTTTTAATATATTTTATGAAAATCATTTAAATAACGATGAAATGCCTATTCCACCATTTCCTGATAAAAAAAAATATGCCCTAAAATTGTACTTTGGGAATGCTCAAAATGATGGTTTAGCATCAGAGAAGCGTATTATTATTTCTTCAGAGAAAAAAGAGGAAGAATTAATTCTTGAGGAATTAATAAAAGGTCCTAGAAATAAAATGTTGAATATGCTTATTCCTAAGGATACTCAAATGATTTCAGTTAAAACTGTAGAAGGAATATGCTATGTAAATTTTTCAAAAGATGTTTTAAATGTAACTTGGGGAAAGATGGATCAAGAGATGATGGTTTGGTCTATTGTAAATTCTATTACAGAGGTTGATTATATTCATGGAGTACAAATACTTGTGGAAGGAAATAAAAAGGGGTTTAAACCTATTTATTCAATGAAAGACCCTCTTTTTAGAAATGAAAAGTTTATAGAAAAAGAAATGGATATCCCTATAAATATCTTTCGTCAATTCTTAAGTTATTTAATCAATGAAGATTATAAAAAAAGTTATCAAATACTAGATGCATCTAGCAAAGAAAAATATGACTTTGTTAAATATAAACTCATGTTAGGAAGTTATGCACGAGAGATGAAGAACTATGAGATCAATATGTATCAAACACAAAAATATGAAAAAGAGGTAGTTTTGATTATTAACTTTAGAAAAAAAAGAGGTAGTATATCAGATCTAGGTGAGGAAATGATTGAGAAATGGAAGCTTGTATATGAAGATGGCATGTGGAAGATAACATTACCTCATTAGATCTGCTAAAAAACCTTGAGGATTAAGATAGAATTATCAAGGTTTTTTAGAAAATATTAAGCTCTTGTAGTATAAATATAGATGATTAAGGCTATACTCTCTAAGAAGTTTATTCTATGAGAGTGAGACGATATATGGATGGCTTGGTTAGAAAAATCTTTATATTCTGAAAAAATGACAAAAAACAAAATAAAACGACAGATATTATTGCATAGAAATTAGAAATATGCTATACTTTAAAAGTGCTAAAAAATAAATATATGGGAGTAGATGGGTGCTGGTGTGCCCTCTGGTCTTCAAAACCAGTTTGAGGGGTTAAGAGCTTCTCAGGTGGGTTCGATTCCCACATATTCCCGCCAATTTAAGTAATATGAATGGTTTCAACAGATTATGTTGAAACCATTTTTTTATAAACCAGTATGAAAGTATATCAATTCTCAACTAAGGAAATTACTATCAAAGAATTTATAGAATTATACAATGAATTTATCAGGGATAAGATGTTGGAAAATCTATCACAGAAGACAATTAAATACCATAAGTATTTATTCACATTTCTTACTCGACGGATTGAACAATTCAACTGGTCTGATATAAAGCATTATTAAACACTTTTGAAATTCAACGTTCATTAAGTAAAAAGGGATATCCTTTTGATAATGCTGTAGCAGAAGCTGCATTTAAAGTTATAAAAACAGAGTTCGTTTTTGATAGAATATTTGAAAGTTTTAAACAACTAGAATACCAATTGTTTGATTATGTAAATTGGTATAATAACTACATTCTACATGGGTCGTTAGATTACCTAACCCCTGTAGAATGTAGATTAATGATGTTCGATAAAAAAATGTTCTAAAAAGTGTTGACGATCCAAAATCAAAAAAATATAAAGCTGTACATAAAAAGACTACTTCATCCTAATTATATCAGGCAGGAGTAGTTTTTATTATATGAATTGCATAATATAAAAATTTTTTATGGCAATCAGGGAAATTATAAGAAATATCTATTGTACGAGTAGAAGTAGATTTATATATAATATCTTTGTAAATGAAACTAAATAACATAAAAATTAACAATTATAAAAAGGGGGGATTATTGTGAAAAGAAAGCATTTATGGGTTTGTTGCTTACTAATTTTTTCACTACTTTGTTTTACTGCATGTGGTGCAAATGGAGATGGGGCAAGTAATGAAACAAAAGAAGAAGCGAAGCAAGAAGTAAAGGTTCCAGATTTAAAGTTATCTTATATATTTACAAATCATCAAACACCGCTTATGGTAGCGGTTGAAAAAGGAGAAACTTTCAAAGATTCGGGGGTATACTTAAAGGAAGTAGTGAATCGTCAAAAATATATTTTGATGAAAGAAGAAAATCCAGTAGCAAATATAGAATTGGTTGTTTGTAAAAGTGGTTCAGAGACTATGACCATGATGGCACAAGGGCATATTGATATTGCTTTTGCATCTAGTGCAGCAAATATTTCAGCAATTGATAAAGGAACAAAAGTGAAAATGTTATGTCCTGTACATACAGAAGGAATTGGATTGGTTGTAAAAAAAGATGCGGCTGTGAATAATTGGGAAGAATTTTTAACGCTTATCAAAGAAAAGAAAGAACCCGTAAAGGTTGGGTATCATTCACCAACAAGTGCACCAGTTATTTTATTTGAAGCTGCACTGAAAAAAGCAGGTATTAGCTATACCTTTGATCCAGAAGATTTAGAGAAAGATATTTTATTAGTGAATGTAAAAGGAACAACGAACCTTCTTCCAGTACTAGTGAGTGATCAAGTAGATGCATGGGTGGGACCTTCACCTTATCCAGAATTAGCAGAGACAGAAAATGTAGGAAAAATCATATTAGATATGAAGCATTTACCTCCAGAAGGAGAATGGTATGATTTCCCTTGCTGTGTAGCTTCAGCTACAGATAAGACAATAGAAGAAAATCCTGTTGTTTTAGAAGATTTGATGAAACTTATGCGCGTTGCTGCAGATTATGCCAATGAACATAAAGATGAAGCAGCAAAAATTACTGCTGATTTCACAGGGGTTTCTGAAGAAGCAGCCCAAAAATCAAGTATAAAATATACAGCAGATCCTAGTGAAACGTGGGTATCTAATTTAGGGTTAGTATATGATACATTGAAAAAAGCAAATAAATTTAGTGGAAGCTTTGTAGAAAAAGAATATAAGGATGTACAAAATGATTTATTTGACTTTAGTTTTATAAAAAAAGCATTAGATGAATAGGTTTTATATTGCAGGGCAGGGGATATCCCCTGCTTTTATCCTACTATAGATAAACAAATTCAAAAATTTATAGTTTAAATTCAATATTCAATGTGCTTATATATGTGGATAGAGATCATTTAATATATTTTTATAAACATGTTTTAGGAGGGATTTAGAAGTGAACAGAGCAATACGTTATGTGTCTCCTGTTATTTTGCCTATATTTTTTATTATGTTTTGGCAGAGTTTTTCTATAAAGTTGGATAATCCAATTGTATTGCCCACTGTAAGCAAAGTGTTTGATATACTGAGTAAACCAAACATGAACTTACTAAGTATAGGTTCCATTATTCGAAATGTTTTGGTCAGTGTTTTAAGAGTTGGTATTGGATATATTATGGCTGCTGGTTTAGCAATTCCTATAGGACTATTTATAGGATACTCCAAAAGAGTAGAAGAATTTCTAATGCCATTTATCAATTTATTTCGACCTATTGCTCCTCTTGCTTGGGTGCCTCTTGTTTTAGCATGGTTTGGTGTAACAAGTATGGCCAGTGTATTTGGTATTGAAAAAGGAAGTTTATATATATTATTTAATAATATTAAAGCAGCCATGATCTTTATTATTTTTATTGGTGCTTTTTTTCCTATTCTTACAAATAGCATCTATGGTGTAAAAAGTGTTCAAAAAACATTGATAGATTCTGCATTAACTTTAGGAGCAGAAAAAAAAGATATCTTACTAAAGATTCTTCTTCCAGGGGCGCTACCATCTGTTGTTACGGGACTTCGTGTAGGATTAGGGGTTGCGTGGATGTGTCTTGTATCTGCAGAAATGCTTCCGGGAAGTCTTGCGGGGATTGGCTATTTGATTACCCATGCCTATACAGTTGCGAGAACAGATATTGTAATAGCAGGAATGATTGCTATTAGCTGTGTAGGAGGATTGTTTGACTGGATTTTTCAAAAGATTGAAGTGAAATTCTTTAAATGGCAAAGTATGTCTAAATAGGAGGATGTGATGGATCAAATAATAGAAATCAATGGACTAAGTAAAACATTTTTTTCAGAAAAAAAACAAGCAGTATGTGCTTTAAAAAATATAGATCTTAATATTAAAGATCAAGAATTTGTATGCTTAATTGGCCCTAGTGGTTCAGGGAAATCTACACTTTTAAGATTAATGGAAGGATTGATAAAGCCAAGCACAGGAAGCATTAAGGTAATGGATAAGCCTTTAGAAAAACCTATTGCTCAAGCAGGAATGGTTTTTCAAGAATACTCCCTATTGCCATGGAGAAATATTATTGATAATGTAGTCCTTGGATTGGAATTTCGAAAAATGGCTAAAAGAGAAAGATACGAAAAAGCAAAGGATATATTGAAAAAATTTGGACTAGAAGATTTTCATGAGAGCTTTCCTCACGAATTGTCGGGAGGAATGAAGCAAAGAGCAGCCATTGCAAGAGCTATTGCCACATCTCCTAAAATATTATATATGGATGAGCCCTTTGGAGCATTAGATGCCTATACAAGATTTCAGATGCAAAAAGAATTGATTTCTTTCTGGATTGAAGAAAAGAGAACCATTGTTTTTGTAACCCATAGTGTAGAAGAAGCAGTTTTTTTAGGAACAAGAGTGATTGTAATGAGTGCAAGACCTGGAGAAATCATGGGAGATTTTCATATTGATCTTCCTTATCCAAGAGATCGATGGAACGAAGAATTTGCACAATATTTTAAAAAATTAATGGATTTAATGAATCGTGCAAACGAAGGGAAATTGATGAAAGGATGTGTGAATAATGATTAAAGTAGAGGATATTTTTGAAAATTTAAGAGAAAACAGTAAAAATGGTGTCATTGAAATAAAAAATGCAAAGGAAAATGGAGCAAAAGTCGTGGGGACATATTGTGTATTTACCCCATGGGAAGTGATCGCAGCAGCAGGAGGAATTCCAGCTACCCTTTGTAGTACAAATGAGTCAACCATACCAGAGGCAGAAAAAGTTCTTCCAAGAAATTTATGTCCTTTGATCAAATCTAGTTATGGTTTTGCTATAACTGATAAATGTCCATATTTTTCTTTTTCTGATTTAGTTATAGGGGAAACCACATGTGATGGAAAGAAAAAAATGTATGAGTATTTAGGAAGAATAAAGCCTATGCATATTATACAGCTTCCACAAACCATTGAAAGAGAAGAAGATTTTGAGATGTGGAGACGAGAAGTGGTTTATCTTAAAGAAAGACTAGAGAAGGAATTTGGTGTAACCATTACAGATGAAAAGTTAAGAGAGCAAATAAAAATAAGAAATGAGGAAAGAAACGCATTAAAGGATTTTGCAAGTCTTTCTAAATTAACACCACCAGCCATATATGGAGAAGAGCTTCAATTGGTATTTAATCATGCAAAAACTGGATTTGATAAGGAAAGAGTTATAAAAGAATTAAAAGAAATGACCCAAACAGTAAAAGAAGTTTATGAAAATGGAGAAAGAAGAGTGAGTGGAGATCGACCAAGAATACTCATTACAGGTTGTCCTATGGGTGGTGCAGTAGAGAAAGTCATTAAAATCATAGAAGAAGAGGGCGGTGTTGTTGTCTGTTATGAAAATTGCAGTGGAATCAAAGAAAAGCAAGAGCTTATAGATGAAGACAAAGATCCTATGGATGCAATCGCTGAGAAATATTTAAAAGTACCTTGTTCATGTACAAGTCCAAACAAAAATAGAATGGATTTATTAGAAACTCTTATAGATGAATACAAGGTAGATGGGGTGATGGATGTTATATTACAAGCCTGTCATACGTATAATGTAGAATCTTTTAGCGTAAAAGAAGTTGTGAAAGGAAATAAAAAAATTCCATATATGAATATTGAAACAGATTATTCTCAAAATGATTTAGGACAGCTTAAAACAAGAATTAGTGCATTTATTGAAATGATGTAAAGCGGTCTGACCTACGGACAGCAAAAGGGAATTAATATCCAAAAATATTTATCAAATACACTAACTTGCTTATGTTTCCTTAGTAAATTATTGATGGCTTGACATATAGATTTTTCTCGCTTATGCTGGAGAAAGCTAAACTATGCGTATTATTGAACATAGAATGGTTGTAATCATTGAAAATACAAAGGATTAGCGAGTATGATGAAAAAAGGGTCTTCAAAACCAGTTTGAAGGGTTAAGAGTTTCTCAGGTGGGTTCGATTCTCACATATTCCCGCCAATATTTGATTTTTCTAGAAAAGTGTATAAATTGATAATATTTGGAAATAATCTCTCCTAGGTAGACTAGGAGGGATTTTTATGTGGAGACGAAGACGCCAAAAAAGAGGAAAGTTATTTATCGGGTGTTTGATGCTACTTTTAATAGGATTCGTATATGGATATGTTACAAATGATATAGAAGCACCACAGAAGGTGGAAGATCAAAATGAAGACCATCCGAGTATAGGTGAGATTACTGTAAAGGTACCAAACAACAAAAAAATAGAAGAAAAAAGTGAAAATGTAAATGATCAAGATATAACAGGGGATAGAAATATTATTGTGCCTAAAATGAATACAGTAACAGATAGCACGCAAATTGTATTTAATACTTATTATAAAAAGACGAGAGATATGGTAAAAAAAGAAAGTAACCCACCTGAAGAATTAGTAGGTAGAAATTTAGACGAGTTAAAAGTTTATTTAAATGAGAAATATAAAGAATGGGATGTAAGAGAATGCAATAAAAACAAAGTAGAGCTATATCAGGAGAGTGATCAAATTCCTCCAAACTTTTATATAGCAAAGGAGCATAATGGATATATAGGAGTTTTCCAAGTTAATGAAAAAGGACAAGATATATTAATAGAAGAAACAGAAATACCTACTTCTTCACTAAGTAGCATGGATTTAGAATATGTTAAGAATGGAATTGTTAAAAAGAATAGAGACGAAATCAATCAGATATTAGAAGATTATAGCAGTTAAAATGTACTCAATTGAGTACATTTTTGTTTTTATATGTTAAAATAGTAAAGAATGCATATTACCTAGATGATATAAAAGGAATTATTATAATCATATCAAGGAGTTGAAAATAGCATTTTCAGTGGAGGATTAAGCTAGAATAATGGAGGAAATAGGAAATGTATGAATACATAAAGGGAACTCTAGCATTTATTGGTGAAGAGTATGTAGTCATTGATAATAGAGATATTGGATATAAAATTTATACTTCAGGTTCATCTATTGCTTATTTAAAAGCAGAACTTGAAAAAGTGATTGTATATACACAGCTAATTGTTAGAGATGATGATATGAGCATTTTTGGATTTGCTACAAAACAAGAGCTGAAGATGTTCCAATTGCTCACTACTGTAACAGGGATAGGACCTAAAGTAGCATTAGGCATATTATCTTCTATACCAATGAGTGAATTAATTGGTATTATTGTATCAGAAGATATACAGGGACTTACAAAAGCTCAAGGTGTAGGAAAGAAGACTGCTCAGAGGATTATTTTAGAATTGAAGGAAAAGGTAGATCATAAGCTTGCAATATTTGAACCAACCCTTATTCCAAAGGTTGAAACAGTAGTAAATGATAATAAAGAGGAAGCTGTAAGTGCTTTGGTTGCTTTAGGATATACAAAGGCAGAAGCAAAAAGGGCCGTTGATTATGTAAAAGATTCTTGCAAAAATATTGAAGAGATTATTAAAAAAGGATTGAAATTTCTTTCAAAGTAAAGAAGAAAGAGGGATGTAAATGGTTCATGACATGGATGAGAATAGAATTATTACTACTTCTCTCAGAGATGAAGATTATGAAGTAGAAACAAATTTAAGACCGAAAAAATTAAAAGACTATATTGGACAGAATAAAGCAAAGGAAAAATTGAAAATTTTTATAGATGCTGCTAAAATGAGAGACGAATCGTTAGATCATGTGCTTTTGTATGGACCACCAGGACTTGGAAAAACAACTTTGTCTAGTATTATTGCCAATGAATTAGGAGCAAGTATTCGTATTACATCAGGACCAGCTATTGAAAGACCTGGGGATTTAGCTGCAATACTTACGAATCTTAATGAAAATGATGTGTTATTTATAGATGAAATCCATAGATTAAATAGAAGTGTGGAAGAAATATTATATCCTGCTATGGAAGATTATGCTTTAGATATTATCATTGGGAAAGGACCTAGCGCTAGGTCTATAAGATTGGATTTAGCAAGATTTACTTTGATTGGTGCTACTACAAGGGCAGGACTGTTGACCTCTCCGTTAAGGGATCGTTTTGGTGTTATTTGTAAACTTGAATTATATGACAAGGAAGACTTAATGAATATTGTTATAAGGTCCTCTAGGATATTAGGGGTAGAAATTCAAGAAAAAGCTGCAATAGAGATTGCAAAAAGGTCTAGGGGAACACCTCGTATTGCCAATAGACTTTTGAAAAGAGTAAGAGACTTTGCGCAGGTAAAGGGTAATGGCATGATTACTGTGGAAATTGCTAAAAGTGCTCTAGAGCTTTTGGAGATAGACCCATTAGGACTTGATCATGTAGATAGAAACATACTTTTTACAATCATAGAAAAGTTTGGAGGAGGACCAGTAGGGCTAGATACGCTGTCAGCTTCAACTGGAGAAGAGAGAAATACGATAGAGGATGTGTATGAGCCTTATCTCCTTCAATTAGGATTTATTCAAAGAACACCAAAGGGAAGAGTTGTAACTAAGTTAGGATATGAGCATTTAGGAATAGTTATGGAGCCTTAGGAGAAGGAGAGAAGAACATGATTAATTTTCAAAAGTTGTTGGTTAAAATGACCTTTGTAATGATTGCTTTGATAATTTTTCCTATTTCAGTAGATGCTTATGATTCTCATAGCGTAGATCAGATTAAAATAGGGATACGATTTGGTGAAAATGCTGCACCGTCAGTTGATATGAATTCTTCAGATGGATTTATTTTTGGATATTATGAAGGAGAAGAATTCATAAATATAATGGATTTTTTGCAAGAGAAAGAAATTTTTGTGAGAAAAGATGGACAAATTATAGGTGTAAATGAAAGTTTTAAGGAATATGATTTTAATAATCAAACAGGTAGTTATAATACAAATGATCAAGGCGCTATTCATATTCAAATTGGAAGTGAGTTTAATAGTAGAGAAGAGGCAAATGCTTTTTTACAATCATTACCCAAAATAAATAATGATCCATATATTGTTTATGAAAATGGATGGAAAGTTTGGGTAGGATTATGTACAAGTTTTTCTGATGCAGAAAATTTGTTTGGAGATATAAAGTTGTTACTGCCAAGTGTGGACTTGAAGATTATTTCTACAGATAATGGAAGAATTCAAGTAGTAAATAAATATGGAAAAACCTTGTTTTTGTATAATACCAAGGAGAGAGATTATCATTTTAGAGCCCTCGCTGGAATTATTAAACTAGATGGAAAAAAATTCAGAGGAAGTATGATCATAAAGAGATATGCAGATAGTGATTTAACTGTGATTAATCAACTAGGAGTAGAGGAATATCTCTATGGTGTAGTGCCAAAGGAAATGGCAGGAAACTGGCCTATAGAAGCTCAAAAATCACAGGCTGTTGCTGCAAGGAGTTATACTATTTTGAATAGGAATAAACATAAAAATTATGGGTTTGATTTATGTTTATCTACTCATTGTCAAGTATATGGAGGGTATAGTAGCGAAAATTCAAGAACGCAAAGAGCTGTTGATGAAACAAAAGGCAAGATTATGACTTATAATGGAAAAGTTATAACAGCATTTTATCACTCTAATAGTGGTGGACGCACTGAAGATAGTGAGAATATTTGGGCAAATCCTCTTGGATATATAAGAGGTGTAGATGATCCATATTCTATTGGACAACCTAATGATCAGTGGACGAAGGTTTATACAAAGGAACAAATTGAAAAAATGTTAAGCGCTAAGGGGATGTTTGTAGGAAACATTACGAATATTATTCCTAAAGAGCGTTCAAGAAATGGAAGGGTTTTAAAATTAGAGATTCAAGGAACCAATGGAAATGAAATTTTGGAAAAAGGACAGATTAGAAGTGTCTTTGGGTATACTAACCTTAAAAGTAATTGGTTTGATGTAATGGTTGATGGTGAATTAATAGGTCAAGAGTCAGTGGATTTAAATAATTCACCTAAGGAGATCAGCCATGAAAATAAATATGTTCTTACGGCTGAAGGTCTTAAAAAAACAACCGTTCAAAACCAATATATAGATAATGGAGAAGAAAAAGAATTAATAAGTATCAAAGATAAATATGTTCTAACAGCTGATGGGCTTGATCAAATAAAATTTAAAGATCAACCTATAAGGAATCCACAAAAAAATGATATTATTCTTCCTGTATCCTCAAAAGATCAATATGTATTTATAGGAAAAGGCTATGGACATGGTGCAGGAATGAGCCAATGGGGTGCTAAAAAAATGGCTGAAGAAGGATATACATATGAACAAATTTTATCACACTATTATACAGGAATTAGAATAGAGTAAGGAGTTTTAGAAATGAAAAAAAGTGATTTTTATTTTGATTTGCCAGAAGAATTAATTGCACAAACACCTCTAGAAAATAGAGCTGAATCAAAGCTTATGAAATTAAACAAAAATACAGGAGAAATCCATCATAAACGATTTGAAAATATTATAGAATATTTAGATCCTGGAGATTGCTTAGTGCTGAATAATACAAGAGTACTACCTGCTAGACTTTTTGGATGTAAGGAAAATACAGGTGGAAAGGTAGAGTTTCTTCTATTAAAGAGAATAGGTCAAAATAAGTGGGAAACTTTAGTAAAACCTGGTAAAAAAGCGAAAATAGGAGATACCATTGTATTTGGCGATGGCTTATTAAAGGCAAAAGTTGTGGATATGGGACAAGAGGGTTCAAGAATTATAGATTTTGAATATGAAGGCATATTTGAAGAGCTTTTAGATCAACTTGGAACTATGCCTTTGCCACCATATATAAAGGAAAGCTTAAGAGATAAAGAACGATATCAAACGGTTTACTCAAAGCATGAAGGCTCTGCTGCTGCACCTACTGCAGGACTTCATTTTACAAATGAGTTGCTTGAAGCAATTAAACAAAAAGGTATTAAAATAGCTTATGTAACATTACATGTAGGACTTGGAACCTTCAGACCTGTAAAGAGTGATGATATACTAGATCATAAAATGCATTCTGAGTTTTATATAGTTAGTAAAGAAACAGCAGAGATCATCAATCATACAAAAGCGACGGGTGGAAGGGTAATTTCTGTAGGAACAACTTCTACTAGAACACTAGAAAGTATTGCTGATGAAAAAGGACTTATCCATGAAGGACAAGGATGGACAGACATTTTTATTTATCCAGGATATGAATTTAAAGTAATTGATGGACTCATTACTAATTTTCACCTTCCTGAATCTACACTAATTATGTTGGTGAGTGCTTTTAGCAAGAGAGAGTTCACTTTGAATGCTTATGAAGAAGCTATAAAAAATAAATATAGATTTTTCAGCTTTGGAGATGCAATGCTGATCATTTAGATAAAAGAGAAACTAGGAGGGAAATTTAGTGGCAATAAAATACGAATTAATAAAAGAATGTAAACAAAGTGGGGCAAGGTTAGGACGAATTACTACACCTCATGGAACGATAGAAACACCAATATTTATGCCTGTAGGAACTCAGGCTACTGTAAAGGCAATGACTCCAGAAGAGTTAAAGAAAATAAATTCTCAAATTGTTTTAAGTAATACCTATCATTTATACCTAAGACCAGGACATAAGCTTGTAGAAAAAGCTGGAGGATTACATAAATTCATGAATTGGGATAGACCTATCTTAACAGATAGTGGTGGTTTTCAAGTTTTTAGTTTAGGAGATTTAAGGAAGATTTCAGAAGAAGGTGTAGAATTTAGATCTCATTTAGATGGATCAAAACATTTTATTAGTCCAGAAAAAGCTATTGAGATAGAAAATTCTTTAGGGGCAGATATTATTATGGCTTTTGATGAATGTGCACCATATCCTGCTGATTGGAATTATGTAAAAAATTCTCTAGAAAGAACAACAAGATGGGCGAAAAGATGTAAAGAAGCCCATAAAAATCCAAATACTCAAGGATTATTTGGTATTATTCAAGGGGGCATGTATAAGGACTTAAGAGAGCAAAGTGCAAAGGAAATAACAGAGTTAGATTTTCCAGGATATGCTGTAGGGGGCCTTAGTGTAGGAGAGCCGAAGCCATTAATGTATGAAGTGTTAGAATATACTACACCTCTAATGCCTAAAGATAAACCAAGATATCTTATGGGAGTTGGAAGTCCAGATTGTTTAATAGAAGGAGTTATAAGAGGGATAGATATGTTTGATTGTGTGCTTCCTACTAGGATTGGTAGAAATGGTACAGCTATGACATCTGTGGGAAGAGTTGTAATAAAAAATGCAAAATATGCAGAAGATTTTATGCCACTTGATCCAAATTGTGATTGTTATACTTGTAAAAATTATTCAAGAGCCTATTTAAGACACTTGTTTAAAGCAGGGGAAATATTATCAGCAAGGTTAGTTACTTATCATAATCTTTATTTCTTGTTAAAATTAATGGAAAATGTGAGAACTGCTATAAAAGAAGACAGATTATTAGACTTTAGAAAAGAATTTTTCGAACAATATGGATATGAATTATAAACTTTTTTTGAGAATTAAAGGATTTCTAATATTTACGTCGAATACCAATATATATTAAAGAGAGGGAGGAACAGACATATGGGTATCAATCAACTATCTTCACCAATTTTTATGACGGTCATATTCATTGCTATATTTTACTTTTTGATTATAAGACCTCAGAAAAAAAGGGAAAAACAAATAAAAGAAATGAGAGATAGCTTAAAGGTTGGGGATCAAATTTCAACTATAGGTGGGATTTTTGGTAAAATTTCAAAAGTAAAAGAGGATATGATAACAATTGAAGTAGGGACTGATAAAACAAAACTTCAAATTGCTAGATGGGCAATTGGAAATGTTATAAAAAAAGATGATGTGAAATAGAAAAGAAGATGGCTTTTAGTCATCTTCTTTTTGTTGGATGATTAGTAATATTTTCAAACCTTAAGCATAAATATGCTATAAGAATGCTTTTGGGGGTGGAGAGGGTGAAACCTAATAAGAACATAGAAAAGAATGGTAGCTATGTATGGATTTATGTGAAGGCTATTCTTGCAGCATGTGTTTTTGCACTTTTGATTTTTATCATCATGGCACTACTCATTACCTATACAAATATTTCAGAATCTATTATTCCAATGATGGCATCTATTGTAATGGTGGTGAGCAGTTTAGTTACTGGAATGGTTGTAGGCGTAAAGATCAAAAGAAAAGGATGGCTGTATGGTGCATTAGCAGGGCTTGTTTATATTTTATTAATTGTTTTTATGAGCTGGGTACTTGTAGCAGATTTTTCAATAGCAAAGACGGTTCTCATAAAAAGTTTACTAGGAATTATAGCAGGAGGAGTGGGTGGAATGATCGGTGTAAATTTGAAATAAATAACTTTGACAAAAAACACCTTTATGTTATAATTTAGTAGAAATCTATTTAGGGGAGGAAGAAAGATGAAGCACGTGAAGACATTAACAAAAGCAACACTAAAGCAAAGTGCTGTAAAAGGCGGATGTGGAGAATGTCAAACTTCATGTCAATCAGCATGTAAGACTTCTTGTACAGTTGCGAATCAAGTATGCGAAAATAAATAATACATATTAAGAAACAGTAATATGTAAATATTACTGTTTTTTAAATGTATTGTTGTGAAATATTAAAGGAGGAAACATTGATGATACATAAATTTACTCAAGATGATACAAGAATCGTTCTAGATGTTAACAGTGGAGCTGTTCATATAATAGATGAAATTGTATATGATATTTTAGATTATTATAAGGAAAAAAAGGCAGAGGAAATTGTAGAAATTTTACGTAGTAAATATTCAGAAGAAAATATTCTTGAAGCTATTGATGAAGTAAAGACTTTAGAGACGGAAGGATTATTATTTACAGAAGACTCCTACAAAAATCATCCAGCCTTTGTAAATAGAAAGCCTGTTGTAAAGGCATTATGTTTGCATGTAGCACATGATTGTAATCTCCTTTGTAAATATTGCTTTGCATCTCAAGGTGATTTTGAAGGGCAAAGATGCTTAATGAGTGAAGAAGTAGGGAAAAAAGCTTTAGACTTTTTAATTGAAAATTCAGGGAATAGAAGAAATTTAGAGGTGGATTTCTTTGGAGGAGAGCCCCTTATGAATTTTGATGTAGTAAAGAAATTGGTTGAATATGGTAGAAGTATAGAAAAAGCAGCTGGAAAAAGATTTAGATTTACTATTACAACTAATGGTGTATTATTAAATGATGAAAATATGAAATATATCAATGAAAATATGGACAATGTAGTATTAAGTATAGATGGAAGAAAAGAAGTAAATGATTATATGAGATACACAGTAAATGGTAAAGGTACTTACGATATGATTGTACCAAAATTTTTGAAGATGGCAAAAATGAGAAATGGGAAAGACTATTTTGTAAGAGGTACTTTTACAAGAAAAAATCTAGATTTTTCTAAAGATGTATTGCATTTAGCTGATTTAGGATTTGATAGTACATCTATTGAACCTGTAGTAACAGAGGATAAATATGATTATGCATTAAAAGAAGAAGATTTAGATATTATTTTTGAACAATATGAACTCCTAGCAAAAGAATATGTAAAGAGAAGAAAAGAAGGAAATGGATTTAGCTTTTTCCACTTTATGCTAGATTTAAATCAAGGACCTTGTGTAATTAAAAAATTATCTGGCTGTGGAGCTGGTTCTGAGTATTTAGCAATTACTCCAGAAGGAGATGTTTATCCTTGTCATCAATTTGTAGGGGATAAAGATTTTCTTATGGGAAGTGTATTGAATGGAGATATAGATATGAGCCTTTCTAAAGATTTTGGACAAGCTCATGTATATAATAAGGAAAAGTGTAACGATTGTTGGGCTAAATTCTATTGCAGTGGTGGTTGTCATGCCAATGCTTATAATTTCAATAAGGATATTCATAAACCTTATGAATTAGGATGTGAAATGGAGAAAAAGAGGATAGAATGTTCTCTAGCAATTCAAGCAAATTTATTGAAGTAGGAGGGCAAAAAATGATTATTGAATATGAAGGGAATAAACCTGAAATTCATGAAAGCTGTTTTATAGCTGATAATGCTACGATCATTGGAAAAGTGGAAATGAAAAAGAATGTAAATATTTGGTATGGAACAGTTATTCGTGGTGATGATAATCAGATAACTATTGGAGAAAATACCAATATACAAGACAATTGTACTGTACATATTGCAAAAGATTATGAAACGATTATTGGGAATAATGTAACTGTTGGACATAATGCTATTGTACACGCATGTGCTGTAGGTGATTATGTTCTCGTAGGAATGGGAGCTATTATACTAAATGGAGCTGAAGTTGGAGACAATGTGATTATTGCAGCAGGTTCTATCATTCCGCCAGGAAAGAAAATCCCATCGAATACATTAGTGATGGGTTCTCCTGCAAAAGTAGTGAGAGAATTAACAGATGCAGACCGAGAAAAACTAAAAAATTCTGCATTGAATTATGTAACCTTAGCCAACAAACATAAAAAATAACGATTAAATAATCCTTTCATGGGAGGGTTACAACGATTTTATGAGTAAAAAGGAGGATATAGAGGTATGAAGGTAAAAAATGCAATTGCTTTATTATTGATTATTGCTATTGTTGCTGTAGGAGCTATTGCTGGAATCAAAGGTCTTGAGATTGGCAATATGAAAATAAGTCCTGTAAAGGAAATGATGACGTTAGGTCTTGATTTAAAGGGTGGTGTATTTGTTGTATTTGAAGCAGAAACAGATGCATCTGGAAAAGAATTAGAAAAGCTTATGAATCAAACAAAGGAAGTTATTGAACGAAGAGTGAATGGAATGGGTTTGACAGAGCCTAATGTATTAAGAGAAGGAAGTAAAAGAATTAGAATAGAGCTGCCAGGAGTAAAAAATGCCCAAGAAGCCATTGATGCAGTAGGAAAAGTTGCACAGCTTCAATTTATGAACTATAAAGGGGAAATCATTCTAACAGGTGAGCATGTAAAAAATGCAGAAATGGTATTTGAGAAAGATAGAGGAAATGTTCCTTCTGTATCTTTAGAATTTGATAGTGAAGGGTCAGATCTTTTCCAAAATGCTACAAGAGAAGCAGCTTCTCATCCTAGTGGATCGGCAGAAAGTATTATTGCAATTGTATTAGATGGAAAAGCTATTTCTACACCAGTTGTTAATAATGAAATTCCTAATGGAAGAGCTGTAATACAAGGAAATTTTACAACGGATGAAGCATCTCAGCTTGCAGCACTTATTAGAGCAGGTTCATTACCAGTTACATTAACAGAAGTACAAACATCTGTTATAGGTCCAACTTTAGGAATTGATTCATTAAATAAGAGTATATATGCTGCAGGAATAGGAATTGCTATTGTATTTTTATTCATGTTGATTTATTATAGAGTACCAGGATTTGTTGCAAGTCTTGCATTGGCTCTTTATATATTGATTGTTCTTTATGTATTGATCGGATTTGGTGCAGTACTGACTTTACCAGGAGTAGCTGGTTTGATATTAAGTATTGGTATGGCAGTAGATGCTAATGTTATTATCTTTGAAAGAATCAAAGAAGAAATTAGAAATGGAAAAACACTAAGAGCATCACTAAACTCTGGATTTTCTAAAGCTTTAACTACAATACTAGACTCTAATGTTACAACGGTTATAGCAGGGATTGTTCTTTATCAATTTGGTTCAGGAGCCATTAAAGGTTTTGCTGTAACTTTGATGGTAGGTGTTGTAGCAAGTATGTTTACAGCTGTATTTGTTACAAAAACCCTTTTAAAACTTTTTGTTGGACTAAATGTTTTTAACAATACAAAACTATATGGGGCATAGAGAGGAAGTGTAGAATATGAAAGTAGTTGAGAAAAAGAAAATATGGTTTAGTCTTTCTGCTGTCATTATTGTTGTAGGATTAATAATGGGAATGGTTCAAGGCTTTAACTTAGGGATAGATTTCACTGGTGGTACCATGATGCAGATTGATTTAAACAAGCAAGTTGCTGTAGAAGAAATTAAAGAAGTTATTAAAGAATTTGATTTAAAAGCAGATATTCTTCATGTAGGGGAAGAAAAGCATGAAATTATCATTAAAACAAAAAAAGATTTGAACAGTAAAGGGAGACAGGAAGTATTTGAGGTTATTAAAGAAAAGTATAGTTTAAAAGATACGGATTTTAGACAAGCAGAGCAATTTGGACCTTCTATAGGAAAAGAAATACAAAATAAAGCATTTTTATCGGTAGGGATTGCTGCAATTGGAATGCTTATATATATTACTCTTAGATTTGAGTTTAAATTTGGTGCATCAGCTATTATTACGCTACTTCATGATATATTAGTAGTACTTGCTGTTTTTGCCATCTTTAGAATTCCAATAAATAGTTCCTTCGTAGCTGCAATGCTAACAATTGTTGGATATTCTATTAATGATACGATTGTCGTGTTTGATAGAATAAGAGAGAATATTAGGTTTATGAAAAAGAAAAATTATGATGAGATTGTGGATACAAGCGTAAATCAAACATTAACAAGATCTATCAATACGTCTTTAACAACATTAATAACTATTACAGCACTTTATATTTTTGGAGTAGAGTCTATAAAAGCATTTGCCCTTCCGTTAATGGCAGGAACGCTAACAGGAACCTATTCATCTATCTTTATTGCTAGTCCTATTTGGGCTTCATGGAAAAACTGGGAATTAAGAAAAGGTAGATACAATGCTAGTTAAATAGTAAAAGATCAATATGGCAATGTCTTAGAACATTGTCATATTTTTTTGAAATGACGGAATATCTATGGAAATGAGTAGCCAAAATAAATTCTTTTAAAGAATAATTAAAAGTTGGATTAGGATATTTACTTGAATAGGAATAAAATATATCATATAATAAAATGTGCACATAAAAGGATATGGAATCGAGAGGTTATAATTGGACATAAATGAAGAGGAGGAATTTTCATGAATTTAAAGGAGAAAATAAGGGTGATTCCTGATTTTCCAGAGAAAGGAATTCGATTTAAGGATATTACAACCCTTTTAAAGGATGGAGAAGCACTTCATTATACGATTAATAAGATTGTAGAAGAAATAAAAGATATAGAGTTTGATTTGATTGTAGGACCAGAATCTAGAGGATTTATTGTGGGAACACCTCTTGCATATGCTATGAAGAAAGGGTTTGTACCTGTAAGAAAACCAGGGAAGCTTCCTGCTGAAACCATAAAGTTTGAATATAATTTAGAATATGGTAGTGATGTATTAGAAATGCATAAAGATGCAATCAAACCAGGACAAAGAATCGTGATTATAGATGATTTACTTGCTACAGGTGGAACACTAAAATCAACTGTGAAATTAATAGAACAGTTAGGCGGAGAAGTAGCAGGTGTACTATGTCTTATTGAACTTACTTATCTAAAAGGAAGAAATTTATTAGAGGGCTATGATGTAAGATCATTGATTAAATATGAATAGTGGTTGGATTTCCAACCACTCGTTCTTTATTTTTTGACATATTGTTTAAGGACACTATGTTTTTTATTTTATTTGTTATATAATGTATTTAATATTTTAATGAAGTTCATAATCTTACTGAATACAAAGTACTAAATAGGGTGATGATATGTTAGAAAATTTATTAGCGCAAATACAACAATATAATCCAAATAGCAATATGAGCTTGATTATTAAAGCTTATAATTTTGCTGAAGCCGCACATGAAGGGCAAGTGAGAAAATCTGGTGAAAAATATTTTATTCATCCTGTAGAGGTTGCTAAAATATTAGTTCAACTAGATATGGATGATGCAACGATTATAGCAGGACTCCTTCATGATGTGATAGAGGATACAAAATACGAATACGAAGAGATCAAAAAAGAGTTTAGCGAAGAAGTAGCTATTTTAGTTGAAGGGGTTACAAAGCTTGGAAGTTTTACATATGAAACAAAAGAAGAAAGACAAGCGGAGAGCCTTAGAAAAATGTTTTTAGCCATGGCAAAGGATATAAGGGTAATTATTATAAAGCTTGCAGATAGACTCCATAATATGAGAACCTTAAAGTATATGACTGAGCAGAAAAAGCGAGAAAAAGCAAAGGAAACCCTTGAAATATATGCACCAATAGCTCATCGGCTAGGAATATCAAAGATTAAGTGGGAATTAGAAGATTTATCCCTGCGTTATATTGATCCAGAAGGATATTATGATTTAGTTGAAAAAGTAGCCAAGAAAAAAAGAGAAAGAGAAGAATATATCAACCAAGTCATTCGTGAATTGATGGAAGCTGTAGGAAATGTAAAGATCAAATGTGAAATCAATGGCAGATCAAAACATTTTTATAGTATTTATAGAAAAATGGTTTATCGACATAAAACCTTTGAAGAAATATTTGATTTAACAGCTGTAAGAGTCATGGTTGATAATGTAAAGGATTGTTATGGGGTTTTAGGAATTGCACACACTCTATGGAAGCCTATTCCTGGTAGATTTAAAGATTACATTGCAATGCCGAAGCCTAATATGTACCAGTCTATTCATACAACGGTTATTGGTCCAAATGGAGAGCCTCTAGAGATACAAATCAGAACATGGGATATGCATAGAATTGCAGAATATGGTATTGCTGCCCATTGGAAATATAAAGAAGGAAAAACAGAAAATAAGGATAATTTAGATGATAAATTAAGATGGCTCCGGCAATTATTAGAGTGGCAAGGGGATATGAAAGATCCAAAGGAATTTATGGAGAGCTTAAAGATAGACTTATTTACGAATGAAGTATTTGTTTTTACTCCAAAAGGAGATGTCTTTGACCTTCCAGCAGGGTCTACGCCAATTGATTTTGCATATAAAGTCCATTCAGCAATTGGGAATAGCTGTATAGGAGCAAAAGTAGATGGTAGAATTGTTCCTATAGATTATAAACTGAAAAATGGAAATATTGTGGAAGTTTTAACCTCTAAGCAAAGTCATGGACCAAGTAGAGATTGGTTGAAGTTTGTAAAAAGTACCCAAGCAAAAAATAGGATCCGTCAATGGTTTAAAAAGGAAAGAAGAGAAGAAAACATTGAAAAAGGTCGAGATATGATCGAAAAGGAAATTAGAAGAAATGGGTATGAAGTCCATGAACTTGCAAAAACTCAGTGGATGAATCAACTAGTGAAGAAGTTTAGATTTAATAATATAGAAGATATATATGCAGCAGTTGGGTATGGTGGGATTTTAACAAACCAAGTTATACCAAAATTAAAACAATTGTATAAAGAAGCTCAAAAGGAAGAAAAATCACCAGAGGAAGCAATTGTTGCTGTCAATAAACAGCATAAATCAAAAAATGAAAATAAAAATAAAAATACCCAAGGAATAAAAGTAAAAGGGATTGATAATATACTTGTTCGGTTTGCAAAATGTTGTACTCCTGTTCCAGGAGATGAAATTGTTGGATTTATTACAAGAGGTAGAGGGGTTTCTATACATAGAGCAGATTGTGTAAATATCTTAAAAGAAACAGACTCTATGGATCGATTTATTGAAGTTGAGTGGAATGAAGATAGACAAAAATCATATGAAACAGAAATTCAAATTATTTCAGCTGATCGAAAAGGGTTACTATCAGAAGTGACTAATGTTATATCGGATATTAAATTAACAGTAACAGCAGTAAATGCCAGAACTACGAAGGATAGAATTGCAGTGGTTAATCTGACAATAGAGATTACAAATATTCAGCAATTAGATAAGCTTATCAAGAAAATAAAAGCTATGCAAGGAGTGCTGGATGTTTATAGAGTGACTTCTTAGAGGAGGGATAAAATGAGAGCAGTAATACAAAGAGTAAAAGAAGCAAAGGTTAGTGTTGAAGGAAAAATTACAGGAAAAGTTGATGAAGGTTTTTTAGTTCTTTTAGGAGTAGAAGAAGAGGATACAGAGAAAGACTTAGAATACATGGTTGAAAAAATTGTGAAGCTTAGAGTTTTTGAAGATGATGAAGAAAAGATGAATCTTTCTCTTTTAGATATTAAAGGAGAAATGCTTGTAGTCTCACAGTTTACATTATTAGGAGATTGTAGAAAAGGAAGAAGACCTAATTTTATGAATGCTGCAAAACCGGATACAGCAGATCAAATTTATATGAAATTTGTTGAAAAGGTTAGAGCTTATGAAATTAAAACAGAGACGGGTGTTTTTGGAGCACATATGGAAGTAGATTTATGTAATGATGGTCCAGTGACTATATTAATAGATAGCAGGAAGAATTTTTAGGAGGATTAAAAGCATGATTATAGAAAGAATACAAGCAGGTGTTTATGCTGTAAATTGTTATATTGTTGTTTGTGAAGACACAAAGAAAGCATGTGTTATTGACCCAGGTGGAGATGCTGATGAAATATTAAAGTATATAGAAAAAAATGGATTAACCCTAGAGTTTATTTTATTAACTCATGCCCATGGAGATCATATTGGTGGAATTCCTAAATTAAAAGAAATGAAAAATGTACCTATTTTCCTTCATAAAGAAGATGAAGGAATGCTTATGGATGCGAGTAAAAATTTATCTAGCATGATGAGTGGTCCAAATGTAGGCGCCTCTCCTGATAAGCTCATTTCAGATGGAGATGTTATAAGTTTAGGAAATTTAAAGTTAAATATTATTCATACTCCTGGACATACTCGTGGAGGAATTTGTATTAAAGTTTTAGATATCCTGTTTACTGGGGATACTTTGTTCGCAAATTCTATAGGAAGAACAGATTTTGAAGGGGGATCTTTTGAACAGATTATTGACTCTATAAAAAGAAAATTATTGGTGTTTGATGATGGAGTAAAAGTACTTCCAGGACATGGTCCTTATTCTACCATTGGAGCAGAAAGAATTCATAATCCATTTATTAATCAATAGATGTGCATATCTTATAAGTCTTAGGAGAAGAATAATATTAAAATTCATTCTTCAGGAGGCTTAGAGATGAAAAAAAAATTAGGAAGATATATTGCTGAAAGAAATGCAAATAAATTTTCAGAAATGGATTTTCATGATTTTATGAATATGGTGGAGTCAGGACTAAATAGTCAGGAAATAGCAAAGGAATTAGGGGTCCATAAAAGCTATATTGAAAAATTAAAAAATGAGATGAAGAGGGATTTTTGATTAAAGGTGATGAGAATGATAAAAGTACTTTTAAAAGGACATGATTACAAATATGAAGTAAGTGAGTTGGTAAAGGTTTTTGAGAAATCCAAAAAGATTGAATTTATTGAAAATGAAGCTTTGGTAGATGACCAAAGCTTTTTATTAGTAAATGATATTTTAGAGGAAAATGATGAATATACTATTACTTCAAAAATCAAGGAAAAGAATCAAAGTAGTATAGAAAATACAATCAATTGCAGAAAAATTGTAGGCGATACTAGAAAAATGAGAAAAATTCTAAAACAAAAGATTAAACTTTCTATTTATGATATTTTAAGTAAATTTTATAATGTTGCTCCTCCATGGGGAATTCTTACAGGGATTAGACCTACCAAAATTGTTCATGAATTGATAGAAAAAAATTTGGACATACAATATATTAGGGAGAAGCTTAAGAAAAATTATCGAATGAGTGAAGAAAAGATTGATTTGGTTACAAAAATAGCTCAGATTGAAAGACCTTTTCTTAAGGAAAATCGTAATGACTTAGTGAGTATATATGTAAGTATTCCCTTTTGCCCAACGAGATGTATCTATTGTTCTTTTCCATCTAATCCATTAGACAAAGGGAAAAATCTGATAAAAGAATATCTGAAAGCCTTATTGTATGAGATAGAAGAGATCGGGAAAATTCTAAAAGAACATAACAAAAGGGTGGACACCTTATATATTGGTGGAGGTACACCAACAACATTAAACCCTGAAGAATTAAAAATCCTTATAAGATCCTTAAAGAAGCATATAGATTTAAAATGGGTGAGAGAAATAACCGTAGAAGCAGGCAGACCCGATACCATTACTATAGAAAAATTAAAGGTTTTAAAGGATGAAGGGATCAAAAGAATTAGTATAAATCCACAAAGTATGAATCAAAGAACTCTTCAAGCAATAGGACGATCTCATACAGCTGGAGATATTATTTATTCTTATAAAATGGCAAAAGAGATTGGCTTTGATACCATTAATATGGATATTATTATTGGATTACCTGGAGAAACCGTCCAAATGGTTGAAAATACCATGAAAGAAATTGAAAAATTAAATCCTGAAAATATGACGGTACATACTTTGGCTGTGAAAAAAACTTCTAAGCTAAGACAACATTTAAATGAGTATCCTTTAGCAGAGGAAGAAGAAGCTAAAAAAATGTTAGAAATTACACAAGCTTATGCACGAAAAATGGGACTCATTCCTTATTATATGTATCGACAGAAATACATGCTTGGGAATCTAGAGAATATAGGCTATGCAAAGAAAGGACATGCTTGCATATACAATATTCAGATTATGGAAGAAAAGCAAAGTATTATTGCAATTGGTGCAGGGGCTGTGTCAAAAATATATTATCAAGAAGAGAATCGATTAGAAAGAGTACCCAATGTAACAAATATAGAACATTATATAACTAGAGTAAAAGAAATGGTTGAGAGGAAAAAGAAAGAATTAGATCAGAACTAAAGAATATTGACAGATTATATATTGTTCATTATAATAATAGACAATTGAATAGAAGCAATGTGATGATAAGAATGAGTAAATACAATACTATTTTCAGCGAATTGAGATTTGGTGAGAGCTCAATAATAAAGGTTGTATTGAAGACATCTTTGAGCAGATTATCTGAAAGGGTAGTAAGATAATACGTATTTCGGCGTTAACGAATTCAAGTGGGTTTTCCAAGTAGGGTGGTACCGCGGGATATAATACTTCTCGTCCCTGTCAATAATAGGGATGGAGAAGTTTTTTTGTATTTTAATAAATAATAGAAGTTAAGGGAGGTTTAGTTATGTCAATAAAAGCACCTAGAGGAACAAAAGATGTTTTACCAGTAGATGTATACAAGTGGAATTATGTTGAACATTTATTTAGAGATGTTTGTGCTAGATTTGGATATAAGGAAATAAGAACACCTATTTTTGAGCATACTGAATTGTTTAAAAGAGGAGTAGGTGAAACGACTGATATTGTACAAAAGGAAATGTATTCTTTTGAAGATAATGGAGGAAGGGATATCACATTAAAGCCAGAAGGAACAGCACCTGTTGTAAGAAGCTTTATTGAAAACAAACTATATGCAGATACTCAACCTACAAAGATTTTTTATATCACTCCATGCTTTAGATATGAAAGACCCCAGGCTGGAAGATTAAGAGCATTTCACCAATTTGGAGTAGAAGCTTTTGGGGCAATAAATCCTTCTGTTGATGCAGAAATTATCGGTGTGGCAATGGCATTTTATAAAGATTTAGGAATTAGTAATCTAGAGCTTAGAATTAATAGTATAGGTTGCCCTGAGTGTAGAGGGAAATATAATCAAATACTAAAAGATTATTTAAAAGAAAAACTTCCAAATCTTTGTAAAACCTGTCAAGACCGATATGAAAAAAATCCAATGCGTATTATTGATTGTAAAGTAGAGTCTTGTAAAGAACAGCTTAAAGATGTTCCTTTGATGATTGATCATATATGTGATGAATGTAGAGAAGACTTTGAAAAGCTAAAAGAAAATTTATCTCTTATGGAGATTGATTACATAGTAGATCCAAATATTGTTAGAGGTCTTGACTATTACACAAAAACAGCATTTGAGATTATTTCTAATGAAATAGGTGCTCAAGGAACTGTTTGTGGAGGAGGAAGATATGACCGCTTAGTGGAAGAGTTAGATGGACCTAAAACTCCTGGAATTGGTTTTGGTATGGGGATAGAAAGATTATTGCTTACCCTTCAAAACAACAATATTGAAATTCCAAAACCAAAGGGATTAGATATTTTTATAGCTACAATAGGAGAGAGAGCTAATAAAGAAGCCGTAGGACTATTACATAAACTGAGATTAGAAGGATTATCAGGAGATAAGGATCACTTAAATAGAAGCTTAAAAGCTCAATTTAAATATGCAAATAAAATGAATGCATCCTATACCATTGTAATAGGTGATGATGAATTAGATAAAGATGTAGTTACATTAAAAAATATGCAAAATAGTGAACAAACAGAGATTCAACTTAGCAATATCATCAATGAATTAAAAGAAAGATTATAGGAGGAGCAAAAATGGCAGAAACATTAGGTAATATGAAAAGAACCCATATGTGTGGGACATTAAGAACAGGTCATATAGATGAAGAAGTAATCCTTATGGGATGGGTGCAAAAAAGACGTAATTTAGGAGGCTTAATATTTACAGACCTAAGAGACCGATCAGGGATTGTTCAAATTGTATTTGATACGGATGTATCAGAAGAAGCTTTTGCAAAAGCTGAAAAGATCAGAGGAGAATATGTAATCGGTATTAAGGGTGTTGTAAAAATGAGAGAATCTATCAATAAAAACATGCCAACAGGCGATATTGAAATATTTGCTAGTGAATTAAAAATATTCTCTGAAGCCCAAACACCACCTATTTATATTGAAGATGAAGATGAAGTTTCAGAAAATTTAAGATTAAAATATAGATATCTTGATCTAAGAAAACCTAAAATGCAAAAAAATCTTATGTTTAGACATAAATTAGCGAAGCTTACAAGAGATTTTCTTGATGACAATGGTTTTGCTGAAGTAGAAACACCGATGCTTACAAAGCCTACGCCAGAAGGTGCTAGAGATTATTTAGTACCAAGCCGTGTAAACCCAGGGAAATTTTATGCACTTCCTCAATCACCACAATTATTTAAGCAATTATTAATGGTTTCAGGAATGGATAGATATTTCCAAATTGTAAAATGCTTCAGAGATGAAGATTTAAGAGCAGATAGACAGCCAGAATTTACACAAATCGATATTGAAATGTCTTTTGTAGATATTGATGATGTATTATCTATGAATGAGAGATTCCTTCAAAGAATGTTTAAAGAAATGTTAAATGTAGACATTGCTCTTCCTATAAAGAGAATGCCTTATAGTGAAGCAATGGACAGATTCGGTTCAGATAAACCAGATATTAGATTTGGATTTGAACTAAAAGAATTAAATGATATTGTAGAAAACTGTGGATTTAAAGTATTTAGTGATACAGTAAAAAATGGTGGAGATGTACGAGGAATTAATATTAATGGATATGAGGCTTCTTTTAGTAAAAAAGGCGTTAAGAAGCTAGAAGACTTTGCAAAAACTTATGGTGCAAAGGGACTGGCTTGGATGAGACTTACAGATGAAGGAATTAATTCTCCTATCGCAAAATTCTTCAGTGATGAGGAAATGAAGAAAATCATTGAAAAACTTGAAGGAAAACCAGGAGATTTAATCTTAATCGTAGCAGACAAATCAAGTGTAGTATACGATGCACTTGGTCATTTAAGAGTAGAGATAGCAAAAAAATTAAGTATTTTAGATAAAAATGATTATAAGCTTTTATGGGTAACAGATTTTCCACTATTTGAATACGACGAAGAAGACGATCGATATGTTGCAAAGCATCATCCATTTACTTCACCAAAGGAAGAAGATCTTGACCTTTTAGAAGATGCACCTCATAAAGCACGTGCAAAAGCTTATGACATTGTATTAAATGGTGTTGAGATAGGTGGAGGTAGTATTAGAATTCATAATAGTGAACTTCAGCAAAGAATGTTTAAAGCTTTAGGATTCTCAGAAGAAGAAGCTTATGAAAAATTTGGATTCTTATTAGATGCATTCAAATATGGAACACCTCCACATGGTGGTATTGCCTATGGATTAGATCGATTAGTAATGCTTCTTACAGGAAATGATAGTATTCGTGAAGTCATCGCTTTCCCTAAAACACAAAATGCTTCATCTCCTATGACAGAGGCACCATCTGTAGTTGAGGAAAAGCAATTAGAAGAATTACATGTTCAATCAGTAGTAGAGAAGTAAACTTAGAGTGCAGATATGCACTCTCTTTCTTTGAAAAAATTCAGTTTATTGTATTCAGAAAATAAGGTATAATAGGTGAAGAGGTGAGTAAAATGATTGAAGTAGGAGAAGTTATTGAAGTATTAGACCATAATAGAGCAAGAGTATTAATGCCAAGAAATGCTGCATGAGGTGAATGCGGAGCTTGTCAGTTTGGACAAGAAAATATGGAATTAAAAGTTGTTGTAGTGAACAAGGTAAATGCACAAGTAGGAGATCAAGTTGAAGTAAACTTAGAGACACAAAATGTTTTAGGGGCTGCATTTATAGCTTATGTAATTCCCCTAATTGCTCTAGTTATAGGAATCGGTGGAGGAAGTTTTCTATTAAAAAAAGTAGGTGTTAAGGAGAATGTAGAAGCTTATGCAATGATCATAGGATTCCTTTTAACGATGGTAACGTATATGGGGATTAGACTAAAAGAAGGAAGCTTTAAAAAAGATAAAAGGTATATGCCTAATATATGTAAAATTGTACAGGAATAAAAAATATAGAGACTTAATGGGTCTCTATATTTTTTCTATATTTACGGGTTTTTACTTGAAAAACCATACGAGTAAGGGAGGAGACAATAAGGATTGCCGCAGCAATCCCACCAGCTACAAACATGGTCTCGCTACCAATAGATGCAAACTTATTAAAATCTTTTTCAATAACTGCAAGCATGGTATAATACATTCCTGCACCAGGAACGAGTGGAATAATACCAGGAATAATAAATACAGTAACCGTTTCTTTAAATTTTCTAGCAAATATTTCACTGATCATAGCAACAATGCAGGCACCTATAAAAGAAGCAACAATAAGAGAGTGAAATTTCTCGTTACAATAAACATAAGCAATCCATCCAATCCCTCCTACAATACAGGCTTTTAATAGGGATTTTTTAGGAATGTTAAATAGGATTGCGAAGCCTAAGGTAGATAAAAAAGAAAAAATAAATTGTAAAAACATTTTTAAAATCCTCCAAAGAAATATATCCAAGTATTCATAACAGCACCTACTCCTACAGCGATAGATATAGCAACAATAATTGCTTCAGCAGATCTTGCAACACCTGATAATAGTTCACCGGAAATATAATCTCTTACGGCATTTGTTATTGCTACTCCTGGAACTAAGATCATGATAGAGCTAATAATGATTTTATCAATATTAGCGCCTAAGTCTAGATGTACTGAAAAAATAGCAAGAAGACCTGCAATGGCACCACCAATAAAATTTTGGATAAAAAGATTTGAATGTAATTTATCAATAAATGAAACAGTCATATAAATGATCATAGCAATAAAAAAGGAACTAAAAAAATCATTAAAGGTAGATCCTAATAAAAGACCAAAAAACGATGAAGCAATACCTGCACCGACGACTTTTAAAAGTTTACCATATTTTGGAAGGGTATCAATGTTTTTAAGAATTTCCATCCCTTCTTCAATAGATAAATAGGACGTAGTAATTTTTCGTGAAAAATTATTTACTTGAGAAATTTTATTTAAATCAATAGTTCGAGTGGGTATTCTTTTAATACATGTAACAATCTGGTTATCATGAGCTATATTTTTTTGATCGATAGATACAAAAATACCTGTAGGTGTTACGAATGATTCTACGCATGGAATATTATAAGCATGACAGATTCTAATGATGGTATCTTCAACTCGATAAGTTTCCGCACCATTTTTAAGCATGATTTCTCCTGCGTAAACGGCAAGGGCAAGAATATTTTTCATTGTAGAATGCATTTTCATCACTCCTTTTTTAAAACAAAATCAATTATATCAGAATCAGAATAGGGTTACAATATACTATAAGTATGTTGTGAAAATGATGGAAATAACAATAAATATTGAATTTTCAATCACACACAAAACTTGTAAATTTAGGCTATAAAAATTATAATGAAGGTAGGAAGAATTAATACATAGGAAGGGGTACTTAAAGATGAATTTTGAGAATTTAAAGAATGTAGACAAGGATGTATTTGAGGCAGTTCAAAAGGAAATTGGTAGACAGCAGAATAAAATTGAATTAATTGCATCTGAAAACTTTGTTAGTCCTGCTGTAATGGAAGCTATGGGAAGCCAGCTTACGAATAAATATGCTGAAGGATATCCTGATAAGAGATATTATGGTGGTTGTGAATATGTTGATGTGGTAGAAGATTTAGCAAGAGAAAGATTAAAAAAATTGTTTTCTGCAGACCATGCAAATGTACAGCCTCATTCAGGAGCAAATGCCAACATAGCTGTATATTTTGCTATGCTTAGTCCTGGAGATACGGTTTTAGGGATGAATCTTTCCCATGGAGGACATCTTACCCATGGAAGTCCTGTAAATATTTCAGGAAAATACTATAATTTCGTAGAATATGGTGTTGACAAAGAAACAGAAACCATTGATTATGAAGAAGTAAGAAAAGTAGCTTTAGGAACAAAGCCTAAATTGATTGTTGCAGGTGCTAGTGCTTATCCAAGAACAATTGATTTTAAAAAGTTTAGAGAAATAGCAGATGAAGTAGGAGCCTATTTGATGGTAGATATGGCACATATTGCAGGACTTATTGTAGCTGGACTTCATCCAAATCCTTGTGAATATGCACATTTTGTTACAACAACAACCCATAAAACATTAAGAGGGCCAAGAGGTGGAGCAATCCTTTGTAAAGAAGAATTTGCAAAGAAAATTGATAAAGCAATTTTCCCAGGAGTACAGGGAGGACCTCTTATGCATGTGATTGCTGCAAAGGCTGTTAGCTTTAAAGAAGCTTTAACAGATGAATTTAATCATTATCAAAAGCAAATTGTAAAAAATGCAAAGAAACTATCTGAGGAATTAATGAAAAGAGGCTTTAAGCTAGTTTCAGATGGAACAGATAATCACTTAATATTGATGGATTTAAGAAATAAAGATATAACAGGAAAAGAAGCTGAGAAAAGATTAGATGAAGCAGGTGTAACAGTAAATAAAAATACGATTCCATATGACCCACAAAGTCCTTTTGTAACAAGTGGTGTTCGAATAGGTACACCAGCTGTAACAACAAGAGGAATGAAGGAAGAAGATATGATAGATATTGCAGAGATCATTGCTAGGGTTATTGATTCCCCTGAAAAGATAGAGGAGGCAAAAGAATTAGTACATAAGCTATGTGAAAAGTTTCCATTATACAAATAAGAGTCAAATAAATATTTATCCAGATTAAATAAAACATGGCTTTTGTCATGTTTTATTTAATGAAAGGAAGAAACTTATGAAAGATTATACAAAGGAAATACTAGAGACTATATTAGAATATATAGATGAGGGAGTACATGTAATAGATGATCAAAGAAGGACGATTCTTTATAATAGAGCTATGACAGAGCTTGAGGGTACGAAAAAGGTGGATGTATTAGATAAGGACTTTTTAGAAGTTTTTCCAACCTTAGATCAAAGTAGTAGCACCTTATTAAGAGCATTAAATAAAGAAGAAAAAATTATTGATCATCCTCAAACCTATTTGAATAATCATAACAAAGAAATAACAACCATCAATACAACAGTACCTATTTTTAGTAATGATAAAAGAATTGGTGCTGTAGAAATTTCCAAAAATATTACAAAGATTAAACATTTATCAGATCAAATCATGTCTCTTCAAATGGAACTATCTAAGAGTGGGAATAAAGATTTAGGACAAAATAAATTTACCTTTGCAAGTATTATAGGAAACAATGAAAGATTTATTCAGGCTATTAATTATGCAAAGAAAGCATCTAAATTCTTATCTAGTGTTTTAATATATGGTGAAACGGGAACGGGAAAGGAATTAGTAGCTCAAAGTATTCATTATGGGAGTAATCGATCGAAAAAGCCTTTTTTAGCTCAAAACTGTGCGGCTATTCCAGAGACGTTATTAGAAGGAATCCTCTTTGGAACGGTTAAAGGGGGATTTACAGGAGCTATTAATCGACCTGGTTTATTTGAACAAGCTAATGGAGGAACTATCTTTTTAGATGAAATCAATTCTATGGGGATGCAGCTACAATCAAAATTATTAAGAGTATTACAAGAAGGAACCATCAGAAGAGTAGGGGGACTAAAAGATGTTCCAATTGATGTAAGGATTATAGCAAGTACAAATGAAGAACCTTATGACGCCATTGAAAAGGGGAAAATTAGAAAAGACCTTTTCTATAGGATTAATGTAATTCCTATTTATTTACCTCCCCTAAGAGAAAGAGCAGATGATATAGAAATATTAGCTAAGTATTTTGTAGATAAATATAATCAAAAACTAAATAAGAGAGTAGAAAATATAGATAGTTTTGTTTTAAATGCTTTTAAAAACTACAAATGGCCAGGAAATGTAAGAGAACTTGAAAATATTATTGAAGGTGCCATGAATATTATTGAAAATGGAAGTATATTGAAGAAAGAACACTTTTCTCCTCAAGCGAATGCAAAAATATTTGCATTCATTTATGAAGATCATGTTGAATTAAAAAAGAGTCTTCCAGATACACTAGAAGAAATTGAAAAAAATATTATTACAAAAGTATTGAAATCGTGTAATAATAATATTTCAAGGGCTGCACTAGAGTTAGGAATAAAAAGACAAACACTACAACACAAATTAAGAAAATACAAAATTGTCACAAAATAAAAACAGCAAATATATTTGCACTCATATGCAAATATATTTGCTGTTTATTTATGTACAGAAAAAAATAGGACAAACTAGAGGGAAAATGGCAAAAAACGATGCATAAATATTCTGAATATACTAAAAAACGACAAAAAATAGAGATAAAATTCAAAAAAAACACTTGGGGAAATAGATATTGTTGGCATGAGTATTGCAATATATTTAGGGCGTAAAGGATGAAAAAAATTCGGAGGTGTTTTCAATGGAAAATGTAAAAGTAATTATTTGGGGTCTAGGTGCAATGGGTGGCGGAATGGCAGAAATGCTTTTAAAGAAAAAAGGTGTTGAAATCGTAGGAGTTGTTGGTAGAGGTAAAAAATTAGGAACAAGTATGTATGATTATTTATCTGTTGAAAGAGGAGACAGACCTGATATAAAACTAGGAGCATATGATGAAGTAATTACTGAAAAGGCAGCTGATGTAGTATTGCTTTGTACAGATTCTTTCACAAAAAATGCCTTTGAAAAAATTAAATTCTGCTTAGAAAAGAAAATCAATGTAGTATCAAGTGCGGAAGAGATGGCTTATCCACAGGCACAAGAGCCAGAGTTAGCAAAAGAGATGGATAAAATTGCAAAAGAAAATGGTGTGACTGTTCTAGGAACAGGAATCAATCCAGGACTTATGATGGACCTTTTAGTAGTTGCTTTAACTGGAGCATGCGAAGAGGTAGACCATGTAACAGCTAGACGTGTAAATAGTTTATCTCCATTTGGACCAGCAGTTATGGAAGAACAAGGAATTGGTATTACAGTAGACACTTTCAATAAAGGTGTTGAAGAAGGTACACTTGCTGGACATGTTGGTTTTGCAGAATCTGTTAGAATGATCAGTGATGCTATTGGATGGAAATTAAGTGATGAAGTAAAACAAAGTATGGAACCAATCGTTTCAAATATATATAGAAAATCACCCTATGCAGAGGTTCAAGCAGGAGATGTAGCTGGTTGCGCTATGAAGGGATATGGTTATGTAGATGGAGAATTAAAAATAGAAATGGATCATCCACAACAAATAGAGCCAGAGCTTGAAGGAGTACATACAGGAGATTATATTATCATTAAAGGAACTCCAGATATTAATATGGCAATTAATCCAGAGGTACCTGGTGGAATAGGAACAATCGCTATGTGCGTAAATACGATTCCTCATGTAATCAATGCAAGACCAGGTCTTAAGACAATGCTTGATATACCAGTACCAAGAGCGATCATGGGAGATATGAGAGACTTAATAGAAAGGTAGGCAGAAAAAATGCAGGTAAAAAAGGGAGAATGGGTAAGAATTCATAATATTGTTTTAGATTCAAGTGAGCGAGCACCACAAGTTCCAGAAGATACAAAAAAAGTTCCATTGGAATTATGGGTGAAAGGATTTTTACAGCATGATGCCCAAATGGGAGATGAAGTAGAAGTAAAAACCATGACGGGAAGAATTGAAAAAGGAAAGCTAATAGAAGTAAATTCATCGTATAAGCATAATTATGGAAACTTTGTTCCTGAGCTTCTTCAAATCGGTATGGATCTTCGTGACATTCTTTGGGGAGGTGAAGCTCATGAGTAAGGATATGAGTTATCAAGGAGTAATGGATAGAAAAAATGAGATTATGAAAAAGGCTATCGGAATAGATTATAGTACTTTTGAATCAGGTCAAATTCGTTTTGACTATGAAGAAATGATGAGAGAGACTGGATATACCCTTGATGAAATGCAAAAAATCCAAGGAGATACAGGTGTTGGAAATACTCCATTATTAGAACTTAAAAATTTAACAGCTCTTGCAAGAAAAGTATCTCCAGAGGGAAAAGGTGCTAGAATTTTTGTGAAAGATGAAGCATCTAATCCATCAGGAAGCTTTAAAGCTAGAAGAGCTGCAAATGCAGTATATCATGCAAAAAAATTAGGCTATAAAGGTGTGATTGCAGCAACAAGTGGAAATTATGGTGCTGCTGTAGCCAGTCAGGCAGCTATTCATGGATTAAAGTGCATTATTGTACAAGAATGCTATGATAGTAAAGGAAAAGGACAACCAGAGATTATAGAAAAAGCTAGAAAATGTGAAGCTTATGGTGCTGAAGTAATCCAATTAACAGTGGGACCAGAGTTATTCTATACTTTCTTGAAATTATTAGAAGAAACTGAATACTTTAATGCTTCACTTTATTCACCATTTGGAATAGCTGGTGTTGAAACACTAGGTTATGAAATTGCTATGGAATTTAGAGAAAGAATCGGAAAAGATCCAGACGTGGTTGTTTGCACAAATGCTGGTGGAGGAAACTTAACGGGTACTGCTCGTGGTTTATTAAAAGCAGGTGCTGATCATGTGGAAGTTGTAGGAGCTAGTGTAAACTTAACAGGACTTCATATGGCTAGCGATGAGCAATTTAATAAAAAGTCATTCACTACAGGACATACAGGATTTGGAATACCTTTTGCAACATGGCCAGATAGATCGGATGTACCAAGATCAGCGGCTAGACCTCTTAGATACATAGACAGATATGTAACGGTTACACAAGGTCAAGTATTTTATATGACAGAAACTCTAGCACAAATTGAAGGGCTAGAAAGAGGACCTGCTGGAAATACTTCATTAGCTGCTGCTTTTAGTATTGCTCAGGAGTTAGATGAAGATAAAATAATTGTGGTACAAGAAACTGAATATACAGGAGCAGGAAAACATATTCAGCCACAATTATCCTTTGCAAGGGATAATGGCATAGAATTAAGATTTGGTAATCCAGAGGAAGAAGTTCCGGGTCAAAATATTATATTGCCAGAGCATCCAAGACTTATTAAAGCAAAGGATATAGATTTGAATAAGTTAAAGAAATCTTATATCAATAAATGTGTAGAAACCTATGGAAAAAAAGAAATTAATCAATCAGATTTAGAATTCTTAGTAAAAGATACAAAATCTAGTATTGAATTTGTTACAGAGGTTTTAAATGAAAAAGAAGTTAGTATTATAGAATAAATAAGAAAGTAAGAGAAGGTGGAAAATTATTTAAGATTTTCCATTGTCTCTTGCTTATTCTATTAACTTAATAAGAATGGGGGAAAAGTTTTGAAAGGATATTTAAAAAGAGAAGATGATTTTCAAGATAGAAGAAAACATTTAGCAAATCTTTCTGATGAGGAGTTAAAGGCAAGATTTTGGGAATTAGCTGAAAAATCTGTAGAACCATTATTAGAACTTGCAAAAAAGAATACATCACCATCAATAGAGCGTTCGATACTTTTAAGAATGGGTTTTTCAAGTTTAGAAGCAAAGCCATTAGTAGAAGGTGCAATTGATCGAGGTCTTGTTGCAAAAGGTGTAGGACATATTGTATATAGAATGGCAAAAGAGAAAAATATCCCTCTTAGACAAGCAGGACTTGAAATGATTGAAGGAAAGCATTGGGACGATGCTGTAGCAATCTTTAAAGGAGGGATCGAGTAATGAAAAAATTAGATATTAATGAAAAGTTAGATATTAGAGAAATTCTAAAGGATCTAGAAAGCTATAGACCAAAAAGAAGAGGTTGGGTTTGGAGAGAAAAGGTAGATGAACTTCAAATTGGACCTCATGTGTACCATGATTGTTCGAAATCTTTAAAAAATTCCATTGGGATTCCTGCGGCGGTTCAATATTTTGACAATTTAGATCCTCAACCCCAAGAAACAATTACTACTGAAATTGCTTCAGGTAGATTTGAGGATGACATTAGAAGAATGAGAATGGCTGCATGGCATGGTTCAGATCACTTAATGGTAATTAGAACAGCAGGTCAATCTCACTTTGATGGATTGATTGAAGGAACACCACAGGGAATAGGTGGTATTCCAGTTACAAGAAAACAAGTTAGAGCACAAAGAAAAGCTGTAGATATAATCGAAGAAGAAGTAGGAAGACCAATTAACTATCATTCTTATGTTAGTGGAGTTGCAGGACCTGAAGTTGCCGTTATGTTTGCAGAAGAAGGAGTAAATGGTGCTCATCAGGATCCACAGTATAACGTTCTTTATAGAAATATTAATATGATTAGATCTTTTATAGATGCTGCAGAATCTAAAAAAGTAATGGCGTGGGCAGATATAGCTCAAATTGATGGTGCCCATAATGCTAATGCAACAGCTAGAGATGCTTGGAAAGTTATGCCAGAGTTAATTGTTCAGCATGCTATCAATTCTATTTTCTCCCATAAAGTAGGTATGAAAAAAGAAAATATTTGTCTTTCAACAGTACCACCTTCAGCAGCACCAGTACCTTGTACAAAATATGACCTTCCATATGCTGTGGCACTTAGAGATTTCTTATCTGATTATAAAATGAGAGCACAACAAAATACAAAATATATTACTTCTTCATCAAGAGAGGCTACTGTTACTCATGTTTTAAATATGATGATTTCTAAACTTACAAGTGCAGATATCCAATCAACTATTACTCCTGATGAAGGAAGAAACGTTCCATGGCATATTAATAATATGGAAGCGTGTGACAATGCTAAACAAACCCTTGTAGGGCTAGATGGATTGTTAGAAATGGTAGAACTTAAAACAGAAGGTTATCTACCTGAAAAGGTTAGGGAATTAAAAGAAAGAGCAGTACTTTTCTTGGAAGAATTAATTGAAGCAGGTGGATACTTTGAGGCTGTAGAAAAAGGATTCTTCGTAGATTCAGGGATGTATCCTGAAAGAAATGGTGATGGTATTGGTAGAAAAATGAATGGTGGGGTTGGTGCAGGAACTGTTTTTGAAAGAGATGAAGACTATATGGCACCTGTAACAGCACATTATGGATATAATAATGTAGAACAATATGATCAATCGGCAGTGGATAATCCAGCAAAATTAATTGATGGCTGTACCTTTGAGAAACCTGAGAAAATCATTTTTATTGATGAGTTAGATGAAAATGATAATGTATATATGCGTTTAGATGAAAGCGAAAAATATAGAAATTCCAATTTTGTTAAACCTGAGGTAGAGTGGTTAGCAGATGGTACAGTTCAAGTTGAATTATTCCTTCCAGCGAGTAAAAGAGTTGCTGAATTTGCTGCATTAGAATTTGCTAAGAAGATGAATCTAGCTGACCCTGAGGTAATTCATTCAGAAATGATGCATCCATCAGAAGGAACAAGAATACAAGTAAAAGGAAAAGTTGATTTTGATGTAGATATTAGTAAATTAGAAATCCCTGAAGAGCCTGAAGTTCTTAGTGATGAAGAATTATGGGAAGAAATTGAGAAAAATCCTATAAAAGTTGTTGCTGCAACTGTAGGAGAAGATGAGCATTCAGTTGGACTTCGTGAAATTATTGATATTAAGCATGGTGGTATAGAAAAATGGGGTGTAGAAGTTGAATACCTTGGAACTTCTTGTCCAGTAGAAAAGCTTGTGGATGCTGCTATTGAGTTAAATGCAGATGCAATTTTAGCTTCTACAATTATTAGTCATGACGATATTCATTATAAGAATATGAAGAGAATTCATGAATTATGTGTAGAAAAGGGTATAAGAGATAAAATTATGATCGCTTGTGGAGGAACACAAGTTACACCTGAAATTGCAGTAAAACAAGGGGTAGATGCTGGATTTGGTAGAGGATCTAAAGGAATTCATGTAGCTACATTCTTTGTAAATAAAAGAAGGGAAATGAACAATGAAAATTGATATTTTAGTTGCTGAAATTGGAAGTACGACTACAGTAATCAATGCTTTTTCAAACATACACACTGACCGCCCTAAATTTTTAGGGCAAGGTCAGGCTCCTACAAGTGTATTAGATGGAGATGTAACTATTGGATTACAAGGTGCTATAGAAAACCTTAAAAGAAATTTAAATATTGATGATTTAACCTATGATGAGATGATTGCAACTAGTAGTGCAGCAGGAGGTCTTAAGATGACTGTTCACGGACTTGTTTATGATATGACTGTTCGTGCTGCTAAGGAAGCTGCACTAGGGGCTGGAGGCATCATTCATAGAGTTACTGGTGGAAAACTTAGAAAAACTGATTTAAAAAAGATTATGGAAGTGAAGCCTAATCTGATATTAGTTGCAGGTGGCGTAGATTATGGGGAGAGAGACACAGCTCTTTATAATGCAGAATTAATTGGTGAGATGGATATAGATACACCCATTGTCTATGCAGGGAATATTGAGAATAAAGATGAGATTATTGAAATATTTAAAGATCAACCCAATAAGCTTTATGTGACAGAAAATGTATATCCTAAAATTGATCAATTAAATGTAGAGCCTACAAGGCGTGTTATTCAAGAGGTATTCGAAGAACATATTATCCATGCTCCAGGAATGAGCCGCGTAAGAGAAATGGTGAATGGTCCGATTATACCAACACCAGGTGCTGTTATGTTAGCTGCAAAACTCTTAAAAGAAGAAATTGGAGATCTGGTAGTGATTGATGTGGGGGGAGCTACAACAGATCTACACTCAGTGACCGAAGGAAGTGAGCAGGTTAATAGAATATTAATTAGTCCAGAACCTATTGCAAAACGAACTGTTGAAGGGGATTTAGGCGTATATGTGAATATGAGAAATATAGTTGAACGTTTAGGAGTTCAAGAAATAAGTAAAAGAATGAAAATATCTGAAGAGGAAGTAGAAGAATTAATCAAGAATCATAAGCCTATTCCTACAGAAGAAATAGAAAAAAGATTTGTAGAAGAGCTTACAAAAGAAGCGGTGTTAACAGCTGTTAGAAGACATGCAGGGAAATTTAGACACTTATATGGACCTGGTGGAAAGAAAACCATTGCAGAAGGCAAAGATTTAACCATGGTGCAATATATTGTAGGAACCGGAGGCGCTTTGACAAGACTTCCAAATCGAGTAGAAATTATGAAAGAAATTGCCTTTAATAATAAAGGGGATGAATTATTTCCTAAAAAAGAAGCAGAAATATTAGTAGACAATGATTATATTATGGCGTCTCTTGGGGTTTTATCAAAGAGATATCCAAAAGCTGCTTTATCATTAATGAAACAAAGTTTAGGAATAGACTAAGCCGGGAATTGTCCCGGCTATTTATTTAAAGGGAGGGAAAAACGTGAATATCTGTCCTAGAATAGAAGTGAATTTAAATAAAGTAAAACATAATACATCAGTATTTAAAAAAATGTGCCATGGGAAAAATATTCAATTTGCGGGGGTCACAAAAGTATTTTGTGGGATCCCTAAAATTGCAGAGGCAATGGTAGCTGGTGGAGCAGATATGCTTGCAGATTCCAGAATAGAAAATTTGAAAAAATTAGAAAACATTAAAATTCCAAAACTTCTTTTAAGATTACCTATGATGAGCCAAGCAGAAGATGTAGTAAAATATGCAGATATTAGCTTGAATTCAGAGCTAAAAATTATGGAAACACTTTCAATGGAAGCTATCAAACAAGGAAAAGTACATAATATTGTATTAATGGTAGACTTAGGAGATTTAAGAGAAGGGGTATGGAAAAGTGATGCTATTGATACGGTAAAGGAAATATTAAAATTCGAAGGGATAAAGTTAATAGGAATAGGAGTAAATTTAACCTGCTATGGTGGTGTTATTCCTTCTAATGGAAATTTAGGAGAACTCTCAGAATTAGCAACTACAATAGAAAAAGAATTTGATATGACTTTAGAAATCATATCAGGAGGAAATTCAAGCAGTCTTTATTTATTAGAAAAAGAAGAAATGCCTGAAAAGATCAATCATTTAAGATTAGGGGAAGCCATTGTATTAGGAAGAGAAACTGCTTATGGTGAAGATATTAAAGATACTTATCAGGATGCTTTTACTTTTGTTGCAGAAATCATCGAATTAAAGGAAAAACCTTCGGTACCTATTGGTGAAATAGGAATGGATGCTTTTGGGAATACTCCGACCTTTGAGAATAAAGGCATCAGAAAGAGAGCTATTCTAGCAGTAGGAAGACAAGATGTAGCTGTGGATAATCTAAATCCAATAGATAAAAATATGGAGATCCTCGGAGCAAGTAGCGATCATTTGATTGTTGATGTGACGGATGCGAAAGAAGATTTAAAGGTTGGAGATGAAATTAAATTCCAGGTTGAATATGGTGCATTGCTTCAACTGACTACATCAGAATATATTTACAAAAGTATTGGCTAACCCACATTCTGTGGGTTTGTTTTTTTGTGAATTTATAGTCAATATAGTCCTTATAAGAATATAATATATCAAAAACATTTTGGAGTTGAAGAGAATGGTTTATAGCTATGAAAAATATTTAATTGTTTTTGCATCAACCTATCATGGGTATTATATGGAACAGATGTTTAATAGAAATGAAATAGAAAATACCTTAAGAAAAGCACCTAGAGCTATTGCAAAATCATGTCATTCTGCTATTTATATAAAAGAAAAAGATTTAGAGAAAGCTTTAAAATTGCTTGAAAAATCGAGGGTTTCAGTTGAAGGAGTATATGAGATTGTTAGGATTGGAAATTTATTAGATTATAAAAAATTAAGAGTGAAATAGATGATAGAATTTTAATCGATTTAGGAAAAAAAGTATGATTTAAAGTGCAAGATAACCTTGAAAAGGCTCATTTAACTTTAACTATTAATGAGCCTTTTGATAGAGCATGGATGATATCTATTTAAAATAATTAAGTAGTTTTGTCAAGGGATTCGTATTAATTTTCTTTAGATATTCATTAACAATTGAATATTGATGGAATAGATCGTTTATTTTTTCTTTATTTTCTTTTTGTTTTTGATTGACCTTTTCTAGTGATTGATTTATGCTTGTATAATTTATTTGAACTTCTTCTATAGTTTTTATGAGATTTTGGAGGCTATCGGTCAGATCATTTTTTGAGTTCTCTTGGTGATTTGCTGTATATTCTTGTAAATCATTTTTCATATTTTCTAAAGGAGAGTTTTCTTTAATATTTTTTTCATAATTTGTTGATACTTTGTTGATTTCTTTGTTTAATAGAGAAATTTGATTTTCTAAGGACTTAAGAATATTTTTTTTAATATCTAATTCTTGTTTTTTTTCTAACAATTGGATATATTGTTTATCTGAAAAAGGGAAGTTAGATTTATTCTTTTCTGTTGAAATGGGTATATCATCGTTATGTAAAAGAGAGTTAGTGTTTATTTTATTGACAATTTTAGAACTATGTATAGGCACATAGTGTGAAAAATCATTTGTTAATATATAATTGGCATGATAAGAGATGAATAGGTTATCTGGATGACAAATAGTTTTGAAAATATCAATACAATTAGGAGTAATTTCTAATTCTTCGCAATCACTCCACTTAAGAGGAGTATTAATAGATTTTAGTAACTTTGTTGAATAGTAAATATGTTGATCTGTTATACAATAACATATGATAGAATCCTTTTCCATAAATAACAGATTTCTTAAAAAAGAAGAATCTTTTTCTATAATTGTAATAGGTGTTGCTGGCTTATATTCAACTCTTGATTTATAAAGATACTTAATACAATGTTTATTTTTAGATTTGTCCATCCAACTGATATGAATGCCTCCATACTTATCTACTAACCCATCTAATTGAAAATATTTCAAATAAATGCAGTTGCATAAAAATAATTGATTTTTCCATTGAAAAGAGTTGTTTAATAAAAATTTTATGTTTAAATCATAGATAATATTGCTATTTGTTAAGTAAATTAAATATAAGTTATAGTTTGAATCTCGAATGATCTTATAGGGTTTAATATCTTCACCATAAAGAAACTGAATCTTTGAGATAATTTCACTTTTCCAATTGTCATTATGTTTATGGTAAGAAAGAATAGACCATGAAGTTGGAGAGGATAGATTTTGCCAGCAACATAAAATATAGGGGGAATTGTTAGAAAACTTAATACTGATATTTTTAATTCTTTCAACGCTTAAATCTAGTTCATATAATATAAATTCTGACCAGGATTCTTCATGAAAGAAATAGTAAAATAATCTCCCATTGGGATCTAAAAGGATTACTCCTATATTTCCTTCATTATCAATATCTAGATCAAATTCTAATATTTCTTCAGAAAAGAGTTCTAATGGGCCGAGTGTATCATTCATCAGATAACTTAGCCCATTAGAATTAGTAGAGAAAAATTTGATGAAGTCATTCTTTCCATATAATAGGGTATTCATATTATTTAATGGATGCATTAATATCACCTACCTTAGTAAAATATATTGTAACATCTGCTGAATTATGTTTTAAATTTTCTTAAATAAAATAGTATTCTTTAATCACCAAATTCTAGGGTATTACATACTATGCAAGTAGAAAAGAAAATTTCAATAGCTACTTAAAATATGATACAACAGATTTTATAAAGAAAGAAGGGGGAAAATATATGAACAGACAGTCAGCATCTACTTGTGGAATCAGTATATTTACTCCAGGAGTGATTCCTGAAGATTTGAGACCACAATTTGGAAATGCATGTGAATTAGTATGTATTCAAGTCCCAAAAGTTTATGACTCATGTTTATTAAAATTATGTTTGGTTGGAGAGCGTGACAAAGAAGATCCAGATCAAGGAATCGAATTTGATGCAGACCTCCGTGTAAAAATCGATTGCAATGCAGATAGTGTTGTAAATGCAAGAGTAGTAGGAATGGTTCCAGGATCATTTAAAGTTATTAAAAAAAGACCAGTTCCTGGAGATCCTGATAAGAAGTTTATAAGCTTTACCTATCAATTAAAAATATTATATGATATTGTATTTGAAGATGGTACTATTAGTCGTGATAATGAATTATTATTAAGACGAAGTGAAACAATTGGTCCTTTATATTGTCCAGATCAAATAGCAATTATTAGAGAAAGAAGAGTAGATCAATCAGGAGAGGAAGGACCTGAGATCGATACAGATGACGAAATTGTAAAAATAGAAATTGTAGCAAGAGTATTAGATGTTAAAGTGGAAAGAGACGATTGTGATACTTGCGATCCTTATGATGATATATGCTTTGCAATTTTCACAGTAGGTATTTTTAATATTATTAAATGTGAATTAATTGTACAATTGGTTGTGCCAGCATTTGGATTCTGTCCATTGCCAGCTCCATGTGAACCAGTGATAGGAGAACCATGCGAAATATTTAACGCGGAAGTACCACCAGCTTTCTTCCCTCCACAATTAGATACTCCGATTATGGGACCTGGAATAGGTTGTAATTCTTAATTTTAAAATAGATGTTCTCTGAGAGAACATCTTATTTTTTTGAAGAATTTCTAAACTTTTTTCTCGATATTTTTACTTATACGGATTAAATGATCGATTTTTTTGCTATCTTCATTTTGATTTTTATAGATAGTGTCTAATAAATTATTTAAATCTGCATATAGAGATGTCATGATTTTCATAGTTTTTGTGAGGTTTTTAAGACTTTTATCTAAACATTTTCTTTCATTTCTAAATTTCAAGAGGTTATTTTTTGGAGTTATATTTTTGTTGTTATTAAGGAACACAGGAATTTTTTCAAGGGGGTTGCTTTTATTTATTTGGGAATGAAATATTTCCGAAAACCTTTGGGTATTTTTCAAAAAGATCTTTTGGGACATTTTTGTAGTTGGATTATTTTTTTTAGGATTAGTGGTTATTTGAGGTTTTGAGATTTTATCATAGAAAATAGCATCTAATCCTATTGAAAAAAATTTATCAAGCATAAAAGAAAAGGTCATAGGAATTTTTACGGGTTTCATTTTTTTATAGGTATTTCCGATAATAGTTGTTGGTGACAATTTGATAAGATTACTGATGGTGACTTCTTTAGGGGGATTCCATGAATTTTCTAATAAATCACGCTTCACCATATAGTATCTTTCATTTTGCTTCCAAACAATTTTTATGGTAGTATCAATTTGCATAATCAATGGAGTAGTACAGTTTGTACCCTTCTTTGATAAATTATATACATTTGTCCAGTTGTTGTTAGAAGTATTAGCCTTCTTATTATTTATATAATGAATTTGCAAGTTGTTATTCTGAAAGGTTGACCAAGTGAGGTGTACACAATTACGACTATCGCAAAATATAAAGGGATGCATATTTCCTTGATGAAGATTGCTTATTCGTAAAGGGGTACTCCAAGTATTGCAAGAATTCAGATACTTGCTATAAAAGATCTGATGTTTTTTTTGTATTAATGATTTATAAATAATATGGATATTTCCATTTGTATCTATATCTGCATAATAAGGCATATCATATTTTTCAGCATGAACATCACATACACTATTATTAATCCAACTTTCTTTATTAAGATAATGGAGCTTTAAAAATCGGATTTCTGATTTTTTATTGGTCAGTATTGTGAAAAGAATATGAGCAGTATCATTAAAAATAAATATTTTAGGATACCTAAATTTATTTGATTTTATGTTGCATTTTATTAGATATATACAATCCCATTGATGGTTATTATATACATAGTATTTTAACTCTCCTAAAGTTGTAGTCATAATTAAATGAAAAAGACCTATATCATCTATATCAACAGAGTAATCTATTACGTCATGAGAAATTTTTGTGATAGTGTAGGTTTTATGATCCTTTATAACCTTTAGAAATAAGTCTCTTTGTACTTTATAAAAAAAATATATAGATCCATTTTTATGATAATGTACATATTGATGACTAGGAGTATACATCATATGATTTCACCTCCAGTTCAAGAATTGTCCCAATATATGTATATGATAACTATAAAGAAATATCATTAGTGATTATAAATCTGTTAGAATATTTATTTATGAATAACAATTATTTTGTTGAGCACCCTTTCTTATAGAAATGAATATAGTATATACATAAGATAGTTTTGAGGTGAGTTTATGAGAATTTTATACCAAATAAGAAAAGATTACTTATGCAATATTGCTGGTGATAGTATTGTTTTACAAAATTTAAGAAAGAATTTAATGAATTTGAATGTAAGGGTGGATGTTTGTACAGATAATCGAATTAATTTAAAAAATTATGATCTTATACATATTTTTAATACCATAAGAGTAGGAGAGAGTTATGAGTTTTTAAAAAATGCAAGAGAAAAGGATAAAAAAGTAATTTTAACACCAATCTATTGGGATTTGAGCAATTATTTTAAGATAACAAAACAAAAGGAGAAACTTGGATATTGGGAAAAAAACGAGAAAAAAAGAAAATATTTATTTGACCATTGTTATATGTATATACCTCATTGTAGGGGTGAAGCAAAATTAATAGTAAAAAATTATCAACCTTCTAGTAAGTTTTATATAGCTCCATATGGAGTTGATACAAAATTTCTCATGGGAGAAAAACATTATTTAAAATCTAAATATGGATTAGATGATTATATCTTATGTGTAGGAAGAATTCACCACCAAAAAAACCAATTAAATTTAATTAGAGCCTTATCAAAGGAAAAAGTCCCTCTGGTATTTGTTGGATCAATTAATGATAAAAGTTATTTTAAATCATGTGTAAAAGAAGGAAATAAAAATATTCTATTTCTAGATAAGATAAAAAGAGAAGAACTACCTTCTATTTATAAGAGTGCAAAGGTACATGTATTACCTAGTTGGATAGAATACCCTGGTTTAGCAAGTTTAGAAGCAGGTATAGCAGGGTGTAATGTGGTGACAACAGATATTGGGTCAACGAAAGAAGTGTTTAAAGAATTTGTAAGATATTGTAAACCACATAGTTGCGAATCAATATATGAGGAAACCATGAATGCCTTTGAAAGTAGTAAAAATAATTCTTTGAAGGATTTTATCATAGAAAACTATACATGGATGAAATCTACTGAAAAACTAAAAGAAATCTATGGAAAAATAATAGAAGGATAAGGGTGATAGATCTATAAAACTTAAGATTTATCACCTTTATTGTTAAAAAGAATAGATTAATGATGTAACCCAAATATGTATATCTAAATAATCTAAAGTGAAAAGATGAAACAACAGGTAAACTATTGGAAATAAAAATAAAGTGGGAGGAGTTATGATGAAAGTTGTAATATTATGCGGTGGTAAAGGAGCGCGAATGAAGGAAGTAACAGATGATATGCCTAAACCATTAGCTATGATAGGAGGTAAGCCAATTCTATGGCATATCATGAAGCTATATGAGTATTATGGATTTAATGAATTTATTTTATTATTAGGCTACAAAGGAGATAAGATAAAAGAATATTTTATGGATTATAGATGGAAAAATCATGATTTTATATTAGATAATAATACAGGAAAGATCCATTTACTCCAACAGCCTGAAAATTGGAAGATTACATTTATTGATACAGGTCTGAATACAATGACGGGAAGTAGAATAAAAAAGGTTCAAAATTATATTGAGGACGAAACATTTATGCTAACCTACGGAGATGGAGTAGGGAATGTAAATATAAAAAATTTATTAAAATTTCATAGAGAAAAAGGGAGGAGTGCAACAGTAACAGGTATAGTTAAAAAAAGCCAATATGGAACGTTAACTGTTAAAAATGATATTGCTGAAAGTTTTCAAGAAAAATCAGAAATCAATGGGATTATAAATGGTGGATTTTTTGTGTTGAATAAAAAAGTGTTTCAATATTTACGTGATGATGATAATTGTATATTTGAGCAAGCACCTTTAATGAACTTGGCAAAGAATAATGAGTTAGCAGTTTATCCACATCAAGGAATGTGGATGGCAATGGATACTTATAAAGACTTATTAGTGGCAAATGAAATTTTTGAGGAAGATAAGAAGTCATGGAGGGTATGGTGAGAAAATGAAGAAAAAATATTGGGAAAACAAAAATGTTTTTGTAACAGGGTGTACAGGATTTTTAGGCAGCTATTTGACGAAGGAGTTAATAAATCAAGGAGCAAATATAACGGGGTTAGTAAGAGATTTTGTTCCTAATTCTAACTTCTATACAAATAAGAACAATAAAAAAATAAATATAGTAAAAGGAGCTCTAGAAGATATTTATATATTAGAAAGAACTCTAGGAGAATATGAAATTGATACAGTATTTCATTTAGCTGCTCAAGCAATTGTAGGTGTTGCAAATAGAAATCCACTTTCTACTTTTAGTACTAATATTTTAGGAACATGGAATTTGTTAGAGACATGTAGGAAAAGTCCTATGGTAAGAAGGATAGTTGTTGCATCAAGTGATAAAGCCTATGGAAATCAGGAAAACTTACCTTATAATGAAAATATGCCACTGAAGGGAATACACCCATATGATGTATCGAAAAGTTGTGCTGACTTAATTGCACAGACTTATTATCAGTCTTATAACTTACCTATATGCATTACAAGATGTGGAAATCTATATGGAGGAGGGGATTTGAATTTTAATCGAATTATACCTCAAACGATTCAATCTATCTTGAATAATGAACCACCTGTAATTAGAAGTGATGGAACTTTTATTAGAGATTATTTTTATGTGGAAGATGCTGTAAAAGCTTATTTGCTATTAGCAGAAAAAATGGAAGAACTTAATTTAAGTGGGGAAGCATTTAACTTTAGTAATGAAATACAATTAACTGTATTAGAATTAGTTCAGAAAATATTAAAAAAAATGGATAGTCATTTAAAACCTGTGATCCTTAATGAAGGAGAAAATGAAATCAAACATCAATATCTTTCAGCAAAAAAAGCAAGAACTCTTTTAGAATGGAAGCCTGTTTATAGCCTTGAAGAAGGATTGAAAAAGACAATTGATTGGTACACAGAATTTTTCAAAATAATGTAATAGGAAATAAAAAATCAAAGGCTGAGGTGAAAAAAGATGGATATGGGATTTTGTATTATTCTATCAAAATATAGATTATATCAGGGACTCGCCTTGCTTTGCTCATTATATCAATTTATAGATAACTTTAACTTATTTACTCTTTGTATGGATGATGACACCTTTGAAGTCTTACAAAAAATGAATTGGAAAAATGTTTATATAATACATGTAAATGAAATTGAAAATGAAGAACTAATAATAATAAAAAAACAAAGAAAGTTGAACGAATACTGTTGGACCTTAAAACCCGTTTTTTTACAATATGTTTTTATAAATTATACTAAAATAAATAGGATAACTTATTTGGATGCAGATTTATATTTCTTTGGGGATCCTACTTTGATATTTGAAAATCAGAAATATTGTAGTATTTTACTTTCAAGACATAACCTCTATATCCCTAATATAAAGTTAGAATGTAAAGAGCTAGAAAGGCTGTTAGGGAAGTATAATTCAGGATTTATAAGCTTTAAGCGTGATAATAATACTTATAATTGTTTGAAGTGGTGGAAAGATAGGTGCATTGAATGGTGTTATGATAGAGTGGAAGAGGGCAAGTTTGGGGACCAAGTATATTTAGACTGTATGCCTTCTGAATTTTTAGGTATTTGTGACATAGAAACACCAGGAGTAAATATTGGTCATTGGAACTATTGTAAATATAAATTTTCTATACAGAATAATAAAGTGTATATAGATGACTTTAGACTTATATTTTATCATTTTAGTGGCTTTAGAGTATTGAAAAATCATCAATATATTTTAGAACATGAAATAGATAAGACGCAGATTCCGATGATTTATGAAATTTACAATCATGTAATAAATGATGTGATTGGGACCGTAGAAAAAGTGGTACCTAATTTTAATGGATTTACCACTTAAGTAAATCAAATATTATGAGAGATTGATACTGTAATGTATTCAGAAAGGAATGTGAAATTACAATGAGAGCAAGTGTTATTATTCCTGCCTATAACGCATGTGAAAGATTATATTATAATTTAATAGCACTTAATAATCAAAATTATCCAAGCAATGAATTTGAAGTGATTGTCATTAATAATGGGTCAAGTGATAAGACAGCTAAGATGTTATCACAATTTCATGCAAATTATAGATTGTTAACTATAACATTAGTAAAAAATAGAGGGATAGCCTATGCAAGAAACAAAGGGATTTTGAAAGCTGTAGGAGAGATACTTATTTTTCATGATAGTGATATGATTGCAACCAGAGATTTTATTAAAAATCACACTGAGGCTCACGAAGATACAAATATGGTAGTGTGTGGAAGTTGCTGGCGGAGAGTTTATAGCTACTACTATAAAAATCTTCGTGGCTATCTTATGGAAAATTTTAATAAGATAAAATATAAATATAATATAAAAAATCAATATTTGAATAATAGAGATAAGCAACGACTTCTTACAAAGGAACAGATTCTTGATGGCAGTTTTATTGATTATAGCTTTGATTTAAATATGCCATTTATCTTTTCGTTGAAGCAGGTTATTGAAAAACATGGAGAAGAACTAGTAGGATATAATTTTCCGTGGAGATTTTTTATTACAAATAATTGTTCTGTATATAAAGAGAATATAATGAATGTAGGATTATTTGATCAAAAAATTAAACGTTATGGTTTTGAAGATTATGACCTAGGTATTAGACTCCATAAATTTGGTTGTAAATATATATTTAAAGATAATATTATCAGTGTACATCAAGAGCATCCAACAAACTATACTAGAGATGATGTATGGTATAACTTATATTATATGTGTGAAAAGTATAATTCTTCTCATTTTGTTGACATGTTGCTTGTGTGCTCTAATATGTGTAGAGTTATTGATCAAAGTTTGATGAACGATATAATGAATGATATTAAGCAAATAAGTCAAATTGATAAATATAAAGAGTTAATAGAGGTGTTTATAACTTTGTTAAAAGTTTTACGTAATCGATACTATAAAAAAGATGTACCAAATGGTAAGAAAATAATTTTGCAATATAAAAAAAGTGAACCCAATTTCAATATTGATCTACAAAAAATTCAAGAACAAGGAAAGGAAATATATGAAGAACTGGGGCTATCTCATTTTATCGAAAGTCTTTATACATTAATAAAGGATGTATATGATATAGATTTGATAAATGTAAGTCTATAGGTTACTGGAAAAATCTTAAGGGGGGAACCCTATATGGCTAAGTTTCATTTTTCAACTGTTGTTTCAGAAAGTCATCTATTTAAATTAATAATTATGCATGATACATTAGGCTATCATTGTAAAGATTTTCATTTATTTATATTATGTGTTGATCAAAATGCATATAAAATCCTTAAGAATATGAAATGGAGCAATACAACACTCATTCAATTGGAGGAATTAGAAGATCAAGACCTATTAAGGGCAAAATCTAATAGAAATTATCACGAATATTGCTGGACATTAAAGCCTGCAATGTTATATTATGTTATGAACAGATTTCAAAATGCTCAATACTATGCACATTTAGATGGGGATCTTTGTTTTTTTTCAAATCCAGAAATGATATTTAATGAGGCGCCAGATGCAGCATTATATTTAACAGATCACAATAATTCACAGAGATTTATGCATTATTATGAATTAACAGGAAAATACAATACGGGATTTGTTGGATGTAAAAATGATGCAATAGCTTTAAAGGCTATTGCTTGGTGGAGAAGTAAATGTATTGAAAGATGTACTAGTGAAATGGATGTAGCCAATAAAACATTTGGAGATCAAAGATATATAGAAGCTTGGCCAGTATTATTTCAAAATGTCCATATAGTCAATACCATTGGAGCAAATGCAGCATTATGGAATATTGAGAACTATGATGTATCACTTAAAAATAGAAAAGTTTTTGTTAACGATGTTCCTTTAATATTTTATCATTTTTCAGGATTTAGTATATTAAGTCCAAATGAATTTAATCTATGCTGGTATTATCGTATAAAGAATCAGGAGGTAGTACAACGAATCTATTTACCGTATATGATTTTATTGTCAGAAACTATTCAAAAAATCAAAAAGATCTATCCAGATTTTTCGAAGGGATTTATGAATAGAAAGATAGTTCCAAATATGCATTATTATAAGCTAAATGAATAATAAAAAGCTTGATGATAAATCATCAAGTTTTTTATGTCTTCAGCATGTTGCTAGAGGTTAATCTATTAATTGTTAATGGCATATTTAACGCTTTTTATTATATATTCAACATCTTCATCTGTCATACTAGGATGAATAGGAAGGGTGATGATTTCTTCATAAAAATTTTCGGCAATAGGACAGATCCCTTTACGATATCCTAGTTTTTGATAATAAGGATGGTAATACACAGGGATATAGTGTACATTAACTCCTATATTAAATTTTCTAAGGGTATCAAAAAGATCTTTTCTTGATCTACCTATTTTAGATAGATTTAATTTAATAACATATATATGAAAAGATGACCGAGTATTTTTAGCTTGATAAGGGATTGTGAGTTTTTCTTTCCATTGATTTTGTGAAAATGCTTGATTATATCTAGATGCAATTTCATGTCTTCTTTTTATAAAATGATTTAATTTTGAAAGTTGAGAAATCCCTAAAGCAGCTTGAAGATCACTCATGCGATAGTTATATCCTAAAAGATGCTGTTCATAATACCAATTGCCTTCTTGTGAGTTATGAAATCCCTTAGGGTCTTTAGTTATACCATGTGTTTTAAATAATAAGAGTTTATCATATAAGTTATCATCATTAGTACAGACCATACCTCCTTCAGCAGTGGTTATATGTTTGACGGGATGAAAGGAAAAAGTAGTTAGATCAGAAATTGTCCCTATCATATGCCAACGATATTGTTTATCCTTTATTTTAGATCCTAAGCTATGGGCAGCATCTTCTATTAAGACAAGATGGTGCTGTTTAGCAATTTTTCTTAATTCAAACAATTGTGCAGGTTGGCCTGTATAATCTACAGCAATAATGGCCTTTGTTTGAGAAGTGATTCTTTTTTCAACTTCTAAGGGATTCAAATTATAAGTATTTGGATCAATATCTGCAAAGACGGGTTTAGCGCCTACATATAAAATACTGTTTGAAGTAGCTGCAAATGTAATGGGAGTTGTAATAACTTCATCTCCTGATTGAATGCCAGAAGCAAAACACGCAGCATGAAGAGCAGCTGTTCCGCTTGTTAATGATAATGCATATTTACATCCTATATAATCAGCAAATTTTTGTTCAAATTCTGTGATTTTTGGACCTGTAGTTAAAAAATCACTTCTAAGTGTATCAATAACAGCTTGAATATCATCTTGATCAATAGATTGTTTTCCATAAGGAATAAATTTATGGGTCATAGAATCACTCACCTTTATCAAATTTATAAAATTCTGTTATATAACGGTATGCAAAGCCTCTTTTTATTTTAGGCTTAACGATGGGTCTAGTAAGAACAATATTTTCAAATGCATATATAACGTCATTAAATCCAAAATTAGCTCGCATAAAAGAAGTGCTAGAATATCTCGGATTAATTTCAAAAATTATAGGTTTTCCATGATTTTGTTTGCGTAGTTGAATATTAATAGAACCTCGAATATTCAGTGCTTTTGAGACTCTTTTGCATAACTTTTCTATTTCTTTATCAAAAACTACTTTTACTTCGTAGCTCATCCCATCTTTTAAGAATCTTTCAAATGTGAGTACGTATATATTACCAGTTAAGTAATCAACGTATACAGCATTGGTATATTCAGTTCCGAAGATATAGTTTTGTATCATGTAGGTATTGTCTAAATCTGGTATATACTTAAAATCTTTTTTATCATGAATTACATATACATTCTTTGAACCACAGCCAATCTTTTTTTTTACAATAAGTGGAAATGTGAAATTTTCTAATAATTCATCTATGCTTTTTGTTGGATTATATGGAATTGCAGGGGCATATGGAAACCCGTGTTTTTTTAAAAAGGTTGTAGTTTTAAATTTGTCTCTACATAAATTAACAACATTGATAGGAAGGATTACAAGCTTTTGATGGATTGAACTTTTTATCAAGTTCAAATGATCACAAATATAAAAAAGCTCTTGTTCACTACATACATAGACCAAGTCTATATTATGGGTAACAATATATTCATTGATAAAGTTTAAATAATTCATATCGTTTGCCCGAGGGATGACTTTGAATTCGTCACAAAATAATGGAAATGGTTCGTAATATTTACAATCTGTTCCTATTATTTTGATAGGATACTTTGAGATTTGTAGTGCTTTACATACTGCTTTTCCTAAATCGCCGCCAATAGAAGTAACTAAGACTCTATACTCTTTCATAAAACCGCCTCTTAAAATTAAATTTATTATAGTATATGTCATTTAATATGAATTTGGTGAATAGTTATTGTGTAGAGGGGTGGATGATAATGATAAATGTTGCAATAAGTCAACCAAGATATTTACCAGCGTGTAATTATATACATAGGATGCTATTATCAGATATATTTGTATATTTAGACATAGTAAAGTATTCACCAAGAGATTGGGAAAATAGAAATAAGGTAAAATTAAACAATGGTAAATGGAGCTGGATGAGTGTACCTGTTATTAACAAGGGAAGGGAACAGCTAATCAAGGATACTATGTTATATAATGAAGAAAAATGGGCTTTGAAACATTTAAAAATGATTACATATAGTTATAGTAAAGCTAAGTATTTTAATAGATATATAAATTTTTTTGAAGACACTTACAATGAAAAATGGAATTATTTACAGGATCTAAATATTCATATAATTAATTTTATTGTCAAAGAGTTAAAAATAAAATGTAAATTTATAAAAGCTTCGGATCTTGATGTAAGTGGGAAGGGACAAAATTTGTTAATAGATATTTGTAAAAAGGTTGGTGGAGATTTATATATTTCTGGACCTTTAGGGAAAAATTATATCCGTCAAGATGTTTTTGAAAAAAAGAACATAGAGCTGTTTTATCATAATTATAATCATCCTATATATCCGCAAATTCATGGAGAGTTCTTAAGTTATATGTCTATTATAGATTTGTTATTTAATTGTGGAGAAGATAGTCTTAAATATCTTAAAAAAGAGAATGTAGAAAAAGATGAGATAAAGGAGGGAAAATAATTGGAAAAAATTTTAGTAATTGCTGCTCACCCTGATGATGAGATTTTAGGTTTAGGAGCTACAGTAAAAAAGCTAATTAACGAAGGAAATAAAGCATATGCACTGATTTTATCTTGTGGTGTAACTTCAAGATCTAACATTCCTGAATATGAGATAAAAAAAGAAATAGAAAAATTAAAAAAACAAAGTATAGCTGCTTCTAAAATTATTGGGTTTAAGGAGATTTTTTTCTGTGATTTTCCAGACAATAGATTTGATAGGGTGCCTTTATTAGAGATTATAAAAATAATAGAAAAATATATAAATAAAATTAAACCATCTATTGTTTTCACTCACCACTATAGTGATGTGAATATTGATCATAAAAAAACTTTTCAAGCAGTAATTACTGCAACAAGACCTTTTGGAGAGTATAGTGTAAAAGAAATATATTGTTTTGAAACTTACTCATCTACAGAATGGAATTTTCCATATACATATTATTTTAAACCCAATGTTTTTATAGATATAGAAAAAACATTTAGATATAAAGTAGAGGCCATGAAATGTTATACATCTGAAATAAGAGAATATCCCCATCCTCGATCCATAGAAAATTTAAAAATTGGGGCTAAACGATGGGGAGCAACTGTTGGATGTAATCTTGTAGAAGCTTTTGAATTAATTAGAAAGGTAAAAAGATAAGTAATAGAAAAAACTCCTACCATTAATTGAAATATAGATAGGAGTTTTTTAATACTATTATATATTAAACCATATTTTCTTTTATCCAGTTTTGTGTTAATTGAATTCCCTCTTTTAATGAAATGTGTGGCTCCCAATTTAAAACTTTCTTTGCAAAGCTATTATCACTAAGGAGTTTTTGAATTTCACTCTGAGGATGAATATGAGGAATATACTTAATTTGATCTTTGGTGTCTACAATCCTCTTTGCTAAATTTTTTATTGAAATATCCGTTCCACTTCCTGCATTAATGATTTTTCCATTTGTTTTATTGCTGTAACCTGTTTTAACAACAAAATCAGAACAATCTGTCACATATAGAAAATCTCTTGTTTGAGTACCATTGCCGTAAATGAGTAGAGGTTTATTTTCTAATTTTCTTTTAATAAATATGGGAATTACGCCCCCTTCGCTATTTTTCTTTTGATAGGGACCATAAGTATTAAAAGGGCGTAATACGGTTACTGGTAATCCATATGCATGATAATAAGATAAGGCAATTTGTTCTCCTGCTAGTTTGGCTCCTGCATAAGGGGAGGAAGGACAGGTTGGATGAGATTCTTTTATGCCATTGACTGATAATGCCATACTATAAACCATACACGTACTCATATAAACAAACTTTGTTCTTTTTATTTTACATTGATTTAGGACATTAAATGTTCCTACTATATCATTGTCAAAGGTCATTTTAGGGTTGTTTATACTGTCTTGTACATTGATTGATGCAGCAAGGTGATAGCATATATCAAAATCTATTGTAAAGAGATTCTGTAATAGGATATGATTTTTTATATCTCCTCCAACAAATGTGATGTTTTGATAATTATCTTGCAACTCTTTGATATTCTCTATCCTTCCGTTTGAGAGATTATCCAATATCCATATTTTATGATGATCTTCTGCTAATTGTTTTACAACCCATCTTCCTATAAAGCCACATCCTCCAGTGACTAGTATATTCATAATATCTATCCTTTCTAAATCAACTTCTTTTTAAGCAAATAATTTAATAGTTCTTGTTCAGACATGCATGAACAAGTATCTGAATTAATTTCTTTGGATATTTTTTTGCTTTGACCTAGATTATACTGCTTCCATCTTTCTTGATGAATAGTTGGTAGAATACAGTAGTGATTATCAAATTCTAAAGTCCTTTCTGCTTCGTGAAGTGTTATGAGTTCTTCGTGAATTTTTTCAGAAGGTTGTTTATCTATAATTTTTATACTTATACCATCAGGCGATTTAGAAAACCGAGGTGCTAAGTACTGAATTAAAACTTTTGCTAAGGAATAGATTCTTATATTAGGCATTTTATTAATCAGTATTTCTCCACCTATTGCATATTGAGCACTTTTTACTAATAATTCAGCTGATTCTTCTTTTGTCAATATGAAGCGGCTCATATCAGGATGCGTAAGGGTGATATAATCTTGGGTTTTAATTTGATTAATAAATAAATCAAGAACACATCCTCTTGAACCGAGGATATTACCAAAACGAACACAAGTAAAAATTGTGTTAGAATTTGGAATGAAATTTGCGTGTGATACTAATTTTTCACAATAGAGCTTACTGATTCCCATGACAGAAGTGGGATTAGCAGCTTTATCGCTACTAGTGAATATAACTTTTTCTACTCCATTTGATATGGCACTTTTAATAACATTTTGTGTACCTATAATATTTGTATAGAATGTTTCAGACGGATTATATTCACAAATTCGTACTATTTTCATAGCAGCTGTATGAAAAACAATATGAATACCTTTCATAATTCTATCAATGCTATTGTAGTTTCTTATATCTCCAACGATAAAGCTTACTTTCGAATGATTTTGAAACTTATTCATTTCAGCATTATGTTTTTGTTCATCTCTACTAAAAATATATATATGATTAATATTATAAGATAGAAATTTTTCTAGTAAGGCTTTGCCAACAGTGCCAGTACCGCCTGTTATCAGTATATTTTTATGATCTAAAAACATGGTAGTTCCTCCTTAAAAGTCTATGCAATATTCTATGAGAATGTATATAAATAGGTGATATATATTATAAAACTAACAAGTACACATATGTTTCTATTTTTTCATATAGTAAAGCATAAGATAATTCATATAGAGAGGAAAGTAAAATGGGTAAATTATATAATAGAAAAAGGGGTTTAGTGAGTGTAGTAATTTCAGCGTACAACTATAGTCAATTTATTGGTGATGCATTAGAAAGTGTTAAAAATCAGACTTATCCACATATAGAATTGATCGTAGTAGACGATTGTTCTACAGATGATACAGAAAAAATCATTAAAAAATGGTATAGAAAAAATGAAAATAAAATCAAAAAATTTGTTTACTTAAAATTACCAAGAAACTGCGGAGCTGGATGGGCTTTAAATATAGGATTTGCTATTTCAGAAGGTGAATATATTGTAATCCATGATGCAGATGATATTAGTCATAGAGAAAAAATAAAAAAGCAAGTAAATTTACTAGAAAAACATGAAAATACAGCTATGATAGGAACTGGATATTGGACATTTCAAGAGAATATAGAAGAGGCTAAAAATGGTAGCAACTGGCTAAGTTATAATCCTGCAAGTATAGAAAGAAATTATAAGGTACATTTAAGGCATTGCGTAAGTTATGGAACACTTATGTTTCGTGCTGCTATATTAGAAGAAATTATAGGATGCTTCAAAGGAATTCCTGTTGGAAATGATATGTTTTTCGTAAATAATGTGATCAACCATAACTATGTTGTAGAAAACATAAAAGAAAATTTATTTTATGTAAGACAACATAAAGATCAGATGAGTAGTAAAATTAGGAAAAAACAATTAAACACTGTATTAGAAAGAAGAAAAAAAATAGAGGGTCGAGTAAGTATAATATTACCTATTAAGAATAGTGCAAAAACAGTAGAAGTTGTACTAGAAGGAATTGCAGCACAGACTTATAAGAATATAGAATTAATTATAGTAGATGATTTTTCATCAGATAATACAGAAAATATTATAAAAAGTTGGAGAAAAATTCACGAACACGAAAATTGCCAAATAGGCATCAAAGATATAATTTATTTTAAACTACCTAGAGAAGTAGGATACCCATGGGTTTACAATATAGGCGCTTATATATCAAAAGGAGAATACATCGCTTTTTCTTATGACAAGGGGGTTAGTTATAAGGATAGAATACAAAAACAAGTGAAATTTTTAAAAGATAATTTCATGTACAGTGTAGTGGGCACAAATTTTACTGGTGATAATTCATGGATAAAATATGATGATGATATTGAGTATTCATATACGATAGATTATATGCCATGTGTGAATATAAATACAATAATGATGAGGTATGATGTAATTAATAAAACAGCAGGATTAAATACTAAGATCCAAGGAGCTGAAGATTTTGAATTCATTTGCAGATTACTAAATAATGGCTATAGGATACAGAATCTAAAAGAAGTTCTTTATGATCAGCAAGGGGGAAAAATATGAATTCACTAGTGAGTATAATTATGTTGGCATGTAATTGTGAAGAATTTATAGAAGAAAGTATAAATGGCATTTGCAAACAAACATATAAGAAATGGGAGCTTATAATTGTAAAAGATCATAGTGAGGATAGAATTTATAAGATAATAGAAAAAGTACAAGATAATCGAATTCGAATTGTACATTTAGATATGAAAAAAGGTTTAAGACATGCATTTGCAGAAGGATTAAAATATGCAAAGGGAGAATTTGTTATAAGACATGATGGTGATGATGTTAGTATGCCAACACGTCTAGAGAATCAAGTGAATTATTTAAAAGAGCATAAAGATATTGGAATAGTATCTTGTCTAATAAAATGTATTACCAAAGACCCTTCTTACAGAAAAGACTGTAACTTTATTGAAAAAATTCAAAATAGTTATGTCACAACGGATGAAATTGAAAAAGCGTTGATGGGGAATTTTATACCCATTATTTTTTCTACATTAATGATACGAAGAGACCTTTTGAATCATGTTGATTTATACGGAGACAAAGAAAAATTTGATGATCATATGGAGCTATTATTATATTTGATGAAAATAAGTAGTATAGAAAAGATTAATAAAATCCTTTATTATTACCGTAGACATAAAAAGGCATATCATATTGTTAAAGGAAAAGAGTATGAAGAATATGTAAAGGCTTTGTTTGAAAACAGTGATATTGTGAATTATTTACAGAACAAAGAGTTTTATAAAGAGATGAAAGAAATAAAAAAAGGAGAAATTGAACTAAATGAAAATAGTCCTCTTAGAATTTTAATGCTGATAGATGGGTTAAACATTGGGGGTACTGAGACCCATGTTCTGAATTTAGTTAAAACGCTGATTGTACAGGGCGTTTATGTTGTGGTTGCAACATCAGGTGGACCTATGGAATATGTATTTAAATCTTATGGAATCAAGTTAATCAACATTCCCATAGAAAACGATTATATATCAAATAAAAATTTATTTGGCTTACTAAAGAAGGTTAAAGAAATAATTGATATAGAAAAAATCAATTTATTACACTGTCATTTATTTGCAAGTATGCAAATTGCTAGAGAAATATTTAGAAGATATAAAATTCCTTATATTGTTACAATCCATGGACTATATTACCCGAATGATATCTTGTATGCGACATGTATTAAAGCATCAGCTATTATTGCAGTGAGTGAGCCAGTAAAAAGATTGCTTCAAACTAAATTACAAAATAGAATAGAAGGCAGATTGGAAGTTATACCTAATGGAATAGATATGAAAGTTTTTAGACCTAATTCCAGAGTATCTATTCAGGAAATACTTGACATGAAAGATGTTTTATATTCAACAGACATGAAACCACAGGTAATGATGGTGGCTCGTGAGATCATAGAAAAATTGGTTTGTTTGAAATTAGGGGAAAATATTGAAGAAAAATTAGAGGATATACTGAGTGGAATGGATAAGAAAATTTTAGAAGAAAAATATAAAAAAAGTGCTGTTTTGACTGAATTAAATATTTCTGAGAATGCTCATGTTATTTTATATTGCAGTAGATTAGATTGGAATAAAGCAGAAGCTGCTAGAGCTTTGATTTTTAGTTGTTTTCAACTAGGGTTTAAATATAAAGATTTACATGTGATTATTGTTGGAGATGGTAAAAATAAACAAATCATAAAAGAAGAGGCAGAAATTATGAATAGAATTCTAAAAAGAGAAGTGATTCACGTTATGGGGGCAAAGGTAAACATGTTACCCTATTATCAAGAAAGTGATATAGTAGTGGGAACAGGAAGAGTAGCATTAGAAGCAATGAGCTGCGGAAAGCCTGTTGTTGCTGTAGGGAATCAAGGATATGTAGGGCTTATAACGGAAGAAAATAAAGAGGAACAATGGAAAATGTATTTTGGTGATCATGATGCATTAGAAAAGGCAGATTCTTTAAAATTAGCAGAAACAATAGATGTGCTTTTAAGTGAGCCTAATAATATGAGAAGATTAGGAACATGGGGAAGAGAATGGTGTAAAGAGATGTTTCATGATGATAAAATCGTAAAACGCATAGTTCAATTATATGAAGAGGTTTTGTCTAGTGAAAAATATTCCAGTAAAGACAATTGACATGTAAGCTAGGCTATTAATAAATCACTAATGATCATTAAATAAAAGGGTTAAGTTTTTATGGACTTAGCCCTTTTATTTTTGTGTGCTCATGAAATGTTTCAAGCACTTTAATAATCAATAGATAGTTAAAGGATTAGTTCTAGTGTATGGCAGGCTTGGGATATAAAAAAGTAACGTAAACAAAATTATTTGCATATTTTAAAGTAACCAAAACATGCAAGTCTCACAATTTCAATGAGGAGGTATTGGTTGTGGATAAAAAAATTCTCGGTATAGATAGAAAGGATTTAGTTTTTATTGGAAGGGGGGTAGAAGGGAAAGTATTTTTAACTCCTGAGGGGAATGCGTTGAAGGTATATAGAGATCCTGGCAGGTGCAAATCAGAATATAAAATACTAAAAGAAATGGAAGATAATCCATATTTTCCAAAGGTGATTGAACGAAAAAGAAGATACATGCTTAGAGAATATGTTAAAGGTACACCTATCAGGGAATATATTCAAAAAAAAGGACTATCTAGGGATTTAGCTTTAAATCTGATTGAATTTACAGAAGTATTCGAAAAATTAAATATAAAAGTGGATGGCATAAACAAACACATTTTTATACAGGAAGATGAAAGTATAAAAGTAGTTGATCCTAGAAGGAAGAAAAAATATAAAATACACAGATGGGTATTAATCACTTTGAAAAGAGAAGGATTGATAGAGTATTTCTTAAAAGTATTAGAAGAGGAAAGACCTGATCAAGTATCAAAATGGAGTAAGGATATATCAAAAATATTAAAGAAAAGAAATAAAAAATATTAGATATAAATGTAAGAGCTTGTAACCAAAATTGATACAAGTGAATAAGATGTATTAGAACAAGACAAAGAGATCACTCAAAGGACTAAGAATCCTATAACACACTTTTATAGTAGTGTATAAGATAAAATAGAACAAGGAAAGACGATATTCAAAAGATATCATTAAAATAAAAAAGCATAATCTCTTGGGAGCTTGTTTTGATAAGGTTGAAGATTAATGAAAAAATAAGGAGGTTTTATTTATGCCATATGCTCAATATGATTGCGCTTCTAGTTATAAAAAAGATTGTGTGAAATGTGAACCAGCAGGACACCCTTTACCTAAACCGATTATAATGTCATGCGGTACGGGTAATGGATTTACTCTTGCAGATTCAGGTACTACACCAGAGACTACTACTGTTGGGTGCCCCCCATGTAGACCAAAAACAGTAGCAGCACTTACACTTGATACCACATGTTTATGTAAGCCAATGGTTAAAATTGAATTCTCAAGTCATGTTCATTTCGTTCCTACTGATAACGGTTGTACTTCAGACTGTCAATTGGAATTTGAATTGGTTAGAATCTGTGATAATGGATTTGAAGACTCACTAGGTACTTGGTTGTTTGAAATAGAAGAAGAAGGCGATGTGTTTGCAGAAACATTTAACTTTATTTATTGCGAGTGCAATACTTGTCCTGGATGCTGTCGATATTTTGTAAGAGTTGTTCCTCTTTATATTGATGATGCAACAGTTTGTGTGGGAAATACCTTCATTGCTGGATTTGCACAATCAGGATGTGATTAATAGACATAGATCATAAGAAAAAACTTTTCTTGTGAGAAATATCATTTGAAAAAACCCTCTAATTTTAATGAATTAGGGGGCTTTTCTTTTTTTGAAATAAATAAAAATTTATTTCTTTGAATCTTGACAAATTTACTTGGGTATACTATACTTAAAAATGAATTCTGAGTACTTTACTTGGAATTGTGGAGGGAGTGATAGAATGAAGCTATCAACTAAGGGAAGATATGGCGTAAAAGCTATGTTTGAGTTGGCACTTAATTTTGGTCAAGGCCCTATTGCATTAAATTGTATTGCTGAAAAACAAAATCTTTCTGTTCATTACTTAGAACAATTATTTTCAAGTCTTAGAAAAGCTGGGATAGTAAAAAGCATCAGGGGAGCGCAAGGTGGATATATGCTTGCAAGAAAACCTGAAGAAATTACTGTAGGAGATATTATAAGAACCCTTGAAGGTCCGTTAGCACCAGCTGAATGTGTGTTAGAGGATGAGTCAAAAGAATGTTATAAAGCAGAATATTGTATTACAAGAACCATATGGGAAAAGATACGTGATAGTATAAACGATGTAGTTGACAATATAACACTACAGGATATGCTTGATGATCACAAAAAGATGAACAATGGAGATTCCTATATGTATTATATATAAATTTTGGGGAGATGATGAAATGAATAGACGAGTTTACCTTGATTATTCTGCAACAACGCCTATGAAAAAAGAAGTACTAGAAGAAATGCAACCTTATTTTTCAGAACAATTTGGAAACCCTTCTAGTATATATTCCTTTGCAAGAACAGCAAAAAAAGCAGTAGATACTGCAAGAGACCAAGTAGCTAAACTAATAGGTGCAAAAACAGACGAAGTTTATTTTACAGCAGGGGGTTCTGAAGCAGATAACTGGGCAATAAAGGGAATTGCTTATGCCAATAAAGATAAAGGAAATCATATTATTACAACGAAAACAGAACATCATGCAGTACTTCATGTCTGTGAATATTTAGAAAAAAATGGTTTTGCTGTAACATACTTAGATGTAGATGAAGATGGATTAGTTGATTTAGAAGATTTAAAAAAATCTATTACAGATCAGACCATATTAATTTCCATTATTTTTGCAAATAATGAAATAGGAACTATTCAACCTATAAAAGAAATTGGTGAGATTGCTAAAGAAAAAGGTGTGATTTTCCATACCGATGCAGTGCAAGCATTAGGAAACGTAAAGATTGATGTAAAGGAACTAAATATAGATTTAATGTCTGTTTCTAGTCATAAAATTTATGGACCAAAAGGAATAGGGGCCCTTTATATAAGAAAAGGTGTAAAGATTCATTCCTTTGTTCATGGTGGAGCCCAAGAAAGAAGAAGAAGAGCTGGAACTGAAAATGTACCAGGGATTGTTGGTTTCGGAAAAGCCTGTGAAATGGCAATGGAAGACATGAATTCACATATAAATCATTTAAAAACCTTGAGAGAAAAACTAATAAAAGGTATAATGGAAAGGATTGATTATGTAAGATTAAATGGTCATCCAGAAAAGAGATTACCTGGAAATGTTAATATGGTATTTGAGTTTATTGAAGGGGAATCTTTATTACTTAGTTTGGACATGGTTGGAATAGCAGGTTCTAGTGGGTCCGCGTGTACTTCAGGATCTCTTGATCCATCACATGTATTAATGGCTATTGGATTACCTCATGAGATTGCTCATGGATCTTTAAGACTAACTATTGGTGATTTTACAACAGAGGAAGATATCGATTATGTATTAGAGCAATTGCCTAAGATTGTAGATAGATTAAGACAGATGTCACCATTGTATGAAAATGTTGGAGGGGGACAAAGATAATGTATTCAGAAAAAGTAATGGATCACTTTACAAATCCAAGAAACGTAGGAGAAATTGAAGATGCTAATGGTGTAGGACAAGTTGGTAATGCAAAATGTGGAGATATTATGAAGATTTATTTAAAAATTGAAAATGATATCATTGAAGATGTAAAATTTAAAACTTTTGGATGTGGCTCTGCTATTGCATCATCAAGTATTGCTACAGAAATGATCAAAGGAAAAAGTGTTCAAGAAGCATTGGAACTTACAAATAAAGCTGTAGTTGAAGCTTTAGGAGGACTTCCAGCGCCAAAGGTACATTGTTCTATTTTAGCAGAACAAGCAGTAAAATCTGCATTACTTGATTATGCAAGGAAAAACAACATTGAAATAAAAGGATTAGAGGATTTTGATCCAGATGCAGATCCACATGATCATCATGAGGAAGAAGAAATATAAGCCCAGGATTTCCTGGGCTTTATCATTGAATAAAAAAATAAATGAATGCAGAAAATATCAAAAAGTAGGTGAAAAAATGACTGTTTTAGATAAGAAAAAAGTAGTAGTGGGTATGAGTGGTGGTGTAGATAGTTCAGTAGCTGCATATGTGTTGAAGAAACAAGGCTATGAAGTGATTGGTGTAACCATGAAAGTTTGGCAAGATGAGGAAGAAGATGAAAGAGAAGATGGGTGTTGTGGTTTATCAGCAGTAGATGATGCAAGACGTGTTGCCAATGCATTAGATATTCCTTTTTATGTAATGAATTTCAAAAAAATTTTTGAGAAAAAAGTAATTGACTATTTTGTAGAAGAATATGTTAGTGGCAGAACGCCAAATCCTTGCATTGCTTGCAATAAATTTATGAAGTTTGATGAATTACTAAGACGTGCCCATAATTTAGGAGCGCATTATGTTGCAACAGGACATTATGCGAAAATAGAATATGATAGTGAAAATGATAAATATATGATTAAAAAATCTAATGCTATTGCAAAAGATCAAACTTATGCATTATATAATTTTACACAAGATCAGTTAAAGCATACATTAATGCCTTTAGGAGAATTTGATTCAAAGGATGAAGTAAGAAAAATTGCAGAAGAACTTGGCTTCATTAATGCGTCTAGACCAGATAGTCAAGAAATATGCTTTATTAAAGACAATAATTATGGAAAGTTTATAGAAAACAGAAAACCTGGAAAAATTGTACCAGGGAATTTTGTTGATAGAAATGGAAAAATATTAGGAAAACATAAAGGAATTCCGTATTATACCATTGGACAAAGAAAAGGACTGGGAATTACATTTGGAAAACCTGTGTTTGTAGTAGACATTATTCCTAAAAAAAATCAAATAGTATTAGGGAATAATGAAGAAGTTTTTGGTATGGAATTATTAGCAGAAGATATAAATCTTGTCTATTTAAATGAAATAGAAGAAGGATTAAACGTACAAGCACAAACTAGATATAATGCAAAACCAGCAGCTGCAAAGCTATATAATGAAGCAAATAATAAAATACGAGTTGTTTTTGAAGAGCCTCAAAGAGCCATAACACCAGGACAAGCTGTTGTATTTTATGATGAGGAATATCTTTTAGGTGGTGGAACAATTACAAAAAAAGTAAGATAATTGAAGTGCACTGGAAGGTGCATTTTTTTTTATTTAAGTGGAAAAATATAAATACAATGAATTGTTTCTTAAGTGTGGTGATATTTTATGATGAAAAGAGGTTGTGAAATTATAGGTTTACCTATTATTTGTCTTGATCAGGGCTGTAAGACTTGTGAAATTAAAGATATTTTTTATTGTAACAGGAACTTTAAAGTGACTGCTTTTCTTGTTCAAGAAGGTGGATATTTTCACAAACCTAAAGTAATTGAGTTTGAACATATAAAAAAAATTGGAGAAAATGCAGTGACGATTGAGACTTATGAAAGAATCATAAATATGCAAGACGAAACAAATAAACTATATTCAAGAGAAAATCTTTTAGGTCTTGAAGTGGTGACCCTAGATGGGAGAAATATGGGTATTGTAGAGGATATTTTGATAGAAATAGGAAATAGAAGAATTTTAGGTTTAATCTTAACAGCGGGATTGTTTGATGATTTAATTGAAGGCAGGTCTATTTTACCTATTCATCATGAATTAGACATCCATAAAAATACTATCAGAGTGAATTCAAGTATAAGTACCTCCATCTTGCAAGGGGATGGAGGGTTAAAAAAATTGCTTTCATTAGAATAAAGAGAGGAGTGAAAAAATGAGAAATAAATTTGTATCAGGTATGATAACTGGTGGAATCATTGGTGCTACAACAGGAATGTATGCCTATAAAAGAATGAGTCCAAGACAAAGAAGAATGGTTATGAAAAGAGGAAGAAGAATGGTAAAAGGTGCAGCAACGATGGTAGATATGATTCAATCAATGAATTTTTTAAGATAGTTTGAAAAGCAGCTAATTTTTTTAGCTGCTTTTTGAAAATACAAAGGGATGTGAAGCTATGAATGCAGGATTAAATATTTTTCATTTCATTCAGACAAAGCCCATCATATATATTTTTGTAATCCTTATGATTACAATCAATATGTTTATACTCATGTTTTTAGGATTTTCAACATATTATTTGATTCATATAGGAAATCGTTATGTTAGTTCTAGTAAAGAACTAACAATGAAAAGAAAATATCTGTTTAACTTTTTCGTCATAATGATTTTAGTCGTAGTGGCTATTGGCATTTATACTCTCAGAGGGATTTTATGGAAAATATTTTCCCCTGTTATTTGGGCCATTATCTTTGCATACATACTAAGTCCTGTTGTACACTTAATAGACCAAAGAGGCATTTCAAGAATTTGGAGTGTGCTCATTGTTTATATATCTATATTTGCAATAATGGTAGTGATTTTTACAATGATCACACCTAACATTACGAAAGAAGTAACGAATTTGATGGAGCTATTACCTAAATATACTACTGAAGCGAATGATTATTTAAATTATATTTATCAAAGAATTGAACAATTAGATAGCTTTTCACCTCAGCTTTCTTCAGTTAAAGAGACGATACAAGATCATCTAATAGAAGTGCAAATTTATATTATGGATATTATAAAAAAAATTACAAACAGCATATTTAATATATTTTCTAAAGTAGTAACCTTAGTGCTTGTTCCTATTTTCACCTTTTACTTTTTGAAGGATGCAGATTATTTTAAAAAGAAAATAGTATTCATTATCCCCCAAAATTTTAGAAAAGAGTTGATGAATATTGCTAGAGATATACATGTATTGTTAAATAAATTTATAAGAGGGCAATTTATTGTAGCGGCTTGTGTGGGGATTTTGAGCATTATTGCGCTATTGATTATTAAGGTGAATTTTGCTTTTCTCATTGGTATGATTGCAGGAATATCAAATATTATCCCTTATTTTGGACCTATTATTGGTGCTATTCCAGGGGTGATTATTGCGCTTTTAGATTCTCCCATGAAGGCTTTCTGGGTAATTATTGCTTTTACAATGATTCAACAAATAGAAAGTGCCATTATTACCCCTAAGATTGTGGGGGAAAGTGTAGGACTTCATCCTGTTACCGTAGTTATTGCCTTGTTAATAGGAAATGAATGGCTTGGATTAATAGGACTTATTTTTGCTGTGCCTATTGCGGCAAGTATAAAAATCATTACAAAGCATATGATTGATTTAATTGTAAATATTTAAATTTTATGAAATTTATTAATGAAATATTAAAAATGGGGGAATAATAGATTTAAGAATTGACAAATAGTACTAATTTTTATATAATCAATTAAAGTTAATGTAAAAAAGTGAAAAATATAAAATACAATGATGAAGAGGAGTACAAAAACAAAAAATCTGTAGAGAGGAAGTCCATTGGCTGAAAGACTTCTGATTTGGGTTTTTGGAAGCAGCTTCGGAGTATTGCTCTTGAATGAATAGTAGGGAGCAGTGGCTTGCAACCATTAACATGCTGGGTATTATGATGAAAGAGAGACCAAGAAATTTTTGGTAAGTAGGGTGGTACCGCGAGAATGCTCTCGTCCCTATACGGGATGAGAGCTTATTTTTGTATAAAAATAATGGAGGTTGATCGTATGGAAAAGATGAGTTTGAATGAAATAAGAAAACAATTTTTAGATTTTTTTGAGAGTAAGGATCATCATGTAAGGGCTAGTTATCCATTAGTTCCTGAAAATGACAAAAGTTTATTGCTAATAAATGCAGGGATGGCACCCCTTAAAAATTATTTCATGGGAACAGAAGTACCCCCTAAAAAAAGAATGTCTACGTGTCAAAAATGTATTCGAACAGGGGATATTGAAAATGTAGGAAAAACAGCAAGACATGCTACTTTCTTTGAGATGCTTGGAAATTTTTCCTTTGGGGATTATTTTAAAAATGAATCTATTGCTTGGGGATGGGAGTTTGTAACAAAATACTTAAAGCTTCCTGTAGAAAAACTATGGGTTACTGTATATGAAGAAGATGACGAAGCATATGAAATTTGGAATAAGAAAATTGGTGTAGATCCAGAAAGAATTGTTAGATTAGGAAAAGAAGATAACTTCTGGGAAATAGGAGTAGGACCATGTGGACCATGTTCAGAAATTTATTATGATAGAGGAGAAAAATATGGATGTTCCGATCCTGATTGTAAACCTGGATGTGAATGCGATCGATATATAGAGTTTTGGAATCATGTATTTACACAATTTGATAAGGACGAAGATGGAAATTACAATCCACTACCAAATCCAAATATAGATACAGGAATGGGTCTAGAAAGAATGGCTTGTATTATACAAGGTGTTGATTCTATATTTGAAATAGATACTATCAAGCATATATTAAATAAAGTATTAGACATTTCTGGACAAAAATATGGACAAGGAAATGAAAAAACAGATACTTCCATAAGGATTATTACAGATCATATTCGTTCTGTTACCTTCATGGTATGTGATGGAATTATGCCAAGTAATGAAGGAAGAGGATATGTTCTTAGAAGATTACTAAGAAGAGCTGCAAGACATGGGAAATTACTTGGGGTTAAAGGAGATTTTTTAACTCAATTAGTAGATTGTGTACTTGAAGTATCAAGTGATGCTTATCCAGAGCTTTTAGAAAGAAAAGAATATATTAAAAAAGTGATTGCCGTTGAAGAAGAAAGATTCCAAGAGACAATTGATCAAGGGAGTGAAATCCTAAAGGGATATATTGATGAATTAAAGCAAGAAAATAAAAATATTTTATCTGGAGAAAATGCTTTTAGATTATATGATACTTATGGATTCCCATTAGAATTAACAAAAGAAATATTAGAAGAAGAAAATATGACTGCTGATGAAGAAGGCTTTAAAGCTGAAATGGAAAAGCAAAGAGAAAGAGCAAGAAATGCAAGAGCTAATAATGAAGGTGAAGGTTGGAAAGAAGACGTATATGCAAAGCTAGATGAAAATATAAAATCTCAATTTAAAGGATATAAAGAATATGAAATGAATTCAAAAATTCTAGCATTAGTGAATAATGGAGAAATCGTAGAGAGTGTTCAAAAGGGTGATGCAGTTACAGTTATATTAGATGAAACACCATTTTATCCAGAAGGTGGAGGTCAAATAGGGGACCTGGGATTATTAGTGAGTGAAGGATGTCAAATAAAAATAACAGATTGTAAGAAAAATAATGATAGAATATTACATGTAGGTGAAGTTTTAGAAGGAAGTGTATCTACTGATAGTGTGGTTAAAGCTTGTATTGATGTGAAAAATAGAATGAATTCTGCAAGAAATCATACAGCTACTCATTTATTACAAAAAGCTTTAAGGAATGTATTAGGAAATCATGTAGAACAATCTGGTTCTTTAGTAACACCAGATCGATTAAGATTTGACTTTACTCATTTCCAAGGACTTACAGAAGTAGAATTAGAGCGTGTTGAGGAAATTGTAAATCAAAAGGTTCTTGAAGGGTTGAATGTTTTAGCAGAAGAAATGGATATTCATGAAGCGAAGAAAAAAGGGGCAACAGCACTTTTTGGTGAAAAATATGGAGATGTTGTACGTGTAGTATCTATGGGAGAGTATAGTGTAGAATTATGTGGTGGAACACACTTAAATAATACAAGTCAAGTAGGATTATTTAAAATCATTAGTGAAGGTGGCGTTGCTGCTGGAATCAGAAGAATTGAAGCAGTTACAGGACAAAAATCATATGAATATATGAAAGAGCAAGAGTTAAAAATAAAAGAAGTTTCTAAACTATTAAAGAGTAATCCGAAGGAAGTTGTAACAAAGGTAGAAAACTTAGTAAATGAGTTAAAAGGAGTTCATAAAGAAGTAGAAACTCTTAAAAATAAGCTAGCAAAAGGTGCTGTAGATGAAATATTAGCAACAGCAGTTGAAATAGAAGACATAAAAGTGATAAGATATAAATTGTCGGGACTTGATATGGATAGCTTAAGAAAATTAGGAGATCAGTTAAAAGATAAATTAGGAACAGGGATTGTAGTATTAGGAACGGAGAAAGATAATAAGGGTAACTTTATTGCTATGGCAACAGAGGATGCTGTCAAGAAGGGTGTTCATGCAGGAAATGTTATTAGACAAGTTGCAAAAATTGCAGGAGGCGGTGGTGGTGGAAAACCAACCATGGCACAAGCAGGCGCGAAAGATATATCTAAAATAGATGAAGCATTAGAGCAGGTAATGAATTTTGTAAGAGAACAATTAAAATAGGTAGGATTAAGTAGTGGGCGAAGGTTTAAAAGCAAACTTTCGTCCATTCAATTAGAAGGATTATGTAGATTTAAAGCGAATATATAATATAAATGGAAGAAAGGAGTGTAAAAATATGAATAATCAATCAAATTTTACGATGAAATTTAAAGTAGATAAGGAAAAAATCAATGAAATAGAAGAAATTTTAAAGAGTGTTCACAAATCCTTAAAGGAAAAAGGATATAATCCTATTAACCAATTAGTAGGATATATTTTATCTGGAGATCCTACATATATTACAAGCTATAATAATGCAAGAAGTTTAATTAGACAAGTAGAAAGAGATGAATTATTAGAAGAAATTTTAAAGAGTTATTTAGAAAATAAGTAGGAGAGAGATAAGTTGAGAAAAAAGACATCTAGAATATTGATAGCTATTGTGACGCTGTTGATGATACTAACTTCTTTTTCATATGGTGAAGATAACAAAAGGGTTGTTTTAATCGTAATGAATGAGATGAATTATGAAGAATTATATAATATGAATGCTGTTCAATCATTGATAAATGATGGAGCCATTGCTTTAATGAATAATCGAACTTCATCAAGATCAAATACTTATAAAGCCTATACAACTATAGGAGCAGGGATTAGAGCAGAAGCATCTTCCAATACAATCGGTTTTTTTGAAGTAAATGATAAATTCAAATCTATCTACTTAAGAAGGACAGGTATAGAACTTCCAAGTACAGGAATTATCAATTTAGATATGACTAAACTCATTAAAGCTAATGAAAAGGGGCAATATGGAGCAATGCCTGGATCCCTTGGACAATCCCTTCATGATAAAGGAATGAAAACAGCTGTAATTGGAAATGGAGATTATGAGGATAAGCTTGTTCGTTCTGCCGGAACTATTGCTATGGATCATAAGGGATATATTGATTATGGAGATATTAGACGAGATATTTTAATAGAAGATGATACATATCCTTTTGGATTAAAAAGTGATTACAAAAAAATGTTAGAGATTTTTAAAGAAGCATATAAAAAATCTCAATTGACTGTAGTGGATATTGCTGACATTGGTAGACTAGAAAGATATAGACCCAATTTATCAGAGGAAATGTATGTAAAGCAAAAATCAAAAATTTTAAAAGATGCCAATAGCTTCATTGATGATTTAGTAAAAAATATAGATGCGAAAAATACAAGAGTTGTGTTGGTTACACCGTATCCATCGTCAGATGATATAAAAAGTGGGAATAGGTTGACACCTATTGTTTTCTATGGAGAGGGTGTGAGCAAAGGAGTTTTAACTTCAAGTACAACAAGAAGGATTGGAATTATTGGAAATGTAGATATTGCTCCTTCTATTACAGATTATCTTGGGACAAGTTCTGAAAATATGACTGGACGAGCTGTTCAATTTGTAAGTAAAGATCTGAACTTTGATTTTTTACTAGATTTAAATAAGCAGGTAGTAAGCACATCAGAAAATAGATTACCTGTTTTATCTAGCTTTGCAGCTTTTGAAATATTGGTTTCTATTATAGGATTAATATTGATTTTGATTGAAGGAAAGTTCAATCAAAAAATGATTTGTTACTTTAAGAATATTTTACTCAGTACAATGGCAGTGCCTTTTGTATTATTGATATTACCATTATTTCATGTTCAAAATCTTATTTTAACCTATATTATTTCTATTGTAGTAACTATTTTGATTACGTATATAACTAAAAAAATCAGTAAGCATACATTAGATAGTTTGTTGATTTTATCGTTTATTACTACTATAGGATTACTTTTAGATATTTGCACAGGTGCTAATTTAATGAAAACTTCATTGTTAGGATATGATCCTATTATTGGTGCAAGATATTATGGGATAGGAAATGAATATATGGGCGTTTTAATTGGATCGACCCTAGTATTTGCAACGATGATTATTGACAGATTCAAATTCAATAAATTATGTACACTTTTAATTTTTGGAGGAACTATATTAATTATTGGATTTCCAAAACTAGGAGCAAATGTAGGAGGAACTATGACTGCTGTAGCAGCATTTATCTTTGCATCTTTAAGGTTATTTAAGATAAAAATAAAACTAAAGCAGCTCATAATTATTGGAACCTGTATTGTATTAGTTGTAGGAATCATGGCTTTTATAGATATAAAGTTGATGAAGAGTCAGTCTCATTTAGCAGGAGCCATTGAGCAAATATTAAAAGGTGGACCTAGTGTCATATTCCTAATCATAAAAAGAAAAATTGCAATGAATTTAAGGTTAATTGGCGTTACCTATTGGAGCAAAGTATTAATGTCAGCTATTCTTATTTTAGCAACGTTATTTTATAGACCTGTAGGAATTCTTTATAAATTAACCAATTTATATCCTAATTTATCAATCGGCTGGTCAGGGATTGTTATGGCATGTGTTGTAGCATTTTTGGTGAATGATTCAGGTGTTGTTGCTGCAGCAACAGGAATTATCTTTTTAGCAATGAGTATATTATATCTTACGTTTTTTACTATAGAAGAAAGTTAGGCGTATATTATGGAATATAGGATATTAGGAAATACAGGAATCAAAGTATCGAGAATGTGCTTTGGGGGGCTAACAGTAGGTCCCTTGCAAGCTAATTTATCCGTTGAAGCAGGTGCTGAAGTTATAGCTGAAGCTTTTAATAGGGGAGTAAATTTTATAGATACAGCGCAACTATATAAAACGTATCCCTATATAAAAAGAGCTTTAGAAATAACTAAAAGAGGCGATATTGTAATTGCTTCAAAATCATATGCATATGATGAAGAAACGGCTAAGAGAAGTTTAGACGAAGCATTAACAGAATTAAATATTGATAAGATAGGTATTTTTTTATTGCATGAACAAGAAAGTGAACATACTTTAAGAGGTCATTATGAGGCGTTAAAGTATTACTTAAAAATGAAGGAAATGGGTATAATAAAGGCTGTAGGGATTTCAACCCATACAATTAGAGCTGTAGAAGCTGCTGCACAAATGGAAGAAATAGATGTGATTCACCCTATTATCAATATAAAAGGAATAGGAATTCAAGATGGTAGTCGTGATCAAATGCTTAAAGTCATCAAAAAAGCTTATAAAAACGGCAAGGGAATTTATGGAATGAAACCTATTGGAGGAGGAAATTTGATTCATTCAGTAGAAGAGAGTCTTGATTATGCCATCCATATAGATGAACTTCATTCAATAGCTGTTGGAATGCAAACGAAAGAGGAAGTTATTGCAAATGTTCTTAAGTTTAATGGGGAGAAAATTCCTGATGAAGTGATTAAAAAAATTTCTAAAAAGCCAAGAAAATTACATATAGATGATTGGTGTGAAAAGTGTGGAAGTTGTGTAAAACATTGTAAACACCAAGCGTTACAACTAATCAATGACCAAATAGTTGTAGATAGGAATAAATGTGTTCTTTGTGGGTATTGCAGTAGTTATTGTCCACAATTTTGTATAAAAATTGTATGAAAGATGAGGGTAAATGATGAGAATAATGGGATTAGATGTAGGAGATAAAACAATAGGTGTTGCCGCAAGCGATGCGCTAGGATGGACTGCTCAAGGAATTGAGACTATACGAAGAACAAATAAAAAGGCTGATTATAGACGAATTGGAGAAATCATTAAAGAAAAAGAAATAACAAAGATAATTGTTGGGCTACCTAAAAATATGAATGGTACTGTAGGTCCACAGGGAGAAAAAGTCTTAGAATTTGTTGAAGATTTAAAAAAGCGATTCACTGTTGAAATTATTCTATGGGATGAAAGATTAACAACAGTAGCGGCTGAAAGAATGTTAATCAGTGGAGATGTAAGCAGAAAGAAAAGAAAAAATGTAATTGATATGATTGCAGCTACGTATATTTTACAAGGATATTTAGATGGGCAAAAATAAAAAAAGAGGTGAATGAAGTGGAAAATAAAAATAAGATAACTCTTTTAGATGACAGTGGAAAGGAAATAGATTTTGAAATTATTGCTACTTTGAAAGTTGAAGAAAATGAATATACGATCCTTTCTCCTATAGATGAAAAGGATGAGGGGGTAGTTATTTTTAAAGTGATTAATATAGATGGGGAAGAGGTTCTTGAAGGAATTGAAGATATGGAAGAATTAGATCAAGTCATTGCTGCTTACGAAGAATTATTTGAAGAAGAATAAGTTGTAAAATGTTCTAAGGAATTACCAGAAGATTTAATTGATATGCAATATCAATTACGAATAAATTAGGTTTTCAGGAGATGGTATGATGCATATTATTTGTGAGACATGTGGAAATATCATAAAAGATCCAAAAACTGTTAGGTGTCCAAGGTGTTATACCTTATTAAAAAAGCAACATAAATGTGGAGATTGCAAAGGGTGCAGCTTGAAAGTTGAAAAATGCACTAAATGAGTTTATGTTTAGAAAAATCAGTATTTATCTCCAAAGAATAGAAAAACTCCTTGACTTTTATAGAAATTAGAATTAAACTATTTCATATAAGAGATATTATTAATTGAAAAAAGAAGGTGCTAAAGTGATGGAAATTATGGAAAATTTGAAAGATAAGCTAAAAGAAAAAGGTTATAAGTTAACACCCCAACGAAGAGCTACTTTAGATACCATTATAAAAAACCAAGGAAAGCATCTAAGTACTGAAGAAATCTATGACATGGTTAAGGAAAATTGCCCTGAGATTGGTTTGGCTACAGTATATAGAACTTTGCAGCTTCTTGATGAATTAGATGTTATTTCAAAAATAAATTTTGACGATGGATGTAGCAGATACGAACTCAATACACATGAAGATGACCATCAACATCATCATTTAATATGTTTAAAATGCGGGGATGTTATTGAGGTAGAAGTAGACTTAATGGAAACATTAGAAGATGAAATCGAAAATAACTATAATTTTAAAATTAGTGATCATAAGGTGAAGTTCTTTGGATATTGTTCTAAGTGTCAGTAAATCCTGTATCTCAAAGTTACAGGATTTTTTTATCTATAAATTCTTTAATAAAATTTGTAAATGATCGTTTACTTATATAAAAAAAGAGCAATAATAATGATAAAAAGGTATGAATAGTTCCTAATAGGGTTCTATATTGATAAGGTATACGAAATAAAGTATAATGAATTAGGTATAATCGTCCGGGTTTGTTGTTTTTAATGAAATATCAGAGCGGAGATATAGTAGAGAGAAGGAGTGTGATATTGTGGCAAGAAAACCAGCAAAAATTAAAGTAATTCCTCTTGGTGGGCTAAATGAAATTGGAAAGAATATGATGGCCTTTGAATATAAGGACAATATTATGATTATCGATTGTGGATTAAGCTTTCCAGAGGATGAAATGCTTGGAATTGATATGGTAATTCCAGATATTACTTATTTGATCAAAAATAAAGATAAAGTAAGAGGGATTGTTCTTACTCATGGACATGAAGATCATATTGGAGCGTTACCTTATGTTTTAAAAAAATTAAATGTTCCTGTATATGGTACTAAGTTGACTTTAGGATTAGTGAACAATAAATTAAAGGAACATAAGCTATCCTCAAGTGTACATACTGAAGTTGTAAAACCTGGAGATGTGGTTAAACTAGGAGAATTTAAAGTAGAATTTATTAGAACAAGCCATTCTATTGCGGATGCAGTTTGTTTGGCTATTCATACACCTATGGGAACTATTGTACATACAGGAGATTTTAAAATAGATTTTACACCAATTGATGGGGAACCTATTGATTTCCATAGATTAGCTGAACTTGGAAAAAAAGGGGTACTACTATTATTAGCAGATAGTACAAATGTTGAAAGACAAGGATATACCATGTCAGAGAGAACTGTTGGGGTGACTTTTGAAAATATATTTAGAAATGCTACCCAGAGAATTATTGTTGCTACCTTTGCTTCAAATGTTCATAGAGTACAGCAAATTATAGATGCAGCTTATAAATTTAATCGAAAAATATCTGTATCTGGAAGAAGTATGGTAAATGTAGTGAATGTTGCTATGGAATTAGGCTATTTAAAGGTTCCAGAGGACATGCTAATAGATATTAATAGGATCAATGATTATCCAGACCATGAAGTAGTTGTCATAACTACAGGAAGTCAAGGAGAGCCTATGTCAGCATTATCAAGAATGGCATCTGCAGAGCATAGAAAGCTAGAAATACAACCAGGAGATATGGTTATTATTTCTGCAACTCCTATACCTGGAAATGAAAAGACAGTAGCAAGGGTTGTCAATCAGCTATTTGAGAAAGGTGCAAATGTGATCTATGAAGCTTTAGCAGACGTTCATGTTTCAGGACATGCATGTCAAGAAGAATTAAAATTAATGCATTCACTAATAAAGCCAAAATATTTTATTCCAGTACATGGTGAGTATAGACATTTAAGACAGCATGGAAAGCTTGCTGAAAGCTTAGGAATGCCTACTCAAAATGTATTCACAATAGAAAATGGTCAAGTTGTAGAGATTTCAAGAGATCATGCTAGAATCTGCGGAAATGTACCAGCTGGAAATATACTAGTGGATGGATTAGGTGTTGGAGATGTTGGAAACATCGTTCTTAGAGATAGAAAACATCTATCAGAAGATGGATTAATGGTTGTAGTTGTAACCATTAAAAAAGAAGATGGGCAAGTAATATCAGGACCTGATATTATATCTCGTGGTTTTGTTTATGTGAGAGAGTCAGAAGTTTTAATGGTTGAAGCTAGATCAGTAGTAAGAAATGCATTACAAGTATGTCAATCTAATGGAGTAAGAGAATGGGCTGCATTAAAAGCTTCTATTAAAGATAGCCTAAAAGGCTTTTTATATGAAAAAACAAAAAGAAGTCCAATGATTTTACCGATTATTATGGAAGTATAATATTGTTTAAAGATGCTTAAAATGATCAATAGTTTAGAAAAATAAAAATATTAGTTATTCATAAAAAAATATGAATAGCTAATATTTTTTTATTTAGAGAAATCCTTTTGGGAAGCGGTTGTAAATATTTGTTGAGAATTGTATAATTAAAGGATGGAAATATTATAACTTGGAGGTAGTTTCATGAAAGGGCAAAAATTCAAAGGACTTATACTTTTATGTATTGTAATCATTGTTTTAGGATTTGGTAAAATTCATTTTAACAAACAAATTGAACCAGTAAATAGAAATAATAATGAAGAAGTGATGATTAATATTCCGATGGGAGTTTCTACGAAGCAAATTGCAAGAATTTTATATAAAGAGGATATGGTCAATAGTGAATGGGCTTTTCGTATTTTAAGTAAAAAATCAAAAGCTGATGGTAAAATGAAAGCGGGAAATTACTTCTTAAAGAAAAATATGTCATCGGAAGAAATTATAAAGAAACTCGTGAATGGAGATACTGTAAAAGATACAATAAAGGTAACGATTCCAGAAGGCTTTGAACTAGAACAAATTGCCAAAAGACTAGAAGAAAAAGGATTAACTACTGAAAAGGAATTTATAAACATTGCAGAGAATGAAGATTTTGATTACGCTTTTCTAGAAGATTTACCAGCAGGGAAAAACCGATTAGAGGGTTTTTTATTTCCTGATACTTATGAAATCGCTAAAAATGATACACCAAAGGAAATTATTATAAAAATGTTGAATCGTTTTGATAATATTTTTGTGGATGAGTATTATAAAAGAGCAGAAGAACTAAATATGACTGTAAATGATATCGTAACCCTTGCCTCTATTATAGAAAGGGAAGCAAAGGTAGATAAGGAAAGATCTATTGTATCAAGTGTTTTTTATAATAGAATAGAAAAAAGAATGCCTCTTCAATCTTGTGCTACTGTTCAGTATATTTTAGGAGAGAGAAAGGCTAGGCTTACTTTGAAGGATATAGCCATTGATTCCCCATATAATACATATAAGCAAGATGGTTTACCTCCTAAGCCTATTGCGTCTCCTGGGAAAGCTTCTATAGAAGCAGCCCTTTATCCAAATAAAACAGATTATTTATACTTTGTAGTAAGCAAAAATGGAGAGCATCACTTTAGTAAAACATATAAAGAACATTTAAAGGCAAAGAATAGCATGAACTAAAAAATACGTGAAGCTTTTCACGTACCTTTTTTTGTTAAAGAATAGTGAAGGAGTTGTATAGATTGAGTAATATCGTTAATCCATTGGTGGAAGAATATATAAGGGATATTTTGCCACGAAAAGAAGGCTTGTTAAAAGACATGGAGGAATATGCATTAGAAAATCATGTACCTATTGTACAGCCAGAAGTAGCAAAGCTTTTAGAAGTAATTACAAAAATAAATCAAACAAAATCTATTTTAGAAGTAGGAACAGCAATCGGTTATTCTGCTATTATTTTTACAAAAGCTATGGGAGATGGAAAGCTTACAAGTATAGAAAGAAGATCAGATATGGTTGAAATTGCTAGAAAAAATATAGAAATAGCAGGGTTAAAGGATCAGATAGAGATTATTGAAGGCTGTGCAGAAGAAATTTTACCAAATATAGAAGGAAAATTCGACTTGATCTTTTTAGATGCAGCAAAGGGACAATATATGAAGTTTCTTTCTTCAAGCATTAACCTTCTAAAAAAAGGAGGCATACTTGTCTCAGATAATGTATTATATAAAGGGATGATCGCTTCTGATGAATATGTAGTACGTAGAAAAATAACTATTGTAAAAAGGATGCGAAAATATTTAGATTATATTATGGACCATCCAGACCTTACAACTTCATTATTACCTATGGGTGATGGTGTTGCTTTAAGCTATAAAAATTAGGAGGAAAAAAGAATGGAAAAAATAGAATTATTAGCACCTGCGGGTGATTTAGAAAAATTAAAAATGGCTATTATATATGGAGCAGATGCTGTATATATAGGAGGACAACTTTTTGGATTAAGAGCTAGTGCAAAGAATTTTTCAATGGAAGATATGAAAGAAGGAATTGAATTTGCCCACAAACGAGGGAAAAAAGTATATATTACATTAAACATTATTCCTCATAATGATGATTTAAAAGAACTTCCAGAGTACTTAAAGAGTTTACAAGAATTAAATGTAGATGCAGTTATTTTATCAGATCCTGGTACATTTATGTATGTAAAAGAATGTGCACCAGATATGGAAGTTCATTTAAGTACTCAAGCAAATAATACAAATTATATGAGTGCACAATTTTGGCATAAACAAGGAATAAAAAGAGTCATATTAGCAAGAGAATTAGCTTTTAATGAAATTAAAGAAATTAGAGAAAATGTACCAGAAAGTCTTGAATTAGAAGCATTCGTACATGGAGCTATGTGTATATCTTATTCAGGAAGATGCCTTTTAAGCAATTATATGGCAAATAGGGATGCAAATAGAGGCGCTTGTGCTCATCCATGTAGATGGCAGTATTATTTAATGGAAGAGAAAAGACCAGGAGAATATATTCCTGTTTTTGAAGATGAAAAGGGTACTTACTTTTTTAATTCAAAGGATTTATGTATGATTGAATATATTCCTGAACTGATTGAATCAGGACTTTCAAGCCTTAAAATAGAAGGAAGAATGAAAAGTGCCTATTATGTTGCAAATATTATCAATGTCTATAGAAAAGCAATAGATACATACTATGAAAATAAAGAAGCTTATAAGTATGATCCAAATTGGATGATGGAAATAAAAAAAGCAAGTCATAGAAAATTTACTAATGGATTTTATATCGATAAACCTACAGATAAAGAGCAATTATATGAAAATAGCTCTTATATACGTGAATATGATTTTGTAGGGGTAGTAGTAGATTATGATGAAGAAAAAGGGATTGCTACAGTAGAGCAAAGAAATAGAATCTTTAGAGGAGAAAGCATTGAAGTAATGGGGCCAGGGATGAAAAATTTCACACAAAATATTACTAAGATGTGGAATGATAAAGGAGAAGAACTTGACGTGGCACCACACCCTCAGCAAGTGATTCAAATAAAAATGGAACAGCCTGTAGAAAAATATTATATTTTGAGAAAACAAAGAAAGGATGATGGACTTGAGTAAACCAATATTAATTGGCATTACTGGGGGGACTGGTTCAGGGAAAAGTACAATTGCAAAAGCTATTTTTGAAAGTTTACCGGAGAAAAACATTGCTATTATTGAACAAGATTCTTATTACAAAAATCAAAGTCATTTACCAATGGAAGAAAGAATACACACTAATTATGACCATCCATTGGCATTTGATACGGAACTTTTGCTTAAGCACCTTAATGAGCTTTTAGATTATAAATCTATAGAAAAACCTATCTATGATTTTGAAAAGCATACAAGAAAAAAGGAAACAGTTCGAGTTGAGCCAAAAGATATTATTATATTAGAAGGAATTATGATTTTAGAGGATAAAAATCTAAGAAACTTAATGGATATTAAAATATTTGTAGATACAGATGCGGATGTAAGAATTGTAAGAAGAATTACAAGAGATATTAATGAAAGAGGAAGAACTTTAGAGTCGGTTATAGAACAATATTTAAATACAGTAAGACCTGCACATCTTCAGTTTATTGAGCCGAGTAAAAGATATGCAGATATTATTATTCCAGAGGGTGGATATAATAAAGTAGCTATAGACATTATGGTATCAAAGGTAAGATCTATTATTTATGAAAAACAAAATGGGACAGAATTAAAAATATTATAAAGTATACACCTTCCTATAATTGGAAAAAATAAGAATAACCAATTTTTTAGGAAGGTGTTTTTTATGGAATCTAGAAAAGATAGAAAAAGAAAAATAAATAATGTTCATAAAGATCATGAGAAAAGAATATATACCATGGCAATTATTTTTACTGTATTTTTAGGAGCATTAATAGGGAGATTATTTTTTATACAAATCATTAAAGGAAATGATTATCACTATCGTGCAAAAAATCAATGGTTTAAAGAAATTCCTGTTGGTATAGAAAGAGGAAAAATATATGATAGAAACAGGAACCTTCTTACGAATAGAGAAGAAAAAAGATATTTAGTTATTTATCCTGAATACTTTCTATCATCAGATGAAAATATTAAAATAATCAGCAATATTACAAATATTCCACCCTATGAACTTAAAAATAGCAAATTGACTAGTAATAGAAACATTAAACTAGAAATTAAAAATGATAAAAAAGAGCTTATAAAAAAAGCTATGAATATAAAGGGGGTATATCCCATTGAATACAATGATCGATATGGCAAAAATTCTATTGCAGCTCATGCCATTGGATATATCAATAAAATTGATAATACAGGGGAAAAAGGAATAGAAAAAATGTATGATAAATTGCTAAAAGAAAATCAAATTTGTAAAGTGAATGCTGTTGTGGTAGATGCACAAAAGAAAATTATACCTGGGCTAGGATATAAAAGAACCTATGAAGGATCTAATAAAAAGGGTAAAAATATAGTTACTACATTAGATGAAGAAATACAAAAAATTGCTGAAGAGGAATTTGATAAACTTCATAAAAATGGAAGTGTTGTAGTATTAGATGCAAAAAGTGGGGAAATCGTGGCAATGGTCAGCAGACCTAATTTTGATCAGAATAATGTGGCGGCATATCTTGAAAGTAATAATAAAGAACTTTATAATAGAGCTATTCAAATAGGCTATCCTCCTGGATCTATTTTTAAGATTATTGTTACAGCAGCAGCCCTTGAAAATGAAATCAATGAGGATCATTTCTTTTGCAAAGGGTATGAAGAGATAGAAGGAATAAAAATTAAATGTTGGCGTTTTGATAAGGGAGGACATGGTGAATTAAATTTAGAACAAGCTTTTGCAGCATCTTGTAACGCTGCTTTTATACAATTAGGACAGAAAATAGGTGGAGAAAAAATCGTAGCTATGGCAAAAAAATTTGGATTAGGTTCAAAAACAAACCTTGGACTATATGAAGAGATTCCTGGAAGGCTTCCATCAGAAGAATATATGAAAGGAGCAGGAATAGGAAATATTTCTATAGGGCAGGGAACCTTAGAGGTAACGCCATTACAAATTGCAAGGGCAACAGCAATTATTGCTAATGATGGTATAGATCGAGGGGTTCATTTAATAAAAAGAATTATTGATGATGATGGAAAGCTAATAAAAAAGAATGAGAAAAATGATCCTAAAAGAGTTATAAGCTATGATACAGCTAAAAAAATTCAAAAGATGATGGAGAAGGTAGTCAGTGAAGGTACGGCAAAAAATAAGGGATTAGGGAAAACCTGTGGAAAAACAGGATCAGCACAAGCAAAGCTAAATGGGAAGAATATCGTTCATGCATGGTTTGTGGGATTTTTCCCTGGCAATAATCCTAAATATGTGATAGCTATTGTTGTTGAAGATGGGGTTTCAGGAGGAAAATCAGCAGTACCTGTTTTTAGAAATATAAAAAATAGAATCCAGTAAAATAAATACTTCTCAAAAGACATGCACACATTGGTGGATGGATACATATAATTTAAGATGACGCATAATTAGGAGGTGTGCATGTTTATGTGGACCACGGTAGTGACAGTATCTGTTATTCTAGCAAAGCCTATTTTCATGTTAGTATCTTATATTTCTACCAACACTTCTTTTCCTAAACCGCTAACACCTGAAGAGGAAAATCACTATTTAGCTCTTTATGAACAAGGAGATGAAGAGGCTAAAAATATACTAGTAGAAAGAAATTTAAGATTGGTCGCTCATATTGTAAAAAAATATCACAACACAGGGAGAGACATAGATGATCTGATTTCTATAGGTACTATTGGATTAATAAAGGCAATAACATCTTTTGATAGAAGTAAGGGCACAAGATTAGCTACTTATGCAGCACGTTGTATTGAAAATGCTATCCTCTCTAAAGGGAAACATTTTTATGGTTTCTCTTCTAGGTCTACTCCAAGGAATATGATATCTATGTATTCTCCATCCCAAGTGATTTTTTCCACTAAATGATTGATTAAGCTACGTTTATTATAAACATCTAAAGTATCAATCAATTTAGAAAAGCTTATAAGTATATTCTTTATATTTTCTATATCAAATGGTTTTGATAAATATTTATTTTCCTCTTTTTGGAGATGAGAGAGCTTATTTTTAAGCTCTTTTGTTTTTTGATCTAAGGATTCGATTTCCTTTAAGATATAGGTAATGGCAGTAGTATTTTTTCCTTTTGATAAGGTATTTATTAAATTTATAATAGCATGTTCATTATTTTTTATTTGAGAGGATAACATGAGCTTTTCAGAATCAATAGGTAAATGATCCCTTTCAAAATTTAAAGGATAATTACAGAGATTTTCATGTAGAATAGTATGCTTTTGAGATAATTTCTTAATTTCTTCGAGTATTAGTTGATCTAATTTATTTCCATTGATGTTTTTTACGCTACATTTCGTTTTTTTGCTCTTTTCTTTATATTCACACATATAATAAAAGGTTTTTATACCTTCTTTGTTGACTCTGCCTGCACGAGGTCGCATAAAATGACCACAATTTTTACATCTTAATATGCCAGATAAAAGGGATTGGGTATTTTTAACTTTCCTAAAGGATTTTGATTTATTCTTTAATAAAATAGTTTGGGCCTTTATCCAGTCATGACTAGGAATGATTCCTTTATGAGCTCCTACGGAAATAATCCACTCTGAATAATCTCTAACTTTGTTGGAGACATGCTTTTTTTGCAATGTTTTATTATATGCCATGATTCCATTTTTACCGTTAAAATCATTTTTATGGGAATAAATCTTGAAATTTTTTTCTGTTAAATAGTCATAGAGTGTTTCATCGGCAATTGTATACACAGGGTTTGTTAAAATATTTCTAAGGGAAAACCGAGAAAAATCAATATGATTTCGTGTTTGAATATGATTTTGAATACAATAGGTTTCAAGCTTACTTAATGATTTTAATACTAAAAATTTATGGAAAATAATTTTAATGATTACTAATTCATCTGAAAGGGGAGATAGTTTATAAATTTTATGATTTTTCCCATGGGTATCTGTGATTGTAACTTCTTTAGATTCAAAACCTGTAGGGGTTATACCGCCTAGCCATCTTCCTGTTTTTGCAAGCTGGAGCATATTGTCTTGTATACGTTCTGCAATGGTCTCTCTTTCAAGCTGAGCAAAAACAGAAGCAATGTACATCATGGCTCGACCCATGGGTGTTGACGTATCAAATTGTTCACGAAGAGAAATAAAGTCTATATTCTCTCTTTGTAGCATATCTATAGTGTCTGAAAAGTTAGAAATATTTCTAGAAATCCTATCTAGCCTATAGCACATCAGAATGTTAAATTTTCCTTCATGAGCCTCTTCGAGCATCTTTTTATATTGGGGTCTATCTATATTTCCACCAGAGAATCCTTCATCTTCATAAGTAATAAATTTTTCAATATGATCAAAATGCTGTAAAGCATATTCTTTACAGAGCTGTATTTGATTTTGTGTAGATTCGCCTTTTCCAGTAAATTTAGATTTTCTAGAATAAATAGCTATACGCATAAAATCACCTTTTTATAAGAAATTTTCAAGAACATATAAAATATTGCCATGCTTAATAAAAGTATTTCCGAGGTAATAGTGAAAATACGATAGATAATAGCAAAAATCAGCAGAATAAGAAAAGAAATAAAAAAATACAAAGGGATACAGCTAAAAACAATAAAAATCATTAAATTATAGAAAAATATGACAAAGACATACAGACGCCTTACATCCTAATAATAGAAATAGCATAGTACAAACTGAGGCTTTCATAAAATGTTTCGAGGTGATTCTATGAAAATTAGATTACATTTTCCAAAAACCTTAGAAAAACAAAAACGATTCAATGAAAAAATAGAACAAGAACATATCAATCTCATGAAAGGGTATATTGAAAAATTATCAATTAGTCAAGAAGAAAAATATAAACTTTGGGAAATCATTAAATTAGAAATTAAAAAAAATGCAGAAAATAATTATCCTATGAATTAAATCATCAAGGTGTTGACTTTAAAAAAGATAAGTCATTGTATTGATTGCAAAGATTTACTAAATGTTTTATTTGAACTTCCTTAGTAGGGGTATAAGGGTATTTACCAATAAGGTTAGCTTGTGAATCATAAATTAAAATTTTATGTTTATTTTGAGCGATCCATAGGGGAAATATAGCCAAGAGATCAATCCTTTCTATTGTTTTAAATAGATTATATTAAAATTGGATGCAAAATATGCTAGAAACAATTAAAAAAATACTTCCGAGTAGGAAAATTATTATGAATTTATAAAAGATAACTCGATTTGAAAAATATCAATATTCTATATAAACCTTTCGGAAGAAATTTATTCTTTTAGAAGAAATAATTTCATATCTAAGTAGGATTTTCCTAATTTATGTCGAATGTTGTCTGTAAGAAAGGATGAAGATTTATGAGATTAACCATAAAAGGTAGATTGATTAGCAACTATATACAAGAATGGCTAAAAATAAATAATAAAACAGAAGCAAAACCTAAAGACATAATTGATTATTTAGTAGAAAAAAAACTTTATAGAAATAATGCACTAAGAAATTTCCAAAGAGATTTACGGATATTAGAAGAACGAAATATGATTAATTTTATTAAAGGAGTTGAAGCAAAACAAGTAAAAAGTAAACGATTTTGGATATTAAAGAAAGTTGAATAAGCTATAATATAAATAGTTGCCTTTTGGTGTATATTGCAAATGAAATATTGATGACAATCCGATCTAGTAAAAAAACAAAAAGTGAAGTTTCTTTGCAAGAACCTATTGGAATAGATAAGGAAGGAAATGAAATATCCCTACTTGATATTTTAGGAACTGAAACAGATGAAGTTTTAGATAAAGTAGAATTAAAAATGCAAGTTAAAAAATTGTATCAAAAAATGGCAAGTGTTCTCAAAAACAGAGAAAAAACTGTTTTACAATTAAGATATGGCTTAGTAAATGACGGAAGTAAGACCCAAAGAGAGATAGCAAAGCTATTAGGAATTTCCCGTTCTTATGTATCTAGAATAGAAAAAAGAGCCATTAAAAAACTTAGTAAAGCTTTTCAATATAATATAAAAAAGAATATGGATAGTAAAAAGGACCACTAAGGATTAGCACCTAAAAAAACTAACAAAAGAATACAAATTCAATGAATTTATTGTTGGAAATAGAGGGGATAAATGGTATAATATTCGAGATGATGTCTTCTCTTATAGGGATAAATAATATTTTAAATGTTTTAGCAGGATAAAAAAAAACTATGTCGAACTATTTATATAATATTAAATAGTGGGTATAGTAATATAATGTTAGTACAAAAGAAACATGGTTATATTTGGACGCCTATGCCATGTTGATGTAGTGGCGTAACCGACTAACGCTATATTCTAAATATAGAGTGTTAGTCTTTTTATTTTTAAAAAATAAAATTGAAATATTTTCACATTTTCCATAGCTTATAAAAATATAGTATAGGTGGATGATATAATGCAACAAAAAAAGAGACTAGGGGATTTACTCATTGATGCTGGATTCATCACAGAAGACCAAATCAATGAAGCTTTAAAAATCCAAAAATCTTCTGGAAAAAAACTAGGAGAAATCTTAATTGATGAAGGCTTTGTCCAAGAGAAACAAATGATAGAAATTTTAGAATTTCAATTGGGCATTCCCCATATGGATTTAGAAAAACATTATATTGATGCAGAGATTCCAAGACTTATTAATGAAAGTCTTGCTAAAAGGCATTTATTGATTCCTGTAAAAAAAGAGAATAATAAACTTTTCGTAGCAATGACGGACCCTTTAAATATTTTTGCAATGGATGATGTAAAAATTGCTACAGGATTAGAGGTAGAACCAGTAATAGCTACAAGACAAGGTATTCTCAATGCCATTGATCAATATTATGGTAGGGAAAGTGCTGAAAAAGCTGTAGAAGATTTTAAAAATCAATATAATTTTGAAGATTTATCAGAACTAGATGAAGACATATTAAATGAAATCAATAATGCACCAGTTGTTCGATTAGTTAATTCTATTATTCGACAAGCTGTAAAAGCAAAGGCAAGTGATATCCATATTGAACCCTTTGAACACAATATACGAGTAAGATTTAGACTTGATGGGCAATTACAAGAAATCATGTCTCCAGAAAAATCTACCCACTCAGCTATTGTCACAAGAATTAAAATCATGGGAAAAATGAATATTGCTGAAAAGAGGGTTCCTCAAGATGGTAGAGTTGAAACAAGTATTGATGGAAAAGAAGTAGATTTACGTATTTCTACATTACCTACAGTACATGGAGAAAAAATAGTGATTCGTCTATTAGATCGAAGTAGTTTCTTAATGACAAAAAGTCAATTAGGCTTCTCTGAGCAAAATCTAGAAGTATTTGATAAAATCATTAAAAGTCCTAATGGAATTATTTTAGTAACAGGTCCAACAGGAAGTGGTAAGACAACAACCCTTTATACAGTATTAAGGGAATTAAATCAGGTCAATAAAAATATTATTACAGTAGAAGACCCAGTAGAATATCGATTAAAGGGAATTAACCAAGTACAGGTTAATACAAAAGCAGATTTAACCTTTGCAAATTCCTTAAGATCTATGTTAAGACAAGACCCTGATATTATCATGATAGGAGAGATTCGAGATAGAGAAACTGCTCAAATTGCTGTTCGAGCTGCTATTACAGGACATCTTGTTTTAAGCACTATGCATACAAATGATTCGCCATCAACAGTAGCACGTCTTATGGATATGGGAATTGAAACTTATTTAGTATCTTCCGCTGTTGTGGGTATAGTTTCTCAAAGATTAATCAGAAAAATTTGTCCAGAATGTAAAGAAAGTTATACAGCTAATCATTTAGAAAAAGAAATTCTTAATACTTCTAATGATACACTCCTCTATAGAGGAAGAGGATGTAATTATTGTAATGGAACAGGCTATAAAGGAAGAACAGCTGTTCATGAAGTAATGATGGTGAATAAAGAATTAAGAATGCATATTGATGAGGGTAAAAGTATTGATTCCTTAAGACAAAGTGCTCAAAAGCAAGGAATGATAACTCTAAAAGAAAGTTGTATAAACCTTGTACTTCAAGGTATTACAACGCTAGATGAATTAAATAGAGTAGCTTATGACTTAGATTAGGTGGTGAAATATGAGTATATTAGATTTATTGAAAATAGCAGTAGAGAAAAAAGCGTCAGATTTACACATAACAGTAGCAGTTCCTCCGGTTTTGAGAATTAATGGACATCTTGAAAGAATGGATGAAAAATCCTTATCTCCACAGGATACCATTAGTTTAGTACAAGAGCTTTTAACAGATGAACAGCTTGCAGAATTAAAAGAAAAGGGAGAAATTGATTTATCCTTTTCTTATCCAGGACTTGGAAGATTTAGGGTAAATATATATAAACAAAGAGGTAGCTATGGTATGGCTTTTAGAACCGTTGCCTTAGATATTCCTACTATTGATGATTTAGGGTTTCCTCCTGTACTAAAGGAATTAGCAAAAAAACAAAGAGGGTTGATCTTAGTAACAGGACCAACTGGAAGTGGTAAATCAACTACATTAGCTTCTATGATAGATTATATCAATCGTGAAAGAAGCGCTCACATTCTAACCTTAGAGGATCCTATTGAATACCTTCATAAGCATAATAAAAGTATTGTCAACCAAAGAGAAATTGGAAACGATTCTCATAGTTTTTCAAGAGCATTAAGAGCTGCCCTAAGACAAGACCCAGATGTAATATTAGTAGGTGAGATGCGTGATTTAGAAACAATCGGAATTGCTATTACAGCTGCTGAGACAGGGCATTTGGTACTTTCTACCTTGCATACTATAGGTGCTGCTAAAACAATTGATCGTATCATAGATATTTTTCCTTCTCATCAGCAACAACAAATAAAAGTACAATTATCAACGGTTACGGAAGGAATTATCTCTCAACAGCTTTTAGAAAAATCTGATGGACAAGGAAGAGTAGCTGCACTAGAAATTATGGTAGCAACTTCTGCTATAAGAAACTTAATTCGAGAAGGAAAAAGCCATCAGCTTCAAACCAATATACAAACTGGTAGTAAATTTGGTATGCAGACAATGGACAATGCTATTTTGGATTTATACAATAGAAGACTTATCGATAGAAAAACTGCTTTAACTTATGCAGTAGATCGAGATAGCTTAGAGCGATTTATGCGAATATAAAAAATAAAATCATCATAAGAATAAAAGGGGGAAATATATGCCCACTTATAAATATAAAGCTATTAGCAAACTCGGAGAAAAATTAGAAGGAACATATACTGCAAAAAACAAAAATGAAGTCATTTCTATGCTTAGGCAAAATCAAAACATTCCCGTAAAAATTGAAGAACTTATAGAAAAGAAAGATATACTAAGTTTTGATTCCCTCAAAAAAGTAAAGGTAAAAGATATTGCTATCTTTTGTAGACAATTTTATACCATGCTCAATGCAGGAGTTACGGTTTTAAATGTTTTAGATACTTTAAGACTTCAAACGGAAAATAAAAAACTGGCTTTGGTTATTGGAGAAGTATATGAAGAAGTACAAAAAGGATTAACCTTTGCCGAATCCTTAAAAAGACATCGAAAAACTTTTCCAGATTTACTCATTAATATGGTAGAAGCAGGAGAAGTCAGTGGTACTTTAGATATTATTATGGATCGTATGGCAGTTCATTATGAAAAAGAAAATAAGATTACAAATAAAATCAAGGGTGCTATGATGTATCCTATTATCCTAAGTATCGTATCCATGCTAGTAGTTGTGTTCTTATTAACCTTTATCATGCCAACCTTTGTAAGTATGTTTGAAGGCAGTGGAGTAGAACTCCCACTACCTACAAGAATATTATTAATGATTAGTGGAATTATAATCAATTATTGGTATTTTGTTTTTACGGCTTTACTCCTTATGATTTGGGGTATAAAAAGATATATAGGGACAAGTAAAGGTCAATTTTTAATGGATCATATAAAATTTAAAATCCCTATTGTAAAAGGAACTACACAAAAGGTTATTACCTCAAGATTCACAAGAACATTATCCACTCTTTTAGCCAGTGGAATACCTCTTATTCAAGCATTAGATATTGTATCAAGGATTGTAGGAAATGTTATTGTTGAAAAGGGAATTTTAAAAGCAAAGGAAGATGTACGAAAAGGAATAGACCTAGCAACTCCTATCAAACAAATGGGTGTTTTTCCACCTATGGCAGAATCTATGATTCGTATAGGGGAAGAATCAGGAGCATTAGATGAAATATTAGATAAGACTGCTAACTTTTATGATGAAGAGGTAGAAGCAGCCCTTCAGAAAATGACTACATTGATTGAACCTATAATGATTGTAATTATGGCAATTGTGGTTGGATCTATTGTTATTGCTATGGTAATGCCAATGTTTGATATGATGAATACGATTCAGATGTAGTATTTTAACTACATGAAATATTAAGATTGTTTTTGAAAGGAGGATAGAAACATATTATTTTAGCAATAATTTATTAAATAAATCATTTTTATTTAAGGAGGAGATCATATGATTCAAAAAATTAATAAGAGATTGAGAAATAGAAAAGGTTTTACATTAGTTGAATTAGTTGTTGTTATTGCAATATTGGGAGTGTTAGCTGGTATTGCTATACCAAGGTTATCAGGCTCGTTAAGTGAGTCAAAGAAAACAGCTGATAAAACAAATGCAAAACTTATAGCAAATCAAATTGAATTAATGACAACTATGGATAAATGGACACCTGCAGCTGTTACAGGTGAAGTAATGAACTCTGCAACAGCCAATAGTGTTGCAAAAGCTCTTGTAGATAATGGATTTATAGATGCTATTCCTAAACCTCAAAGTGAAGGTAGTAATTTTAAATTAACAATAACAGTTACAACAGATACTCCAGCCAAAATTAAATCTATAAAAATCACAAGTGATCAAGCAACTACTCCAACTACATTCTATCCACAATAATATAAGCTATTTAGTATATGACACTAACTTATTTAAATATTTAACAAAAAACAAGGGGGATAAAAATGATATATCTAATATTCTTACTAGGATTATTTATAGGTTCTTTCCTAAATGTATGCATCTATCGCATACCAAAAGGTAAATCCATTGCCTATCCCCCTTCTCATTGTCCTAAGTGTGGTGAAAATCTAAGACCTTGGGATTTAATCCCTATATTGAGTTTTATATCAACTAAAGGAAAATGTAGATACTGTGAAGAAGCTATTTCTTTACAGTATCCCATTATAGAGTTATTCAATGGACTTATTTATTTATTATTATATTTAAAGTATGGATTAACAATTGTTTTCGTAAAATATGCAATCCTTGCTAGTTTATTATTGATTATATCTATTATAGACTACAAGATACAAATTATACCTGATGGATGCAATTTATTTGGATTAATTGGATCAGGTATTTTTGTTGTATTAAGTGGTTTTGATTATTCATCATGGATTGATGCAGGACTGGGACTATTTGTTGGAGGAGGAATATTTCTATTTATTGCTATTGCAACAAATGGTGCTATGGGGGGAGGAGATATTAAACTAATGGGAGTTCTAGGCTTTGCCTTTGGATGGAAATACATCCTTTTAATTAGCCTTTTATCTTTTATAATTGGTTCTATTATATCTATTTTTCTATTATTATTTAAATTAAAGCATCGAAAAGACCCTATTGCCTTTGGACCTTTCATATCTATAGCAGCTTTTATGACTATGCTTTATGGAAATGAAATGATTCATTGGTATATACTTAACATAATCAGATAAAAAGTGATGAGGTGAAAACTTGTTTAGAAAAAATATGATATCTATAGATATAGGAACACATGCTATAAAAATAGTTGTTGGGAAAACAAAAAAAAATAATGTAACCATCTATGATGCATTTACTATTCCAACACCAGCAGAAGCCTATAGAGATGGATATATAAAAAATAAAGAGACATTAAAAAAAGTGATTCACAATATTTTATCAAAGTATAAAATTAAAGCAAAAGAAGCGATTTGTAGTGTCGAAAGTAGTACTACCATTACAAGAGAATTGATTCTTCCCCATGCAAAGCCTGAAGAATTAGGAGAAATGGTTCGCTTTGAAATAGAGCAATACTTGCCTATAAGATTTGATGAATATCTAATTGAATATAAAATATTAGAAGAATTTCAAGAGGATAATATCAAAAAATTAAGGGTACTAGTAGTCGTACTGCCTAAAGAAATTGTAGAAGGATATTTATCCCTTATAAGGAGATTGAAATTAAAGCCAATCATCTTAGATATTCATGCAAATGCCATCGCTAGAACTTTTGGAAGTAATTTTATGATTAATGGTACAAAGTATGAGTTAGATAAAACAGTTACATTGATAGATATAGGCTATGAATATATGAATATTGCTATTATAGATAAAGGAATTCTTCGATTTAATCGATTGGTTCAGCAAGGTGGAAAGGATGTAGACACCAATATAGCAAATGCGTTTAATCTTTCTCTTATGGATGCGGAAAAAAGAAAATTTGAACATGGAGATCTAGAAAAATATGTAGAGAGTTATTCCTCTGCCAATATGTTAAATGAATTAATTCAATCTAATGTAGATGTATGGATTCAAGAGATTGAAAGAATATTTCAATATTATACAAGTCGAGAGAGAGGAAATCGAATTGATGAAATATATTTATATGGGGGAAGTTCTAATATCCCAAATCTAGCAACCTATATAAATTCAAGAATCAATATTCCTACCTTTAAGATTGATACCATGAGCAATATAAAAGTTGAAAAAAAGAAGGGGCAAATCAATCTAGGAGACTATATAAACGCCATTTCAGCATTGATAGGAAGGTAGGTAGGATACATGAAAGATATTAACTTTTTTTCATCTTATACAAATGTGAAAAGAACTTCTACAAAGAAATTTTTATCTGTAGGGATCATATTTATACTTGTTATTGGATCTTTAGGTTGGCTAACTTTTTTTAATATTCAAAAAGAAAGACGGCTTCAAGAAGAAATTGTATCATTACAAGCTGAATTAGCTAAAGAAGAACAAAACAACCAATCAAATGTTATTGAAGAGAAGAAAAATAAGATTGACTTATTGACTCAACATTATGAAGCAGTTAAAAAGATCAATCTGAGTATTGATCGTATAGACAAAATCAATAGTAGCTTATTAAAAACTATTGGATCTGCCCTACCACAAAGAACATTTATAAAGGGTCTAACAATCAATATAAAAAGATTGAAATTCCAAGGGATATCAACAAATCGTGTTGCTGTAGCAGAGCTTGAATATAACCTTAAACAAACAAATATATTTTCTGACGTACATATACAAATTCTTAATAACTATGCTACAAATAGTGATCATATTCAATTTAACGTTGAATGTATTTTCTTTAAGGACGTGATAAATTATGAAGATGACTAATCGAGAAAAGAAACTTCTATTTATACTATTTATAGTAGCTTTTGGTGCTATTTATTATCAATTTGTTTATCTTACACAACAAGAAAAAATTGCACAAAAACAAGAAGAATTGACTATACTAAATGAAAAAATCAATATTGAAAAAGGGAAAATTGATCCTAACAATGAATTAGAACAAGCTTATAAAGTCATAAATAGTAAAGATGCTCAAGTTAGTGAAAGGTTTTTCCCATTTATTATGCAAGAAAAATTGATTACCCTCTTAGATGAAATGATTACTCAAACAGGATTAGAGGTATCAAGTATATCCTTCTCGAAGGCAGAAATTGCTGAAATAAAAAAAGAAAAAGAAAAAAAAGAACAAACCTCTACATTATTACAAGAACTAGTTAATGCTTATTTAGGAAGAGCTACTCAAAATAATCAAGCTTCACAAGGAGACGAAAATGAAGAAGATCCAACTCCTGTTCAAATTAAAAAAATGAGTGCAACTGTTAATTTTGAAGGGACCTATGAACAACTTACTGATTTCATAAAAATAATAGAAGGTCATAGTAAAAAAATATTGATAGAAAATATTGTATTGGCTGGAAGAGACGAGAGTGGTGAACAAATAGCTGGAAATATGTTATTAAATTTTTATGCTGTTCCTAAGATACAAGTTGATGAAGAATACTATAAATGGGATTATAAAGGAAAATATGGAAGAGACAATCCGTTTGAGCCTTTTGCTGGATATGAATATCCTACAAATGATCTTTCACAAAAAAATAGTAAAACAAAATCTTCTACTAATAACAAAGTACAGCAAAAGAAATATGATTTCTATATAGGGGTACATCCTATCTCAGCAGATATTCCTTCTGTAATTATTGGAAAAGCTAATGATCCTCAAGCAAAAACTTATGTATATGCAGATAATGCAGAAATTGAAAATGTGGAATTTCGATTACTACAAAAAGAAGATAAATATTACTACAAATATAAAACCCAAAGCGAAAGCTATCCTCAAGATTATGAAGCATCTATGATTGAATTTACTCCAAATGGAAGAGACGCTGTATTATCTATTATAAGTAGTAAACGTAAAGATGATCAGGATACAAATGGAATGAATTTGCTAATTGTAAATGAATCCGATTTACAATTGAAGGTTGATGTAGCGTATGATGATCCAACTAGACCAAGAGTTATGATTAAAAGAGAAGGAAAAGTCGTAGTTAATTAAATGATCTGGGGGGGGGTGAATATGTTTAAGCTTGTAAAAAATAAAAAAGGTTTTACATTAATCGAAATAGTTATAAGCATTGCTATCTTAGGAATTATCATTATTCCTATTTCTTCCCTATTTATAACTTCTGCAAAAATCAATAAAAAATCAAACGATCTATTACATGCAAATCATGAGGCACAGCAAGTCATTGAAGTTCTACGAGCTGGTGATGTAAAGAGTATAGATTTAGACGAAGTTAATAATGATAATAAATCTCCGTTAGAGCTTGATGGTATTGTATATCCTATAAAACAAAAAAATGATCATAGTGAGTATGATGCAGTTTTTGAATTACAAGGAGATACTGCTATAATCTCTTCAAATACTATTAATATTGAAGATCAGCCTATTAAAATTCAGATATCTTCTGATGACAGTAGCAATAATATGACAGGTGATATTACTATTGAAAATAAAGATATTTTAATTCGCTATGATAAAAATAAAGGTTCTAGTGAAGAACCTATTAACGAACCTATTAAAATACTTGTTGAATCTCACGGTGATGGTAATGCTGATTTTAAAGTAACAAATAAGCTAGAAAAAATAAGTACTTCAACTATAAATTTAGAAGAAGAACAAAATTTAGGAGATCAAGTACATTTTCATATTGTAAGATTCATTGAAAATAATATACCTAGTAAAAGAAAGATCACAGTCAATGGATTAGAAGGAAAAGTATTTGTAGTTTCAAATATTCTCTATGATCATGATAAATATGATCCTAAAAATCCAATAGTAATTGAAAACCAACTAGAACAAATTACTGTAAAGGTATCAAAAGAGGGTGAAAAATATGAAGAAGGAAATGAGCTTATTGAAGTTACAACCCTTAAGAAAAAAGAATAGTATCTTTTTGAAGGCTACTAAAAATTTAAACAATCAAAAAGGATCAACTTTGGTGATGGTTCTGATATTTGCTTCTATCTTATCCATATTAGGAGTAGCTCTTTTATCAGCAAGTATTACCAATATGAAGCTAAAATTAGCAGATCAAAAGATGAAAAAATCCTTTTATACAGCTGAAGCAGGTATAGAAGAAGCCCATGCAAGGATTGAAAAGCAAGTAAAGGATGCGATAGATTATGCAGATAAAATCATAGAAAAAAATTTAAAAGATAAAAATGATTATTCTGATTATACCAACGACGATGGAAGTGTTGATCAAACAAAATTAAAGAATAAAATGAAAACGTGGTTTAAAAGTGCCTATATATCATTTTTAAATAATGAAAGCATTGATCCTGATAATGAGATTTTTAAGAATTTTACCAAGACGGACGAAGGCTACGAAGATTACGAATATGCTGAATTGCGTGACAAACTTCAATCTAATACAAATAATTACCAATTAGGAAATGTGATTACAATCGCTAAAGTAGTTAAATTTGGTGAAAATCAAAACACTTATGATTTATATATTGAGTCTAATTCTAATAATGATGTTAATAAAAAAGTATCTAAAAAGTTTTCTATTAAAATACCAGAATATAACGAAATAAGCGATGAAAATATTGATCAATCTTATTATAGACCCTATTATATTGGTCGTGATACGGAATATCTTTATAATTTAAAAGATATAGTAGGGGACGCAACCTTTAAAGATAATGCTGTTACTTCGTTAGGAAATATTATCGTTGAGGATAGCGCACAAGTTCGGATTGGTAAAGCGGGTGAAAGTAATGGTAATGTTTATGCAAAGGGAGAAGCTATTAATACAGGAATAATAGTGAAAACTGGAACTTTGGAAGTAAATGGGAAAATTGCATCAAAAAATGATATCTATACAGCGGGCGCTAATAGTCATATAAAAATTAATGGAGATGTATATTGTAGTACCTTCAAAATCAGTGAAAATGCTTCTAATTCAAGCTTACTTGTTGGTAATGGTGAAAATCAGAACTTCAGAGTTTTTACAAAGGATGATTTAGAGCTTAATGGAAAAACCTCTAGTATTGAAATCAATGGAAGCTATTATGGATTTTCTTCTGGAACCGAATCTGCTGATAAAAAAACAACTCATGATGAGAGTAGTGCCATTGTTATCAATACAGAAGATATTGGAGATGGTTCTCGTTTAAAAATTACGGGAACAGGTATTAATACTCCTGACTTAAAACCAGGGATTATTATTGGAGGAACTGCTTATTTAGAATTAAGTCCTAAAAGATATCAAACTGGGGAAAGTGTTTCTATTCATGGAAATTATTTAGGATATACAAAAAATATATTGAATAAAAGAACGTTTGATATAGATGCAGCAAATGGTAAAAAATATGAATTCACTTTTGATAATAGTAATTTTGGTTCATATGATTATAATGGAAAAGTCCATATTGATCTAGTAGACTCCTATATGAAAAATGGAGCAAAAGAAAAATTACAAGCAAAGGATAAAGGACTCATATTAAGCGAGCTAAATAAAGAATCACCCAAGCCCTTTGATATTCTAACGGGATGGGGTGATAATAAAAATGCTATCGAATTAAGTAACATTTTATATACAACAGGAGCCTATATAACAAAAGATGAAATAAAAACTGATAAGCTTGCATTTTTTGACAATTATACTTCTATGATTCAATATTTAAAAGATGAATATAGTAAAAATACGAATGCACCAGATATTTCTAATGATAAAAGCATAGATAAACAAAATAATAATGAAATTTGTTATGTTGATAATTCTAGTACGTCAATTGCTCTAGTAGGTAGTGTGGATGAGGGGCAAACTACTCCTGCAGCAAGTAAAACATACAGGTTCCCTAATAGTGAAAAAGAGGTTAAAGGAATTATTATAACTGCTGGAGATGTATATATTTCAGGAGAAATTACTTTCAGAGGGATTATCGCAACAAAAGGAGATGTTATATTTACAGGTCCTAAGCAAAAAAATATTTATTTAGATTCATCGGTTGAAATTGAAAAGTTTGAAGAATCAGTAGGAATTTATAAAGATGTCAATACCTATCGTAAATATTCTGATTTAATTGAAACCTCTTCTTGGGATCATAAATAAGATAGATTGGAAAGAAGTACAAAAATCACTTTGAAAGGAGTGGTGGGGATGCCTTTATGAACACTATAAAAAAGAATAATGGATTTACATTAATAGAATTAATACTCGTAGTAGGAATTATAGGAATTATTTTAAGTGCTATCTTTTCCTTTTTCCTTTCAAATTACAAAACTTTTTATCGATCAGATAAACAAATAGAAGCTCAAAATATAGCACAAATGACAATGGATACGATCGTAAAAAATGTAATTGATACAGAGAGCGTTTATGAAGCAGTTGATATAGATAACGCTGATATGATTAATAATGATTTAAAAGATACAAAGAAAATTATTTTGATAAAAGAATATGAAGCGAGTATTGAAAATGAAACTACTATTGAATTAGTTGAGGTTGCTTATGATGACAATAAATTAAAGCTACGATCGAAAACAGAAAATATTCAAGCTGATAAAGATAAAAAAACTGCTATTGATCAAATTAAAACAAATATGGAAAGTGTTGATTTCAGAGATATTGCTACCTATGTATCTGCTTTTAAAATAAAGCTTATAGGAGCTACTACTGACCAATCGAAAGACTACCCAGCTTGTAAAGGAATTCTTATTCAGTTGTCTATTACTATAGACGATATAACCGTAGAAGCTGAAAACCAAGTATACTTTAGAAACTGGAAACCTTGATAAAAGAACAGTTGTTTAATATGTAAGGGAGGAATATTATGAAAAGAGTGTTAAGTTTTATAATGATTTTTATGCTACTCATCACATTAACACCTGATATATCAAATGCTACGAGTGTTGATGCAAAAGATGAAGAGTACTTTGTACTGGAAGATTCAGCTAGTAAATTTGTATCTTCTGATGGCAATGGACGTTTATATGAAATGACACCTAATGGTACATCAAGATTTGTACAAAATACAGGAAAAACTTGGTTTGATATTGAAAACTATGATGGAATTTTGTATGGGGTAACCTATGAAGGAGCATTATACGAAAATATTATTGATACAAATAATAGGCAAGTTATAAAAAATCTTTTTACAAATAGAAATAGTCGTGTGAATTCTCTTGTAGAAAGAAATGGTATATTTTATTTTGTAGATAACACTTATAAAAAATTAATGACCTACAACTATTCAACAGGTCAAGTAGCTACCGTAATCAATAATTTAGGATATAGTTCTGCAGGAGATTTGATTTTTCATAATGGAGAACTTTATTTAGCAAGCTTGAATGGAAAGTTAGTTAAAATAGATCTAAAAAGTAAAAGAACTACAGAAATAACCAAATTACCGAATAATACTTTTGGTTTGTCAAGTTTAAATGGAGAAATTTATGCTTTATATGGGAATGTAGCAGAAAAATTAGATTTAGAAAACTCAACGATTCATAATAGAGTCATCAAAAATACTTATACAATTGCAGATAATGGATATATATATGGAACTGGAAAAGGCATGACTGTTATTTCAGGAAATGTTTTATCTAATGATTCTGCAAATAGAATTGATTTAAAAGATATACAAGAAACAGCATTTAATGATAAAGATTTTTTAAAGCTATCTTCAGACTATGGTACATTAGTTATTCATAAAAATGGTAATTTTGATTATTTTTTAAAAAATGATTTAGAAGAAATTCAAAACTTAAATGATGGGCAAACAATTCAAGATATATTCAACTATACAACTAACTTCACTGGAGGAAATGAAGATAAAGCAAATTTAATTATAACTATTGTTGGAAGTTCGGATGATAATAAAAATGAAGTTTTACATTTAGATACCTTTGATATTGATGGAAATGGACTTGACTCAGAAAAACCTACTAACGATAAAATTATTCATTGGAATGATAGTGCTGAACATAATAATGTAGCAACCAATCCAGGAGGTTTTTCATATAGTAGCAATTTAATTAATGGTCATCCTGGAATAGATATGTCTGAAAAAAGTGTGGGCTATGAAATTGCTACTCACGAAGAAATCAATAATCAGTTCTTTAAAGAAAAATCATTCCTCTTTGTATTTAAAACTGGAAGTGATGTATCAGATACACAGGTAATTTATGAACAAGGTGGAAAGGATAGTGGTTATAATTTAATAATAGCTAATACTAATTTGTATGCTATGGCATACAATACAGACAAATGGTCAAATCCATATGCAAAAATTAATATGGGAACATTAAATCCAGATACAGTGTATATAGCTTATATGGTACATGACTCTACTAATGGAAAATTTAGTGCTTACTTGAATAAAGGCTTAGGAAATGTAGAAAAAATTGGAGAATTAAATAATGTAGATGCACAGCATGAACATACATCTGGTATAGGTGTAGGTTATGTAAAAGATAAGACAGTATCACCCGTAAATAATGCTCCTTTAAATTCAACGAGTTCATTTAAAGGAGCTTTCGGAGAAATTATTTCATGGAATTATGCTTTAAGCACTGATGAAATCAATGGATTAAATACAAACCTAAATATTAAGTGGAAGGGAGAAGACAGATTACCTCCAAATTCACCAACTATAAATACAGCAAATGCTGATAATCAAATAACCTTTACTTTAACAGATAATGGGGATCAAGATGATGGTTCATATGTTTCTGGAATAGCTAAGCTACAATATAAGCTTGGAGATGGAAATTGGATTGATTATACAGAAGGAAGTACGATTACAGCATTAAATCAACTAGGAGAAATAACAATTTATGCAAAAGCCATAGATTTAGTAGGAAATGAATCAGAAATGGCAGAGCAATATGTATCTAATCTGGAATTACCAGAAATAACTATGAAAGTTAGAGATGCTACTGGAAATAAAGATACTTATAAAATAACTAAGGAAAATACAAATAAGCAAGCTAATAAAATATTAAACCCAAGTATTCTTCTTAAAGGTGAAGCTTTTGCAGATATTAGTGTGAAAGGAAAAGATGTAAATTTCTTTGAATATCAATTTTTAAATACATCTGATATTCCTCAGAATCTTCCTGTAGATGGTTGGAAGCCTATAGATTTAAATGGAGAAATAATGAACGAGGATGTTATTACAGAAAAACAAGGATATTTAAATCAAAGAAGCTATGATGTTAATGATGGTATAGGAGCCGGATCTGGAGTAAGTGTTTCACAGGCTAATGAAAGATATTGGTCCCATAGTGAGAAGGTTTTTAAGAACCCAGTGCAAGGAACAATGCATAAAGCTGCTTCTTATTCAACAACAACATCTTCTTATGGCGGTTGGGAAAATTATTTGAAAAGTGATGGTTCAACAGGACGCATCTGGACAACAAACTCTATTTTCATGGATAGAACGAAAAATTTATATTTTGGTACTGATTATAGAGAAGCATCAAAATTCTGGGGTTATATAAAAGTGAACCAAACAGGAGATTACAAGTTTGGAACATATTCAGATGACGGATCTAGAGGATATATTACTGCGAATGGAGAGACAAAAGATTTTGTCAATATGTTTGGGCTACAAGGAACTAAATTTGGAACGACTAATAGTGTTTATCACTTAGAAGCTGGCAAATATTATCCAATTCATTTAGAATATTTCAATTGGGGTGGAGGAGCTTCTTTTGAACTACATTATTCTAAAGATGGTTCTTCTTGGACTAGAATTCCTCAAGACTGGTTTTATCCATCTAAAAATATTTCTCCTGGAGAATATGCCACAACTATATTTACTGGAAGTACAGGGGCAAAATTCCCATCGGATTCAGGTGATTATTATATTGCTTTTAGAACAGGAAAAGATGGAAAAGTTACAAGAGAAGGTTTATATGGTCCATTCACTGTCAATGGCAAAACACCAATCAATTTGTCAAAAGCTATTGTAGGTATAAATAAGGATGAAGTAGAACAAAAAAATACTTTCAATTTAAAATATACAATTACACCATCGGATATAATTCCTAGAAGTACTTTTAAAGATACTAATGGAAATTATCCATCACAGATATCTATAGGAAACATAAAATTACAAGACGAATATCCTACAAGTATCAATATCAATAATACAGATATTCACAAAATTGAAAAGGATTTTCCTAGTATAGTATATCATTTAACAACTAAAGACGGTAAGCAAGTCTATTCAGCACAATCTGTAAGTCTTACAATTTCTTTAAATCCACAAGATTCTGGAGATTATACATTAAGTGCAGCAGGAAATTCCATCGTTTCATTTACAGATTTAAATGGAGCGAAGGTTCAAGAAGAATTTGATCCAATTACAATAACTGTAATGGATAAAACAGCACCAACAGTAACTATAGATGATCCCTTAATGGTAGATAATAAAGTCAATAAAGAAGAGGAAACAAATGTAACTATTACAGGAACAGTAGAAGCAAATGTGGAAGTAAAAATCGTTATAAAAGATATAAATGGAATTGAAGTAGAAAGAAAAGTAACAGCTGATAGTAATGGAAATTATACGGCATCAGGAATTGATGTAATTAAATTAGCAGAAGGTGATTTGAAAATTACTGCAACTGCAACAGATGCAGCAGGAAATATAGCAGATCCAGTAGAAAAAATAATTGAAAAAGATACTACTCCTCCAGATGTGACTATCGATACAGTCATGGATGATAATAGTATAGATAGTTCTGAAGAAGATAATGTAACAATCTCTGGAACAAGTGAACCAAATACTGCTATTACTATAGTTATCACAGACAATGGTGATCATACATCAACTTCAGAAGTAACTGTTGATGCTGATGGTAATTATCGTGTGGAAGGATTAGATTTAAGTGAGTTTGGAGAAAATATAACTATTACCGCAACTGGAACGGATCAAGCAGGGAATAGTGCGACAGTAACAAGATCTATCACAAAAATAAGTAATCTAGATCTCCAATTTAAATCAGGTACTTATGATGCAGAGGATAATATTTGGGGAGACTCAGCATTCAAAAAAGGAAGAGCTGAGGTGAAATATCAATTTACTATCAATAAAACTGTTGATGATTTAAACTTTAAATTGAATTTCAATACACTTGATATTAAAAAGCCAATTAGTGGTGTAGCTAAAGATCAGGTTCAAGCTATCCTTACTTCTGCTAATATAGCAAAAGAAGGAGAAGATCCAATTAAGATAAGTATAGTACCGGAAACAGATGCTAATTCTTTTTGGATTAAAGCAACTACAGAAGAAAATGGAAACCCTAGTCCATTAATGAAAGGAACTTATACCGTTTCCTTCTTTATTGAACTAAACTATCCAAGTGCAGATGATACAGATAGAGCTTTCAATGTAGATATTGAATCATTTGAGATTAAGAAAGGAAATGTTATCAACTTGGTTGAACCTAAAAGACTAAAAATAAATGTTGTAGAGTTACCAAAATTATTATAAAAACCAATCAACAAGAAAAAAATCTACCTTTTTATTAGGTAGATTTTTTATTTAAAAATATTTGCATATCTCGTCATAAACTTGGAAAAAATATTATTGATAAACAAAATATGGAAAGAGGAGGATACATGCCTGTTTATAAATATAAAGCTTTGAATCAAAAGGGAAATTGTATCATCAATACTTACCGTGCAAATAGTAAGAATGAAGTAATTCATATGCTTCAAGGAATGGATTATTATCCTATTACTATCAAAAGATCTTCCTTTTTACAAATATTTTATAGAAAGATAACATCAAAAGAATTATCTATATTTTGTAGACAGTTGTTTGCATTATTTCATAGTGGAATAGATATTGTTAGGTGTTTTCATGCATTAAGTTTACAAACGACTAATAAAAATATGAAAATGATTTTAAAAAATATTGAAGAAGATCTAGAAAAAGGACAAACGTTAACTATTTCCTTAAATAATGCAAAGGTTTTTCCTAAATTATTCATTCATATGATTGAAGCAGGAGAAATGAGTGGAAAACTTGATAAAATCTTAGAAAAAATGGCACTCCATTATGAAAAGGAAAGTAAGTTAAAAAAGAAAATAGAAGCAGCCATGATTTATCCTTGTATTTTGAGTATGACTTCTATCATTGTTGTAATTTTTTTATTAACTTATGTCATGCCTAATTTTGTAAGTATGTTTGAAAATGCAGGAGTGGCACTACCTCTTCCGACTAGAATACTTCTAAAAATCAGTAGTTTATGTATCGATTATGGTTATGTAGGGTGCATACTATTTGTTTTTGGTGTATGTATTCTTTGTTATTTTGCTAAAAAAGAAGGTGTTCAAGTATTTCTAGATGAGTTAAAATTTAAAATTCCCATAGTGAAAAGAATCATAATGAAAATAGTAAGTATACGGTTTTCACGCATATTATCGTTATTGTTAGCCAGTGGGATTTTATTGATTACAGCTTTAGAAAGTGCCAGTAAGGTCGTAGAGAATAAATTTGTAGAAAAACAAATAAAAAAATCAATAGAAGAAATTGCTAAGGGGAAGAGTTTGGCAAATTCATTAAAATATAGGGGCGTATTTTTACCCTTTATGATTTCTATGATTGAAATAGGAGAGGAATCTGGCACGTTAGATCATCTATTAGAACAATCAGCTAATTTTTTAGACGATGAGATGGATAAAACTTTAGAAAAAATATTGCCTATGTTAGAGCCTTTATTGATTATGATTATGTCAGTGATAGTAGGATTTATTGTGTTTGCCATGATTATGCCTATATTTGATATGATGAATACAATTTCATAAATAGTTGTAGGGAATACTTATAATTAGCTCATGGTAGGGAGATGGTAAGAGATGTTTCTCAAAAAAATTTTATCCGTAGATATAGGGAGTCATACGATTAAAATGGTTCTAGGAAAATATTTAAATCATCAGGTAATTATAGAGGAAGATGCTTTACTACCTACTCCTTATAATGCTATCCGTGATGGACATATATTAGATTTAGAAAAAATAAAAAATACGATGAATCCTTTTTTAAAAACACACCATCTTTTAAAGAAAAGGGTTGTATTCTCATTAGAAAGTAGTTCTATGATTAAAAGGGAAATACTATTACCCTATGCAAAGGAAACAGATTTTAGAAAAATGCTGCTCTATAAAATTTATGAAGATTTTCCTATTAATTTAGATGAATATATTGTCCAGTATAGAAAAATAGAAGATATCTATGAAGATGGCATCAAAAAAGCTAGAGTTTTAACGGCAGCACTTCCTAAAGAAATTGTAGAAGTTTATCTAACATTGGCAAACCAGTTGAATTTAGTTCCTCGATGTTTAGAGAGCCATGGAAGTGCTTTGTTGAAGCTTTTACATAAAAATGTAAAATTAAATGATCAACCTATAGATAATAAAAGCGTGCTGATTATAGATTTAGGGGATAAGAGTATTCATGTTAATATTTTTGATCATGGCATCTATCAGCTTAGTCGATTGATCAAGGTAAGAGAAAAAAGCATAAAAAGCTCTGATGAGTGGATCAATGATCTATCACGTATTTTAGAATTTCATAATAGTAGGAAAATTGGAAATAAGATTGATAAAATCTATGCTTATGGAGGATACGCTCATGAAGAGGAAATTTGTAAAATGATTAATGATTATTTTCATATGAGCATAAATAAAATAAAAAAAGTAACCAATATAAAAAATAATAGGAAAGATTTTGATTTAAGTCTGCATCTAAACGCAGTTGGAGGAATTATTAAAAGTTAAGTAGGTGTATATACATGAAAACGTTCAATTTTTTTGAGCCTTATTTAGAGAAAAGCTATAAGAAATTAGTAATTTTTATAAGTTTTGGAATAGGGGTTCTTCTTTTAATCTATCCCCTTATAAATATATATCAGATTAGCCGTATGGAAAAAGAAGTAACTGTTATCAATCATAGAGTAGATACACCTGAAGAAATAGTCTTAACACAAGAAATGCAAAAAGAAATTAAAAGGTTAGATAACACATTGAGAGATTTGAAAAAATTAGACATATTAACAAAAGAAAAAGATATTGTAAATGATTTTTTAGTATATACCATTTGTAACAATGTTCCAGAAAGTTTATTTTTTAAATCATTTCATATTACCTCTGAGAATGTACAAATAGAAGGCGTATCAAAAAATAAAATAGCTATTGCTCAGTTTAAGCATAGTCTAGAGAAAATTATATATTTCCAAAACATATATATTCCTTCGATTTCGGAAGGTAAAGACGGATATACTTTTACCCTTTTCTTTCATATAGGAGATGACAACAAGGATGAGGCAAACTAAAAAAATAATATCTATTGCTTTTCTAGTTTCTATAGTGTTTATGGGGTATTTGTACTTCATTATTCAGCCTCAAGCTTATAAAAAAAGAGTATTACAAAAAAATATAAAAGTTTGTCAATTGGCAAAGACAAAACAAGAAGAAATTCTATTATTAAAGAATAAAATAGAGGAAGAATATACAGAAAAGAATATTGAAGTTACTCATTTAAAAAAGAAATTTTTTGAGGCGATCCATCAAGAAAATATCATTGTTTTATTAGATAAAGTAATCAGTGATTCAATGGTTCAAGTACCTTCTATTAATTTTTCTGAATTGACAAAGAATGATGGTATAGATTTTATTACAGTGACTTTACCCTTTGATGGTAGTTATGAGAATTTAATGGTTTTATTAAAAAGAATTAGAGAATATAGCAAAAAAATCATTGTAAATGCTATAAATATTGATAATATGGAAAACAATCAATTACGAGGAAGTATTATTTTAGACTTTTACAGTTTACATAATGAAGATCATGAAGACGAGTTTTTTGCAAACTTTTATGGAAGGGAAAGATTTAGGGAAAATCCTTTTGATTCTTTTGAAGAAGACATAGAAAGCTATATACCAAATGATATAGAAGAAATATCTGATTCTATAGAAAATCCATCTAAAAAGATATTATATGGTTTTGAATCTACTAGTCCTTTTTTTGTAGGGTTTCCTAAAAAAATTATTGGTAAATTATATAAAGACCCAGAAAGTAAAGAAGGTCAATGTGCAATAAAGCTGATATATGATTTTATAAGACCAAGAAAGAAAAGCCAAGGAAATGTTGTGTTAAATGAAGAGAATATTATCATTAAAGACAAAGTAAAAGGTGTAGGATTGTGGGTATATACCTCTGAAAAAAATAACAATAAAATAGTATTAGTTTTTATAGACCAACATGGGAAAAATCATCCGATTTCTTTAACAAATCAAATAGATTGGATAGGCTGGAGATATTTAGAAGGGGTTATTCCTCAAGAGGCTATATACCCTATTCAACTTCAACGAATTTATGTAGAAAGTTTAGATTTTGATAAGAATATAAAGGGAATATTAAAATTTGACCAATTAGAAGCTGTTTATGATATGAAAGAGGATTAAAGGAGTGATTTTATTTGAAGAGAAAAATAGTAATGATTGTTTTATTTTTTATAGTTTTTAGCTCCTTTGGATTTGCACAGGATGAAAAAATTTATGAATATGAAAGAAATATGGGAAAAGTTTTAGGAAAAGTTTATGGACAAAAGGATGCTATTAAACATAAAACTCTTCATTGGGAGAAAGCTTTTTATATAGAAGAAGAAAATATTAAGAAGGAATATGATTTAAAGACAAAAGTACAAAAAGAAAAATTCAAGGAAGGATTTAAAGAAGGATATATAAATGGATACAAAAATTTTGATATGAAAAACTCTTTAGATTTTAAAATTGATGCCATTGGAAAAAGTCATGGAAAAACTTTGGGAGACTTAATGGGAAAAATATATGGAAAAAAAGATTTTTTGGAAGGAAAATCAAATAATTGGAATAGAAGTGACTTATCAAGTGAAGCTATTAGAAATAAATATCAACTAAGTCTTGATACACAAGAATATGCTCAAAATTTTATAATAGAATACAAAGCATCCTATAAAACAAGCTATACAGATGCATTTCGTATGTTAAATATAAACATAAAAAAAGAAACTATAGAAAAAGGAAATCTTCATGGCATTGAGATGGGAAAAAACGATGGAGGAATCTTAGGGAAAATAGATTATGAAGAAAATAAGATAAATGATTGGAAAAATGCTTTACCTTCTGATGAAGAAATCATAAGAAAATTTTACCTTTTAAAGGAAAGTATCGACTATAGACTATTCTTTTTAGTAAGCTACAAAGAAGGTTTTCAACAATCATATACAAATACCTTTCAAAAAGAAAATATGAACAGGGCTAAAGAAAATATGGATTATAAAAAAGTCTCTATAAAGGGAGGAAAAATCCATAGTACTGATGAAAATGTAAGTCTTTTTATAGAGGAGGGCGCTATTTATCAACCAACATTTTTTAACGTTTCAAAAAGATATTTTCCACTATATGTGAAAAAATATGAACCTCTCTCTAATATTTATGAAGTACATGTTAAAAATTATTCATCAAGTGTAAAACTTAAAAAACCTATTGTTCTTAGCTTTAAATATTATGGTCCTGAAACAGGAGGTATTTATCAATATATAAATCATGAGTGGATATATCTTTATAGTACTATAGAAAAAGATAGAATTTTCACTGAAATACCATCCAATATTTATTATGGAGGAACTTATGGTATATATATTGATGAAAATTATGAAGAACTAATCGATATCCATGGTCATTGGGCAGAAAAAGAAATCTATTCTTTTCTTAGAAGAGATTATATAAAGGGCTATACAGATCAAACCTTTAAACCTGATCAGTCTATTAGTATGGGTGAATTTTTTGCTGTGCTCAACAAGGTCGGTAAAAATAATTTGCTAATAAAAGAATGTATGAAGGAGTATAAAGATCATATAAGTGATTTAGTAACTTATGAAAAAGTAGAACAAGTTATACAAAAAACTACAAATGATAAAAATTTTAATTGGGACACTATTGCTGAAAAAATGTTATATGCAAAATTCACTAGATCCAAAAGTCACTATGGAAAAGATGAAGTGATAACAAGGGCAGAAGCTCTATATATGTTATATATATTAGAGCAAGAAAAGAAGCTTTAGGGAGACATTATAAGAATGTATAGGTTAAAGAAGTTTTTGTACATGAAAAAAAGAATAGAACTTACCCATCATACGGATGGATTTACCCTCATAGAAATACTTTTGGTATTATCTCTTATAAGCATCCTTTCACTGATGGTTATCTCTATCAATAAAACTGTATATAATACAGTTTTATTAGAAACAACCACCCAAAGAATAAAGAGTGCTTTGACCCTTGCACAACAATTAAGCATTTCAGAAACGAATTCTTATAAGTTTGAATTTATTAATACCACTCATATTATCCGTGTAAAAGAAAATGAGATTAATGGAAAAACAGTTTTAAAAGAAAAAATAAATAGAAGCATTTCTATTAGGCCCTCTACTTTTGGAGAGGTGATTTACGATTGTGAAGGAAATACAGGATATCATAAATTTTCTTTAGTAAATAAAAATAAAAAAACAATAACAATTCAAACAATGATTGGTACTGGAAGAATACAGCTTTCGAAAAAATATTAAAATAAATGAGTGAAAGAACAGGATGAAAATGTAATGAAAATATATATAAATAAAAAAGGATTTACGCTAATAGAAGTTTTGATTGGAATAGTGATTTTAGAAATACTTATTATTACTACAACGACTATTTTATTTCAGGTCAATAAAATTAATAGAAAAACTTCCACAACCTATGAATCTATAAAAATAGCACAAAGGTATATGGAGGAAATAAAGAATAGGAATATAAAGATAAATGGAGAGCATTATTCATTAAAAGAGTTAGCAGAGCTTACACATAAAAATACAAATGACCTTCTAACACTAGATTCTTCTTATAATATGAAATTAAGGGTTACAAGTATTCATCAAGGTAATCATATTTCTTCTAGCAATTTTTATCTTGTGACTATAAGTTATAAAGATGAAAATAATAAGACTAATATGCTAGAAAATTATATAAATCCTTTAGAAGAGTCTTATCATGAGTATCTTGAAATTCCTATATCTGAAAAGGATTTTATACAATAAACCATTGGAGGAATTTTTATTGAAAAAATACAATAATCAAAGAGGATTTACATTGGTTGAAATTTCTATATCTATCGTATTATTTTCTATTATTATGACTGCCTTTATGTCGTATTTTATATTTTGTGTAAAAAATTGTACGAAACAGCTAGAAGTGTTAGATGATAAAGAAAATCTTAGACAAGCTTTAGATTATATAGAAAGAAGTATTAAATTTTGCAATCAAGAAAAATTTATTTATGATGAAACTTCAAAAACTTTAATGGGGGAAGATTTAGAGAAAAATAAAGTTCTTATTGATCTGAGTGGAAAAATAAATTATGAGGATCATGTCTTAATATATTTTTATAAACATAAAAAGCAATTGAGAAGAAGTATAAATGGCGAACACAATGTTTTATTAGGAGAAATAGAAGATATTCATGTTACAGAGATTATAAAAAACAAGCTTTTAGAAATAGAAATATCTACAGAAAATGGGTTATCTGGAAAAACAAGATTAAAAATAAATGGTGAGGAAAATTTCTATGAAAAAGCATTTAACCAATAAAGGCTCTATTATTATCAACAGCTTTATGATTAGTATTCTTTTATTAATGATTATTATTACGACCCTTACTATATGTGTAAATGAATTTTATATTGTCAAATCTAATGAAAATAGTATAAAAGCCTATTATCTTGCAGAATCTGGCATTAATGAAACTATCTCGAAAATAAATAACGAATTGAATAAAGTAATAGGAAGATATTTAATGAAGTTAAAAGAAGATAAAATGAAATATATTCAAAAGATCATTTCAGAAAAAAATGAAAAGCCCTATAGACCACTTTCCTTAGACCAAGATTTGCAAAATTATTTGTCCTCTCAGTTATCTCTATTCAATGAAACTATAACAAATAAAGAAAAACCTTTCTCTTATACTGATCATTATTCATATACCATAAAAACAAGCTATTCTTTTCAAGACAATACAATTGATATTTTAAGCACAGGTGTATATAATAGTACAAAAAAAATTATACATGTTTATCTATTGCTTCCACATATAGAAAATGATGGAGTAGATATGTATGATTTACCTAAAATCAAAGTTTTACCCTTAAGGATTGAACGCTATTATCAAGTTTTTGGGCAATAATTTAATACTTTATGCATATAATAATGAAGAAACATGCAAAAATTCTACTCAAAAGAAAAAAAGTATGTTATGATATTATAGAGTTGTTTACAAATTCTTTGATAGTTTGGCAAAATTCACTATTGGGGGGATTCAATTGCATCGTCGACTTTGTAAATTAAGAGACATTCTAAAGGGGAAAAATTTAGATGCTGCAATCATTTTTAAACCTGAGAATAGAAGATATATGAGTGGATTTACTGGAACAAGTGGGTATGCTTTGATTACTATGAATAAAGCTTTCTTTCTTACAGACTTTAGATATGTGGATCAAGCAAAACAACAATGTAAAGAATATGAGATTATCAAGCATACAAATGAACGCAGTATTTTTTCCATCATCAATGAGTTAAATTTAAATAACTTAGGTTTTGAAGAAAATTTTATTACTTATCATCAGTATATGGAATTTAGTAAAGAACTAGATCATATAGAATTAATACCTCTTGATGGAGCTATTAGCTCTTTGAGAAAAATTAAATACGAAGAGGAAATTAAGTACATAAAGCAGGCTGCAAATATTGCTGACGAAGCTTTTTTACATATTTGTAACTATATGAAACCTGGTATTGCTGAAAAAAATGTGGCACTTGAATTAGAAACCTTTATGAAAAAAGAGGGAGCTAGCAGTACATCCTTTGATACGATTGTTGCTTCTGGCATACGATCATCTTTACCTCATGGGGTAGCTTCTGATAAACTATTAGAAAAGGGAGATTTTGTAACCCTTGATTTTGGATGCATCTACAATGGATATTGTTCTGATATGACAAGAACGATTGTCCTTGGAAAAGCTAATGAACAGCAAAGAGAAATTTATCATATTGTACTAAAGGCACAACAAGAAGCTTTAGCAGCTATAAAACCTGGTATTACAGGAATAGAAGCTGATAAAATAGCAAGAGATGTTATCACATCTTGCGGATATGGTGAATACTTTGGTCATGGACTAGGTCATGGTGTTGGTCTTGAAATCCATGAAGATCCAAGCTTATCGCCTATTGGGAAAGAAGTTTTAAAAGAAGGAATGATCGTTACAGATGAACCAGGTATTTATATACCTGATTTTGGAGGCGTAAGGATTGAAGATTTATTAATGATTACTAAAAGTGGAAATAAAGTTTTATCTAAATCGCCAAAAAACTTAATTGAGATTTAACAATAAATTACTGGTAGATTTACCAGAAAGATAATAAACTTATTACATATGGAGGGATACTAATGATTAGTGCAGGAGATTTTAGAAAAGGAATGACATTCCAAATAAATGGAGAACCTTTTATTGTTGTAGATTTCCAACATGTTAAGCCTGGAAAAGGAGCTGCTTTTGTTAGAACAAAATATAAAAGTGTATTGACAGGTTCTACACGTGAAGAAGCTTTTAACCCAAATGAAAAATTCCCAAAAGCACATATTGAAACAAAACAAATGGAATACTTATATAATGATGGAGAATTATATTACTTTATGGATAATGAAACTTATGATCAGATTCCATTAGTAAAAGAACAAGTTGAAGAAGCTATCCTTTATTTAAGAGAAAATGATACTGCTACAGTAAAATTCTTCAATGAAAAAGCATTCCAAGTAGATCCACCAAATTTTGTTGAATTAGAAGTTACTTATACAGAACCAGGTGTAAAGGGAGCTACTGCTACAAATGTAACTAAGCCAGCTACAATGGAAACTGGTGCAACTGTACAAGTTCCTATTTTTATTAATGAGGGAGACAGAATAAAAATAGATACAAGAACAGGTGAGTATTTATCAAGAGCATAGTAAATAATATATATATTAAATTAAAAGGAGGCGTTGTTTCTTGAATCATTTATACGAAAGAGTAGCTTATTTAAGAGGTCTTGCAGAAGGAATGGAAGTAGATCAAAATTCAAAAGAGGGTAAACTTTTAGTAAACATTATTGATGTGCTAGAAGATTTTGCTGATGCTTGTAATGATCTACAGGAGGATGTAAAAGATTTAGATGAATATGTAGAAACAGTTGATGAAGATTTAGCAATGGTTGAAGATGAATTATTTGAGGAATTAGAAGATGAAGATTATGATGAAGAGGATATTGACTTTGTTGAAGTAGAATGTCCTAATTGTAACGAAAGCATCTATCTTGATGAAGACTTTATGGATCATAATGATGAAGAAACTGAATTAATCTGCCCAAATTGTCATGAAAAAATATATATTGAAGAAGAATGCTCATGTGGTGAACATGGTTGTTGTGATCATGACCATGAATAATCAATCAAAATAGCAAAAACCTTGATACATTTTAAAATGTATCAAGGTTTTTTTATTTTGAAAAAATTTATGAATCAAATAAATTTTAATCATATTATTGGGACAATGAAAATAATAATGATATAAAGGGGGACATGTTATGAGTACATTTAAAGATAAAAATTTTGAGAAAAAGAACATTTATAAGCATCACTTAAAACAAAGCGTATTAGAAGCCCTTCCGTTAAATCTAAGAGAGCTATTTATTAGATTACCCTCGGAGGAAATAAAGGATATAGAGGAAATACGTTTAAGAGTGAATCAACCACTTATGATTAGTAGAAAAAATAAAGATTTATTCATTGGTAAAAAAGGAAATATTGTAGTCTATGCCAGTGAAAGCTATCTGGTTACAAAACAAGATATAGAAAAAGCTTACCAACTAATTACAGATTATTCTCTCTATGCGTTAGAAGAAGAAATTCGTAGTGGTTTTATTACTTTAAAAGGAGGGCATAGAGTTGGTATATGTGGAACGACTGTATTAAATAATGGAGTCATTAAAACCATTAAAAATATTTCTGGATTAAATATTAGAATTTCAAAGCAAAAGGTTGGTATTTCAAATAAATTAATCCCCTACTTATTAAAAAACAATGAATTTCTAAATACTTTAATTGTCTCTCCTCCTCAATGTGGAAAAACAACTCTTTTAAGGGATATTATAAGAAATTTAAGTAATGGTATGAAATCTTTAAGTTTTTCAGGCTTTAAAATTGGTGTTGTAGATGAAAGATCTGAAATCTGTGGTATTTATCAAGGAATTCCGCAAAATGACGTAGGCTTTAAAACAGATATACTAAATGCTTGTCCTAAAGCCGAAGGAATGATGATGCTCATAAGGTCTATGTCTCCATATATTATAGCAACAGATGAAATTGGTAAAAAAGAGGATATCCTTGCTATAGAGGAAGCATTGAATGCAGGAATCAAGTTAATTACAACTGTACATGGAAGAGATTTAGATGAAATTTATAGACGAAACAATCTTAAAAGTTTATTGTCACTAGGAATTTTTGAAAAAATTATTATTTTATCTAATCAACCCAAAGTAGGTACCATCGAAAAGATTATCGATGGAAAAAATAACAAAATACTAGCTACCTACCCCTTCTTAGATAGGAGGAATGGTCTTGTTTGCTAAAATAATTTTTTCAAGTTTGATTATCCTATGTACTGCAGCAATAGGTTATATTTTTTCATATGAATATACAGAGCGCCTCTATCAATTGAAAAATTTATATTTATCCTTTCAGTTATTAGAAACAGAGATTCTTTATGCATCTAATACTCTTCCTATTGCTATGCAAAGAGTAGGTAGTAAGAGTGGGAAAAAAATCAATGAAATATTTACGGACACCTACAAAATTCTTTATAGCAAAAGGGGATATAGCGTTGAGGAAGCATGGCATAAAGCTATTGAGCAAAATATTAAAAATATGTCTTTAAATAAAGAAGATAAAGAAATATTAATAGATTTTGGGAAAAATTTAGGGTTTACGGATAAAGAAAACCAAATAAAAAATTTTCAACTCATTTATTTACAATTGAAAAAACAACAAGACAGTGCAGAACAATTAAAAATGAAAAACGGAAAACTATGTAAAAGCTTAGGTGTATTGATTGGTTTAGCTATTGTCATTGTGTTTATATAAAAAATCAGAGCTGTCATAAGGAGGAGCTTTTATGAATATTAATGTAGATTTAATTTTTAAAATTGCAGCCATTGGCATATTAGTTTCTGTATTAAATTTAGTTTTAAAACATTCTGGCAGAGAAGAACAAGCTATGATGACAACCCTTGTTGGAATTGTTGTTGTATTGTTTATGGTCATTCAACTTATTAGTGATTTATTTACAACAGTGAAAACCATGTTCCAACTATATTAGATAAAGGTGTGATGTGGATGGAGATATTTAAAATTGTTGGAATAGGTATTATTGCAACTATTTTAACGATTGTTCTTAAAAATCAAAGACCTGAAATATCCTTACAAATTAGTATCGTAACAGGAGTGATTATTTTTATTTTAGTCGTAACAAAATTAGCTTCTGTTTTAGAAACTTTAAATATACTGGCAAGAAAAGTGGATATGGATTTAGTCTATATTACGACTATTTTGAAAATTGTTGGAATTGCTTATGTATCAGAATTTGGTGCACAAGTTTGCAGGGATGCAGGTGAGGGAGCTATTGCTTCAAAAATTGAGTTTGCAGGAAAAATTTTGATTATGGTCTTAGCTGTGCCGATTTTAATCGCATTACTCAATTTAATTGTTCAATTAATGCCATAGGATGTGAATAGAATGAAGCGATTATTAATGATCATCATTTTGTTAGTGAGTTTTAATATAAATATCATTTATGCCCTAGAAACAGGAACTGAAATGGAAAGTATAAGTGATGAACTGATTCTAAAGCAATTAGAAAATATAAATACGAATCCATTAGAAGATGTTATTAAAAATCTTAATCATAGTACAGATGATTATTTTCCTAATATCCATTTAAAGAAAATGATGTTTTCTCTTATAAAAGGAGAAGAAGCCTTCACTTTAAAAGATCTACTCAATGGATTATTAAAAATTATTTTTAAAGAAACTGTAGCCAATTCTTCATTATTAGCAAAATTAATTGTACTATCTCTGCTCTGTGCATTTTTACATAACCTCTCTAGTGCTTTTGCTAATGATGCAGTAGGAAAACTTGCCTATACAGCTTGTTATTTAGTCATTGTTGCTATTGCTATAAAAAGTTTTTCTATTGCTACTGCCATTGGTATTGATACCATTGATGAAATGGTTTCTTTTATGCAAGCACTACTTCCTATATTATTGACGTTATTGATCTCTATGGGAGCTATTACCTCAACAGCTATGTTTCAACCTGTTATTGTTGCATCTGTAAGTGTTGCTAGTACCCTCATGAAGGATGTTGTTGTACCTATTATATTTTTTTCGGTGATTTTATCTATTGTTAATAATTTTTCTTCAAAAATTCATATATCAAAATTAGCAGGCTTACTTAAGCAGGTATGTGTTGTACTCCTAGGCTTTATGCTCACCATCTTCACTGGGATTATTACCATTCAAGGAGTTACAGCATCTACAGCAGATGGTGTTACCATCAGAACAGCTAAATTTGCTGTTGATCGATTTATTCCTGTTGTAGGGAGTTTTGTTTCGGAAGCTTTTGATACCATTTTAGGGTGCTCTTTATTAATAAAAAATGCAGTAGGTGCTATAGGAATCATCATTCTTGCTATTATTATTGCCTTGCCGCTACTTAAGATATTAACCCTTATATTTGTTTATAAAATGACTGCTGCAATTATTGAACCTATTACAGAAAATCAATTGGTAAATTGTTTAAATGATATGAGTAATGCAATGGTCTTAATATTAGGAACCGTTATTTCAGTAGCTATCATGTTCTTTTTGACTGTAACAATGATTGTCGGAGCTGGAAATATAACCCTTATGATGAGGTAGGTGTTACGAATGATGAATTTTTTAAAGAGTTGGATTTTAAATATTACATCTGTTGTGATTTTTATCACTATTATAGAATTAATTTTTCCCAACAGCAGTATGAAAAAGTATATCAAGATGATTGTAGGATTGTTAGTTATGCTAGTAATTATCAATCCCATATTAGAAGTTATGCACGGAAAATTCCAATTAGAGGAAGACATTTTTAAAGCCTCTTCAGCTATACAAAGACAAGAACTGGTTCTTAATGTGAAGAAATTTAAAGGAACTCAAAAAAAGCAAATCATTTCTGTCTACAAGGATTATGTGGAAAAATATATCAAAGATCAAATAGAATTCAATAATACCATTCATGTTTTAAATATTGACGCTACGATAGAGGAAAACTTAGACAGTGAAAAATTTGGAAATATCCAAAAACTGTCTATTGTATTATCAGAATCTGATGAGCAGTTATCAAATGAAGGGATACAACCTGTATCCAATATTAATATCCATATAAACGAAAATAATGAAAATATCAAATTATCTAAAAAAGATCACGTCTTAAAAGAAATTAGAGAACATATTCATAAATATTACGGCTTAGATGAAAATAATATTTATATACATATACAAAAAAAGAAAAATAAATGAGGGAGGTAAAAAAATGAAAATCTTAGATAGATTTAAAGAATATATCGGAAATAATGGATATAAAAAAATTGTATATAATCTTTTGATCGTTATGATTATATGCACCATTGCTTTAATTACATGGGATAGCTTTTATCCCCTTGAGATAACAAGCAATGATCTAATTCTTAAAGACAATCCTAAAGATGAAGAGATTGTCTTTAAGAGTGAATATAAAGATAGCAGCGAAGAAAAGTTAAAAAAAATATTAAGTAACATAAAAGGTGTAGGAGAAGTAGATGTAATGATTACTTATGAAACAAGTACAGAGGTAGTACCTGCTTTGAATGTAACAAAATCAAGCCAAGTAACAGAAGAAAAAGATGCTCAGGGGGGAGTAAGAACAACTACTCAAGATGAATCAGATCAAAATGTTATTATGTCGAATCAAAATGAACAGCTTGTTGTCATTAAAGAAATCAAACCACAAATAAGAGGAGTTGTTATTGTAGCAACAGGAGCTTCTGATATAAAGATCAAAACAGAACTTATAGAAGCTGCACAAACACTATTTCAGATACCTACACATAAAGTAATGGTATATGAAAAAAAATAATTATAGGGGGATTTTCTATGTTTAAAATAAAAAGAAGGAACGTGTTTGTTTTCTCACTTGTCCTTGTTCTATGTTTTATTGGGTATTTAAATTATGCAGTCAATAAATATGCTTCTTTAGAAACATCTAGTGATTTCCAAGAATATGAAGAAAATAAGCTTGCTCAAAATTTTATTTCTAGCGAAAATTCTGAGGATCTCTTAAGTGAAGAAACAAATAGTAATGAATATATAGAAACAAATGAAGAAGGGAAAAGTATCTCGGTAGTAGATAGTAAAGGTAACCAAATAGAAGATATGGTGACTAAAACCAGTAAGAATATAAACACTACAATTAATAGTAATGCAAAAAAAACAAATTATTTTATTGAATCAAGATTAAATATGAATATAGAAAGAGAAAAAATGATTTCCCTCTTAAATGAAATGATCAATAATGATCGAACAGATGCGGCTAATAGAAAAGCTGCAAGTGATGAAAAAATGAAATTAATTGATGTCATGAGTAAAGAAAAAATAGTAGAAAACTTAGTAAAAGCAAAAGGTTTTGAAGAGGCATTAGTATTTATTACAGATCACTCTGCTAATATTATTGTAGAAAAAGAAAAATTAAATGATGCAGATGTAGCTAAAATATTAGATATTGTCATCAGAGAAACAAAATTTTCCCCTGAAAACATAAAAATATCAAATAAATATTAGTTGGATTTGTAAATATTAGCTAGGTTTGGTATAATGGTTTTGATTAAGTTATTTACATAAGAGCAGGGGGTATCGTCGATGACTAATAACATTGAACATGGTCAAATAAAAATTGCTGATGAAGTAGTTGGTGTCATTGCAGGTCTAGCAGCTACAGAAGTTCCTGGAGTAGCAGGAATGAGCGGTGGTATTGCTGGTGGCATCGCTGAAATGCTAGGTCGAAAAAACCTATCTAAAGGCGTAAAAGTAGAAGTTGGAGAAAAAGAAGCTGCCATAGATTTATATATTATTGTAGAATATGGTGCAAAAATTCCTGATGTAGCATGGCAAATACAAGAAAGCGTAAAAAAAGCAATAGAGACAATGACAGGTCTTAACGTAGTAGAAGTAAATATTCACGTTCAAGGCGTAAATATGGAAAAAGATGAAAAAGAAGAGAGTCCTTTAAGAGTAAAATAGTCAGAAATTTAAATTAACCCTCAATTTTTTGAGGGTTAATTTAAATGTTTTTGAGAAAGGAGATTTTCTATGAAATTAATCGATCGATTTTTCTTAGGTCTATATAGCCTATGTATTGCAGGTGTATCTTTTGTATTGATCCTTCTTCCTTTTAATGATTGGGTAGGTAGGTGGACAAGCTATATTTTAAAAACTTATATAATAAATGAGGAATATATCATAGTGCCAGCAATTTTCTTTATTTTAAGTCTTCGTTTTCTTTTTTCTGGATCAAAAAAGAATGATTTTAAAGGAAATGCAGTAATCAAACATACTTCCTATGGAGAAGTAAAAATCACTATGGAAACCATTGAAAATATGGCTCATAAATGTGCACAAGGAGTACATGGTCTTAGAGATATTAAAGCAATATCTCGTCATAGTCATGATGGGTTAGTTATTACGATCAAGGCATTTGCCCTTAGTGATATAAATATTCCTGAAAAAGCTATGGCTATTCAGAAAAAAACAAAGGAACATATTGAAGAAACTACAGGAGTAGCTGTAAAAGAAGTGAAAATTACGATTAATGATATTGCATCTCAAAGTAAAAAAAGAGTACAATAGGATTGAGGGGTATCAATATGAATAGAGAGAAGATATTCTATATAATTCTTGAAAATTACGGAAAAATTATTGGTGTATTTTTAGGTTTACTCGTAAGTATTTTAGTTATTTCTATTGGGGTTATAAAAACCCTATTTATATCTTTATGCCTTTACATAGGATACTTTATAGGAAGTAAAGTTGACAATAAAGAAAATATACTAGAAATATTAGATAAACTCTTGCCACTAGGAAAATACAAGTAAATTTTACATACAATACAAAATTTGTGGCAGACTATGAACAGAATTGAATTTAGGAGGAGCTTTATGAATAGAAAACTAGCACGCGAAATGGCAATGAAACTGATTTTTCAAATGGACATTCAAAATGATTTTTCAAATGAAAGAATTAATAAATTTTTAGGAGAATTACCTGAAGATAATCAAAGAGATTATATTAGAGAGTTAGCTGAATGTTTTATAAATAATAAAGAAGAAATCGACAATAGAATTGAAGAAAATGCTAAGGGTTGGAAGATCAATAGAATTGCAAAGGTAGATCTTACTATTTTAAGAGTTGCTATTGGTGAAATATATTATATGGAAGATATTCCAGAAATTGTTTCTGTCAATGAAGCCGTTGAAATGGCTAAAACTTTTAGTGCAGAGGATTCAAGTAAGTTTATCAATGGTGTTTTGGGTAGTATTTTAGAAAAGAAGTGATAAAAATATGCAAAATCTTGTTTTAGGTATTGATACAAGCAATTATACTACTTCTATTGCTATAGTAGATCATGAAAATAATTTGATAATAGATCATAGAAAAATACTTGCTGTTAAAGAGGGTACGAGAGGATTAAGACAATCTGATGCCCTCTTTCAGCATGTTATAAACCTACCCGTATTATTTGAAAAAATATCAGAATTAAATTTGGGTACACGTATAAAAATTGTATCTGTTAGCAGTAGTCCTCGACCTGTAGAAGGATCGTATATGCCAGTTTTTAGAGCAGCTCAATCCTTTGGAAAAACCATTGCCCATACATTAAACTGTACATATAAAGAATTTAGCCATCAAGAAGGACATATTGAGGCTGCTAAGTGGTCAATCGGTAAAAAACTTGAATCTGAATTTGTCGGGGTGCACATATCAGGTGGTACAACTGAAATCCTTCATGTTAAAAATAATGATGAATTTGGCTATACTATAAATATTTTAGGTGGAACGTCAGATATTAGTGCTGGACAATTTATCGATCGAGTAGGTGTAAGTTTAGGTTTTAAGTTTCCAGCTGGTAAAGAAATGGATCAATTAGCTATAAATACATTAAAAAAAGAAATAGTACTACCTGTATCAATGAAAAATACTCATATGAGCTTTTCAGGTCCTGAAACAGCAATTCAAAAATTAGTCAATAAAGATGTAGATCAAGCTTCATTAGCAAAGGCTGTACTTGAATGTATAGCTTGTTCTTTGAAGAAAACCATTTTAAATACCCTTAAAAGCACAGGGTTAAAACAGGTATTAATGATGGGTGGTGTAGCATCCAGTCAATATATAAAAAAATATTTACTTGAGAACATGCCAAAAGAATATGAAATTTATTTTGGAGAAGCTAAATATTGTACGGATAATGCTGTAGGAACAGCATTATTAGGGATAAAATAATTTTATTTAGGAGGGATATTTATGTGTGCGAAAATTTTAGATGGAAGAAAAATATCTAAAGAAATTCGGAATGATATCATAGAGCAGGTTCAGCATTTAAAAGATCGTTATGAAGTAGCTCCAGGTCTTGCAGTTGTTATTGTAGGGGATGATGATGCTTCTCATGTATATGTATCTATGAAGGAAAAAGCATGCCAAAAAGTTGGTTTTCATTCAGAAGTATATAAGCTACCAAAAGAAACTACCCAAGAAGAACTTCTAAAACTCATTGATGAATTAAATGCGAGTAAAAAAATACATGGCATCTTAGTTCAATTACCGCTACCAAAGGGAATAGATGAAAATCTTATTAATTCACATATACTCCCTACTAAGGATGTAGATGGTTTCCATGCTATAAACACAGGTAAACTCTTGTTAGGAGAAGAAAGCTTTATCCCTTGTACCCCTAAAGGTATTTTAGAATTAATTAAAAGAACAGGAGAAAATCTTACAGGAAAACATGCTGTGGTTATTGGAAGAAGCAATATTGTTGGGAAACCTGCTGGAGTATTACTCCTTAAAGAAAATACTACTGTAACCATTTGTCACTCTAAAACAGAAAATCTAGAAAAACACGTGCAAATGGCAGATATTGTTGTTGCTGCTGTAGGCATTCCAGAATTAATAAAGGGAAATATGATTAAAGAAGGAGCCATTGTCATTGATGCTGGTACTAGAAAAGTAAATGGTAAATTAGTTGGAGATGTAGCTTATGAAGAAGCTTCTAAAAAAGCTTCATGGATTACCCCTGTTCCTGGTGGTGTAGGACCTATGACAATTACTATGTTACTTGAAAATACATTAAAGGCAGCAAAAGCACAATGCGAATAAGAAGTTTAACCGTTTCAGAACTCAATAAGTATATAAAAAAACTATTAAGCAGTGATCCTATTTTAAATCATATTCATTTAAAGGGAGAAATTTCAAATTTTAAAGCTCATGGAAGTGGCCATTTCTATTTATCTCTAAAAGATGAAAAGAGTAAGATTAACTGTGTTATGTTTAAAGGAAATAATCAGGGAATAAAATTTATTCCTGAAAATGGTATGAAGGTACTTGTTAAAGGATATGTATCTTCCTATGAAAGAGATGGTCAATATCAATTATATATAGAAGAAATGGAACCTGATGGAATCGGCGCGCTCTATTTAGCATTTGAACAATTGAAAATAAAGCTTGAAAATATGGGGTTGTTCGATCCTAGTAAAAAGCAAAAGATTCCTTTTCTTGCTGAAAAAATTGCTGTAGTTACTTCTCCTACAGGCGCTGCTATTCGAGATATTATTTCTGTTATTAAAAGAAGAAACGCTTATGTTGAACTAACTATTTATCCTGTATTAGTTCAAGGAGAAAATGCAGCAAGAGAGATTTCAAAAGCTATTGATAAGATTAATAAACATAGAAAAGATATAGATTTAATTATTATGGGAAGAGGTGGAGGGTCTATTGAAGAATTATGGGCTTTTAATGAGGAAATTGTTGCACAAAGCATATATTCTTCAAAACTTCCTATTATTTCAGCTGTTGGACATGAAACAGATTATACTATTTCAGATTTTGTAGCTGATTTAAGGGCACCAACACCTTCAGCAGCAGCAGAATTAGCTGTTCCTCGTATATTAGATATAGAATATACATTAAATACTTATTATAATAAAATGAATACTTCTCTTTCTCAAATATTAAAAGACAAAAGAAATACGCTTGTGAAAATAGATGAGATAAAATTAAAATCCTATTTGCAAAGTAAAATTAATGAAGAACGTCAAACTATTGATTCATTGCAAAAGGATTTAACGAATCATACTCGCCTACAATTAGAAACTTATAAGGGTAGGTTAGTTAGATCTATTTCTAAGCTTGAAGGAATCAACCCATTTGCTACTATTCTAAGGGGATATGCTATTGCATTTGATAAGGAAAATAAACAGACAATCAATACAATAGAAAATGTAAACAAAGGGGACAATATAAATATTATGTTAACCGACGGGGTTGTCTCTTGTGTTGTCACTAAAAAGGAGAAGGAGGAGCATTTACTTGAGTACATTACAAAATTTAAAACTGAAAAAGAGTGATTCTTTTGAAGATGCTATAAGAAAACTTGAAGAAACCGTATCTCTTTTAGATGAAGGGAAACTTACTTTAGATGAAACGTTATCTCTTTATGAAGAAGGAATTAAATTATATCGATACTGCAATAATATATTAGATAAGGCTGAACAAAAAATAAATATTATGATGGATGGAGAAGAAGTTTCTTTTTCTTCTTTTGATTTAGACGATTTTAGGGGGGAATAAAATGGACTTAAAATTAGAGTTGCAAAAAAAAGCTGATTTAGTAGAAAATGCCTTAGAAAAATATTTACCAAAGGGAAATGATCCTCAAAGTCTTATTTTTGAATCTATGAAATATAGTACTCTTTCTGGTGGAAAAAGATTACGTCCTATTCTTATGATGGCAGCTTGTGAATTTGTAGGAGGAAATGTAGAAGAGGTAATGCCTTTTGCATGTGCCATAGAAATGATTCATACCTATTCATTAATTCATGATGATTTACCTGCTATGGATGATGATGACTATAGAAGAGGAAAACCTACAAATCATAAGGTATATGGAGAAGGGCTTGCTATTCTCGCAGGAGATGGTCTTCTTAATTATGCATTTGAATTAATGATTCAAGCCACTTTAAAGAACGACAAAAATTTAGAAAAAAAAGTATTAGCCATGAAAGAAATAAGTACTGCTTCAGGCATTCATGGCATGATTGGTGGACAAGTTGTAGACTTATTAAGTGAGAATAAAAAAATTGATGGTACTACATTAGATTTTATTCATAATAATAAAACAGCAGCACTAATTATTGCTCCAATTAGAGCGGGTGCTATACTAGGTGGTGCAAATGAAGAAGAATTAGAAGCATTAACAACTTTTGCTAAAAGCATTGGCCTTGGATTTCAAATTAGAGATGATATTTTAGATATTATTGGAGATGAAAAAAAACTTGGTAAAAAAGTGGGGAGTGATATTGAAAATCAAAAGTCTACATACCCTTCTATATATGGCCTTGATGCTTCAAAGGAAAAAGTAAATGAACTTTTCCATAAAAGTGTTCAAGTGATTAAACATTTTGGTGACAAGTCAGAATTTTTCATCCAATTATCTGATTATCTTGTCAGAAGGGAATATTAATTGGAGGAGGAAATACGTTGCTCTTTTTTCAAAAAATCGTTAAAAATGAAATCATCTATACAACCCTTTTATCATGGTTTATTGCACAAACACTAAAAGTTATTATTACACTCATCATAGAGAGGAAAGTAAACCTATATAGGTTTGTGGGTTCTGGTGGAATGCCTAGTTCTCACTCCGCATTAGTTATGGGTTTATCTACTGCAATTGGACTAAAGCATGGCTTTGATTCTTCTCTTTATGCCATAGCCATAGCCTTTGCCTTAATTGTTATGTATGATGCTTCTGGTGTCAGACGGGCTGTTGGAAAACAAGCTATTATATTAAACAAAATCATACAAGATAAGCAAAAGCATAAACCCATAGGAGATAAACGACTTAAAGAATTAATTGGACATACTCCTGTTGAAGTTTTTGCAGGTGCACTATTAGGAATTTTTATTGCCCATATGGTGATTTGATATTCAAATTTTTCTATGTTATAATAATGGTTACTTTATGAGTGGCGCAGTATTCTAGTCAGATCTGCTATTTCTGAAGGCGGGGCTAAAAATCCGTCAAAGGGCACATCGATGAAGTTCCTGGCATTGGCTGCTGACGCCCAGTCGGGGGTCATTGCTGGGAGTAAGAAGTAGGGGGCGATCCACAATGGCATGTGGGCGATGACCCTCTCTTCGCGGAGACTTAAAAAAGAAAAATTTCTTTTTTAGGATAAACCTGCAATGAGATTTACCTTTCGTGCAGCGTAGCCTGCCTTGAGTGGAATATGGTGGATAATAGATACCATTGATGCATCTTATTGGGCCCAATAAGATTATCATATTGCTGTTCGAAACCTATTCTGCAAAAGAGGCTAGGAAATAGTTTGACTGCTGAGGAAAACTCCTAGACTGTTTTTATGAGGTCTATTGAGGATTACAGTGCGGACTAAGTGGTAATCTAGTCTTACTCTTGGCGACAGAGTAAAAAGAAAATTAAAGGGAAACCGCTGATTTGGCGACAAACCAGTATTTCTTTGGGAAATCCAACTAGACCTAAGCCGTAAAATTTACTCAATAGGTTGCCACTCTATTTATTTCTTGAAAAAATTTATTCAGTTTATGTTAAAAGGAATATTTTATAGGTGATGACGATGGAAACAGAATCTAATGAAACAAATCCTGTCAGAAGGAAAAAAAACAAAAAAAATCAAAAAGCTTATAATATAAAATGGGTTGTATTCATAACTATATGGACCTTTTTTTTAGCTATTGGTATAAGTTTTATTTCTGAAACAGTACTCAGAAAAGTACATATTCTTATTGCTTTTTCTATTCTTATTACAATTATATTTATAGGTATATTATCTGACTTAGTAGGAATAGCTGTAGCATCTGCAAATGAAAAACCTTTTCATTCTATGGCATCAAATAAACTAAAGGGTGCTAAATTTGCCTTGAAATTACTACGTAATGCAGGCCCAGTATCAAATTTTTGTAATGATGTAATAGGGGATATATGTGGAATTGTTAGTGGTGCAGCAGCAGCAATCATTATTCTGCAATTTACTAAGATAAAAAATGTAAATACTCCTTTTCTTAGTATTATTCTAAGTGGATTGGTTGCTTCTCTTACAGTAGGTGGAAAGGCATTAGGAAAAGAAATTGCTTTAAAAAAATCAAAAGAAATTGTATTTTATGTAGGTAAAATTCTGTACTATATAAATCAAAAATTTGGTATAGATTTTTTTTCTAATAAGAAGAAACGTGTTTAGATTTAACCAGAAAGAGGGATGAAATCCGTGAGAGATTTACTATCCAAAATAAACTCTCCTAAAGATCTGAAAAATTTAACAGATGAAGAGTTAAAGTATTTAGCAGATGACATACGAAAATTTTTAATTGAAAATGTTTCAAAAACAGGAGGGCATTTAGCCTCCAATTTAGGCGTAGTTGAACTAAGCTTAGCCATCCATAGTGTTTTTAATAGCCCTAAGGATCGCATCGTATGGGATGTAGGACATCAAGCATATGTACATAAAATGATAACAGGAAGACGTGAACTTTTTCATACATTAAGAAAACATAAAGGCTTAAGCGGTTTTCCTAAAAGGTGTGAAAGTGAACATGACTGTTTTGAAACAGGTCACAGTAGCACTTCTATTTCAGCAGGTCTAGGAATCGCAGAGGCAAGAGACTTAAAAGGGGAAAATTATTCTGTATTATCTATTATCGGTGATGGAGCCCTTACTGGAGGTATGGCTTTTGAAGCATTAAATCATGCTGGTCATACAAATGCAGATTTCATAGTTATATTAAATGATAATGAAATGAGTATCTCTCAAAATGTTGGAGGACTTTCTAAATACTTAAATCGTTTAAGATCTGATCCAAAATATTTTAAAGTAAAAGACGATGTAGAATATCTTCTTAATAAAATCCCAGCAGTTGGAAAAGCTATGTATAAAACAGCAGGCAAAGCAAAGGATAGCTTAAAATATTTTTTAGTGCCAGGAGTAATGTTCGAAGAGCTTGGATTTACTTATCTAGGTCCTGTAAGCGGACATGATATGAAAGAGTTAAAAGTTGTTTTAAGAAGAGCTAAGAATATAAAAGGTCCTGTATTTATTCATGTGCTCACAAAAAAGGGAAAAGGATACTCTTATGCTGAAAAGAATCCAGATAAATTTCATGGAATAGGACCTTTCTGTATTGAAACTGGAAAGGTAATGAAGAAACAAAATGCATGTCCTAGCTATTCAGCAGTATTTGGAAAAGCCTTAGTAGATTTAGCAAAAGAAGATTCCAATATGGTAGCTATTTCTGCAGCCATGCCTTCAGGAACAGGTTTGAATGAATTTGCAGCTACCTATTCTAATAGATTCTTTGATGTAGGTATTGCAGAACAGCATGCTGTAACCTTTGCAGCTGGACTTGCTTCAAATGGATTGAAGCCTTTCTTTGCTGTGTATTCTACCTTTTTACAAAGAGCTTATGATCAAATTGTTCACGATGTATGTTTGCAAAATTTACCAGTTGTGTTTTGTATAGATCGTAGTGGATTAGTAGGAAATGATGGGGAAACTCATCATGGTGTATTTGATATTTCTTTTTTAATGCATATTCCAAATATACAAATTTTAGCTCCTAAAGATGGTACTGAACTAATTGAGATGCTAAAATACGCAAAAGCTCTACAAGGACCTGTTGCCATTCGATATCCAAGAGGCGAAAGTGATGATTTTACTTCCATTAGTAATAATTATAATATTAAGGATATGAAAGCAGAGGTGCTTGTAAAGGGTACGGATGTATGCTTTATTGCTTTTGGAAAAATGGTGAGAACAGCTTATGATGCTGTTAAAAAACTAGAATCGAAGGGTATTCGTTGTACAGTTATTAATGGTAGATTTGCAAAACCATTAGATGAAGAAACTCTTATTTCGGAATGTAAGGAATGTAAGTATGTTGTTACATTAGAAGATAATGTAATAAAGGGTGGCTTTGGGAGTCAAATTTTATCATTACTTCATAAAAACAAATTGTATGATAAAAGCATAAAAATATTAGGAATTCCTGATCAGTTTATTGAACATGGAAATACTGACCAATTAATGAAAGTCTATGGCCTCGATGTAGAAGGGGTAATAGAACATGTAAGAGAAATGATTAATCGCTAGGAGAGATTTGTATGGGAGAAAAGAATAGACTAGACGTAATATTAGTGGAGAAAGGATTTTTTGACTCCCGAGAGAAAGCAAAAACAAGTATTATGGCAGGAATTGTTTTTGTAGATAATCAAAGAGTTGATAAAGCAGGGACAAAGGTAGATTCTGATGCAAAATTTGAGATCAAAGGAAAAGTTATGCCTTATGTCAGTCGTGGTGGATTAAAGCTTGAAAAAGCTATGAAAGCATTTCACATCACTTTAGAAAACAAAAAAGCATTAGATATTGGTGCCTCTACAGGTGGATTTACAGATTGTATGCTAATAAATGGAGCAACAAAGGTTTTTTCAATTGACGTTGGTTATGGACAATTAGCATGGAAATTAAGACAAGATGAAAGAGTCGTTGTAATGGAGAGAACCAATATAAGATATGTTACTAGAGAAGACATTCCTGATGAAATAGATTTTGCATCTATTGATGTGTCTTTTATATCTTTAAAACTTGTATTGCCTGTTGTAAAAAAATTGGTAAAAGAAAATGGTGAAGTAGTTTGTCTTATTAAGCCTCAATTTGAAGCGGGTAGAGAAAAAGTTGGAAAAAAAGGTGTAGTAAGAGATATAAGGGTACATGAAGAAGTTATTCATAAAATCGTATCTTTTGCTTTAGCATCAGGCTTTACACTAAGAGGATTATCATTTTCTCCAATAAAAGGTCCTGAGGGAAATATAGAATATCTTGCTTATCTTATCAATAAAGAAACAGAGGATGAAATTGACTTAGAAAACATGGTTCAAGATATTGTTTCAAATTCCCACGAGCTATTAAATAAAAGATAACCGACAGGTTATCTATTTATTTGAATAAAATTAAGAGGATATTTTATAATTATGTAGAATAATGAATATGTTAGTATGAATTATTGGGATAGATTTTATACATATTTCATATGATAAATAAAAGGATAGGAGGAGAAATATGAAATATGCAAGACATGCAAAAATATTAGAGATTATTGATAAGTATGAAATTGAAACACAAGAGGAATTGGCTGAATCCCTAAAAAAAAATAATATTCATGTCACACAAGCAACTGTCTCAAGGGATATAAAAGAATTGAGACTTATAAAGGTTTTAGGGAAAAATGGAAGATATAAGTATGCTTCAATGAAACAACATGAAAGTGCTATTTCTGACAGATTAGTTAAAATATTTAAGGATTCTATCTTATCTATAGATTATTCTGGCAACATTGTTGTTTTAAAAACATTAGTAGGAGCAGGACAAGCTGCTTGCGCTGCATTAGATGCATTAGATCTTAAAGATATTGTAGGTACAATTGCTGGAGATGATACCATATTTATTCTTGTCAGAGATGTAGAAAAAATCGAAGAACTCGTAAGTAAGTTTAAAAAACTTATGAGGTAATACGGGGGTATTTGAATGCTCTTAGAATTAATTATTAATAACTTTGCATTAATAGAAACACTAGATATTCGTTTTGGTGGAGGATTAAATATTCTTACAGGTGAAACGGGTGCTGGAAAGTCAATTATAATTGATGCCGTAAATATGGCAATTGGAGAAAGAGCTGATAAAAGTTTTATTCGTACTGGTACTGATAAAGCTGTTATTCAGATGGTCTTTCGTTCACAAAATGAATATTTAATAAAAATACTCAATGAAAAAGGTATCGATTTATTTGATAATGATATTATTATCATTACTCGAGAAATTTATAGTAGTGGTAGAAGTACCTCTAGAATAAATGATCGAGTTGTTACAATCTCATTAGTTAAAGAAATCAGTAAGTATTTAATTGATATTCATGGGCAACATGCACATCAATCACTACTTTATCCTGAAAATCATATTGATATTTTAGATTCTTTTGATGAAAACAAAATAATATCTTTAAAAAAAGAAGTTGCTAGTCAGTATTCTGAACTAAAACAGCTTAAAAAAAGACTTGATGATCTTTGTGGAAATGAATTAGAAAGAGAACGAAAAAAAGATTTATTAAAGTTTCAATTAAAAGAAATCGATGCATGTAATGTAAAAGTTGGAGAAGATACAGATTTATTATCTGAATATAACCTCCTTTCTAATAGTGAAAAAATCTTTAGCATTATGTCAAATACCTATGAAAAGATGTATAATGGTGATGATCACACCTTGTCTATTATGGATAGTATGGGAAATATTATTCATGAATTAGAAGGTATTAAAGAATTTGATGATCATATTGCAAATATCTATAGTCTATTACAAGAATGTTCCTATACTATTGAAGATGTATCTAGAGATATTAGAAGTTATAGAGACAATGTGGAGTTTGATCCCCTTCTATTAGATCAAATTGAAAAGCGATTAGACTTAATAAATGATTTAAAGAGAAAATATGGAAATTCTTTAGAAGAAATTTTATCTTATAGAGAAGCAATTGCTTTAGAATTAGAAGAACTTGAAAATAGCGAGACAATTGTAGCGGAAATAAGAAGTAATATAGATATAATAAAAAAAGAATATATCCAATCCGCTACTAAACTTAGTGATATTCGTAAAGAAATAGCATCTTCACTAGAAAAAGAAATGATTCATGTATTAGAAGGCTTAAATATGAATAAAGTTATTTTTAAGGTACATTTTGCAAATGATTTAGCTGAAATAGATGAAAGTATGTTTACTGCAAAAGGATTAGATAAGATTGAATTTTTAATTTCTACAAATGCTGGAGAAAGGCCTAAATCTATTGCTAAAATTGCATCAGGTGGAGAAATGTCAAGAATCATGCTTGCTTTTAAAACAATTCTAGCTGATTCAGATAATATTCCAACATTAATTTTCGATGAAATAGACACAGGAATCAGTGGACGTACAGCAAATATCGTAGGAGAAAAATTAGCAATCATATCTAGAAATCACCAAATTTTATGTATAACTCATTTACCACAAATCGCTTTAATGGCAGATCATCATTTTTATATTGAAAAAAATTCCGAAAATGATAGTACTTTAACAAATATACAAAAATTATCAGAAGAAGATAGAATTGCAGAATTAGGTAGATTATTAGGTGGCATTACATTAACTGATTTAACACTAGAACATGCAAAAGAAATGATTCATTCAGGAAATCAATTCAAAAATAGTTTGAAATAATTACATATTTTGTTCAAAAACAGGTTTTTATAACCTGTTTTTTTATTTTTTAAAATTTACCATATACAAAATAACTTTGTATTCTTCTTCATATATGTTTATTACAATTTTTATGAAGAATAATAAGTTATAAAACAGGCTAAATTAAAGATATAGCAAAATTATATTTTCTATTTATGGAGGCGATTGAATGATTCAAAGGGGAAAATAGGAGTGTGATCTTTATTGTACAACTATAAAAATAAGCGTATTTTTTTGCTCTTTTTTATTGTGATTTTATTTACAGCCTTTAATTCTTATAGCTTTTATGAAATTTTTAATTACCCAGAAAAAATAAAAATATTTGAAGATGAAGAACACCCTTTAGCTATTAGATTTCCTTTTAAAATCGATAAGGAAAAAACAGATGCTAGTGTTTTACAATTATCACAAAACAATAAAGCCTTTGATACAAATACCTTATATATTAACCCATTAAAAATAGGTCAAGCAGATATTCAAGTTAAACTATTAGGATTTTTTTCAATAAAAAAACTGAAAGTAGATGTACTCCCTAAAATTAAAGTTATTCCTGGTGGTCAATCTGTTGGGGTAAGACTAAATACCAAAGGTGTTTTAGTTGTTGGGTTAGAGGAAATAAACGGATTAGATGGAAAAAAGTATAATCCATCTCGAGAAGCAGGATTAACAATAGGTGATAGTATTATAGAAATAAACAACATCAAAATAAAAGATGCTGACCATGTTACAAATATTATTAATCAAAACAAGAATACAGAAATTAGCTTAAAGGTAAAAAGAAGAGAAAAAATATTTCATACAAAAATCAAACCTGTAAAGTCTGTTGATGAAGGAGAATATAGAATAGGTTTATGGGTTAGAGACAAAACTGCTGGAGTAGGAACATTGACATTTTATCATCCAGATACTATGAAATTTGGAGCTTTAGGACATGCTATAACAGACGTTGATACAGGACTGTTATTAACCGTAGATCATGGACAGATTCTCAAATCAAAAGTTGCTTCTATCAAGCAAGGAAAAAGAGGACAACCAGGAGAAATAAAAGGTATATTTTATGAAACAAGTAAACCTATGGGTAATCTAGAAAGAAATACTCACTTTGGTATCTTCGGTAAAGCTTACGAACCTATTATTAATAATAAATATAGGCAACCTATAGAAATCTGTTATCAAAATCAAATTCATGAGGGTAAAGCAAGTATCTTAACAACAGTTGAGAGTAATAAAATAGAAGAATATGAAGTATATATTGAAAAAATAAATAGACAGCGTATACCAAGTACAAAGAGCATGGTTATAAGAGTAACAGATAAAAGACTACTAAAAAAAAGTGGAGGAATTGTACAAGGAATGAGCGGTAGTCCCATCATTCAAGATGGAAAATTAATTGGTGCAGTTACTCATGTTTTTGTAAATGATCCTTCTAAAGGATATGGTTTATTTATTGAATGGATGATCAAAAAAGCAGGAATTGATATCTACAGCAATAGCCAATTAGCCGACAAGTATTAATAACAAATTGTAAAAAAGAGTACTCTTATGAGTGCTCTTCTTTTATTTTTACTTTTTGAATAACTTTTCAAAGAAAACTGTAAAAAACTATACTAATCTTTTCCAAACTAGAAGGATATATCATGTATTTGTCGAATATGTCTACATGGAAATAGAAATTCATTGATCATTATGTGAAAATTTTTAGGGGGGTAACTAAGTGAAAAATATTAGAGTATTAATTGCAGATGACAATAAAGATTTTTGTGACATTTTAAGTGAATATTTAGGCAAACAGGAAGACTTAGAAATTGTTGGTGTTGCGAAGGATGGTTTAGAAGCGATTGATTTAGTTTCAGAGGAATTACCAGATGTTTTAGTTTTAGATATCATCATGCCTCATCTTGATGGTCTAGGAGTGCTTGAAAGATTAGTATCTATGAATTTAAAAAAATATCCTAAGATCATTGTTTTATCCGCTGTTGGTCAAGATAAAATTACTCAAAGAGCTATTGGTCTAGGGGCAGATTATTATGTTGTAAAACCATTTGATTTTGAAATCTTTATTAAACGTATTAGACAGCTTACAGGAAACGTAAAATTCATTCCTGAAAAGAAAAATGAATTTAGAGATTTACTTATAAATCCAGCCGCAACTTCTGGAAATCCGACACAAAGCTTAGAAGCTGAAATTACAAACATTATCCATGAAATTGGTGTTCCTGCACATATTAAAGGATACTTATACTTAAGAGAAGCCATTTCTATGGTTGTTGAAAATATAGAGATGTTGAGCGCTGTAACAAAAGAATTATATCCATCTATCGCTAAGAAATTTAACACTACTCCAAGTAGAGTAGAAAGAGCCATAAGACATGCTATAGAAGTAGCATGGAGCAGAGGTAAAGTAGATACAATCAACAATTTATTCGGCTATACAGTACATAATGATAAAGGTAAACCAACAAATAGTGAATTTATTGCAATGGTTGCTGATAAGTTAAGAATAGAAAGAACTGCTGTTTAGGTTTTTCATGCAAAAAGAATTCTCTCGTTCAGTTATAGAAAACTGAAAAGAGGGAATTTTTTATGTGGAATTTTAAATTATATGTTGGAAAATAAACTAATTTAAAAAATAAAAAGACTACAACGTTATTTGGATGATTTCAATTTATGGAGCATTTTGTATTTAAGAGTAGAGAAGGTGAAAATAATGCTATAACAAGACAGCAGGCTCTTAATATATTAAAAGATGCTGCGAAGTCAGTTGGAGTGAATGAGAATATAGGTACTCATTCATTAAGAAAGACTTAGGGATATCATGCATGGAAGACGGAATTCAATCCAGCTATTATAATGGAAACTCTCAATCATAGTAATTTAGCAATGACTAAAAGATATTTGGGTATTCAACAGGATGATGTGAATGAGCTTTATGATCAATTGAATATTGAGTAATATCCAATATTAGTAATTGAGTTTGCACCTGATGATAGCTACCCTGTTACTACCCTTATGACAGCTACCGTCCTATCACCCCATTATAATAAGATTGAAAAGAGGATGAGAATTTCAAAAAAAGGATTGCAAAATATAATAAAATATTGTAATATATTTTGCAATGATAAAGGTAATAGTTATACGCTTGTTTATAAGGAGGTAGTAATGTTTATTATACTTATAGGGTCTGTAGCAAGAGGTGACTATGGAAGTGAAAGTGATATAGACATATGTAGAATTGCTACAGAAAAAGAAGTGAAAAGGAAGGATAAATGGCCTAATGGTCCTCTTAGTTATATTGATTATGATGAAGAAACCTTTCTACATTTATATAACCAAGGAAGCTTGTTTATATATCATTTATTTTATGAAGGCATTTTAATGAAAGGTGATATAGGTGAATGGGAAAATCTGAAAAATAAATTTGAATTTAAAGATACATACTCTGAGGACTTGTATAAAATAAAAGATATTTTTAATATTTTTCTTAATACAGAAATGTTTGGAGGTAAATTTTTATCTGTATATTCTAATTTGTTTACGTTAATAAAGAATTATGCAATATTTTATTTAGCAAAGAACAATATATTTATATTAAATAAAAAACAAGCAGTTTTAAAGGTATTCGGAGACTATTACTATGATTTGTTGGTATCATCATATAATTATTTTGAGAGAGGATTTATTAACGAAAATTGGTATTATGATTGTGAAGAAACTGCAATAAAAATAATCAACTACTATTATTCAAAAATGGAGGCGATAGAAAATGATAAATTCAGCTATGGCTGTTAATTTACAAGGTATATATTCCGTACCAATTGATAGGAAAACATATAATAGAAAGAAAATTAAGATAATAGTAGATTCTTTGATAGAACAACTATGTGACTATTACTTCTCGAGAAAGCCAAGTGGGGTATCGAATGTTAGGGTTTTAATTAATAGGGATAAAGGACAATTTCAAGATAGTCAAGATAAAGTTATTTTAGATAGTTTTAGTAAGGTATTACGAAGTTATGAGGATGTATTTGCAACTTCGTATTGTGGACATACTGAAGAAGTGGAAAAATTTGTAGACGAAAAATTAAAAGAATTAACTAGAAACATATCAAACCATAGTAATTTAAGCAATAATCCTGAAATACAAAGGTTAAAGGGGATGCTATAATGGAACCTGGAAAAATTGATGTGTTAGTAAGTGCATGGAAAATGTATCAAAATCTTGCAAAAGGTTTAGGTGACAATTGTTGGAAAATACGAACAGCTGGCATAGGTTTTTGGGCTACTATTATAGGTTATGGATATAAAAATAATGATAATATAGTTTATGGATTTTCTTTAATTATACTATTCATGTTTTTTATACTAGAAGCAGGTACTAAACGTATACAATACAAGTATATAGAAAAATCTATAGCTATAGAGAAATCAATAAATGATTTTTTAGTAGGAGAAGAAGAAATTTTGCTACCTAATGATGGCATAACGACAAGTATAGATATTCCAAATGTTAAGGATTTTGTAAACTTATTTAAAATTCGAAGGATTTTATTTTGGTTTCCATATGTAATGTTAACTGTTATTACTTTGGTTATTGTACATTTTTTATAATCACTTGAATGCTGGTTTTAAATTAAATACCAGCATTTTTATAGCTCTTCGGGGTACAGCCCATAGCCGTCAAGCTAAGAAGTTTATAATCTTACAAAAAAGCTTGGCGATTTATTTTTTTATAATTGGAAATAGTTATGAGTAATTATTTTTATTTAAAGCTACTAAGTGGTCCAGTACCAGCATCCGTGTCACCAGGGGCAAAGTAAAGCTAGCAGTCTTGAAATTACTTAATTACACATATTGGAATTTTAGAATAAATGAAACGGTCATTTTGTTTATCCCAATGTTCAAAAACTTTGTTGAACAGATTTTAGCCATTCAGCAGGTAAATTTACTCGGTAAATAATTCAAAGTACTGATATTTAACGGATATAATCTTTACTTTACTCGAAATTCAAGCTACTTTGCCCCTCATGACACAGTTGCTGGTTCTACGCCAAATATAAGAATTAAAATATAATACAGTCAAGTAATTGCAATTACTTGACTGTATTTTTTAAATTTGTCAAAATAACTATTGTGTAAAATTGAGTTTTCCTCATATGACAGCTACCGTCCTATTACCCCTTATACTAAGTATATTAAAACTGATTCCCTCAAAGAACATATGTTCCTTGAAGGTTGAAATGGCATTTGGGTATTACTGGATAGTTATCATAATTTGATTATTGTAAACTTGTTTCTAAATAAGTAGACTCTTATATATTTATGTACCTTTTTAACCTTTACTTTTCTTGTTGCTGTAAATTTTCGTATGCTTCTTGTAAACGATTTTTTTCTCTTATTAATTGATTGATTATTTCATCTTGCTCTACATATTGGAATGTACTATAGAATTTGTAATGTTTAAAAATAACATCTAAAAGATCTTTTGCTTGTTCTTTCGTAATCTCTTTTAATTTGTATTCTACAGATTTTATCATTTCAATATTTTCTTTTTCATTTTCTTCTGCAACAGTTAAAGCATCAAAAATATATTTTTTTGACGAATCAATAGTTTGGTTACTATCTAAACCTCCTATAGAGATCATATCCACTAATAACTCAAATTCATCAATTGTAAGAATAGCAACTTCTTGGTTCGTACTATCTGCAACTCTAATTAATTTACTCATTAACATTCCTCCTAAAATTTAAATTCTATCAAATATTATTTCCGTTGTACTTAAATATAATATCTGCATATACTAGTATATTTATTTTAGGAGTAATTTTCAACCATTTTGACTTTTAATGTCTAAAATACATGATAATATGATCATTATTTAAATATAGTTACCCATTTGGTAGCTATTGTATAGAAAATATTTTATACTATGGATAGAGGTATTTGAAAAAATGTCTAATAATCAGTAATATCAAGTAAAGGGGTTTTAAAATATGCAAAGAAACGAAAATATAATCAACTCATTTTTATCAAGACTAGAAAAAGAAAAATCAAAAAAGGATTATAAAAGAGACTTGCAGCATTTCGTTGAATTTATCGAAAAGGACTTTCTTCAAGCAACTATTAAAGATTGTGAAAAATATATAGCAGACTTAAAGCTAAAGGTTTCAGAGAAAAAACTAGCCATAACAACAGCGGAAAAATTATACAGTCAAATCTATAGCTTTTTTAACTATCTAGAAGAGAATGAATATATTCCCTATAATTATTTTAAAAACATTTCTAAACCCATAGCAACAAGAAATATAGCAAAAGAAAAAATCATTATGTGGGAAGACTTAGATAAACTTATCTCTGTGCTAAAGACATACAATCAAAGAGATTACGCTATTTTAATGCTCATTTTCACGTCAGGACTTACTCTTAATGAAGCAATAAATCTTAAATGGAATCAATTTGTTATTGATGATACAGGTAATATTGGTATTATTTTTACAACTAAACGTGGAAAAAGATATACTAAAGTGCATAAAGACACTTGGGAACTACTACAAAAATATCGAAATAGCTTATCTTCTTTAACTTCAAAAGATAGCTATGTCTTTTTAAACAATAGAGGTAATAAAATAACAGGACGCTGGGTAAGGATGGTTCTTAAAAAAGCATGTATAGAGGCTGAATTAGCTCATGAATATACTCCAAGAGATCTAAGGCATACATTAGCAGCACATACACTAAAAAGAGGAGCTTCTTCGAAACAAGTAAAACAACAATTAGGGTGGAGTACTGAAAATCTTGCTCAAAGATATTTATATACTATTCAGCAGTTAGAGGACAACGCTATTGATTATTTGAATTTTAATTTGAAGAAGAATGATAATTCAAATTAATTTTAATATAAAGCAAGAAATGTTAAGAAATCGCCTTGGTATACATAATATTTTTATTGGAAATACTATATAAATATATATAAGCAATATTAAATCTACGAAAGCGAGTGTTTAGTATGTATTTACCTACAGAAGCAGCTCGAATTTTAGGTGTTACTGGTCCAACTGTTCATAATAAATTAAAAGTTTTAAGAAAAGAACTACTTCCTTATATTCAGAACATTAGAGGTCATGTTTATATAAATGATACAGGGATAGAGATCATAAGAAATTCTATTTCCTATAATAAAGTAAATAAATATAACATACGTAAGGAATCTGTGAAAACAAAGCAATATGATAATTTTGATATTCAACAATTAAACTATGAATTAAAAAATACTAATCTTAATCCTATTCAATTAAAAGAGCTTGAAAGTTTAGTGAATGAGATAAAGTGCTCAGAATGGAGGGTTAATGAAAAAAGTAAATTAGAAAACTATATTGATTTGTATAAATTAAGATATCTTTTAGAAATTCTAACAGAAATAATGGCTAGATATTTTAATATTTCTAGAGTTCAGATCTACAGGAAGCTTAAGGAAATGGGATGGACATATACAAAAAAACAATCCGCACAAATAGCTACCAAAATAAAAAACTATTCTCAAATTAGTATAAAGGGAAAAAAGACTTTGTTGAAAAAAAGCACTCGCTTATTCGGAAGCGATCAAGAAAATTATGTTAGACAAAAACTTAACTTATACTTAGGAGATTTTTTGGAAGGAGCAGACATTATCGTAGGAGTCAATAGTCCCTATATTTTAGATGGGGGTTATGAAGTTGATATTCCAATAATTATCTTTTTCAATAATCAAGTTTATAAGTATGCTATTGAAGTGAATGGAGATTATTGGCACAATAAGCAAATCACACAAAAACATGATAAAGAAAAATCTCTAAAGCTTAAAGATAAAGGATACCAATTATTTAATATATTATTATCTAGTAGTTTATCGAACAAAGAAAAATATGGTGATATAGATACTCAAATAGCATATGTTATTCATACGATTTCAAATAATATCCTAAATAACAAATAAGCATGAAAAATATATCTTTTAAACAAACTACATCTTATAATTACTTCTAGATGTAGTTTTTATTTTTGACACTCACATTTAAATTCTAAGCGATTATTTAGTAAAACAGGTAGTTTAGTATTTAAAAGTTTTATAAGTTCTTTAAAAACAATTATCGAAAGACCTTATAAAAAACTACATATTTTCATAGTGTTATGTAACAAAATAGGTAATTGTGTTGCATTCGAATAATCGCTATAAACATTGATAAATCAACACATTATAAAAAGCGTCAAGTGCCAAAGTTACTTATTGTATTGCATCGTAACTTTCAATGTAATATAATATTTATGTAGAATATAGAGAGTAAAGGGGGCAAAAAAGTGAATATCGTACAACCCATAAGAGACAAAAATAAAATAGAAGAGATGAAAAATGAATTATTAAAATCAGGCTATAAAAACTATCTACTTTTTGTTGCAGGAATCAATACAGGATTAAGGGTTAGTGATTTGTTAAATCTGAAGGTGTCAGATGTAAAGGATCGAACACATATTTTTATCCATGAAAAAAAGACTGGAAAAGAAAAGCGATTTTTGATCAACAACCAATTAAGAAGAGACTTTGAGATATACATAAAAAACATGAGCAGAGAGGAGTACTTATTCCAAAGCAGAAAAGGAAAAAATAAACCTATATCAAGAGTACAAGCATATAGAATATTAAATAATGCAGCTGATACAGTTGGTATTAGCGAAGTAGGAACTCACACCCTAAGGAAAACCTTTGGGTATTGGCATTATCAAATCTATAAAGATGTAGCTATCTTGCAGGATATTTTTAATCATTCAGCTCCTAGTGTCACTTTGCGATATATAGGTATCAACCAAGATATCAAAGATAAGACGATAGAGGATTTCTATTTGTAACAGCATATATGGTTGCGATAAAATTTTTATGTAAACAAATTTCAAACACCCTCATCTTAAGATAGAAGAGGGTGTTTGTTTTGAATATTTTGATTTTAGACAACTTTCTCAATTTTACATCAACGATAGACATTATATTCGGCAAGCTCAATTGATATATATTATCAATTGAGCAATCGAAAAATGTAGTCGTTTATACAAACTTTATACTATCATATAAGTTTATAGTGAATTTTGCCTAGTATATGAAATTCCCTCTACAAGATAGATGTAATTCTTAAAGAAAAGTATAAAAAATGCCCTTATGCGTTCAAGAGAACATTAGTTCGCAAAACAATTGATTATCTTTTTATTCCAAATATGATCAGTGTAAAATCTATTGGTTTAAGGATTAGTGATAAGTTATTTGTCTTACAAAGGATTAATTAAAATGAATTATCATTTGAAGAAAATTAATTTGAAATTTCTAGAATCCAATATACATTATATTAAATGTATTCAAATATAATTAAGTTTAATACTATTATCCAAATTAACTACTTAAAACTCTAATTATCACATTATGTATTATCTATATATAAATATATAGATTGTATATAACTAGAATTATAATATTTTAAATATTGCACACAATCGAGAGAAGAAGTATAAAAAGCTCTAAGTAATAGAGGTTTTCAAAGAATCTAACTGTTCTTTAAATGTAAATTATCAACACCTTTTTTGAAAAAATTATTTAAATATAAACGATCGTAATATATTACACATATAAAATATATTATCCTTTTTTGTTAGTAAGCATTCTTATCAAAAATATATTGATTTATAAATATTTAAAATTTAAAAGTTCAACATGGTTTTCTAGGGTTCCGTAATTTATAGCTGAGTAGGTTCAAGAAAAAACACATAGATTGTTGTATACACGGAAGGATGAAAGCCTGGGAGATATTTCAAATGTTACTACAGGCTTTTTTATTTTTACTTGTTTTTTTAGATTTTGACAATGTTCATTAGAGAAAGAAGAAAAAGAGAAGATATCAAAAAAATATTATTAAAAGAAAAATATAGAGTTTGTAGATTAAATAAAACTGAACACAATGCAAGAGCGTAGTGAAAAACTTTATATTAAATCTACAATAAGAATTAGATTTTATCTTGTTCTTATTTTTTGTACAAAAGATTCTAGAAAATCGACTTTAATTGACAAATTTTACGCAAAAATAAATGTAAAATATATAAGATATATTTGGGTGTATGAAAGTTTATAATTATGGATTGCGAAGGGATAGACCAGAATTTTTAATGTTTGAAGTATTTTTCTATGAGATTATGTTAAGAAAGGAGGTGCAAAAACGTGGAGATTAATCTTAAAAGAGGTAAACTTATATTAGTTATGATAATCTGTTCCATTTTGCTATTGGATGCAACCACGACAGCACTTGTAACTATTAAATTTGGTTTACATAGACTTTCTCATGGGATTATGAGATTTATAGTTACAGCTATATTTATGTATTTTATTTATAAAGGAAAGCGATGGGCAAAAAATTTATTTGTTGGGTTACTAATTTATGCAATTATTGTTACCCTAATAAGATATGATATGACTTTATTATTAAATCCTCTGATGTTATTATTTTTAGCAGTATGCTCAGTATCAGCATTTTCGTTAATATTTTCTAAAGAAATAAGATTTTTTTTGGAAGAGAAGTCTTATGAAAGGCAAAGCTAACCGCTAACCTGATAATTTACAATATATTTTGTATACAAGAATTTTACTAATACTTATATTTCCAATGATACTATCTAATCGTAATGTATAATATAAATTCAAGGAATGAGAACATAAAGAATTATTGATATTAAAGTATAAAATATGAGTAAGTATGTGTAATTAGCACTTTAAAAAATATAAAGGAGGTGAGAGAATGCAAAATATCTATAGTTCTAAAAATGTGATGATATTAAGTATTATTGCTTTTATGCTGTTAGAATATAAATCGGACAACTAAAACTCGTACAACTCCTAAAATTAGGCTATAATATAAAACAGTATTAGGAGGGGTTACAAATGGGAAAAAGAACTAAGCAGTATAGTGCCGAATTCAAACAGGATGCTGTCAA
>JAOARP010000001.1 GCA_025210525.1 Marinisporobacter sp.
AGCATCAGAAAGTGATGAAGAAGTAGCTATGCCACCAAAGGAAGTGGTAACAGGTGCTATATCAGGAATTGACATTATGGATTTAGAAGATGCAGTAAAAGTATTATGGAAAAATGGAATCTATGCAGAAAGTGGAATGGGTTGCACAGGTCCAATCGTTCTTGTGAATGAAGAAAAGCTAGATGAAGGAACAAAAGTATTAGCAAAAGCCGGTTTTGTTGCAGGTGAAGGAGACATTTGTTAAATTTGTAACATCTAATAAGAGAATTCTTTTTATTGAAAAAGGATTCTCTTTATTTTTGTAGAATAAATAAGAAAAAAGGAAGATTATAGCATATTCGTTCTAAAATATTAAATTTCTATTAAGGGAGGCAAAAATATGATAGAAGTTGGTAAAGAAAATTTTCAAAGAGAAGTATTGGAAGCAAAGGGGTATGTCATTGTGGATTATTGGTGTGAAGGATGCCGACCTTGCATGGCTTTGATGCCAGATATAGAAGCCCTTGCAGCAAAGTATGAGGGGAAAATTAAATTTACAAAATTGAATACAGCGAAAGCTAGAAGATTAGCTATAGTACAAAAAATTTTAGGGCTCCCAGCAGCTGCTTTATATAAAGATGGCCAGAAAATTGATGAAGTAATTAAGGAAAAAGCAACAAAAGAAAATATTGAAAATATGATCAAGAAAATTTTGTAAAACTCCGGAATAGCCGGAGTTTTTGATATGATAAAGAGCGGCAATAGATGTTATTTAAAAGAGGAAATTGTAAAATTATGAAGAATATAATAATAAAGTGAAGGTTGAAATTTGAAAGAGGTGCGAAAGATGACAGAGTCTACATTGGTCCAAATAAGTCCACATGAAGTTGTTTTTTCATTGGACATTGGAACAAAAAGTGTCGTAGGAATTATTGCAAAGCAAGAAGGTGAAAAATTTGTAGTCATAGATGTTGAAATGATGGAATATTCAAGTCGTGCTATGTATGATGGGCAGATACATGATATTGATAAAGTTGCACAGGTAGCAAATAAGGTAAAGGAAAAGCTTGAGAATAGAGTAGGCTTTAAACTGACAAAAGTAGCTATTGCAGCAGCGGGTAGAGCACTAAAAACATGTAGAGTGCAAGTTAGTAGAGAAGTTGATCATTCAAAAGAGATTGATCAAGGGACTATCAATAGTTTAGAGATTGAAGGAATACAAAAGGCACAAAAAATGCTAGACCAAGAGATGGAGAATAAAGGTATAAAATATTATTGTGTCGGATATACAGTAGTAAATTATTATTTAAATGATAGCATGATGATTTCTCTAAAAGGGCATAAGGGCGATAAAATAGATGCAGATATTTTAGCTACTTTTTTACCACATATTGTTGTAGAGAGTCTATATTCCGTTATGAACAAGATTGGATTAGAAGTGATACACTTAACGCTAGAGCCTATTGCAGCGATTCATGTCGCTATTCCTCCAAAGCTGAGATTGTTAAATCTAGCATTAGTAGATATAGGAGCAGGAACGTCAGATATAGCTATAACACAAGATGGAACTATTGTATCCTATGCTATGGCATCTGTTGCAGGTGATGAAATTACAGAAGCCATCGCTAAGGAATTTTTACTAGACTTTAATACAGCTGAAAGGTTAAAAATTGAATTGAATAAGAAAGAAAGTCATCAATTTGAAGATATTGTAGGAATTCCTTATACTTTAACAACAGAAGAGATTTTAGAAAAAATAGCTCATGTTATTGAAAATCTTGCTTCGGAGATTGCAGAAAAGGTGATTGAATATAATGGAAAATCCCCAAGTGCTGTATTTTGTATAGGTGGTGGGAGTCAAATTCCTACTTTAACGAAATATTTAGCTAATAAATTAGCATTAAGACCAGAGAGAGTCGTTGTTAGAGGGACTGAAATTATTGAAAATATTGAATTCTTATGTGAAAAACTTGAAGGACCTGAATTTATTACACCTATTGGCATAGGGATTATTAGTGTAAAGGAAGGCGATGATAATTTTATAGAGGTAAGTGTAAATAATGATTTGATAAAACTATTTAATGCTAAAAAGCTTTTTATATCAGATGCTCTCATTAGAGCAGGGGTAAATGCGAAGAAATTGATCGCCAGAAGAGGGAAAAATTTAAATATTTACGTAAATGGAGAAATGAAGAGCATAAAGGGAAGTTTTGGAGAACCTGCAAAAATTTATTTGAATGGAAAATGTAGTAGCCTTGATGAACAGGTTCATCATAAGGATCAAATCTATATTGAGGGAGCTATTGATGGCATAGATGCGTCTATTTTGTTAAAAGATTTAATAAAAGACATGAATAGGGTCAATTTTAATGGATTGGATATTAATTTAGTGAATAAATTATTGGTAAATGAAAAAGAAGTATCTATGGATTATGAGATCATGGAGGGAGACTATATAACTTTTGTGGAAATTCATACAGTCGAAGATCTTTTGAAAAGATTTAATATGGATGATAAAAAAACGAATGTGCGTGTAAATGGGGTAGAAGTTGAAAAAAACCATGTATTAAAGCATAAAGATGAAATTGTTACAGTACAAGAAAAGGAGAAAATATTATTTGATGAAAAGAAAGTACATGAAAATAGAATGGAAGATAATAAAATTAAAATTATTGTAAATGAACAGGTTGTGGAGATTCCAAAGAAAGAAAGGCCTCTTATTTTTGTGGATATTTTTGAATATTTTGATTTTGAAAGAACAAGAGCAAAAGGAAGCTTGATTACAAAATTAAATGGACAAAAAGTAGGCTATACAGACACTATAAGAGATGGGGATAAGATAGAAATTTATTGGAAAAAAAATAACTAGAGAAAGAATATTCTCTAGATGTTTTTTGGTTGCGGAGGCAGGATTCGAACCTGCGACCTCCGGGTTATGAGCCCGACGAGCTACCGCTGCTCTACTCCGCGATGGTTTACTTTCAGTAATAGTATATTATATGTAGATGGATCTAAAATATACCCATATTTTAGAAAAGGAGGGATAAAAATCCCTCCAAGGATAAAAGGGGGAAATTTCGTTGTGGATCCATGTCCACTACATATTATGCATGTACGAAAAAAATGTGACAAAAAGGATGCTGGTAGTAAATGAAAAAAACTTATGGTACACTATTTAAGGAAATAGTGTGCATAGTAGGAATATGGGTTTTTATAATATAATATAATAAAATACATTATAAGATTTTGTAATAAGATTTGCCAAAGGGGGAAGTTTGTTGGATTCGAAAGGAAAAGAGCAAGCAAAAAAATCAAATGCTAGTATGGGATTGATCATTGTTTTATTAAGCTTTCTTATTTTTACGACAGCGATAGGATTTTTTTTCCTTTATAGAGATACCATTTATGATGGTGTGATGATAGAAAACCTAGATATAGGAGGATTGTCTGTTACACAGGCACAGAAAAAGGTCAAAAACCATTTTGATGATTTAATTGTAAATGGAGAAATTTGTTTTAAATATGGAAATCAAGTTTTTCATACAAAGAACAAGGATATCAGATATAGCTTTGATTATACTAATGCTGCAAATGAAGCTTATAAAATAGGAAGAGAGGGAAATTATTTTGAAAGATTGCAAAAGATTCTTTCTTTATACACGCAACCATATAATATTACCTTAAAGCCTGCTTATGAGCATGAAAAGTTAGATGCTATTATATATAATATTCAAAAAAATATTGATCAACAAGCAAAAGATGCTACGATTATTAGAAAAAATGGAGAGTTCATCATTACAGATGAGAGGATTGGGCAACAATTAAACGTGAATAAGACAAAAGCCCTTTTAGAAGAGGAATTAACAAAAAATAAGTTTGAAGATGAAATTACAATAGAACTTCCTGTTGAAACGGTTTCACCTAAAATCACCTCTGAAAGTTTGAGTACTATTCATGATTTGACAGGGGAATATACTACAATATTCAATATTAATAGAAAAGGCAGAACACAAAACCTTAGATTAGCATCAAACAAAATTAATGGATTTGTACTTATGCCTATGGAAATCTTTTCGTTTAATGAGGTGGTAGGACCAAGAACGAAAGAAAGTGGTTATAAGGATGCACCCGTAATACTTAAAGGAGAAGTAGTACCGGGACTTGGAGGTGGAGTATGCCAAGTGTCTAGTACTTTATATAATGCTATACTACTTAATAATTTAGAAGTGGTTGAAAGGTATAACCATACTCTTCCTTCTAGCTATGTAGCAAAAGGTATGGATGCAACTGTATCCTATGGTGTTTTGGATTTTAAATTTAAAAATACAATGAATACACCTATTTATATAGAGAGTTACATGATAAGTAATAGATTGATCGTTAAAATATATGGTCGAAAAATAGATAACAAAAAAGTAAGAGTGATAACTGAGCAAAATCAAGTGGTAAAAAGACCTTTAGAAATTAAATATGATGACAATTTGCTTGAAGGACAAGAAAAAATAGAACAAAAAGGAAGAGATGGATATAAAGTAACTACCTATAGATTGATTTATGAAAATGGAAAACTTCTGGGAAAACAGAAAATTTCAAAGGATTACTATAAGCCACAAAAACAGATTATTATTAAAGGCACAAAGAAATTACCTATATCCGATACAAGTAACATAGAAGGTGCCCCTACGGAAGAAGTACAAGTAGAAGAAGAGATCAACATAGTACCCCATGAAATGGAACAAAATGCTACGGAAACAATAGAACATATAGAGGAAATAGATGATCTATTCCAAGAAGAAAATCAACTTTAGCACATACTAGTGAAGACAGGATTTAAAGAGGTGACGCAATGAATAAAGCACTATATGACAAAGAGATACAATGTCCTGTGTGCAAAAATCTTTTTCATACTAAAAAAATGAGAAGTTCTGCTATTAGAATAGAAAAAAGAGATACAGATTTTTGCGTGTATTATAATGGAGAGAACCCTATATTTTATGGAGTTTTTGTCTGTCCTAATTGCGGATATGCTGCCCTTGAAAGTGTATTTCAAGAAATAAGTCCTTCGGGAAAGAAGATTGTTTTAGAGAAGATAGGTACTAAATGGACGCAAAGAGATTTTGGAAGTGAAAGAGATGCTTATAAAGCTATTGAAGTTTATAAATTAGCTTTATTAAATGGACAATTACTCAACCAAAAGAAAGGAATAATAGGAACTCTTTGTCTTAGATTAGCATGGCTATATAGATATATTCATGAAGATCGAGAATTAGATTTTATTGAACATGCTGCAAATTGTTTTGAAGAGGCTTTTCGATATGAGTCGTTACCTATTGGAAATCTTGATGAAGTTTCTTTGTTGTATTTACTAGGGGAATTGAATCGAAGACTTAAAAAATATGATGAAGCAATTGATTGGTTTAATAAGGCAGTAAGTAATCCTAATATTAAGAGAAAAAGAAAGCTAGATATGTTAGCAAGAGATCAATGGAGTTTAGCGAAGGAAGAATATAAAAAGCAAAAGGAAAAAAATGAAGCTATAGTATATGCTGAAAATGAAGCTTTGATATAAAAGATTATAAATTTATGATAATCTGTATTTTTTTAAAATTGCAATGATTAGTGTGAGGACAGGTATGATGACCATAAATATGAAAGCATAATAGATCCATGCACTGAAAATATATTCATTAAATTCCATGACGCTTTTAAATTCAAAGGAAGTCACATTTATGATGAGTAGCGAAATGGGTGTAATAATGAATGCATAATCTTTACAGTTAAAAGTTTTACTAAAACCTTTGCAGGTGGTTAATAGATAGACACTTACTTTAATAAATCCACCTAAAATAAAGACGACAGCAGCAATTACTTCAATTCTTTGCAATAGATCAGATATATTTATTCGAGTAACCATTGTATAGGCAGGATAAAAATCAGTAGATGCAGTTTTTACACCAAGAACTAATAGGATGATAAATGAAGTGAGTAAAAGAGTGATCCCACCTAACAATAAGCCTCGTGTGTAGATTGTGTAGATTGAATTTTTATGTTTAGTAGAAAATAAGAAAGCAGAAAATATAACTGTTTCTCCAAATGGATATATAAATACTTCATAGGAACCTTTGAGTACAGGTTTTATGCCAGAAGATAATATAGGTTGAATGTTGTTTAGATTCATATTTGGAATTAATAAAAATATTGTAAAAATGATTAGAACTATAAGAATGAGCATAATAAATTGTGACCACCTGCCCATTACTTCAATTCCTTCTTTTGTGATTGATATGCATAAAAACATAAAGAAAATTGTTGGAACAATAATGGGGGTATCAGGTAAACCAACGGCTTGAAAAAATTTAATAAAGTCTATTAAAACTAATGTAGCTAAGTCGAAGGAGTAAATTGCATATAGAAAGATAATGATTTTTCCAATGGATTTTCCAAAGCAACATTCAATAATATCAAATAGATTGTTGCGAGGGAAAATTTTAAGGAGTTTTATATAGAGCATCATTAATGGAAAAGCTGCAATTCCAGCTAAAATAATAGCAATCCACGCATCTTGGTTAGCACTTAAGCCAGATACTAATATGGATGATTCTCCAATGATGAAAAGGAACATAAGGGCAATTCCTTGTTGATCTGTAATGACTTCTTTTTGCATGTAATGTGCCTCCGACTTTTTATATGATAGTAGATAGTATAGCCTTAAAAGAAGGAAAATATTTTAATAAGCTATTTAAAAAAGAAAACATAGAGTAGTAGGAGACAGATTTGTTAAAATAAAATTTATATACATGAGTAGAAAGAAAATAGAAAATCTGATATAGTTATCTTTGATCAACAAGTCCCTAAAAATAGATAGGGGCATATTTTTTTTAAAGACATGAGAAATAAGCTTAGAAGAGGTGAGCCTATGATAGGAAAAATTACCCTAGTTACAGGTGGGGCAAGAAGTGGAAAAAGCAATTATGCAGAAAGCCTAGCAAGAAATTCAGAAAGAAAAGTTGCATATTTAGCTACGGCTATTCCTTTTGATGAGGGTATGAAAGATAGAATAAAAAAACATAAACAATCTAGACCAACGGTGTGGACAACCTATGAAGGGTATAAAAATTTATATGAAATGATTCCTAAAATAAAAGAAAAGCATGAAGTGATATTATTAGATTGTGTTACGATTATGGTAACAAATTTAATGTTTGAAGAAGATGTAAATTGGGATGAGATTGATCATGAAAATATTGATAAAATCGAAAAAAAAATTAAAGATCAAATCATAAAGCTAATAGAAGCTATTCGACAAAATGAACTTTGGTGTATTATGGTTACGAATGAGTTAGGGATGGGAATTGTACCTGAAAATAGAATATCTCGTGTATTTAGAGATATTGCAGGAAGAATGAATCAAATGATAGCTAAAGAAGCTAATGAGGTGTATTTTACAGTTTCAGGGATTCCTATGCAATTGAAATAGGAGGGATAGATATGAAAAAATTTATTGTTATGCTTCAATTTTTAACGCGGATCCCTATTAATATAAACTTACAAGTAGATGAAGATGATTTTTCAAATGGGATTATATACTTTCCTGTAGTAGGACTTGTAATTGGTATGTTTATGGTAGTTTTTTATCATATAGGACACATACTAGGCGGAGCTTTTTTAGCTGCTGTTATGACGGTTATAGGGGGAGTTTTTATTAGTGGAGGATTGCATCTAGATGGTTTAGGAGATACCTTTGATGGGGTTTATAGTAATCGCCCAAAGGAACGTATATTAGAAATTATGAAGGATAGTAGATTAGGAACTAATGCAGCTTTAGCCATACTTTCCAATATCCTCCTAAAAATAGCCTTAATCAATAGTTTTTCTGTACCAGAAGTTTATGCAGTCATACTCCTTATGCCTGTTTTTTCCAGATTATCTATTGTGTATGGAGCAAGATTTTCTGTTTATGCAAGAAAAAGTGGTATGGGAAATCTATTTATAGGAAAGACAAACAATAAGCATTTGATTGTAACTGTAATAATTACATTGATTATAGCTTTAATGAATATACGAGCTATTCCTTTTATTTTAGTAGGTCTTTTATTTAGCCTTTGGTATGTAAGACATATAAGTAGTAAAATTGATGGCATGACAGGAGATACATTAGGAGCTTTATGTGAACTAACGGAATTAGTTTATTTGTTTTATTTTGCAATGATTTAGAGAGTTGGTGATCTTTTGAAATTAATATTTGTAAGACATGGAGAAACAGAACATAATCATAAAGGATTATATTGTGGATGGAATGATTTAGATCTTACAGAAAAAGGAAGGGTTCAGGCAGAAGAAGTTTGTGAAAAATTAAGAGAAAAAGATTTAGATTTGATCATTACAAGTGATTTGAATAGAACCATTCAAACAGCTAGGATCATTAATGAATGTCACAATATAAAGATCACTTTAGAGGAAAACTTAAGAGAAATGAATTTTGGACTATGGGAAGGCTTAAGCTATAAGGAAATAAAAGAAAAATATAAAAAAGAATTAAATGAATGGGAAAAAGATTGGGTGTATTATGCTCCTCCATCTGGAGAAAGTGTAAAAAATATGTGTGAACGAGTTACATCTGCAGTGGATAAAATAGTCAAACAACATCAGAATAAAAATATTTTGATTGTTTCCCATGCTGGTTGTATTCGAGCTATTTTAGCTTATTTAATCGGAAATGGAATAGAAGATTATTGGAAGTACAAAATAGAAAATTGTGGAATTATTACGATTGAAATGGTAGATGATTTCCCAGTTTTAATTGGTTTAAATCAGTAGTATGCATTTATACAATGTAAAAACGGTTGAAATACATGTCGTATTTTGATAGGATTGAATAAGATAAATAATAAAAATGGGTGTTATAGTGCTTAAAAAGGAAGTTCGGTGAAAATCCGACACAGCCCCCGCTACTGTAAGTGAGGATGAAATCAACAAATTGTCACCTAAATTTTAGGGAAGACGTTGAGAGTAAAGGGATTCACGAGTCAGGATACTTGCCTATTTTATTTATTGAAGTACCTTCGGCGGGAAGGGAAGAGAAAGATTTAATACTCATGCCCTGGCCAGTGATGGTCAGGGTATTTTATTTTTGAAGGGATGATTACCATGAAGTTACCTAGATTCGTATTAGCAGGAACTCAAAGTGGGGTAGGTAAAACGACTATTTCTATTGGACTTATGGCTGCTCTTAAAAATAGGGGAATGAATGTACAACCCTTTAAGGTAGGGCCAGATTATATAGATCCTGCTTTTCATACTTTTGTAACAGGAAATAAATCTAGAAATTTAGATAGTTGGATGTTAGATGAAGATATCATTAAAAAATTACTCATTAAGAATGGAAGAAATAAAGATATAGCTGTTATTGAAGGGGTTATGGGTCTATATGATGGCTATGGCGCTAAAAAAGATGAGGGAAGTACTGCTCATGTTTCAAAAGTAATAAAAGCACCTGTTATTCTAATCATTAATGGAAAGGGGATGTCATCTAGTGCAGCTGCTCAAGTATTAGGATATAAGTTATATGATGAAGAAGTAGATATAAAGGGTGTTATTATCAATAATATTTCAGGAGAGGTACACTATGAGTTATTAAAAGAAAGTATTGAAAGAGATACAAATATAAAATGTGTTGGATATTTAAAACCTAACCCTAATATCGAACTAAAGAGCAGGCATTTAGGATTGATTCCTAGTGTGGAGGTAAACGGTTTAAAAAGAAAAATAAATGAAATTGCGAAGATGGTAGAAGAAACCATCGATTTAGATGAAATATTAGCTATTGCAAGGACATCAGATGAGATTGAGTATAAACCAGAAAAAATCAAAAGTGTTGGAGAGAATATAAACATAGGAGTTCCGTTAGATAATGCTTTTAATTTTTATTATGAAGATAACTTGGATTTATTAAAGGACTTAGGAGCAAATCTCATATATTTTAGTCCACTAAAGGATGAAAAATTACCTCAAGATTTACATGGACTATATATAGGTGGAGGATTTCCCGAAGTTTTTGCAAAGGAATTAGAAGAAAATACTTCTATGAAAAGTAGTATAAAAGAAGGGATAGAAAAAGGTTTACCTACCTATGCAGAATGTGGGGGGCTTATGTATTTATCAGATGCCATTACTACATTAGAAGGAAAAAAACATAGGATGGTAGGTGTATTTCATACAGAATCGAAAATGACAAAAAGGCTTCAACGGTTTGGATATGTTCATGTGAATATGGAAGAGCCTTGTGTCATTGCTAAGGAAAAGAAATCTACAAAAGCTCATGAATTTCATCGATCCATGATAGAGGATCATGAAGAAAATGAATATGCATATAGGGTAGATAAAATAAGAAATGGAGAAAAAATAAAAAGTTGGCAATGTGGATTAAAAAAATATAATGCACTAGGAGCTTATGCTCATATTCACTTTTATAGTAATATAAGTATTGCAAAGGATTTTGTTAAAAATTGTTTGCACTTTAAGAATAGGAGTCGTGAAGAATATGAAAAATAAAAGCTTAATGTTTCAAGGAACAGCTTCTTCTGTAGGAAAGAGTCTACTAACAGCAGCATTTTGTAGAATTTTTCAACAGGATGGTTACAGAGTAGCACCTTTCAAGTCTCAAAATATGGCACTAAACTCATATATCACAAAAAAAGGAATGGAAATGGGGCGTGCTCAGGTTGTACAAGCGGAGGCTGCTAAAGTAGAGCCTACTGTACTCATGAATCCTGTACTTTTAAAGCCAACAACAGATAAAAAATGTCAAGTGATTTTGAATGGAAAAGTACATAATAATATGTCTGCCGTTGAGTATCATGAATTTAAACCCACTTTAGCGAAAATGGTGAAAGCCTCTTTTGATGAACTAGAAAAAAATCATGATATTGTAGTATTAGAAGGAGCAGGAAGCCCTGCAGAAATCAATTTAAGAGATAAGGATATTGTCAATATGGGTATGGCAGAAATGGCAGATTCAGAGGTGATTCTTATTGGAGATATAGATCGTGGGGGAGTTTTTGCATCTATATATGGAACCATCATGCTTCTTACAGAAGAAGAAAGAAAAAGAGTAAAGGGCGTTATTATCAATAAATTTAGAGGAGATGTAGAAATTTTAAAGCCAGGTATTAAAATGTTAGAAGAATTGATAAATATTCCTGTTTTAGGAGTGGTTCCTTACTATAACGTACAAATAGAAGATGAGGATAGTCTGGCTGAAAGATTTAGAAATCAAAGAAATAATAAAGGACAAATAGAGGTAGCCGTTCTTTATTTACCCCATGTATCTAATTTTACGGATTTCAATGTGTTTGAAACACAAGAGGATGTAAATTTAAGATATATCATGAGAGGGGAAGCCATTGGAAATCCAGACTTATTGATTATACCTGGGTCTAAAAATACGATTGAAGATTTAGTTTATTTAAAAGAAACAGGTTTAGCAGAAGAGATTTTTAGGCTCAATAGAGATAAAAAGCTCATTATAGGAATTTGTGGTGGATATCAGATGCTGGGTAAAAAGCTTAGTGATCCTTATGGAACAGAAAGTGATATTAAAGAAACCAATGGATTAGGCTTATTAGATACAGAAACTATTTTTGAATTAGAAAAAACAACGACTCAAGTGGAAGCAGAAATTATAGCAGATCCTCAAAATAGCTTTGATGGAATAAAAGGTATGAAAATTAAGGGATATGAAATTCATATGGGTCAGACTAAATTAGGAAAAGAAAGTACTCATCTAAATCATATAAAAAATAGATTAAATGAAGATGTTTGTATTGAAGATGGAGCGATGAGTACATGTGGAAATGTAATGGGGACTTATATTCATGGGATATTTGATAATATTGACTTCACAAGGAAGATTCTTAACAATATAAGAAAAGCTAAAGGGCTAGAGGAAAAAGAAAGCAATGTGGAAAGCTTTGAAGCATTTAAAGAAAAAGAATACAATAAGCTTGCAAAGATTGTTCGTGAAAATGTAGATTTAGATAAAATTTATAAAATTATTCAGGGTGAATAGGGATGATTACAATAGGAATAGGTTATATAGCTGATTTAATATGGGGAGATCCTTACTTTATCCCCCATCCTATAAGATTTATAGGGAGTGGGATAAGAAATACAGAGAAAGCTTTAAGAAAACAGCATGATAGTCCTAAGAAGGAAAAAGAATTAGGAGTTCTTTTAACATTGATAATCGTATGTAGTGCGTATTTGATAACCTTTTTAATGATAAAGGCTTTTTCATATGTACATCCTTTTTTAGGATATTTGGTGGAAGCTTTCTTGATCTTTCAGATATTAGCTTCAAAGAGCTTAGATATGGAAAGTAGAAAGGTTCTTAACCAATTAAATAAAAATGATATAGGAGAAGCAAGACGATTTTTATCTTACATTGTTGGAAGAGAAACAAGTGAATTGAATGAAGATGAGATTATTAGAGCTACAGTTGAGACTGTTGCAGAAAATACTACAGATGGAATTATAGCACCCTTATTTTATATTTTTATAGGGGGAGCGCCTTTAGGTATGGCATATAAGGCAGCTAATACATTAGATTCTATGGTGGGATATAAGAATGAAAAATACTTACATTTTGGATGGGCTTCTGCAAAATTTGATGATCTTTTAAATTATATTCCCGCAAGATTAACAGCATTTTTCATGATTATAGCATCCTTTTTGTTAAAATATGATTGGAAAAACTGTATATGTATCATTAAAAGGGATAGAAAAAATCATAAAAGTCCAAACTGTGCTTATCCAGAATCAGCTGTGGCAGGTGCACTTACGATACAATTAGGGGGAACCAATACTTATTTTGGGAAAGCTGTTTACAAGCCTACTATAGGAGATTCTTTAAGGAAACTTGAAAAAGAGGATATAGATAGAAGTATAAAAATTATGTATGCTACATCAACTGTGAGTTTTGTTATTTTAGGACTTATAAAAATTGGTATATAGGAGGGGTATGATGAAGAAAGTAAAGCATGGCGGAAATATATATGAAATTGCAGAAAAACTAGGAGTCCAAAAGGAAGAAATTATTGATTTTAGTGCAAATATTAACCCTCTTGGTGTACCAAATTCTTTTAAAGAAGCTTTAATAAAAAATATAGATATTATCGAAAATTATCCTGATCCAGAATACAATAGCTTGGTGAAAGCAATAGCTAAGGAGCATCAAATCAATCAAAATTATATAACTGTTGGAAATGGAGCAACAGAAGTGATTTTTTCTATGATTGCTAGTTTAAAGCCGAAAAAGTCACTGATCCTTGCACCTACCTTTGGAGAGTATGAGAGAGCGTTAATACGAGTAGGAAGTAAGGTAGAATATTTTTATTTAAAAGAAGGAAATGATTTTTGTGTAGATGATGATATTTTAAAAGTCATTGATGAAAGCTTTGATTTAGTGATTCTTTGTAATCCAAATAATCCAACAAGTCAGATCGTTGAAAAAAATAGACTTATAAAAATTTTAGACCATTGTAAGAAAGATCATGTCCATCTCATGATGGATGAAGCCTTTATTGACTTTGTAGATGAACCTAAAAAGGAAACCATGCTTTCTTATGTAGAAGAATATAATCATCTTTATATCATTAAGGCCTTAACAAAATTTTATGCATTACCAGGTCTTCGTATTGGTTATGGAATTACTTCTAATAAAGAATTATTAGAGGAGATTAATAATCATAAAGAGCCTTGGACCATTAATAGTTATGCAGCTATGGCAGGAATGATTTTAGAGGATGAAACCTATAAAAAAGAAAGTAGACAATGGATTGTATCTGAAAGAAAAGCTTTTTTTAATGAATTGAAAAAAATAGATAAAATCAAAGTGTACAAGCCCAATGGAAATTATATATTATTTAAGCTTTTAGAAAATAAAAAAGATATGAAAGAAGCTCTTCTAAAAAAGAAAATCTTAATAAGAAGCTGTAGTAATTATAATAATTTAGATGAAGCTTTTTATAGAATCGCTATTAAAGATCAAGTTTTAAATACAATTTTTATAAAAGCATTAAAAGAGGTATTGTATGAAGGCTAAAGCTATTTGTCCAGCTTCTTGTGGAGAACTTTTGCAAGGAGTTATTGGAAATGGAGAAAAATTAATATCTTATCCAGTCAATATGTATTCATCTGTCACAATTGAAGAGAAAAAGGATCCAGTTAGAAATCAAAGAAGAAAAAAAGCTATAGGTGCTATGTATAAAACAATTGATTATTTTGGAATTCCTAGAAATATTGGAGATACGCTAGAAGTTAAAGTAGTTTCTCATATACCTGTTGCTAAGGGAATGGCAAGTAGTACAGCAGATATTGCAGCAGTAGTAGGGGCAACGGCTAAAATAATAGGAAAAGAGCTATCTCCAGAAATATTAGCTAAAATTTGCACGCAAATTGAGGCCACAGATAGTACGATATTTCAACCATTAACCCTTTTTGATCATTTAAATGGAGAAAGGATCAAAAGCTTTGATTGGAATCCTAACTTAGGTATCTTGGTTTTAGAATCAGAGAAAAGATTAAATACACAAACCTTTAGAAAAAAGGATTATACCTATTTAAGGAAAGTAAATCAACCCGAAGTGGAAAAGGCTTATAAAACCTTTCAATTAGCTTATGAAAAAAAAGATTGTTCTCTTTTAGGAAAAGCAGCAACCATTAGCTCTTTAGCCAATCAAAATATTTTATATAAGGAAAAGCTAAAAGAGATTATAGAACTTTCTCTAAAGCTTGGGTGCTACGGCGTAAATGTTGCCCATAGTGGTACGGTTTTAGGGATTATTTTTGAAAAAAGAAAAGTAGATGTAGAAAAGCTTATGAATCAATTTAAAACAGAAGAAATTTATGAATATTATTATAAATATTATTTTACAAAGATGGTACAAGGCGGAGTTCGCATTGTAAATGAATATTAGGAGGAGAAAAAATGAGTGATTATATAAAGGTGCCCCATTTGATTGAAGAGAGAAGTTTTGAAATTATTACAGAGGAATTAGGAGATAAAACTTTTCCAGAGGAAATAGGAAAAATAGTAAAGCGTGTGATTCATACTACAGCAGATTTTCAATATGCAGATATTACGATTATTTCAGAAGGTGCTATTGATTCTGCGAAAAAAGCTATTCAATCAGGAGCACATATTGTTACAGATACAAAAATGGCTATGTCAGGAATTAATAAAAAAAGAGTTGCTGAACATGGTGGAGAAGTACATTGCTTTATATCAGATGAAGATGTAGCAAAATCAGCAAAAGAAAAAGGAACAACAAGAGCAATGGCAGCAATGGAAAAGGCTATAGGAGATGAAAAAAATAAAATATTTGTGATAGGAAATGCCCCTACTGCTCTATTTAAATTAAAGCAATTTATTGAAGAAGGAAAAGTAAAACCAGATTTAGTTATAGGAGTACCAGTAGGCTTTGTTGGAGCTGCTGAATCTAAAGAAGAATTTGAAAAGCTAAATGTGCCATATATTGTGACAAGAGGACGTAAAGGTGGAAGCACTGTAGCTGCGGCTATTGTGAATGCAATTTTATATATGTTATAAACAAATTTAAAATGAGGGAAAAAGATGATTGATCGATACATTGTAAAAGATGGAAAGAAAATGAGATATGGTTATACAACGGGCTCCTGTGCAGCGGCTGCTTCAAAAGCTGCTGTTATGATGGCTTTGACAAAAGAAAAGATGGATGTTGTAAGGATTGATACACCTAAGGGTTGGCAACTCCATATTGAAATAAAAGAATACAATATAGGAGAACAGTTAGTTAGTTGCTCTGTAGAGAAAGATGGGGGAGATGATCCTGATAATACCCATGGTATTTTAGTTACTTCTACAGTTGAAATTATTGATGAATCAAAGATTGAGATCAAAGGTGGAAAAGGAGTGGGAGTTGTTACAAGACCAGGTCTTGCTATAGCTCCTGGAAACCCTGCCATTAACCCTGTTCCACAAAGTATGATCAAAAAAGAAGTCTTAGAAGTTTTACCACCTAATAAGGGGGCTATTATTACAATCTCTGTTCCAGAAGGGGAGGAAGTTGCAAAAAAAACATTTAATCCTAAGCTAGGAATCTTAGGTGGAATTTCTATTCTTGGAACATCTGGAATTGTTGTGCCCATGTCAGAGGAAGCTTTTAAGGAGTCTTTAGCCCTTGAGGTAAAAATGGCTGTACAAGAAGGAATGGAAAAGCTTATCTTAGTCCCAGGAAATTATGGGAGAGATTTTGCTGTAAATCATTATGATTTTGATGAAAAGCATATTATGAAAACCAGTAATTTTGTAGGTTTTATGCTTGAACAATGTGTAGCTAATGGTATCAAAGAGGTATTGATGATTGGGCATATTGGAAAATTTGTTAAATTATCAGGAGGAATTTTTCATACCCATAGTAAGGTAGCTGATGGAAGAATAGAAATTATCGCATCAAATATGGCACTCCTAGGTGCACCTACTAAGATGATTGAAGAATTATTTGAATGTGTTACAACGGAAGCGGCTATTGAGGTCATAAAGAAAAATGAATATGAAAAGGTATTTGAAGTTTTATGTGAAAAGGCAGAAAAAAGATGTAAAAGCAGAGTACATGATGAATTAGAAGTTGGGATCATTATGTTTTCTATGGATCAGAAAATATTAGGGGTAGGAAATACGGCTAAAAAACTGTTGGAGGAATTTAAAAATGAATAAGGTATATGTTCTTGGTATGGGACCTGGAAGTAAAGAATATATATTACCTATTACAACAAAAACCATCAAAGCTTGTGATGTTTTAATTGGTGGGAAAAGAAATTTACAGTATTTTGAAGAATTGAATAAAGAAACTTTATATATTGGGTCTAATTTAGGAGAGCTAATTCAATATACAAAAGAAAATAAAGAATGCAAAAAAATAGCTTATTTGCTTTCAGGAGATACGGGCTTTTATAGCATGCTTAACTTCTTAAAAAAGCACTTTAAAAAGGATGAATTGGAAGTGATTCCAGGAATCAGTTCTTATCAATATTTAACAGCAAAAATTGGAGAATCCTGGCATGATGCATATATTGGAAGCTTGCATGGAAGGACTTTTGATTTTATAGAGGTTGTAAAAAAACATGAAAAGGTGATTTTACTAACAGACTATAAATATTCTCCAAAGGAGATTGCAAGACTTATGGTGGAGCATAAAATAGACGGAAAGATCATGTTTGTTGGAGAAAATCTTTCTTATGAGCATGAGAAAATTACTAAAGGGAAGCCTCAAGAAATTATGGATATGCCAGACTTTGGTATGTCAGTGGTGGTGATAAAAGATGAAATGGAAATATAAAACACCTGGAATACCAGACACCTTATTTATTCGTGGAAAGGTTCCTATGACAAAAGAAGAGGTAAGAGCTGTTACTTTATCAAAGCTTAGATTAGAAGAAGATTCTATGATGGTAGATGTAGGAGCTGGTACTGGGTCTATTGCTATAGAAGCTGCTCATATTTGTACGAAGGGAAAAGTAATTGCCATTGAAAGAAATATAGAAGGAATAGAATTAATCAAGAAAAATAGTGAACAATTTGGGGTGCCTTTAGAAATTGTTCATGGAAAAGCAGCAGAAAAATTAAAGGAAATAGAAGGTTTTGATAGAGTTATGATCGGTGGTAGTGGAGGAGAATTAGCAGATATTATGAGGCTTTGCTATGAAAAACTCTCAAGAGAAGGCATTTGTGTTATCAATTGTATCACCATAGAAACATTATATGAATCCATTGAAAATCTCAAAAAAATCGGATTTTCTCAGATAGATGTAGTATCAGTAAATATTGCTAGAGGAAAAGCTTTAGGAAGATATACATTGATGGAAGGGTTAAATCCAATATATATTATTTCAGGGATAAAAGAATAAAGGGAGGCAATAAAAATGGTATATTTTATAGGAGCAGGTCCAGGAGATCCTGATTTAATTACAGTAAAAGGGAAGAAAATTGTTGAAAAGGCAGATGTGATCATTTATGCAGGTTCCCTTGTGAATAAAGAAATTATTGGCTGTAGAAAAGAAGAAGCAGCTGTTTATAATAGTGCTTCTATGACTTTAGAAGAAGTGATTGAAGTCATGGAGGAAGCTGTAAAAGAAAATAAATTAGTAGCTAGGGTGCACACCGGAGATCCAAGTATTTACGGTGCTATAAGAGAACAAATCGATATATTAGAAGAAAAAGGGATTGATTATAAGGTTATTCCTGGAGTAAGTTCTTTTGTTGGAGCAGCAGCAGCCATCAATAAGGAATTTACTTTACCTGGAGTGACTCAAACGGTTATTTTAACAAGAATGGAAGGAAGAACTCCTGTTCCTGAAAAGGAAAGTCTTGAAAAATTAGCATCTCATCAAGCATCTATGTGTATATTCTTATCTGTTCATATGATTGAAGATGTGGCAAAGAGACTTTCAACCCATTATCCTTTAAAAACACCTATTGCAGTAATTCAAAAGGCTACTTGGGAGGATCAAAAAGTTGTAATAGGAACACTTGAAAATATTGCACAGAAGGTGAAGGAATCTGGTATCAATAAGACAGCTCAAATTTTAGTAGGAGATTTCCTGGGAAATGAGTATGAATACTCTAAGCTTTATGATAAAACCTTTAGTCATGAATTTAGGACTGCAAAATAATGGATAAAGCCATTATCACATTAACAAAGGGTGGTATGAAGCTTGGACTAAATTTACTAAAGGCTATAGGTGGAGCTGTTTTATATGTACATCCGAAGTTTTATATAGCGGGTGAAAATATAAAGAAAATTGATGGAAAGATGTCCGAATTTACAGGGGAAATATTTCATCAATATAAATGTTTAATTTTTATTATGTCTACAGGAATTGTAGTAAGATCTATTGCTCCCTTTATTCAAGATAAAAAAACAGATCCTGCTGTAGTTGTATTAGATGAAAAGGGTAAAAATGTAATCAGTCTTTTATCAGGACATATTGGAGGTGCAAATCTTCATACAAAAAAAATAGCACAAATATTAAATGCAAATCCTGTCATTACTACAGCTTCTGATGTGAATGAATTGATAGCGGTAGATACACTAGCTATGGCACTTGGTTGTGAAATAGAAGATTTTTCTGATGCAACCAAGGTGACAGCTCATATTGTAAATGGGGAAAGAATTGGACTCATTTCAGATAGAATGATTAATTTAGCATTACCTAAAAATATTATAAGAATAAATAGAGATCAGGTACATGAAGGGTTTAAAGGACTTATTTATATTACTGACAAAACAATGGAAAATGATATAATATATGATAGTGTGATTTTAAGACCTAAAAGTATTATATTAGGTATTGGGTGTAGGCGTGGAAAATCAGAAGAAGAAATATTAAGCACTATAGAAGATAGTCTTACGGATTTAAAGGTTTCAAAAAAATCTATCAAGCATATAGCAACGGTAGATATAAAAAAAGATGAAGAAGGATTAATAAGAGCAACAAAATCGTTAAAAGTACCCTTAATGATTGTAGAACGAGAAGACATAAAAAAAGTAGAAAATCAATTTAATCAATCACAGTTTGTGAAAAAGCAAATTGGCGTGGGAGCTGTATGTGAGCCTGTAGCATTTTTAACGAGTAAAAATGGGAAAATGATTCAAAAAAAGAAAGGCTATAACGGTATAACAATAGCGGTATTTAGAGAAGGTGAGTAGAAAATGGAAATCGTTGTAGTAGGGATTAATCATAAAAATTCTCCTCTTGAGATCAGGGAGAGAGTATCTTTTTCAAAAAGTGAGTTAGAAAAAGCTTATGAGGTGCTTTCTAAAAAAGAATATGTGAAGGAAGTTGTTATTTTATCAACCTGTAATCGAAGTGAGATCACAGCAGTAGTTACTGAGACAGATGAGGGAATTAAGTGTTTAAAAGATTTTTATTGTGATTTTTTTCAAATAGAAAAAGAACTACTAAATATTCACTTCTTTGTAAAGGAAGGGGATAAAGCAGTAAAGCATGTATTTCAATTAGCTGCAGGTCTTGAATCTTTAGTATTAGGAGAAGACCAAATATTAGGGCAAGTAAGAAATGCCCAAAGCTATGCATTAGAAAAAGCATGTACAGGAAAAATACTCAATAAATTATATCGAGAAGCTGTGACTACGGCAAAAAAAATAAAAAGAGAGACGGCAATATCACAAAATTCATTGTCTATTAGTTCTATTGCTGTAAAATTTATTGAAGATATTTTTGATGAGTTAAAAGATAAAAAGGTTTTGGTCATCGGTGTTGGGAAGATGAGTCGTATTGCTATAGAAAACTTAATCTATAAAGGGGTAAAAGAAATATATGTTACGAATCGAACGGTAGGACATGCTATTAATTTATCTGAAAGATATGAAGAAATTCGAGTGGTTAAGTTTCAAGACCGATATGAAATGATCAAAGATGTAGATATTGTAATCACTTCAACAAGTGCTCCTCACTATGTCTTAAAGAAGGAAGAGATTGAAAAAAATCATCAAAAAGAAGATAGACTCTGTATTGTAGATATTGCAGTTCCAAGAGATGTAGATCCTGAAATAGGGAAGCTAGAGGGAATATCTGTTTATGAATTAGATGAACTAAAAAAGGTATCCCTTGAAAATATGGAAGTCAGATTAAAAGCTGCACAAGCGGCAATAGAAACTATTATTGAGGAATGTATTCTATTTGAAAATTGGTACAATTGTCTTCCTGTATTTCCTGTGATTGAGGAAATACAAGAACATAGCTTCAATATATTAGAATCAGAAATAGAGAGTTTGATGAAAAGATTAGATCAAGCTTCCAACAAAGACAAGGAATTAATTGAAATTGTCATGAAAAGCATGGCAAAAAAATTAATTAAAAGACCGATTCTCAATCTAAAAAGAGCGGGAGAAGATCGAAAAGGTAAGTTGTATGCAAAAATTGCTAGTGAATTATTTGCAACAAATATATATAGTTGTAGAAAGAAAGGGAGAAAGCAGAATGCATAATAAAGGGAAAATATATGTAATAGGGCTAGGACCTGGAAATAGAGAACATATGAGTAAAAGAGCGCTAGATGCTATTATAGATTCTGAAGTAGTTATAGGATATAAGACATATATTCATTTAGTAGAGGATTTATTAGAGGGAAAAGAAGTTATTGATTCAGGTATGAGAAAAGAAATTGAAAGATGTAACTTGACCATTGATAAAGCGTTAGAAGGAAAAAAGACCTGTATTATCAGCAGTGGAGATGCAGGGGTATATGGTATGGCCGGGATCATGCTTGAAGTAAAATATGACAGAAATGTGGATATAGAAATAGAGCTTGTTCCTGGTATCACTGCTGCTAGTGCTGCTGCATCTGTTCTTGGAGCACCAATGATGCACGATTTTTCAGTAATATCTTTAAGTGACTTATTGACAGATTGGGAACTTATTAAAAAGAGAATTGAATGTGCGGCTATGGGGGATTTTATTATAGCTCTTTATAATCCGAGAAGTAAAGGGCGTGTTCATCAAATTGAGGAAGCAAGAGAAATTATGATGAAGCATAAAGACAAGAACACACCTGTAGGAATTGTAAGAAATGCAAAAAGAGATGGTGAAGAAGTAATTGTTACAGATCTTGAAAATATGCTAAACCATCCTATTGATATGTTGACAGTAGTAATCATCGGAAATGCTAAGACTTATGTAAAGAACGGAAAAATGATTACCCCTAGAGGCTATAAACTATGATCATGGTTTTAAGTGGTACAAAGGATGGAAGAGAACTTGTAAAAGATCTTTTAGATAAAGGGTATCCCCTTATTGTAACAACGGCTACTGATTATGGTGGAACCCTTATTGAAAAGAATGAGTTATGTACCATTGTTCCTAAAAAGTTAAACAAAAAAGAGATGGAAGAATTAATCATAGAAAAAAATATAAAAGTATTGATTGATGCAACTCATCCTTACGCAGTAGAAGTTTCTCAAAATGCTATAGATGCTTGTGAAAATACAAACATCCTTTATTTTAGATATCAGAGAGAAAAGGCTAACTTAGACCAATACAAGGAATTGGTTCAATATGTTTCTGAGTATGAAAAAGCTGTAGAAAGCTTAAAGAAAATAGATGGAAATATATTGCTCACAACAGGGAGTAAAACATTAGAACTTTTTGCAAAAAATTCACCAATGGAAAAATTATTTCCTAGAGTATTGCCAGTAAGTACAATTATCAAGAAGTGTGAGAGCTTAGGGATTAAGCCTTCTAATATAATAGCTATGCAAGGACCCTTTTCTACAGAAATGAATGTGGAAATGATTAAAAAATATAAAATAGATATATTGGTATCTAAAGAAAGTGGAGATATTGGAGGAACTATTCAAAAGCTAGAAGCGGCCCAAAAAATGAATATTCCAGTGATTTTAATTGAAAGACCAAAGATAGTTTATAAGAATGTATTTGAAGATAGGAACCTGTTGATGAAAAAAGTGAGTGAAGCATATGGATAAGTATTACCCTATTATGCTAGACTTATGTGGAAAAAAATGTGTTGTCATTGGTGGAGGGAAGGTAGCACAAAGAAAAGTACTTTCCCTTTTAAAATGTGGTGCAAAAGTTAAAGTAATAAGCCCTAAATGTACAAACAAATTAAAGGAACTACAAATAGAGGGGAAAATAGAACTAATCAAGAGACCTTATATCTTTGGAGATATAAAGGGAAGCTTTTTAGCATTTATTGCAACGGATCAGGAGAAAGTAAATAAAGCTTCCTTAGAAGAAGCAAAAGTCCAAGGGGTTCTTGTAAATGTGATTGACAATCCTTATGAATGTGACTTTGTTGTACCAAGTGTTATAAGAAGAGGAGATTTACAAATAACCATTTCCACTAATGGAAAGAGTCCTATGCTTTCTAAAAAAATAAGACAAGAGTTAGAAGAGACCTTCGGAGAAGAATATAGGGAGTATATCAGTATATTAGGGGATTTAAGAGAGCTTGTTTTAAGAGAAATTGATGATATTCGTATAAGAAGAAAAGTATTTGAAACAGTTGTATATAGTGATTTACTAGAGAAGTATAAAAATAGAGAAATTAAAGATATAAGAAAAGCAATTATGGAGCTATATGAAAATTATAGATGAAAAGGTGAAAAGGATGACAAAAAAGAAAATTGTTCTGGGTTCTAGGGCGAGTGAACTTGCCCTTAAACAAACTTATTGGGTAATTGATCGATTAAAGGAGAAATTCCCTCAGTATGAATATGAGGTAGTAAAAATCAAAACTATTGGAGATAAAATTTTAGATAAAACATTAGACAAGATTGGCGGAAAGGGGTTGTTTGTAAAAGAAATTGAAGCAGCCCTTTTAAGCGGCCATATTGATTTAGCTGTACACAGTATGAAGGATGTTCCAACAGAAATGGTAGATGATTTAATCATTGGAGCCATTACGGATCGGGAAGATACGAGAGATATTTTAATCAGTAAAAATAATTTAAATCTTGAAGATTTACCAAAGGGTGCAAAAATCGGAACAAGTAGCTTAAGGAGAGCTGCACAGCTATTATATTATAGACCTGATTTTGTCATAGAGCCTATTCGTGGGAATATCAAAACGAGAATGGAAAAAATAGAAACGATGAATTTGGATGGAGTAATTCTTGCAGCTGCAGGGATTATGAGAATGGGGTGGCAAAACCAAATATCAGAATTTATATCAGAAGAGGTCTGTACCCCAGCTGTTGGACAAGGAGCCCTAGGGATTCAAATTAGAAAAAATGATCCTTTTATAGAATCTGTTGTAAAAACATTAAATAATTCAAGCATCGAGTATGCTGTAAAGGCGGAAAGAAGCTTTATGAGAACACTTAATGGAGGATGTCATGTGCCTATTGGTGCCTATGCAGAGCTGAAAGAAGATCAGATTTTTATGACCACAGTGATCGCATCTCCTGATGGGAAAGAGATGATTAAGCTACAAGATTCTTGTGAGAAAAATAAATGTGAAGCCTTAGGGCAAAAAATGGCTAAGTTGAGTTTAGAAAAGGGCGGAGATATTATATTAAAAAATATTGAGGTAGGTGATTAATATGGCGGTAGGAAAAGTATTTTTGATAGGAGCAGGTCCAGGAGATTATAAACTTATTACCCTTAAGGGGATAGAATGTATTCAAAAGGCAGATGTAGTATTATATGACCGATTGGCAAGTCCTCAGTTATTAAAATTTGCAAGAGGGGATGCTGAGCTGATTTATGTTGGAAAAGCGCCAAATAATCATGCTTATACTCAAGAAGAAATTAACCAGCTTCTTGTGAAAAAGGGTTTAGAAGGAAAAATTATTGCTAGATTAAAGGGTGGAGACCCTCTTGTGTTTGGAAGAGGAGGAGAAGAAGCAAAGGAATTAAGAGAAAATGGAATTTCATTTGAAATCGTTCCTGGGATTACTTCAGCTATATCTGTACCTGCTTATGCAGGAATCCCTGTAACCCATAGAAATGTAAGTTCATCTTTTCACGTAATTACAGGAAATGAAGATCCAACAAAAGAAGAAAAGTCTGTAGACTATGAAGCTTTAGCAAAACTAGAAGGAACCATTATTTTTTTAATGGGCATAAAAAACTTAGATAAAATTTGTCAAAGTCTTATAAAATATGGACAAAGCCCAGAAAGACCAGTAGCAGTCATTATGAGGGGAACTACTACAGAGCAAAAGAAGGTTATAGGAACCCTTAAAGATATTCATGAAAAGGTAATGAAAAATGGTCTTAAGAATCCATCTATTATTATTGTAGGAGAAGTAGTAAATTTATCTCCGATATTAAGATGGCATGAAGATAAGCCTTTATTTGGGAAAAAGATTTTAGTTACAAGAACAAGACAACAAGCAAGTCATCTATCTAAAAAGCTTGAAAATTTAGGGGCACAAGCAGTAGAATTTCCAACGATAAAAATAGAAAAGCCGAAAAGCTTTGAGAAAATAGATGAAGCATTAGAAGCAATAGAAAAATATAAATGGATTATATTTACCAGTGTAAATGGTGTGGCTGCATTCTTTGAAAGAATGAAAAAATTAAATAAAGATATAAGAAGCCTTCTAAATGCAAAACTAGTAGCAATAGGTCCTGCTACTGCAAAGGTATTAGAAGATAAAGGACTTATCATTGAATATGTCCCTGAAGAATATAGAGCTGAGGGGATTATTGAAGGATTAAAAGATCAAATAAAAAAGGGAGAGCACATTCTTTTACCAAGAGCAGATATTGCTAGGGAAATATTAATTGAAGAACTGAAAAAATTAGGAGCAGTTGTGGATAATATTCCTATTTATTGTACAGTGATTCCAAAGAAGGATCAGGAAAAGCTTATAAGTATTCTTAAAGATGATCATGTAGATATGATTACCTTTACTAGTTCTTCTACTGTTAAAAACTTTATAGAGATTTTAGGAGAAAATAATAAAGAATTATTAGCAGATAAAAAAATAGCTGTAATTGGGCCTATTACTGAAGAAACTGCAAAAGACTTAACCCTTAAGATAGATGTGCAGGCAAAAGAATTTACTATAGATGGACTTGTTGACGCTATTAATAAACATTATAACAGTTAGGTGGGGGAATTGAAATGAATTTATTAAATAGACCAAGAAGATTAAGAAGAAATGCTGCTGTAAGAAGTTTGATACAAGAAACCGTATTAAATATAAATGATTTTATTTATCCTTTATTTGTAGTAGAAGGAGAAGGAATCAAAGAAGAAATTGAAAGCCTTTCAAATACTTATCACTTTTCTGTTGATATGTTAGAGAGAGAAATTAATGAAATTACAAATTTAGGAATAAAAGCAGTCATTTTATTTGGATTACCTAATAAAAAAGACAGCTTCGGAAGTGAAGCATATAATGATGAGGGAATTGTTCAAAAAGCAATAAGGGAAATAAAAAGAATCAATAAGGATTTATTAGTTGTTACAGATATTTGTATGTGTCAATATACAGACCATGGTCATTGTGGCATATTAAGAAATGGTTATGTAGACAATGATGAAACATTAGGATATTTAGCAAAAATTGCGCTATCTCATGCAAAAGCAGGTGCAGATATGGTGGCTCCTTCAGATATGATGGATGGAAGAATTGGTGCTATTCGTAGTATTTTAGATGAAAATGGATTTACTGAAATTTCTGTGATGGCGTATAGTGCAAAATATGCTTCTGCTTTTTATGGACCATTTAGAGCAGCTGCCAATTCAGCTCCTGAATGTGGAGACAGAAAAAGCTATCAAATGGACCCTGCTAATAGTGATGAAGCATTAAGAGAAGTGGAGCTTGATATAGAAGAAGGTGCAGATATTGTTATGGTGAAACCGGCACTTTCGTATTTAGATGTGATTAGAAGAGTAAAGGATAACTATAATATGCCTTTGGCTGCTTATAATGTAAGTGGTGAATATGCTATGATCAAGGCTGCAGCAAAGCAAGGGTTAATAGATGAAAAAGCAATCGTTCTAGAAAAATTATTATCTATGAAAAGAGCAGGAGCAGATATTATTATTACATATCATGCGAAGGATGCTGCGAAATGGTTAAGGGAGGAATAAAAAAATGAACTTTCAAAAATCAAAAGCTTTATTTGAAGAAGCAAAAAAAGTTATTCCTGGGGGTGTAAATAGCCCTGTAAGAGCATTTTCATCTGTTTCTATGGACCCTCCCTTTATTGTAAAGGGGAAGGGAAGTAAAATCTATGATGCAGATGGTAATGAGTATATTGATTATGTAGGTTCTTGGGGACCTTTGATTTTAGGACATGCTCATGAAGACGTGACAGAAGCTCTTAAGAAAGTTATTGATTTAGGAACAAGCTATGGTGCTCCTACTGAGATTGAAACAGAGCTTGCAAAATTAGTTTGTGAGGCAGTACCTTCCGTGGAATTAATAAGAATGGTTAATTCTGGGACTGAAGCAACTATGAGTGCATTAAGACTTGCAAGAGGATATACTGGAAGAAAAATGATTGTAAAGTTTGAAGGAAACTACCATGGACACTCAGATAGTTTACTTATCAAAGCAGGTTCTGGAGCGTTAACCTTCGGCGTACCTAATAGTCCAGGGGTTCCAGAAGATATAGCAAGAAATACCATTACTGCACAATATAATGATATAGAAACATTAAAAGCCATTTTCAAAGAGTACGGAGAAGATATAGCAGGCGTGATTATTGAGCCTATAGCGGGTAATATGGGTGTTGTACCAGCTACACAGGAATTTATGGAGGCTTTAAGAAAAATAACCGAGGAATATGGAGCTTTACTGATTGTAGATGAAGTGATGACAGGATTTAGAGTGTCTTTTAATTGTGCTCAGAGCTTATATAACGTGAAACCTGATATTACAACCTTTGGTAAAATCATTGGAGGAGGTCTTCCAGTAGGTGCTTATGGTGGAAAAAGAGAAATCATGGAAAAAATTTCTCCAATGGGACCTGTTTATCAAGCAGGAACCTTATCTGGAAATCCACTAGCCATGACTGCAGGATATGTGACCCTTAAAATATTAAGAGATCATCCAGAGATTTATGAAGATTTAGAAAAAAAATCTAAGATGCTAGCAGATGGATTAAAGGAAAATGTAGAAAAGCTTGGCGTGAAAGCGAGCTTTAATCGTGTAGGGGCTATGCAATCTATTTTCTTTACAGAAAAAGAGGTTGTAGATTTTAAAACAGCTATGAGTAGTGATACAAATAAATTCAGCATATATTTTGGAGAAATGCTAAAGCAAGGAATCTATTTAGCACCATCGCAATTTGAAGCTTCTTTTGTATCCGCTGCCCATAGTGAAGAAGATATAGAAAAAACAATTAAAGCAAGCTTTAACGCTTTGAAAAAAATCGTGTAAGCTTTAAGATATATTAAAATCTTGAAATTATTGATCCATATATGGTACAATGCTAAAGATGAAACTATGATAAAAAGGAGAAGGATAGATGAGTTTACTTGAAAATTGGAGAGATATGGCATATCAGCATGAAACACAACAAAGCTTTGATAAGTTTTGGGATGGATATGCGACTACAGAGAAAAAAATCTATGAGGATGTTTTAGAAAATCATGAGCAAGTGATTGAAGGAGTAGTAAAAGAATTAGCAGAAAAATATGAGACTGCTAATGAATATTTCATAGGCTTTTTAGATGGAATTAATGAAAGCTTAAAGGAAAAATTAGAGTTAGAAGAGATGACAGAAGAGAGTACTATAAAATTAGACATAGATTTTGAAAAGCTTTATTATAATATGCTAGAAGCAAAAGCTGATTACTTATATACTCTTTCACAATGGGATAAGATATTAGATGAAGAAAAAAGAAAAGAAATCACAAAAGTACAAAGAACAGCTAAAACGGTTGTAAAAGAAAATAAGATCGGAAGAAATAATCCTTGTCCTTGTGGAAGTGGTAAAAAATATAAAAAATGTTGTGGAAAATAATAAAGAAGAGAGCCCCTTTAAAATGATTTTTTAATCATTTGATAAGGGGCTTTATTTTTTTATTATTTTCCATGAATTGATTTAAATAGAATTTGAAGAAAATAGAGGAATTTATAACTTAATGTAGAAATCATAAGATGGACAAAATTACTAAATATTACAAGGAGGAAATCAAGATGAAGAAGTTAAAAAATTTGAGTATTGTATTAGCTTTTATGATGGTGTTTACTGTAGTTTTGACATCACCAATAACAGTAAATGCAGAAGTAGCAACAGTAAGTGCAGAGAAAATAGTAAAGGCAGAGGAAATAGTAAATGAGGTAAGTAAAGAAGAGTTTACTACAAAGAAGTTAAATGAACAATTAGTTATGGCTACTGCTTGGATGCAAGCTTCAGCAGAATATAGAGCCATATGTTATCAAACTTTTAATTGGTCGAAAATGGTTTTAGATAATGATTTAGCTAAGAATACTTCAAAAATGCCAAGAGCAATCATTGTTGACGCAGATGAAACAATTATTGATAACACAGCGTATCAAGCTCATTTGATTGATAGAGATTATGGATATTCATCTAAGACATGGGCTGCTTGGATGCAAGATGCAGAAGCAATAGCTATACCAGGAGCTGTAGAATTCTTGAATTATGCAGCTGATAAAGGGGTAGAAGTATTTTATGTAACAAATAGAAAAATGGTAGGTTATGAAGGAACAGTTAAAAACTTAAAGGACTTAGGTTTTCCACATGTTGATAAGGAGCATTTAATGCTTAGAGTGGATACTAGTAACAAGGATGTAAGAAGAGAAGCAGTAAAGAAAGATCATAGAGTTGTTTTATATATGGGTGATAACTTAAATGATTTTTCAAGTGATTTTGCTAAGAAATCAATAGAAGAAAGATTCACATTAACAGATAATAATAAAGATAAATTTGGAACTCAATATATTGTATTACCAAATCCAACTTATGGAGAATGGGTAGGAACTATGTATAACGGAAATTGGGGTGCTTCACCTCAAGAAAAATCAGATATGGCTAAGAATAGTTTAAGAAAATGGAATAATCCAAGAGAATTCGTTGAACAAAAAAGTGCAGAAAAATAGAAAATAACAAAAAGGTCTATCTCACCATAAAAAGTGATATAGACCTTTTTTTATTTTCTTTTAGAATATTTTTCAAGAGCAATTTTTAAGATATCCATGGCTCTTTTTAAATCATTTTCATTTAATACGTAAGCGATTCTTACCTGATTTTTACCAGCATCTGGTGTAGTGTAAAATCCTTGAGCCGGTGCAAACATAACTGTTTCACCATCAAGATCAAAATCCTTTAATAACCATATAACAAATTCTTCAGCATCTTCAACAGGGAGAGTTGCAATGACATAAAAAGCTCCCTCTGGGTTTTGACAGATTACTCCTGGTATTTCTTGAAGCTTACTATAAAGAATATCTCTTCTCTTTTGATATTCAGCGTGTACCCTTTTAAAGTAATCGTCAGAAACATCATAAAGGGCTGTAGCACCAATTTGTTCAAGGGTAGGACAGCATAGTCTACCTTGACAGATTTTTAAAATCTGAGCTATTAATTTTTTGTTTTTGCTTAAAATAGATCCAATTCTTGCACCACAAGCACTAAATCTTTTAGATACACTATCAATGATGATTACTTGATCCTTTATATCAGGAATGCTACCGAAGCTTTTGAATTTTAGACCATTATAAACAAATTCCCTATAGACTTCATCAGAGATGATGAATAAATCATTTTCTCTAGCGATTTCAGCTAATAGATTCACTTCTTCTTCTGTAAAAACAGCACCCGTTGGATTTCCTGGATTTGTGATGAGGATAGCCTTTGTTTTATTCGTAATTAATTTTTCGATTTTCTCTTTTTTAGGTAAATGAAAACCAGAAGAAGCTTCTGTTATAAGTGGAACCGTCTTTACACCTGCTACGGCATTGAATCCTGCATAGTTTGTATAGAATGGTTCAGGTATGATGATTTCATCTCCATAATCGGCAATAGCTAGTAATGTAAAAAGAAGGGCTTCACTTCCTCCATTTGTAATGAGAATTTCGTCCTTTTTAAAATACATATTATATTTTTTGTAGTATTTAATCACTGCTTCAATCAATTCAGGAATTCCTTGGGATGAAGAGTAGGCTAATACTTTTTCATCAAAATTCTTTATAGCTTCCATGAAATTTTTTGGCGTTTCAATATCAGGTTGCCCAATATTCAGATGATATATTTTTTTACCATTTGATTTTGCTTGATCAGCATAAGGGGCTAATTTTCGAATAGGTGATGCTTGCATAGATGTAATTCTTTGAGAAAAATTTTCCATAGTGCCTCCTAGTATATGCCATAATTCTTTTAGTCATATGTATTTGTTCATATTATGGCGAATTGTGTCAAAATTGTAATAATACTATGTTAGCAGACAAAGAATGAATCGTCAAGTAGTTAATCAAAATATTTGACAAAAAATCACCACAATATAAGCAAAAAACAAGCAAAAATATTTCAATTTTTTATAATGAGACAGAGATTATTTTATCTGATGAATCGTTCGATACTCTTTAGGATTTATGCCATAGGTTTTTCTAAAAATTCCTGCAAAATGTCCAGCATTCGTATAGCCTACCTTTGCGGCAATATCTTTGATGTTGTAATCTGAATTTTTTAATAGTAAAAGAGCATGGTTCATGCGGATTTCTTTTAAAAAATGATAAACAGTTGTTCCATAAGTTTGTTTAAAAGCCATTTGAAATCTTGTAGTACTCATATTGGAAATTTTACTTAATTGAGTAATAGAAGGATAAGCCGATAAATCTTTTTTTATAAAGTTAACTACTTTTCTTAGTCCTCTCAAATCTCTTTTATCAAGTCTTACCTTTAAAGGGGGTCTTTTTTGACTTTGTTCTAAATGATCTGTAACAAGGGATAAAATCTCTAATACTTTACTTTCAAAATATAATTGCTGAGAATTTCCCTGGGCGTTACAATCTCTAATTTGATGGAAAATATAATTTAGCTTTGGTAAATTTGGGTTTTGTGATAAAAAATGAATAGCATCTTTAGGATTGGTATAGCCATCTTCAAAACGTTTCTTTAAAAACCTATCGTAGTAAGTTTGTGTAATTAATATTTTAGTAAAACGGGTAGGACTTTGTGCTTCGCAGTGAGTATAGACAGTTTTACTAGTATTAATATAACAGCAAATCCCTTTGTCAACATGATTTAATTTTTTTCTTCCTATTTTAAAAGAGCTAGAATCTGTTTCGAATTGACTGATTTCTAAATAATCTTCATGAATTTGAGAGACACGTACAAAATGTTCTTTAGGGGTAAAATCTGCAATGAGAACGAAGAATAAATTATTACAATTGATTTGACGAATAGTACCTTCTCCATAATCCGGCAACATTTTATAGATCCTATCGCAAGGGGATGATTTTTCAGGGATAAATATAAAATTAAGTTGTTCAAATGCAGTTTTATAATAGTTTCCAAGAGACTTAATCAAAAGAAGCTCCTCCTAGTTGAGTGTATTGTTATTAAAAAAAAAGATTTTTATCTCTATATTTCTAATTATAGCCCTTATTGAGCACAAGGGGTATCATGATATAACAAAATAATATCACGATATTACAAAGAACTCGTCAGTCCATATGGCTAGAATATTGATTATATAAGGTATATAAGGGTGTCAGAGGCTTGAAGATAGATGATGTATGACCCTATTGATTAGATAGATATTATATCATAGAATAAACAAAGATAATAAATATTAAGTGATAAAAATAATCAATATCAAATAGAAAGGAGGATTTACTATGAAGAGTAACTTTAAATTTTTAGAATTATAGACTTTGAAGGAATAGGTATAGATTTTTTAGTTATATGTTTAATTTATGATGAAACAAAACTATGAAAGGAAATGATCAATATGGATGCAAATAGTAGAATTAAATTAATGCGTGAAGGAAATATTTCAAAAGTTTTAATAAAGTTTGGAATACCTATGATTGTAGCTATGCTTGTAACTGCATTTTATAATGTAGTAGATGCTTATTTTGTAGGAGGACTTGGAACAAGTGCAATGGCTGCAGTGTTTGTAGCATTTCCTATACAACTTATTTTTTCAGGAGTAGGGCTTACTTTTGGAAGTGGAGGAGGTTCTTATATTTCAAGACTTTTAGGAGCTAAAGATGGGGAAAAGGCCAATCGGGTTGCTTCTATTGCATTATTTAGTAGCGTATGTATAGGAATTATTTTGGCAATGGTTCTATTAAGCTTTATAGATGAAGTTTTGGTTTTTATGGGAGCGACTAAGACCATATTACCTTATGCAAAAGCTTATGCCATTATATTTATTGTTGCATCAATCGTGAGTACCTTTAATGTAGCTATGGGTAATTTAGCTGTATCACAAGGTGCTGCCAGTATTTCTCTTAGAGCAATGCTGATAGGTACAATTTTAAACATGATATTAGATCCACTGTTTATCTATACATTAGGATTAGGCATAAAAGGATCAGCTATTGCTACTTTAGTAGCACAAAGTGTCACCATGTTTATTTATATTAGGTATATCTCAGGAGATAAAAGTTATGTGAAGGTATCCTTTAGTCATTTTCGCCTAGATAAGGAAATCTATGCTCAAATATTTAAAATAGGAATTTCTATGCTTGCATTGCAGGTACTCACAAGTGTGGCTATGGGATTGATTAATATGGCAGCTAGTAACTATGGAGATGCTGCTGTTGCGGCTATGGGAATTGTTACTAGAATTGTTTCTTTAGGAGTTTATGTTGTATTTGGTTATATGAAAGGTTTCCAACCTATTGCAGGCTATAATTATGGGGCAAAAAATTATACAAGGCTAAGAGAATCCATAAAAGTTTCTCTTAAATGGACTACAGGATTTTGCATTATTTGGACAGTGCTTATATTTATTTTGTCAAAGGGGATTGTTTCCATGTTTAGTGATGAGGAAGCGGTTATTCGTATTGCAGATCATGCTTTAAAAGCAAATACTATCATGTTTATTTCCTTTGGATTTCAATTTGTTTATTCAACACTATTTTTAGCTATTGGAAAGGCAAAAGCAGGGGGAGCATTAAGCATGGCAAGACAAGGGATCTTTTTTATTCCTGTCATACTGATTTTACCAAACCTTATGGGGATGAATGGTGTCATTTATAGCCAACCTATTGCAGATTTACTCACAACAATCATGACAGCTATATTTGCTGTGAATATACACAAAAAGTTAAATGACATAGAAAGGTATGGGATATTAGAGGGATAAACGATATTTTCGAAAAAAATTATAGGTAGATGCTAAGGCGTATATTGGTTGAATGATAAATCTTTATATGTTATAACAAAGAGGAAAGGGGATAAAATCATGACAAAAAAAAGAAATAGATGGATATACAGTACTTTGGTCATTCTTGTTATCTTTTCAGGATTAAGCTTAAGAGCCTTTCCTCAATATTTACCGAGATGGTTTGTAAATTATGCACCAGATACATTATGGGCATTGATGATCTTTTTATTAGTAGGAGGAATGTTAAACAATAAATCAACTAAGGCTATAGGAATTTCCTCATTATTATTTTGCTATTTTATAGAAATCACCCAATTGTATCATACACCTTGGATTGACGCTATTAGAGAAACAACTATAGGAGGGCTTATATTAGGCTTTGGATTTTTATGGAGTGATTTAGTTTGTTATACAGTTGGAATTAGTATAGGAGTTTTAATGGAATCCTTTTATTTAAATTCTTTGGAATAATAAAGAGATATGGTAAACTGTAATAGAATTGTTATTTCCAAAGGAAAAGGTGAAAAATATGGATTTATTTGATATGATGAGGGAACAAAATATAAAAAAGGATGCTCCTTTAGCGGAAAGGTTAAAGCCACAAAGATTAGAGGATTTTGTGGGGCAGGAACATATTTTAGGAAAAGGAAAACTCTTATGGAGAGCTATAAAGGCGGATCGAATTACATCGCTCATTCTTTATGGTCCTTCTGGCACAGGAAAAACTAGTTTAGCTAGAATTATTGCGAATACAACAAAATCAAATTTTGTTCAATTAAATGCTGTTACATCAGGAATAAAGGATTTAAAGGAAGTAGTAAAACAAGCTGAAAATGCTTTAGGGATGTATAATCAAAAAACAATATTATTTCTAGATGAGATTCATCGGTTTAATAAGGCACAGCAAGATGGTTTATTACCTTATGTTGAAAATGGGACACTTACATTAATAGGCGCTACAACAGAAAACCCTTTTTTTGAAGTAAATAAAGCATTGATTTCAAGATCTATGCTCTTCGAATTAAAATCATTAGATGAAGAAGCTATGAAAAAGGTTATCCATAGAGCTATAACAGATATGGAAAATGGATTAGGCATGTTTTTAGTAGATTTAGAAGAGGAAGCAATGAATTTTTTATGTAGTGCTGCCAATGGAGATGCAAGAAAAGTATTAAATGCCCTAGAACTAGCAGTTCTCACTACAGAAAAAAATCAAAAAGGAAAAATTCATATAAGCCTTGAGATTGTAGAAGAAAGTCTACAGAAAAGACATATTCATTATGATAAAAATCGTGATGCTCATTATGATGTGATTTCAGCATTTATTAAAAGCATGAGGGGCTCAGACCCAGATGCAACCCTTCATTATCTTGCTAGAATGATTTACGGGGGAGAAGACCCTGTATTTATTGCTAGAAGAATTGTTATTGCAGCTGCTGAGGATGTAGGCAATGCTGATCCAAATGCATTAGTTATTGCAAATAGTGCTGCCCAAGCAGTTCAATTTATTGGAATGCCTGAAGGAAGAATTATTCTTGCCCAAGCAGCTGTTTATGTAGCAACAGCACCTAAGAGTAATAGAAGCTATGTAGGAATTAACCAGGCTTTAAGGGACATTGAAAATAAAGATATCGGTGGGATACCTACACATATAAGGGATATGACTGCTAGAAGAATGGAAAATAATCATAGTAAGAAGAATGATCATGTATATTTATATCCTCATAATTATAAAGAGAGTTATGTAAAACAACAATATTTACCTGACCCTTTAGTAGGAACGAAATATTATGATCCTACAGAAAATGGATATGAAAAAAAGATTCAAGCTAGAATGGACTATTTAAAAGATAAATAAAGTGGCAACAGGATATCCTGTTGCCATTTTATTATAGGTTTTCTACTCTTAATATACTTGCAATTTCATTAACGAAGCCATTTTCTTTTATTTCTTCTAAAGCTTTATCTAATTGAACACGATTTACTTCATGGGTGATAAAGATAAGAGGAACAGAAGCTTCTCCTCGAGCTCTTTGTACTACAGATTCTAAACTAATATCATATTTTGAGAATGTGGATGAGATTTTACCGAGTACTCCTGGTTTATCTTCAACTTCTGTATGAATATAATATTGGCTAATACCTTCACCAATAATATTTAGATGGGATTCTTTAAAAGAATCACTAGATGGAGATTTATAGTTTGTTTCCATCAGTTTACCAACTTCTAAAATATCTCCTACTACAGCACTTCCAGTAGGCATAGAACCTGCGCCTTTACCATAAAGCATTAATTCTCCTACAGCATTACCCCGAATAAATAAAGCATTAAATTCATTACTTACAGAAGCTAATGGATGATTCATTGGTATTAATGTAGGATGTACATAAAATTCAAAATCATTTTCTTCTTTTTTAGCAGTGGCGAATAATTTTATTTTGTAGCCTAATTGAGAGGCATATTCTATATCTTTTTTCGAAATTCTAGTAATTCCTTCTCTTGGAATATCTTTAGGTTCAATTCTTATTCCAAAAGCTACAGAGATTAATATGGATAGTTTAAAAGCAACATCTTCACCTTCAATATCAGATGTTGGATCTGCTTCTGCATAGCCTTTTTCTTGGGCTAATTTTAAAGCTTCATCAAAATCCATTCCAAAATCACTCATTTGAGTGAGGATATAGTTTGTTGTTCCATTGATAATTCCTACAATTTCATCAAATTGATTAGCAGAAAGACTTTTTGTTAAAGTATTAATAATTGGAATTCCTCCACCGACACTTGCTTCATATCTTAATATTACTCCATGCTCCTTTGCGAGCTTATGCAGTGTATCTCCATGGGTTGCAATGACTGCTTTATTAGCTGTAACAACATGCTTTCCATTTTCAAAGGATTCTTTTATATATTCAAAGGCTGTATCAATTCCGCCTACTACTTCAACGATGATATCAATTTCAGGATCTTGAATAATATCCTTTGGATTTGTAGTTAATATTTCCTTTGGCACAGAAATATCTCTGTTTTTGTTGATGTCTCTTACTAAAATTTTTTTAATTTCTATACTGCTTTCAACATAGTTTTCTACTTTATTTCTATTGTTTTCTATAATGTTCCATACACCTTTACCAATATTACCTAGACCTAATACCCCTATTTTTATATGCTTCACTTGTAATACCCCCTACTTTTATTATAATTCAATTGTACGCTATACAGATACAAATGTATTTCTGAAAAAGACTATGGCATAATACTACCACATTTTTATCATGTATACAATATGTTTTGTGAAAAATAACTTACTGACATCAATGATAAAATATTTCAAATAATCTGAATGGAAGGCGTTCCTAAAAAAACTTATTTATCAGGAGCTTCAAGGGCTTTTATTTTCCTATATAAAGTTCTAAGACCTATACCTAGTTCTTTTGCTGCTGCAGTTTTTCCTTTAACATGCCATCCATGCTTATCTAAAGCTGCATGAATAGTTTCTATTTCTATATTTTTGACTTTTTTCCTCATAACTAAATCATTTTTATGTATAGAGTCAAGGTGTAGAAATTTTTCTGGAAGATTATTACGAGAGACGATGTTTTCCTCTTCCATATTTACAGCATATTCTACTGCGTTTTCAAGTTCTCGTACATTGCCAGGCCAACTATATGCTTTAAAAGATGATAAGGAATCAGAAGAAAAGTAAATGAGTCGTTTATCTAATTTTAAATTGTATTTTTTTAGAAAGTGCATAGCTAAAATTTCAATATCTTCCCTTCTTTCTCGAAGAGGAGGTAATTTTAAAGGAATTACATTCAATCGATAATAAAGATCTGCTCGAAATTCTTTTTTGGAGACCATTTCTTCTAAGTTTTGATTGGTAGCAGCTACAATTCGTATATCAACAGGAATGGAGCGAATACCACCTACTCTTTCGATAGTACGTTCTTGAAGAACTCTTAAAAGTTTTGATTGCATGAATAAAGGCATTTCTCCAATTTCATCTAAAAATAGGGTACCTCCTTGAGCTAATTCAATACGACCAGGCTTGCCACCTTTTTTTGCTCCTGTAAAAGCCCCTTCTTCATAACCGAACAATTCACTTTCAAAAAGACTTTCAGGAATACTTGAGCAGTTGATAGAAATAAGAGGAAATTCTGACCGATGACTATTATAATGGATAGCTTTTGCTAATAATTCTTTTCCAGTACCTGTTTCGCCAGTAATTAGAACAGATGAAGTACTCTTTGCTATTTTTTGTACTTTACTTTTCAGGGTATAGATAGCTTTACTTTTTCCTTTGATATGATCTAGTGAAAATTTATCTTCTATTTCTTTTTTATTTTTCTTGTTTTCCTTTAAATTTTGATGTTCATCTATTCGTACTACAGCGCCAATAAATTCATGATCATTTTTTATGGGTGAGGAAGAGATAAAAATATCAAATTTTTCCCTTTTTATATATTTTTTTTTGATAGTATTTCCTTCTAAAATTTCTTCTATAGTTGCCTCAGGAAGAATATTAGATAATGAGTTTGTGTGAAGATTACAAAATGAAAATAGTTTAAGAGCAGAATGATTACAGTAGGTAATAAAGCCATCTTTGTCTATGACGAATACGCTAGATTTGGATGTATCCATAACTAACTGGAGGGTTTTATTTAAATGAATCAATGTATCTTTTTTATGGTTTTGTATAGCTATCATGGCTACTAAGTCTGAAAACTCTTTTAAAATATTCAGATAAGTGTCTACATTTTCTGTAAGTCTGTCATGACCTTCTTTGGTAAAGGAAGTTAAAGCTACTACACCAATAGATTCATTTTGAAATTTGATGCAATTTAATATTTCTATTGTTGCAGGGCAGTGATCTTTAAAACGACAACCGATACATGATTTCATATGACCAGGTTTATTTACCAATATATTTCCTAAGGAAAGAACTTCTTCTAAAGAGGGAGTATGTACAGTTTTTCCCTTTTGTTCTAAGTAGTTTGGTGTACAGGAAATCAACTGATATTGACTGTCAAATATAGCAACTTCAATATGAAAGGTATTGGATAGACCTGTAATGATTTTTTGAAGATTAGGACTGACCGCCTTAAGTGAGATCATAGGAAACACCTCTCCTTTATTAATTATAGAAAATATGTATATTTCTATTATAAAATAATTTGAAATATATGACAAATTATTTGACACAATATTTGTCATATATGGCAAGTGAATGGGATGAATTAACTAAAAATTCATTAAATTACAATTAAGACATTTCTCGTAAAGATGAAATTCAAGGGTGATTAAATAAATGAAATTCAGGAAAAACAGGGTTATTGTAAGAGAAGATAGTTAAATAACACAAGTTAATCACAAAACGTAGAAAACTGGCATGAGATATGCATCTTCTACAAGGTGTGAAAAACTATAAGGAGAATTTTAAGAGTCCAAGCATAAAAAAGACACAAGGAGGGGTTTTGTATGTTACAGAAAAAGGATTTTTTATCATTAGAAGGAAAGGTAGCGGTTGTTTCAGGAGCAGCTGGGGGAATTGGATTGGCTACAGCACAACTTTTATCAGCCTATGGAGCGAAAGTAGCAATGCTTGATGTAAACCCACAGGGAGAAAAAGAAGCTGAATGTATTAGAAAAGAAGGAAGAATAGCTGAATTTTTAAAATGTGATGTTACATCTAGTGAAAATGTAAAAGAAGTTGTTCATGAGATTAAAGAAAAGTTTGGACATATTGATATTTTATTTAATAATGCAGGGGTTACAGTTAGAAAAACTGTTGTAGGACTAGAAGAAAAAGAATGGGATTTTGTATTGGATGTAGGATTAAAAGGTACATATTTATTGTCAAAGCATGTGATTCCAATTATGGCAGAAGGTGGTGGAGGGAGCATTATCAACACAGGTTCTGGATGGGGATTAAAAGGTGGAGACGATGCAGCTGCTTATTGTGCAGTAAAGGGTGGTATTGTTAATTTAACTCGTGCTATGGCAATTGATCATGGAAAGGAAAATATTCGAGTAAATAGTGTTAATCCTGGAGATACAGATACAGCAATGCTTAGAGATGAAGGTCGTCAAACAGGGATAGTAGTAGATGAGAAATCACAGGAGGAATATCTTGTTGATTGTGGGAAAGACAGACCTCTTGGAAGACTTGGAACTACAGAAGATATTGCAAAAGCAGTGCTGTTTTTAGCAAGTGATCTTTCAAGCTGGATTACAGGTAGTGCAGTGGTAGTTGATGGTGGGGGGATTGCATAGTTAATCTTTAATGTAGTGTGGTTCATAGGAATAGAGATATTTCAATTTTAAAAACTGTAAAAATAAAGAATTTATCTAGGAGGGAAAATAAATGAGTATACAAGGATTTAAATCACACCCATATATTCCAAATTCGGTTTTAGAAGTACAACAAGAAATGTTAAAGGAAATAGGACTAAATAGTCTTGAAGAGCTTCATGCAGAAATTCCAGAAGAAATTAAATTGAAAGAGAATATGAATTTTCCAAAACCTTTTAAATCTGAATATGCCCTAAAAAGACATGTAGAAGGATTGCTTAAAAAAAATAAAACTTGTAATGATAACATTAACTTCTTAGGAGCTGGTTGTTGGCAACATTATGTGCCAGCTATATGTGATGAAATCAATTCAAGAGGAGAGTTTTTGACGGCTTATGGTGGAGAACCATACAATGACTTTGGAAGATTTCAGTCTTTATTTGAATACCAAAGCTTAGTTGCAGAACTTGTAGATATGGATGTAGTAAATGTTCCAACAATGGATGGGGCACAAGCAGCAGCTACGGCTATTAGAATGGCTGGAAGAATTACAGGAAGAAATGAAATATTGGTGCCAAAAGCAATGGATGAAGAGAAATTCTTAATCATAAAGAATTATTGTGAACCAGATTTGATCCTTATTAAAGTAGATTATGACCAAGGAACGGGTCAATTGGATCTTGATGATTTAAAGAAAAAGATTTCCGAAAAGACAGCAGCCGTATTTTTTGAAAATCCTTCCTTCTTGGGATTTATTGAAGAGCATGGACAAGAAATTTCTGATATTGCACATGATGCTGGTGCTCTTAGTGTTGTAGGGGTAGACCCAAGTTCATTAGGGGTATTGACACCTCCGAGTCAATATGGCGCAGATATTATTAGTGGAGATTTGCAGCCATTAGGAATGCATATGAATTACGGTGGCGGTCAATCTGGTTTTATGGCTACTCGTGATGAAGAAAAGTTTGTTATGGAATTTCCATCCCGTTTATTTGGAATTGCTCCAACTAGTGTAGAAGGGGAGTATGGTTTTGGAGATGTAGCCTATGATAGAACTTCTTTTGGACACCATAGGCATGAAGGAAAGGAATACGTTGGAACACAAACAGCTCTTTGGGGAATTACAGCAGGAGTTTATCTAGCAACTATGGGACCTAATGGTATGTTTGAATTAGGGCAAGCAATTATGCAAAAATCTCAATACGCCATAAAGAAATTGAATGAAATAAAAGGAGTAAAAGGTTCTTTATTTAATGGGGTAAACTTCAAAGAGTTTGTAGTGAATTTTGATGGAACTACAAAAACTGTAAAAGAAATAAATAGAATGTTAAGAGAAAGAAATATATTTGGTGGTAAAGATTTATCTAAAGAGTTTCCTGAGCTAGGAGAAAGTGCTTTGTATTGCGTAACAGAGATTCATATGAAAGAGGATATTGATCGATTAGTAGTAGCTATTGAAGAATGTGTGAAGGCATAAGATATCATTTTGGAAATAGAAAGGAAGGATAATCATGAAGAGAATCAATAGAAATTACAAAGTAAGAAACTTTCATCAAGCGAAATGGGATGAGCCAATTATATTTGAATTGAGCAAAAAGGGAGAAAGAGGTGTGTTAGTGCCTCAAGCTGAAGAAGAAGTTGCAGCTCTAGTTGGAGATGGGATATCTAAAATTCCAAAGGGAATGCTTAGAGAGGAGCCTCCTAAATTGCCAGAAATATCTCAACCAAGGGTATTAAGACACTATATGCGTTTGTCTCAAATGACATTAGGTGCAGATGTGAATGTCGAAATTGGCCAAGGAACTTGTACTGTAAAGTATAGTCCAAAAGTAAATGAACAATTAGGGAAAATGCCAGAGATCACAGAAGTACATCCTCTCCAACATGAAAGCACGGTGCAAGGTATTTTAGAAATCATGTACAAAACGGAACTTTGTATGAGAGAAATTTCAGGAATGGACCGTTTTACATTCCAGCCAGGTGGTGGAAGTCAAGCGATTATGGCAATGGCCGCTGTAGTAAGAGCTTACCATAAGGCAAATGGAAATGAGGATCAAAAGGACGAAATTATTACTACTATTTATTCTCATCCATCAGATGCAGCAGCACCCGCATTAATGGGATATAAAATTATTTATATCCATCCAGATGAGGAAGGGTATCCAGACTTGGAAGCTTTCAAAGAAGCAGTTTCTGATAGAACAGCAGCCTTTATTGTTGCAAATCCAGAAGATACTGGAGTATATAATAAAAGGGTACAAGAGTTTACACGCCTTGTACATGAAAAGGGTGGTCTTTGCTGTTATGACCAAGCGAATGCAAATGGCCTATTAGGTGTAACAAGAGCAAGGGAAGCCGGATTTGATATGTGTCATTTTAATTTACATAAAACATTCTCAACACCTCATGGATGCGGGGGGCCTGCTACAGGAGCTATGGGTGTGATAAAAGAATTAGAGAAATTTATGCCAGCACCCCTTGTTGATTTTGATGGAGAAAAATATTTCTTAAATTATAATCTTACAAACAATCCATATGCATTAAGAAAAGTTAGATCCTTTAATGGGGTTGCACCAGTTGTTATGAAGACTTATGCATGGATTATGAATTTAGGAGCTGAGGGTTTATATGAAGCTGCTAAAATAGCCGTGTTAAATAACAACTATTTATTTAAAAAATTGATGGCATTAGATTGCGTAGATGCACCATATATTAAAGGAAGACAACGTATAGAACAGGTAAGGTATACACTAGAAAAATTGACAGAAGATACAGGCGTTAAAACAGAAGATGTACAAAGAAGAATGATGGATTTTGGGATGCACTATTGGTGCAGTCATCATCCATACTATGTTCCAGAGCCAATGACACTAGAGCCTACTGAAACACCTTCAAAAGAAGACTTAGATGAATATATAGGAACTTTAGAACATATTTTTGAAGAAGCTTATAAAACACCAGAAAAATTCAAGAATGCGCCATATTCTAGTTCGTGCCATAGAGTAGATGAATCTGGTATGGATGATCCTATGGAGTGGGCAATTACTTGGAGAAGTTATTTAAAGAAATCTACTGTTGAATAAATTCTCTAAAAAGGATGGGATAACTTGAAAAAGCTAGGACTAATTATTAATCCCATTGCTGGAATGGGGGGCAGAGTTGGATTGAAGGGCACCGATGGCGTAATAAATCAGGCCATAAAGCTTGGGGCCCTTCCCCAAGCTCCTAATCGTGCTATCATGAGTCTTAATGTTTTAAGTGACTTAAGAGAAAAAATGGAAATTGTCACTTGTTCTGGAGATATGGGAGAAAATGAAGCGAAAAAATGTGGTTTTAATACAAGGGTCGTTTTAGATACTAAAAATAGAAATACAAATCAGCAAGATACTATTATTGCTGCGAGAAAATTATTGGAAGAAGAGGTAGATCTTATTTTATTTGCAGGGGGAGATGGAACAGCCAGAGATATCTATAAAGCAATAGGAGATGAAATAACGGTTGTAGGGATTCCAGCAGGTGTGAAAATTCATTCAGCAGTATATGCTAGTAGTCCTAAAAAAGCTGGAGATCTAGCCTATTTATATCTAGAAGACAATATAGGGAAAGTACAGGAAGTAGAAGTGATGGATATTGATGAAGAGGCTTTTAGACGTGGAATTGTAAAGACAAGATTGTATGGGTATTTAAAAATACCTTTTGAAAGAAGATTTTTACAGGGGAAAAAATCAGGAAGTGTTTTGAGTGATCAAGCTTCACAAAAAGTTATAGCCTATGATATTGTTGATCATATGGAGGATGATGTATATTACGTTGTAGGACCAGGATCTACAACACGACCGATTATGGAGCTTTTAGAAATTCCATATACTCTTTTAGGAGTGGATTTAGTATACAATAAGAAATTAATAAAAAAGGATCTCACAGAAAAAGAATTATTAAAAGAGATATGTGATAAAAAGGCAAAGCTTATTATAACACCTATTGGGGGGCAAGGGTATTTATTTGGACGAGGAAATCAGCAAATAAGTCCGAACGTTATAAGGCAGGTAGGGAAGAAAAATATTATTGTTGTTGCTACAAATCAAAAACTTCGATCATTAGGAGGAAGACCATTTCTTGTAGATACAGGGGAGGATTTGCTAGATCAAGAATTAGGTGGATATATAAAGGTGGTTTCTGGATATAAGGAATTGGTTATGTATAAGATAGATAGCTAAGGGAAAAATAATTTTTTTTGCCAGAAATTTTCTGATAATTTTATAAATTTAGAATATAAATAAAAAAGAAGCAGGAGGTGGTTGCTGCTTGTACAACAGATGAAGACTATTTATTTGGATTAAAGAGAGGAGGATAGAGGATTTTATTAGTAGTATCATAATGAAAGCTATTAAAAAACAGGAGGGTGTTTTATGGGACTTTTAAAAATTTCACCGATTTTTGTACTTGCGGGACTTATGATATCGGGGCTTGATGTGTTATTGGCAGCACCTATTGCAACGATTGTTGCTGCAATTGTTGCAATGGCTACAGAAAAGTATAAGTTCAAACAGATTATGGAGTTTGCTTTAGATAATGTTAGAGAAATTGTTATTGTATTTTTTATATTAATGTTTGCTTATGGTTTAGCAGAAGCTTTTATGGCTACGGGTGTTGGTGCTTCTATTATCATTGCAGCATTAAAAATGGGTGTTACAGCTAAAAGTGTTGCTGTAGTAGGGTTTTTAGTAACTTGTATATTATCTATTGCAACAGGAACATCTTGGGGGACTTTTGCAGCTTGTGCGCCTGTATTTTTATGGTTAAATCATATTGTTGGGGGAGATATTATATTAACAGTTTGCTCTATTGCTGGTGGAGCTTGCTTTGGAGATAATATTGGTCTTATATCAGATACTACAGTACTTAGTTCAGGACTGCAAAAAGTTGAAATCATTCATAGAATTAGGCATCAAGGAGTTTGGTCAGGATTATGTGCTTTAGCTACAGCAATTGTTATTTATTTTGTTGGTGTATCTATGGGGCTTCCAAGTACAGTTGGAAATGCCACTGAAGCTATTAATGCAATTCCACAAACAGCATGGGATGCTTTAGCTCAGGAGAGGGCGTCTGCCGTAACTTTACTGGAACAAGTTAAAAGTGGAGTACCTATGTATATGATTATTCCATTAATTATTGTTATTGGAATGGCTATTAAAGGATTACAAACGATGATTTGTCTAGGTGCAGGGATTTTATCTGCATTAATATTGGGCTTTGGAGCAGGAACAGTTACAAGTCTTAATGCATTTTTAAATGATCAAATTATGACTGGATTTGGTGATGCAGGTGAATGGTCTATTGTAATGATGATGTGGGTAGCTTCCTTTGGTGGAATTATGAATAGTATGCATGCTTTCGAACCTATATCTAAAGCATTTGTAAGTATGTCTAGAAATGTAAGGCAGTTAATGACTTTTAATGGGCTACTTTGCTTATTTGGTAATGCAGCTTTTGGGGATGAAACAGCGGAAATCGTTACCATTAGTCCTATTATTAAAAATATTACTGATGAAAATGTTGAAGCAACTGAAGAAGATATGTATAAGTTAAGACTTAGAAATGCAACCTTTGCAGATGCTTTTGGGGTATATGGTTCACAATTAATACCATGGCATTGTTTTGTATTATTCTATGTTGCTATTGCAAAAGCTGTATATCCTCTTCATGATTTTGTACCAACAGACATTATTAGAATGAATTTTATGGCGTTTATAGCAGTAGGGTCTATGTTGATTCTTACGATTACAGGATGGGACCGATTTGTACCACTATTTGGACTTCCAAGGGAACCTCAAGTAAGGTTAAGGAAAAAAGGAAGTGCAGTGAAGGATATGTAATTATTAAAAAAAGAGATAATCGATAAAAGAGGAAATCCTTTTCAGAAGGATTTCTTCTTTTGTATAAAGAAAGTCATTTGTCATGAATCTGATCTTGGAAAAAAGGATATAAAAAACGTAACATTTCCAAAAAATGTATAAAAATAAAATATTTTTCTCATACTATGGATGAAAAATTTGAATTCTGAGGTGATCCTATGAGAAAAGATAGAAGAGTAAAAAAACCGATTGTTAGTATCATGAAGGATAAAAAGGAAGAAGATTCTGTTGTAAAAGCATTAGATTTATTACCTATAAGTGAAATGATAAAAAAAGAGGATGTAGTGGTAATTACTCCTAATTGGGTGAAATCAAAGCCTCCATATACAGGAACTGTAGTAGGACCTAATACACTAAGGGCTCTTATACAATATATAAAAAGATTTAAGCCTAAAAGAATAGTTATTGCTACAGGCTCTGGTGGAGACTCTACTACTAAAGTATTAACTACTGTAGGATATGATAAGGTTATAGAGGAAGAGAATGTAGAATTTATAGATTTAAATTATGGGCCTTATATAGAACTCCAGTTAGAGCATGATCAATTAAAGAGTACGAAAATCAATGAACTAATTAATGAAGTAGATGTGCTTATTTCATTTACTCAATTAAAACAACATGAAGAAGCGACTATGAGTGCTGGAATTAAAAATATTGCATTAGCATGGCCTCCAGCAGAAATTCATGGCTTTCCTAAAAAGAAATTAGGGATTCATGAAGATTTACATGGGTTTATTGTAGCAATGGTAAAAAAAATACCTATAGATTTAGCTATTATAAGTGTGGATAAATCTATGATAGGAACAGGTCCTTCTGAGGGGAAGGCTGTAGATACACCAGGAGTGATTATTGCTGGTACAGATCCTATTGCCACAGATACAATAGGAGCTAGGTTGTTAGGATTTTTACCTCAAGGAGTGAGTTATCTTTATCAGCTTTATAGAGAAGGAATAGGGGTTGCAGAACCTGAAAAGATGGATTTGAAGGGGATTTCTCTTGAAGAAGCAGAAAGAGTATTTAGCAAAGCAGCTTTTCAACAAGAAATTATATTAGATAAGAATAAAATAAAAAATATACATGGAAATCAATAGGAGGGAAAAATGGAAGAAATTATCTAAATTTCGAGAAAATTGTATGGAAATTAATATAAAATTCATATAAGTATGATATAATAATCACAATAATAATAGAACTATAGAACTATTTTAGGTTAAGAAAGGAGTGTATACAATGAACGTAGAACTGATTAATCCTTTTATAAAAGCCAGCAAAGATATTTTACATCAAATGGCCAATATGCCTTGTGAGATGGGAAAGATATTTACGAGAGAAGGCTCTTTTGATGGCTCAGAGGTAATGATTTTCATAGGACTAACGGGTGAATTGAAAGGACAGGCTATTTTAGGAATGCAGGAAGAGGTGGCCAAAAAAATTGTTTCGAATATGATGGGCGGCATGGAGATTGCAGCTTTAGATGATATTGCAAAAAGTGCTATTTCAGAGCTTGGAAATATGGTTTTAGGGAATGCAGCCACACTTATTTATAATAAGGGAATTACAATAGATATTACCCCCCCTACTCTTTTGATCGGAGAAAAGTTATCTGTATCTACTAGCTCTAAACAAACAATTACTGTTCCATTGAATACAGATTATGGTATAATTGAATTAGATATTGCAATAAAGGAGTAGATGTTATGGCTATAAATATAGTATTGTTTGAACCAGAAATACCGCCAAATACAGGGAATATTGCGAGAACTTGTGCGGCTACAGGAAGCAGATTACATTTGATAAAACCCCTAGGCTTTTCTATTGATGACAAACATTTAAAGAGAGCGGGATTGGACTATTGGGATTTATTGGATGTACATGTGTATGAAAATATTGATGAATTGTTTGATCAATATAAAGATGCTAAATTTTTCTTTGGAACAACAAAAGGAAAGCATTTTTACGCAGATGTGAAATATGAAGATGAATGTTTTATTGTATTTGGAAAGGAAACAGCTGGTTTGCCAAAAAGAATACATAATGAATACCAAGAGAGTTGTATAAGAATTCCTATGGTTAAAAATGAGCGAGCAAGATCTTTGAATTTATCGAATTCTGTAAATATTATATTATATGAAGCTTTAAGACAAATGGGATTTGTAAATTTGGTATAGAGAGCGTATGCTCTTTTTTTTTGACAAATTTAGATGAAATTTTAAAAAATTTAACACCATTCGATAAATTTAAATAAAGTTAACAAAAATAATGAAAAATAGTGTATTATATAAAAGGTATGCATTTATTACATAATTTTATAGGAGGGGCATAAATGGAAATTTTCTTTGGACTAATTGGAGGACTCGGATTATTTCTCTATGGAATGACCATTATGGGTGATGGCTTAGAAAAGTCCGCTGGAGATAAAATGAAAAAAATTATCGAGGTACTTACAAATCATAGACTTATGGCAGTAACTGTTGGAGCTGTGGTGACAATGGTTATACAAAGTAGTAGTGCTACTACAGTTATGGTTGTAGGATTTGTAAATGCAGGTATTATGACTTTGACTCAGGCTACAGGGGTAATTATGGGAGCAAATATTGGAACTACTGTAACTGCTCAAATTGCCTCGTTGAAATTAAGTCATATTGCTCCAGTAGTGGTAGGCATAGGGGTTGGTGTTTGGCTTTTTAGTAATAATAAAAAGACAAAAAATGTGGCAGAAATTTTTATAGGTTTTGGTATTTTATTTATTGGTATGGATTTTATGAAAGATGCTGTAAAACCGCTTCGTGAATATGAAGGTTTTAGAGAAATGTTGATTAGTTTTGGGAAACCAACTTTTACAGATTCATTAATGGCAATTTTCACAGGATTTTTTATAACAGCAGCAGTACAGAGTAGTAGTGCAACTACAGGAATTTTAATTGCCCTTGCTAGTGAAGGATTATTACCTATAGAAGCATCGTTACCTATTATATTTGGAACCAATATAGGAACTTGTGTAACGGCAATGCTTTCAAGTATTGGTGCAAATAGAACAGCAAAAAGGGCTGCCTTTATTCATTTTACTTTTAATATAGTAGGAACTTTGTTATTCCTTATATGCTTTAAGGATATTACAATTAAAATTGTTAAACATTTTTCGCCGGAGAGTGCAGCAAGACAATTAGCAAATGCTCATACTTTATTTAATATAGGGAATACACTGATATTGTTACCATTTGCACCAATATTAGTAAGACTTGCTAATAAAGTTCTTCCTGTAAATGATTCTGAAAAAAGAGAGAGACGAGGAGTTAAATATCTTGATGATAGGATGTTAGAAACCCCATCTATTGCTATTGGACAGGTTATGAAAGAAATCCTTAATATGGGAAATTTAGTTTTAGATAGTTACAGAACATCTATGGAAGCATTTTTTGAAAAAAGTGAGAAAATAGCAAATGAAACCTTTCAAATGGAAAAGATCATCAATACCATGGAGCGTGAAATTGCAGAATACTTAGTTAAGTTATCAAATACATCATTATCAGGTAAGCAACATGAAGTTGTTGATGAATTTTTCAATACAATTAATGATATTGAGAGAGTAGGGGACCATGCAGATAATTTAGCTGAATTAGCTGTTTTTGCATCAGAACGGAAACTAGTATTTAGTGAAGGGGCTATAAAAGAATTAAAATTGATGCATGATCGTGTAATGAAATCTTATGATCAAGCAATACTTGCATTGAAAACAGGAGATGTAAATATTGCAAGACGAGTTGTAGAAAGAGAAGGCGAAATTGATCATATGGAAAAATCTCTTAGAACTAGTCATATCTCAAGATTAAATAAACAACAATGTTCAGCAGGTTCAGGAATAATCTTTTTAGATATTATTAGTAATCTTGAAAGGATAGGAGATCATGCTACAAAGATTGCTTTCTCAGTAATGGATGCGGCTGGTAAATTTTAATATAAGTATATAATAGAGGATTTCTTCATTTATAGAGAAATCCTCTATTATATTTTACTGCTAAAAACAGGTAGCAATTTTTTAGAATAATGTAATCAAGTAACAAACTTCTAGGGGGCATATAAAAAAAGAAAATACAGTTGTAAAAATAATATATAGATAATAAAATAATATAGATAAGGTAGATCTATCGTGATAGGAGGGAATATATTGAAGCCTATAAAAATTATGACAACCAGCTTATCGGATATCCCAAGGAAATTTATAGAAGAATATGATATTACTGTTTTACCTTTAACAATAAGATTTGGAGACAATGAATTTAGAGATAGGGTAGATTTGAGTACAGAAGAATTTTTTGATAAATTAAAAGGAGATTATGAACTGCCTAGTACTTCTCAAATCACTCCAAGCATGTTTATACGAGAAATAGAAAATATTCTAAGAAAAGGCTATCAAATAATGATTATTAATGGATCTTCAGGAGTAAGTGGAACTCATCAATCAGCTTTGATGGCAAAGAAAGAATTAGAATCTGATGATATAACGGTAATTGATACACTAGCACTTTCATATACTTGTGGAATGATTGTAGTAGAAGCGGCGAAGATGGCGAAAGAAGGAAGTACTAAAGAGAAAATTATAGAGAGAGTACAAGATATGAAAGAGAGAGCGGAACATATTTTTTCTGTAGAAACTCTTGATTATCTTAAAAAAGGAGGAAGACTTAGTGCTACTAAGGCTACTATTGGAAAAATATTAAATGTGAAGCCTATTTTGACTATAAAGGATGGGAAGGTAGAACTTTTAGATAAAGTAAGGGGAAGTAAAAAAATCATTCCTAAGATGATTCAAATTGCAAAAGAGAAAGGATTAAAGAAGGGGTCTGAATATATTTGTATAGCTCATGGAGGAAATACAAAAGGTATAGAAAAGCTAAAAGAAGAAATAATCAATAGTTTTGAACCAAAGAAAATAATTATTACAGAAATAGGTTGTACCATAGGAACGTATACAGGACCAGGGGTATTGGCAATTCTATATATGAGAGGAGAATAATTCAAATAAAATAAATGATAATAAATTGTCAAAAAATCATTGTAAAGACGGACTTTTTATACTATAATAAATGTATAGACAATTCAAATGATTATTAAAACTGCATAGAAATTATGAATGATCTGGTTGAAAAATGCGGAAGAGAATCCTATGTGGATCGCCGAAGGGACAAGCAAAAGGGTAATGCCTATCTTTTTGTGAAATTCTCAGGCAAAAGGACCGTATTTGGACAGAACTCTGGAAAGCTTTTAAAAAGCACCGAAGGAGCAATTCTATTGATTAGAAGAAACTCTCAGGTTCAAGACAGAGGCGTATGGCAAACGTAAGTTTGACATGCGCCTCTATTTTTATAAAATTCTTGGGAAACGTTTTCCTAAAAGGGAAATGGGAGTGAATATGGGATGAAAAAAATATTAATCACAAATAATTCGAAAGTTTATGAAGAAAATAAAGAAAAGATGGACATAATTTATTCAGAAGAGTATACATACTTAGACATTCTTGCTATCACTAGAGATAAGATTCATGAGGGGCACAAATTGATGACCCATCCTCTTTCGGGAAGTGTCAAACCTAATGAGACTCCTTTTAAGTCTACTATTGTTACAAAAGAAATGGGTCGGCTTCACATAGAATCACTTGAAATTATTGAAGGAAGTATTAAAACAGCAGAAAAGTTTATCAGTGGAAAAAAAACTCCTCTTTGGTCAGAAAAAATATTGGAGGATTTTAAAGTTATTGATTATTGTTTGATAAAAGGTGCATTAGAAAGCATGGATCAATTTCATTGATTATTTAAAATCATGAAGAAGGAGGCAAAAGAATGAAAAATGTATATGATATAGTCATTATAGGTGCAGGACCTGCAGGTTTAGCAGCAGGGCTATATGCAGCAAGAGCAAAAATGAAAACATTGATTTTAGAAAGAGACAAAACTGGAGGACAAATTGTTACCACAAATGAAGTAGCAAATTATCCTGGCTCTATTCAAAATGCCACAGGACCAAGTCTTATTGCAAGGATGGTAGAACAAACAGAAGAATTTGGAGCAGAGAGAAAAAAAGATACTGTAATAGATGTTGATTTTACAGAAAAAATAAAAGTCATAAAGGGAGAAAAAGAAGAGTATAAGGCGAAAGCAGTTATTATAGCGAATGGCGCTACACCAAGACCTATTGGATGTCCTGGAGAAAGAGAATTGACAGGAAAAGGTGTATCTTATTGTGCAACTTGTGATGCAGACTTTTTCACAGATTTAGAAGTGTTTGTAATAGGTGGAGGCGATTCAGCAGTAGAAGAAGCCATGTATTTAACAAAGTTTGCAAGGAAAGTTACGATTGTACATAGAAGAGATGAATTAAGAGCTGCAAAATCTATTCAAGATAAAGCATTTAAAAATGAAAAGATGAATTTCATGTGGGATACGGTAGTTGAAGAAATAAAAGGAGATGGCATTGTAGAGTCGGTTATATTTAAAAACAAGAAAACAGAAGAAACAAACGAGTATCATGCAGATGAAGATGATGGAACTTTTGGAATTTTCCCATTTGTAGGATATAAACCTCAAAGTGATGTTTTTAAAGAAAAAATAGAATTAAATGAAAGCGGCTATGTTATTACAGATGCTGATATGAAGACAAATGTAGCAGGTGTATTTGCTGCTGGAGATATTAGAGTAAAATCCTTAAGACAGGTAGTAACTGCTACAGCTGATGGTGCAATTGCAGCTGTTACAGCAGAAAAATATATTGAAAATAATTTTGAAGAATAAGGGAGGAATTTATATGTTAGCACTTGATAAAAAAACTTTTCAAGAAGAAGTTTTGGAATCATCAGGATTTGTTCTTGTAGATTTTTGGAGTGATGGTTGTGAGCCATGCAAAGCTTTAATGCCAGATGTGGAAGAACTTGCAGCTCAATATGAAGGAAAAGTAAAATTTGCAAAATTAAACACAACAAAAGCTAGAAGACTTGCTATATCTCAAAGAGTATTAGGTCTTCCAACATTGTTATTATATAAAGATGGTGAAAAGATTGATGAAGTAACAAAGGATGATGCAACAAAAGGCAATATTCTTGCCATGCTTCAAAAACATGTAGGATAGGTTATAATTCACACTAGTAGGTATAACCTACTAGATGTGGGTTAAAATAAAAAGGGAGGTGAATCATGTGCGCTTAGAATTAGGAAAAATTAATATTACAGATGTTCAATTTGGGGACACAACCAAAGTAGAAAATGGAATATTATATGTAAACAAAGAAGAGATCATTAGTATGATAAAGGAAGATGATCACATTAAGAGCGTGCAGGTAGAACTTGCGAAACCAGGTGAAGAAACCAGAATAACTCCTGTAAAGGATGTTATTGAACCAAGAGTAAAAGTTGATGGACAAGGTGGTATATTCCCTGGAGTAATCAATAAAGTTACTACTGTAGGATCAGGTCGCACACATGTATTAAAAGGAGCCGCAGTGGTTACTTGCGGTAAAATCGTAGGTTTCCAGGAAGGTATTATTGATATGAGTGGTCCTGGAGCTGAGTATACTCCGTTTTCAAAATTAAATAATGTTTGTTTGGTTATTGAACCAATAGACGATTTGAAACAACATGAATATGAAGCTGCTGTAAGAATGGCAGGATTAAAAGTAGCTAGTTTCATTGGTGAAGCAGGAAAAGAAATTACTCCTGATGAAGTAGAAGTTTATGAGACAAAGCCATTATTTGAGAGTGTTGCTGAGTATCCAGATCTACCAAAGGTTGGTTATGTTTATATGCTTCAAACACAAGGGCTACTTCATGATACTTATGTGTATGGTGTAGATGCAAAGAAAATAGTACCTACAATTCTTTATCCAACAGAAGTAATGGATGGAGCAATTCTTAGCGGTAACTGCGTATCAGCTTGTGATAAAAATACAACTTATCATCATTTAAATAATCCAATCATTCATGATTTATATGAAAGACATGGAAAAGATATTAACTTTGTAGGAGTAATCATTACAAATGAAAACGTATATCTTGCAGATAAGGAGAGATCTTCAAATTGGACTGCAAAGCTTTGCAAGTTCTTAGGACTTGATGGTGCCCTTGTATCTCAAGAAGGTTTTGGTAATCCAGATACAGACCTTATTATGAATTGCAAGAAAATTGAAAATGAAGGTGTGAAAACTGTTATCGTTACTGACGAATATGCAGGTCGTGATGGTGCATCTCAATCTCTTGCAGATGCAGATCCAAAAGCTGATGCTGTGGTAACTGGCGGTAATGCAAATGAAGTCATTGTGCTTCCTCCAATGAAAAGAATAATTGGAATGCTTGATTATGTAGATAGAATCGCTGGAGGCTTTGATGGAAGTTTAAGACCTGATGGAAGTATTGAAGCTGAAATCCAAGTAATCACTGGAGCAACAAATGAATTAGGTTTCAATAAGATGTCTGCTACAGGATATTAATATAAAGGGCTTTAAAACAAAAAAATAAATGAGAGAAAGGATGGTAGCCATGAGTATTTTAGATGGTAAAAAAGTCATCGTCATTGGTGACAGAGATGGTATACCAGGTCCTGCTATGGAAGAGTGTCTAAAAGACACAGGTGCAGAAGTAGTATTCTCTTCTACTGAATGCTTTGTCTGAACCGCTGCAGGAGCAATGGACCTAGAAAATCAAAACAGGGTAAAAACGTTAACAGAAAAGTATGGAGCAGAAAATATGCTAGTACTTTTAGGAGCAGCAGAAGCGGAAGCTGCAGGCTTAGCTGCTGAAACTGTAACAAATGGAGACCCTACTTTTGCAGGTCCATTAGCAGGAGTTCAGTTAGGACTCAGAGTATATCATATTGTAGAGCCAGAAATTAAAGAATCCGTAAATGAAGAAGTATATGAAGACCAAGTTGGCATGATGGAAATGGTATTAGAAGTTGATGAGGTCATTGAAGAGATGAGTTCAATGAGAGAACAATTCTGTAAATATTAAAAAAATTTCCCGTTAAAAATACGAGAGGGGGGAAAACATGAGCAAGATTAGAGTTGTTCATTATATAAACCAATTCTTCGCAGGTATTGGTGGAGAAGAAAAAGCAGATATAAAGCCGGAAGTGAGAGAAGGCGTAGTAGGACCAGGAATGGCATTAAAAGGAGCTTTTAAGGATGAAGCTGAGATTGTTGCTACGGTCATTTGTGGAGATTCCTATTTCAATGAAAATATTGAAGAAGCAAAAGCTGTTATTATAGATATGGTGAAAGAGTATAATCCTGACTTGTTCATTGCAGGTCCAGCTTTTAATGCAGGTAGATATGGTGTAGCTTGTGGAGCTATTAGTAAAGCTGTAAAAGAAGCTTTTGATATTCCAGTTGTAACAGCTATGTATCCGGAAAATCCTGGATCAGATATGTTTAAAAAAGATCTTTATATTATCGAGACAGGAAACTCAGCTGCTACGATGAGAAAAGCTATTCCAGCTTTAGCGAAATTTGCTCTAAAGATTGGAAAAGGTGAAGAAATTGGGGCTCCTAGTGTAGAGGGATATATCCCAAGAGGAGTAAGAAAGAATATTTTCAGAGAAGAAAGAGGATCAAAGAGAGCTGTTGATATGCTGGTTAAGAAGTTAAAGGGCGAGGAATTTGTTACAGAATATCCAATGCCAGACTTTGATAATGTGACGCCGGGTAAAGCTATCCCAGATATATCAAAAGCAAAAGTAGCTATTGTTACTTCTGGTGGTATTGTACCAAAAGGAAATCCAGATCATATTGAATCGTCAAGTGCATCAAAATATGGTAAATATGATATTGCTGATTTTAGTGATTTAACAGCTGAAACTCATGAAACAGCACATGGTGGCTATGACCCTGTTTATGCTAATGAAGATTCAGATAGAGTATTACCTGTTGATGTCTTAAGAGATTTAGAAAAAGAAGGAAGAATCGGAGAACTTCACAGATATTTCTATACTACTACAGGAAATGGAACATCTGTTGGTAATTCTAAAAAGTTTGCAGCTGAGTATGCACAAGAATTAGTAGCAGATGGTGTAGATGCAGTTATTCTAACATCAACCTGAGGTACTTGTACACGTTGCGGTGCAACGATGGTAAAAGAAATTGAAAGAACTGGAATTCCAGTTGTTCATATGTGTACGGTTGTTCCTATCTCATTAACAGTTGGAGCAAATAGAATCGTACCTACAATTGCTATTCCTCATCCTCTAGGAAATCCATCATTGGATCCAGAGGAAGAGAAAAAAATAAGAAGAAAATTAGTTGAAAAAGCATTAAAAGCATTAGAAACAGAAGTAGAAGAACAAACTGTTTTTGAAGATTAAATCTTTGCCAGCTGTTTCAGGCAGCTGGCAGCTGCTTGACTATAAATGGGTGGTGGAAATCACCCATTTATTAAAATTATATAATGGTTTTATAGATTTATACATGTTTATTAAAACTTTTAATAAAAGAACAATCATCATAAATATTTTCTATATGTATGAAAGATATTTATATTTGTAATATACTAAGATAGATGATTGAATAGTCTGTAGCTGCGAGCTGCATAAAACTTGCGGCAAAATTTTTTTGAAATTATATGGAGGTGGAAAAATGAGTTATCCAGTAATAAAAGGTGCAGGATATGCATTAGTGTATACACCGGATATGATTATCCATAATGGAACAACCCAAACCACAGAAAGAATTACAAACCCTGATTCAGAATATCTTAAAAAGCTACCAGAGCATATTAGAAGCTATGAAGAAGTTCTAAATTATGCGCCAAACCAAGTATACATAGGAAATATGCATCCAGAAGACTTAAGAGAATACAATTTACCTTGGTGCAGTCAAGAGGCTAAGAGTAAAGACCGTTTTGGAAAATTCGGAGAAATTATGCCACAAGATGAGTTCATCGCTCTTATAAAGATTGTAGATGCATTTGATCTTGTAAAGATTGAAAAAGGATTTACACAAATATTAAAAGAAAAAATAGAGAATCATCCATTGTTTAAAGAAGAGGTAGAAAAGCTAAAAGAGGGAGAAGAACTAGCTGAAATTGAGAAATTTATCAATGAGCAGCATGCAGAAGCCCTTTATCATGAAGGAAAATTAGTAGGTTGTGTAAAAAGAGCTCATGATGTGGATGTAAACTTAACTTCCCATATTCTTTTTGAAAACCTAGTAGTAAAAGCTTCAGGAGTTTTAGCCTTTAAGCATCTTGTAGATAAAAATAATTTAGATGTAGCAGATATTGATTATGTTATTGAGTGTTCAGAAGAAGCTTGTGGAGATATGAACCAAAGAGGCGGTGGAAACTTTGCGAAAGCTATAGCAGAGTGTTCAGGAGCTGTTAATGCAACAGGTTCAGATACAAGAGGATTCTGTGCAGCACCAACTCATGCTCTTATTCAAGCAGCATCTCTTGTAAAGGCAGGAACTTATGAAAATGTAGTCATCGTAGCA
>JAOARP010000059.1 GCA_025210525.1 Marinisporobacter sp.
ATAGCTCTCCAACCTTTGTATAAATGCATCAAAATCATCTACTTCAAAATACAATTCCATATTATTTGACTTTTCTACGACAGAGCTAACTGGTAAATCTGTAAGCCATGCAAAATCCTCTTGTATTGCAAATCCACCGCTGAACGTTACATTTCTTCCTAAATCAAGAACCACTTTCTGATTAAAAAGTTCTTGATAGAATTGTTTAGAAACATTAACATTCTTAACAGCTAATAATGCCAGTTTAAATTTCATATCCATACCTCCAAGTTTTGTTAATCCCCATTTTACAATTGTATTTCTTTAAGATTTTCTACATTGCTACGTACTATAAGAATAATGTGACTTAACTTTATAATTAATTTACCAAGAATAATACTCATTTTACGAGATGCTTTTGCATCACAAAAGATGTGTTGCTCATAATCTATCAATTACTCTTAGATTTCCACATATGAAAATGCATTCCCATGCTTTCTTATTACCACTTCCAAATCTTCAGGCTTTATCCAAACTGTTGCTGTATTGTCGTTAGGATGAATACCAATATGATGAAAATACCGAACATCGTTATCTAATACAACTTCAACCTTGCAATTTGTATCATTTAATATACCAAAAGGAGTAACAGCACCTTTGTTCAATCCTAAAATCTCATATAATGCACTTTCAGATGCAAAGCTGAGAGGTCTACTATTCAACTTTACCTTTAATTCCTTTAAATTAACTCGTTTATCTTTTTGTACAGCTATAAGAAAATATCTTTTCTTTTTATCATCTCGCACAAATAAATTCTTAACTACTTGGTTATTAGTATCAATGCAAAGATTGTCCATTTCCTCTATCGTATAAACAGCAGGATGCTCAATAATATCATAAGTTATATTCATATCAGATAAATAATCAAATACGACTTGTCGGACTGATTTCATAATTAACACTCCTCTCAAAATATAAATAATATTTACTACGCAATCTCCTACAATTGCGTTATAATGTATCACACATCGTTTTTTACCATTTTTTTCAAATACTCGGCATTTCTATTGTTGTCCTCATAACTTATTTGCAATTATTCGTATTCTTTACTTTGATTAACTATTATTTTTTCATTATCATTAAATATTTTTATCTCATGATCATCAAAATACTAATCTATTTTATCTATAATTTATACCATTGAATTGCAAGCTCTAAAAGAACCAATCCAAAAAATAAATATCCTATTCCAGCATACGAAAAGTATTTTCTATTGATACTGTTCAGTCTTTCTCTTATCTCTCTTATAATATGCCAACGTAGCTGTATATCTATTACCTCATCAAAGTAAATTTCTACCACATTAAAAAAATCCCAATTTACACAAACAAGCTTCTCTTCACAATTGATCTTCTCTAAATTTATATTTCGCTGTATTTCTTTTTCTTCTAAAATTGTTTTTATTAATACAGTAGCTTCTTCTTTATTTATATTGTAAATAGAATATTTTCTTCTTGATACCATACTCAGCATAATAGCAACTACTAAATGTGTTACTGTAATCAGACACATATCTTTCAATTCAATCCCTGTGCGTACAATAAGAAAATTTCCCCACATAAAAATCATTAAAAAGCTCTGCTCAAATATTCTACTTATCATTACTTTTTTCTTTCTCAAAAGTACTAAGCTAAATATGATTAAAATTAGTGCCATCGTTAGGTAAAATATACTATTCATCTCAAGCATTCTCCTGTCAATATCATTTATTTTCATTATAATCATTCATCATCTACAAAATAACTCCCCTAAAAGTATCACGAGTATATTTTAGCATAATTTGCCAATAATCAAAATATAGACAGGGGGCTATCATTATGAATAAACTTTTTAAAGACTTTGGAAAAAAAGTAAAGAAATATAGAAAAGCTAAAGGATATTCTACTTCTGAAATTGCTGGAAGGCTTGGCGTTTCCGTTGGATTAATCAACAACATTGAAAATGGTAAAACAGATACATTTAAATTAGAACTACTCGTAAATCTCTCGAAAGAACTAGATATTCCTATAAATACTTTCTTAAAATCTACACCTATAGAAATCAAACATTTAATTATCAACTCTCACAGCACAAATGTAATTATTGATCAATTAGACCATATCTCTGATGAAACAATATCATATATAGTCCACCATATAAATATTTTAAATTCTTATTTTATTGATTCTATTTCACAACACGACTACAGTAAAGAATCTATAGAAACCATTAGTAATCATATCATCGAACAATTCCATTTCATTGAAAAGATGAATTCTCTAACCGAAACTAATCCCGCAGTATAGGGATTTATTTTTTTGCATTACATATTCATGTTCATGAATATTATCATACATTGAATAAATTCAACTACTTGAACATCTTTTATAATCCATTCCACTATCATAAATATGTATTTAATACGCAATCTCTATCTACTCTCATCATTTCCTCACAAATAATTTTTAAAAGAAATATTCAACTTCTTGAATATTTTTCTTTTTTCTATCCAAACTAATCCCATAGGAGGGATTCATTTGACACATAAAAAGCTCTACCTAAGCAACTCTAGTATTCAAGTATTTTTAGACTGCCAACTCCGTTTTAAAAACCAATACATCGATAAACTCAAGGTAAATAAAAGTCCCCCAAACAAATATCTATCCTTTGGTCAAAGTATGCATGAGACACTAGCTGGATACAACATGATTACATCCGAAAAACATAGAACCTTAGAAAATCTACATAATTTACTTAGGAGAAACTGGATCAGAGAAGGATATGATTCTATTGAAGAAGAACGTAGCTTTGGCCTAAAAGGACTAGACATGCTGACCAATTACTATCATGATCCTCAAGATCAGGGGAAGAAAAGTCTTATCATAGAAGAATTTATAAAAAAAGATATAAATGAAAGGTTTGTATTATGTGGAAAGCTAGATAAAGTCTATGTTAAAAATGATGACAAAATTGAGGTACTGGATTATAAAACAGGGCAAAAGATTGAGCCTATAAATCTAATCCAGCTACCCATATATCTACTATTGGCTAAAGAAAAACTTGGAGCCTACCCCCATACGGTAAGCTTTTACTATTTAGCTCACAACAAAAAGATTGTCCAAGAAGTCACAAGAGATTTTCTAAAAGAATCTTTAAAAATAATCAACAGCATTTATAAACAAATACATGACGAGAAAGATTTTGCAGCTAATCCTACACTTTATTGTAAAAACAATTGCCCTTACTTCGAAAGCTGTAGTGCTGCAAATGATAGGAATAACATTATCCTCAACACATTAATAAAAAATGAGTCAGTTAATAAAATAAGTAGAATTTTTTAAATGTATATGTTTTTAATATCTTTTTAAAAATAATTTTTATATCTTTTATATATTTTTATTTAGGACAAGTTGTTACACTTCATCTATGTTTTTATAAACTTCTAGTCCAAATATAAAACAAGCATATTTTTCTAAAATATTTTTATATGCAGTAAAACACAATTCACTCATTCGTGAAAATAACTGGATTCTATCCCATAAAGAAAATTATAAGTGATTCAATTCAATTTAAAAGATTAGCAGTTTCTAACTATATAATTAAAAATCTTTTATATATTTATTAATCATCTTGATTTTTATGGAATACATTATAGAAAGGAATAGATAACATGAGAAAACCACAGGTACACAACAATATTTCAATCGAATATAAAAATGATAAAAAAGCAAAAGAAAAATTTGTTAATTACATAGTTGATTTCATCATGGATAGCAAAATTTTAGAAAAAGGCGGTGAACAAGAAAATACATATGGAAAATTCTAAGTATGAAGAATTTGAATTGTCCCCTAAACACAAAGCAGCTATATATGCTAGAAAATCAATAAAATTCGATAATAATTCTATTCATAGCCAACTCCAAGAAGCAAAACAGATTCTTCTTAATGAAAAGTTAGTTCTCTACAATACCTATATTGACAATGGCGTTTCTGCTACAGAAACAACTATAGAAGAAAGAAAAGGGTTAAATCAGTTACTTCAAGATGCACAAAACAATAAATTCAAGACAGTTGTTGTCTATAAAAGTGACCGAATAGCAAGAGATATTGAACAAGCTATCAAGATCAGAAATATATTCAGAAAAAATAACATCAGAGTTATCTATTCCTCACAAAAAGATTTTCCAGTAAGTGAAGGATATATATCCAATTTTATTCAGAACATTTTAATGGGTCTGGATCAGCTTGAAGCAGATACAATCAAAAGAAGAGTATCTATGGGAAAACGAAATAAAAGATTAAGGGGTGAATATTCAAGTGGTAAGTACCTTCCCTTTGGTTATATAACAAAGCCAGGTGCTTTTACTAGCAACTATTGTCCTGACGAACATAATTCCTCTATGATCAAAGATTTTTTTATACAATGTGCATCCGATATAACACCTCCTACAACAAAAGAAGATTTTTTGAAAATTGCTAGTAAATGCTTTTATCAGCTTAATAAAAAAATCAATGTGCCCTTTATAAACTCCATTATAAATAAACCTGTATATGGTGGGTTACTGTTGATTGAATCTGATACAGATTTACTACAGGCTATTTCTATTGATAAAAATAAAAATTTTTCATTAGATTACAACTTAATTAGAGATTGTGTCAATGTTAAACCAACCATAATAGATAAACAGACATACTGCAAAGTATTTTTAAGATGGGATTCAGTATATGAGAAGCAAAATTACACTACCTATAACTATGTGTTTCAAGGACTCCTTCAATGTGAACATGGTTTCACAATCAAAGGTAGCTTAGGGCACTATAAATGCACTCGAATAACCTGTAAAAACTGTAAAGATAAAGCTACATGCACTACTCCTAAGATGTGTGAAAAATACTTAATTTGTAAAGATTGTAAGTCTACTACAAAAGGAATCGACATTGAAAAGTCATCCCTTGAAAAATTAATACTTGCTCAAATTATTAACGAGCTATGTGATGCATCCTATTTAAAAACTCATATTCAGAAGAAAATTTCTGAGAAATTACATAGTATAGAATGCTTTATCTCTAACAAAAGAAAGTCATTAAAAAACAATAAACTAGCACAAGATGTGACTTTAAAAGAACTTATGGTTCATCCAAATATTACTGCACACAAGGATAGTTTAAATAAACTTTTAGAAGAAGAAGCTACACTAATTGATCTTATTAATGCAAAAGAAAAACAACTTCACAGTATCAAAGCAAATTTTGAAAATAATACAAGACTATATTCCATGATCCTTGAATTATCTAAAATTGATAAATTGCTTGATTCTGATCATATTGAAAATACAAAAAGACATATACATTCAATAATAGAAAAAATAATTTTGAAACCTGAACGTCATCATATAGAAATAAAGGAGCTTGACTATGGCAACTAATAACATTGCTGCTGCTTATATTAGAGTTTCAACAAAAGAACAAGCAGAAAAGAAAAATTCCATTCAAGAACAAACAAATCTTGCAAAGGATTATGCAAAAAAGAATGGTCTTATACTAGACGATTCTATGATTTTTCAAGAAGCTCAATCCGCATCAAAGTGTCTTAGCCACGCTAATCTTGATAGTAGTTTAGAAAAATCTCTAAGTTCTCGTACAGAATTAAAAAAATTGTTATCTCTTGTATCTAATAAGGAAATTTCACATTTTATTGTCTATTCTAGAGATAGATTAGCCAGAAGCGTAGATGACTTTATGAGTATTTCAAAATCTCTTAAAGATCATAATGTGCAATTACGCTATAGTAGACCAGGTGAATACCATGATGATAATGAAAAAAATATCTATAACAAGTTTTTAGAAATTGTTTTAGCAAGCATTGCAGAATTTGAAATTAATGCTTTATCTACAAGAGTAACTTCTGGATGTAAGACAAACATTCAGGAAGGCCATTGGGCTGGTGGAAAAATTCCATTTGGCTATATTCCAATAAAAAAACATAATAAAAAAACTACTCTAGTAGCTCCAGTCCTCGAAAAAGAAATAGTACAAGATATTTTTAAATATTACAATCAATATGGATATAGCTATAGAAAAATTGCTACATTAATAGAGCAAAAATACGGTACAAAAAGATTTGATATTAAATGGACAAAGGGAACGATCCAAACAATCCTCTCAAACGAAATATACATTGGGCATTTGATTTGGAATAGACGAGGTGGTAGAAGAAATCCAGGTAAAAAGAAAGAAACCGAATATATTCGTTCAAATACACTGCTAGATGATATTAAAATCATAGATAATGACACTTGGCAGTCAACATGTGATTTAAGAAAAATGAGGTTTCAATTGAAAGATAGCAAGTATTTTAATACACCTTACTTACTCAAAGATAAGCTTTATTGTGGTAAATGTCATACTTTGATAAAAACGAAAAACTATGGGAAAACAAAAAAATCTGCATATAGATGTATAGACTCTATTATGAAAAATGATCAATCTGAGCTTATTTTAGAAGTAAATGCTGTCCATCAAGCTTTTTTTAAGGAATTTAAAAACATCTTGAATTTAAACACTTCTCATCTCAATAAATTATGGGAAACTTATCAAGAAAAAATAGCTATCAAGATAAAAAATATTGAATCCATAAAAGAAAGTTTGAAAAAAAAATTATCTGAACTTAGGATTTACAAGAACAGCCTTGAAGAATTTTATCCTAAATTTGTTATTGAGAATAAAGATGCAAATACTGAGGATGAATCCACACAAAAACAATCATCTACTAAAAAAACTGACACTTACTCTACACCTCCAAAAACCATCAGCAGTACCATGCAAGATAAAATTATCGAACTATCCAAAGAAATAGACTACTATAATCATGAAATCAAGAACAAAGATGCAGAACTTGAAAGAATACAGGCTACTCCCCTTAATAGGAAAGAAAATTTTATAGAGCATCTTAAAGATCTAACAAATAATTTTGATAAACTGGACACGGGTATCCAACGAATGCTTATTCATATACTCGTAGACAAAGTAACAATAAATGAAGTTGATCATAAGATTTCTTTAGATATCGTTATGAATACCCCTAGCTTAAATTAATTTTTAGCTAGGGGTTTTTTAGTGAAATAGAAAATGTTAGAAAAATCTCATGTACAATTTTAATGCATCATATATTCTATTTATTACTTGTAGGCGGACAGGCTAGCACGGTATACCGTGTTAGCCTGTCCGCCTACTTGTCCTTTTTTTATTTTTATCCTACCACAACATAAGTTTTTATACTAGAAAATACCTAGATTTTATATGAAATTTATTAGTACTTTTTCCTACCCATTTTTATTTAAAATACCTCAACAAAAAATTTTAAAAAAATAATCATAAATATAAAATTTAAAAATAATCTAATCATATAAGGAAAAATCAAGATTGAGGGATGTGAGTAAGATGGGTAGAAGTAAAGGAGAAGTATCAGAAGTTCAAAAAAGCATCATTATTAGTAAGATAAAGGAAAATAAAAATAAACAAGTTATATTTGAAGAACTTAAAGCTTCAGAAGAATTTAAAAAAATAAATGATGAATTTAAGTATTCAGATGCATTTTTATATACATATATAAGAGACACACTCAACAAACGGTGGGATAAAAAAAATAAAATGTGGGTAAATACAGAACCTAAACCATCAGTTAACACAGCCGGTACTAAACAAAAAGAAAGTTGTCCAAAACCATCAACAACTTCAAAAAATGATACCATATTGGAAAATATTCATGCCTTAAATACGCTTGTAAAAGATACGTACAATAAAATTTATGAACTTGAAAGTAAAATGGACAAAATAACAAAATTTCTTATTCAGATAAAAAAAGAAAATCCGTATGATAAAAATTTTTCATTATCAGAAGAGTTCCTCAAAATATACTGTGGTAAAAAGAAGAAATTATCTATTAGCCTTAATGGAGAAATTATCAAAAGAATTCTTGAACATATGGAAACGCACTATGATATTGACGAGAGTACTTCTTCAGCAATAGATGCAGCTTTAATACTAGCTCTTAATCACTATCCTGAACTTGAGGATAAAAAAGAAGAGGAAGAAAAAACTGTGTCTAAATAATTTCCCTACATATAATCAGGTCTTATTGTGCAATTGAAATTTACTATCTTGAAAGAAAATTATGATACTTGATACTATACAAAAACAGCAAAAGAAGAGGTAAATAGTTGATCCTCTTCTTTTACTACATAAAATCTATCCCTTAACAAATTCCTTGATTTGCCTACATTTAGGAAAGTTAGAACATCCATAAAACTCTTTTCCCTTATTTTCACCTCTACTTACTATACGCTTAACCATTGGTATACCACACTTAGGGCATAATGGGATTCCTTCTTCAGTGATATTCTCCTTTCCGGCATTATTTCCGTTTATATCTTTTACATTCAATATTGAATATAGCTTTTCCTTAACATCTGTAAATACGTAACTTCTCTCATGTTTAAATCTCAATAATGGTAATTGCGCTACATTAAACACTTCATCAACAAAAGTATCTCTTTCAACTCTTGCTTTCTTTTGATGAGATGAATCATCTAACTCTATACCACAAATTGGCTCAAGCGTATCAAATCTGCATAATAAAAAGTCTACATGTTTGCGGTCAATCTTATTATGGTATGTCATATATATACTTCTATCTTTTGATTTAACAAAGAATATGTCCTTTAATCCAACTTTTGGACAAATCATAATTTTTTCCCCTATTGCTTGTCTTAGCACTTTATAAAAAGATAGTTCTGCTGGTGATAAAAAATCATCTCTTTTTGCATAAGGGAATACTTCCTTTTCCACACTATTTTTTGCAAATAGCTTTAAAAAAGGGAAGAATATCGATAAGCAGCCTGCATTATTATTTCCCATTCTGGTTCCCCCTTGATTCAATTTATCTTTATCAAGTAATTATCTTGTTTCTCTTTAGGAATGCTTTCTAGTTCATGATGTACCTATATTAATTTAGTCATAATTTTTTAGTATTGAAGGTATAATTTTTCTAAAATACTCCACCATTAAAACCTTAGTCCCAAAAGTCCATTTTGAAAAGTTTTATATAGGTACCTCTAATATCGCTTTATTCAAAGCCAGTAGCAATTCATATCTTAACTTTAAGTAACCGCATAGTTTTCAAGGAAATCAATTATCTGCTTTTTTAATTCTTCATAGCCAAAAGGAATTTCCCCTGTCTTAGCAGGCTCAATTTGTTGAAAAAGTATATTTTCAAAATACTCTGTATATCCTTCTATAGCACCCTTCTGCTTTGGATATACTGCAATAATTTTATAAAATGGATCATTTACAAGCTTAACTCCATTTTCTGTTACTTTACAATAATCACATTTATAATAATCGATTAATTGTTCAACAACAGGCGTTGCCCCTCTTTTTAATGGGTCATATACACTTGCTACTTTACAATATTTTACTTCAACAATTAGCCCACTTAAGAAGTCTCCATTTTTATATAAAGCTAACCTAATGTCTGGTCGACGATGTTTTGAATTAATTGCTATAAATCTACTTTTACTATAATCTCTATCATCTTGTTTAATTTCCGTATCATACACTAATTCTAACTTATAATCATTTTTATAGAAATTTATCGTTGTTTCTGGTGTTAAATCAATAAAATCAGACAAAGGATTTTCCTCATCTGCTAGCCAACCTTTATCCCATTTATAGCCTAACGAAAGCATTATTTCTATTACAATACCCACAATGTAATACTCAAATAAAAGAGATGATTTTTTAAATGGGAAAGTCATGTCTTTACTAGATTGCTTTTTTCGTTGAATTGTTGCAATATTTTTATATAGATTATATAAATAAGCATAATTTGGGTTTTTCAATAATTTCAAAGATGGTTTATGTACATCCAAATAGTTAGTAATATTGTTTAACCAAGTTTCATGCATATAATATGAAAAAGTTCCTTTCATTTGCTTAATTTTATCTATATTTTCTTGAGTTTTACATAGCTTTTTATCTAACTCTTTAATTTCTCGTTCTATAAATTCCATACCTTTATAAGCTTCCTGTCTCCTTTTTTCTAGTGCCCAAACACCGTTCATACTAAGATATTTATTATATATCCGTTCCTTTTCATTTCTTTTTGTCTTTATTCGCTCTTCTGTTTTTATATATAATCTTAAAAAACTATTTTCTAGTTCCCTTAAAACATTTAATAAGAAATATATTATTTTTTTAATCCACTTATTTTCGATAGTATTAATTGTTAGTAATGAATGCTTCTCCCAAACAATATTAGGTATAAAACTATTAGTATTCCGTGCAATACCTTTTTTAGAAAGCCATCGCTGACTTTTTATATCAGGTTTTACTGAATAGTGTTTTTCTTTATATACTTTTATAATGTTATCAATAGGGTTTCGAGTAATAGTATTTAAACAATTTATAATGCTATTATATGCATTCTCAATTTTCCGATAAATTTCAAATACAGATGGTGGATTTTCTAATCCGTCTACATTCATTCCTAATCTTTGTTTATATAAGTCATATGCTAATCCTCGTACTTTGCTCTCTAAATATTCTCTTAAATCTTCCATCACTTCCCATGATAGATTAGACGGTTTAATTTTATACAACCCTTCATATACTTGATTTTCTGAAATTACTTTAAAAGTATAATATCCTGGTACAAGCATATTAGGATGGTCTCCTCCAGGTGATATTTGTATTTTTTCACCTGCCTTTTTTTGAACGGGCATACCATCTACTGATTTAAAACTCTCAATTTCTAATAAATCTTCACTATTATCACTTTCTATATAAGCTGAAACATTATTGTATTCAAAAAATTCTATGCATTGTTGTTGAATATTTTCAAATTGATTTATACAAATTTTTTTTGGTATTGTCTTTAAAGTTACACCTTTATTTGAAGTTATATTTATTTCAAATATAACTCTAATTTGCATATCCATAAATGCACAACTCCTTAGCTTTCCTACAAACTTCATTCTTAGCTAACCTAAAGTGACTAATTTTTTTTGCCTCATCACTATCGAAAAACTTATATAATTTACTGTTACTTGGCTCAGATGCACCATTTATCATTCTTCCAATTAGATCTTCATATTGTTCTGCTGTACCTTTAATTTTAGTAAGCAATCTTTGTTTGTAAGCGTAAAGCTTAGGTCACATACAAAACTGAACTTTTAAGTGATAAAATCATCTCAAAAGAAATTGAGGTGATATACATATGGATCGTAAAGAAAATCGGAAATATTGGGAAAGAATAATCCATAATCAAATGGAAAG
>JAOARP010000060.1 GCA_025210525.1 Marinisporobacter sp.
CCAGTGATTGTGCCGATTGTTTTATATAATGGTAAAAATAAATGGACAGCAGCAAGAAATTTCAAAGAAATTTTGAATGGATATGAGTTGTTTGAAGAAAATATTATAGATTTTCGATATATGCTCTTTGATGTAAATAGAGTGAAGAAAGAGGAACTATTAGAAATTGCTAATTTAGTAAGTTCAATATTTTTACTAGATCAAGATGTAGCTATAGAAGAAATTTTAAAGAGACTAAAGTTAATAGGTAGAATTCTTGGGAAAAAAGGATCAAAAGAGCAAATAGAAGTATTTAATAGATGGATGATCAATGTATTCAAAAATAGATTTGATGAAAGAATAGGTGAACATGTATATAAGGTATTAGAAGAAACTAATCATATGGAGGTGGAGGAAATGATTAGCAATTTGGGTAGAAAGATTGAAGAGGAATTCAAGCATAGGGAAGAAAAAGGGATGCAAAAAGGAATGCAAGAAGGCATGAAACAAGGACAATTACAAGAGCGTAGAGGGATTGCAAAAAAATTATTATTGATGGGAATAGATATCCCCACTATTATCAAAGCAACAGGTTTAAGTAACGATGATATTGAAAAAATCAAATTGGAGATGAATTAAAGTTGATGATAAAAAATTTGTTTAGAGTAGATAAGATAAAGTATAAAGATGCAGTATAAATAAATAGAATAACAAAAAACAATAAAAATCCGAGGATAACCTACTATCATATGTCCTTGGATTTTTTCTATATCACAAATTTGCCTGTCTTTATGTCACGAGTCATCATAATAGCTGTTTTTTTCTCCTTTTTTAATATACTTCCTATGTCGTTTGCTACTGCAAGTCGAGTTTGGTAGTCTAATACCGAAAATGGTTCATTAAGTAAAAGTAGTTCAGGTTCAATTGCCAAGGTTCTAATAAGTGCTACCCTTTGACCCATTCCACCAGATAATTGTCTTGGGTAATGATCTTTTTGAAACATATATCCTATAGTTTTGTTTGTACTGCTTACTGGCTCACCATTTACAATAATTTTTCTAGAGGAAGATTTAAGTAGTCCAGATATAATAGACAAAATGGTTGATTTGCCACATCCACTAGGACTTACGATAGAGACGATGTCTCCTTTGTATACTTTAAAAGATAAATCTTTTAGTGCGAGTGTTTCACGTTCTAAAGTATGATAGTTCATGGATATATTTTTAATTTCCACAATTTTTTCCATAGACAAACTCCTTTCGAAGCCGATATTGTTTATAAAGTAAATATAGATGGAAAAGATATTATATTTTATGTGCTATTAGAGTTACAATCCAAAGTAGATTATAGAATGCCTATACGACTACTTATGTATATGACTGAAATATGGAGAGAAGAATTAAACAATGCAGAAGATAAAATCAAAAAAAGAAAAGATTACAGATTACCATCTATTGTGCCGATTGTTTTATATAATGGAAAAAACAAATGGACAGCAGCAAGAAACTTTAAAGAAGTTTTAAATGGATATGAGCTGTTTGAAGAAAATATTATAGATTTTAGATATATGCTCTTTGATGTAAATAGGATGAAAGAAGAGGAATTATTAGAAATAGCAAATTTAGTAAGTTCAATATTTTTATTAGATCAAGATGTAGCAATAGAAGAAATTTTAAAAAGGTTAAAGTTAATAGGCAGAATCCTTGGAAAAAAAGGATCAAAAGAGCAAATACAAGTGTTTAATAGATGGATGATCAATGTATTTAAAAACAGATTTGATGAAAGAATAGGTGAACATATCTATCAGGTATTAGAGGAAACTAATCATATGGAGGTGGAGGAAATGATTAGCAATTTAGGAAGAAAGATTGAAGAGGAATTCAAGCATAGGGAAGAAAAAGGAATGCAAGAAGGACTGAAAAAAGGGCAATTACAAGAACGTAGAGGGATTGCAAAAAAATTATTATTAATGGGAATGGATATTCCCACTATTATTAAAGCGACAGGATTAACTAATCAGGATATTGAAAAAATCAAATCAGAGATGAATTAAAATTGATGATAAAGAATTGGTTTAGAGTAGATAGAAAAAGGTGTAAAGGTGTAGCATAAATAAGTATTATAACAAAAAACAATAAAAATCCGAGGATAACTTACCATTATATGTCCTTGGATTTTTTCTATGCCACAAAGTTGTATGTCTTTTAGGAGACATAGCTTCTGCTATATTATGAGTCACCATAATTGCTGTTTTTTAATATACGGCCAGTATCGTCAGCCACGGCAGATCTTATGATGTGGGTAAAAATTATGAAATTGAAGCTTTAAATAAGTTAATGAATATGAATTATCATATTACTAAATTCAGATAAAGATGATAGTATTTAAGGAGGAGTCAATTCTTCTATTTTTTCTATTATAAAGGGCGATTACGAAAATCGAATAATTTAGCAGTATTTGGAATTATGGTAGTATAATTATGAAAGATATAGAGGTGAATTGTGAATAAAAAAAGGAAGATTATAAAGTTAATGTTAATTTTAATGTTAAGCATAAGCATATACTGTTTTATACAAAATACATGGATACAAATGGAAAATATTAAGATTAGAGTAAGGAATCTACCCTCAAAATTAGTAGGTTTTAAAATTGCTCATATTTCCGATGTACATTTAAGAAAGAATGAAAAGAATATTGATACCATAATAAAAAAGATTAAACAAGAAAATGTAGATATCATTTTAATTACAGGAGATATCATCGATAAAAGAGCAGTTATAGAAAATTCAGGATTAAATAAGTTAAGCAAAGAATTATCACAAATTGCACCTACTTTTGCAGTAACAGGAAATCATGAGTTTTGGAATGGAAGTGTAGAGAAATGGAAAAAGATATTAGAGGAAAACAATGTTGAGGTTATGGATGATAAAGTAGTAGTATATGAAGGAATTGCTATTGCAGGATTAAGTGATAATTCACATTATAAGCCTGATGAATTAGAGGGTATTGAGGATATAGAAGATATGCCTATGATACTATTAGCTCATAGACCAGAGTTAATAGAAGATTATATTTCAACTTCAAACAAGATAATTCCTCATATAATATTTTGTGGACATGCGCATGGAGGGCAGTTTAGGATTCCTATTCTTAATAAAGGAATTGTAGCTCCTGGACAAGGGATGTTTCCTAAATACACTTCTGGATTATATAAATTTGATAAGAATGCTATGATTGTTAGTAGGGGCATTGGAAATAGCATTATTCCTGTGAGGATTCATAACAGACCACATCTACCTATTGTGGAGCTTTTAAATCAATAAAAAGAAGGGAGGATTTAGTGAGGGGTTAATAAGCATATATTTTCTCACTAAAGATAAATAATGAGCACTAATTTATTTCAATTTTCAATTTCAACAGAAAAACTTCAACAATTTGTTGATATTACATATTTGATTCATGAAGCTGTAGAACAATCAAAAGTTCAAAATGGTATTGCAATCATTTATTGTCCTCATACTACAGGAGGAATTACAATCAATGAAAATGCTGACCCAGATGTAGTAAGAGACATGATTGTAGCTCTTGATAAGGTATTTCCCATAGAAGGAGATTATAAGCACTTTGAAGGAAATTCTCATGCACATTTAAAATCTTCCTGTGTGGGTGTACAAAAGACTATTATTATAAATGAAGGAAAACCTCTTTTAGGAACTTGGCAGAGTGTATATTTCTGTGAATTTGACGGACCTAGAAAAAGAAAAATATTTATTAAGATCATGGGTAAGTAAATATGAGTATTTAAAAAAATATTTTTTCAAAACTCTCTATTGATTCTAACGTAATGTCATAGCTTATTATAAAGTTGGAGGTGATGAGATGACATACAAGGTCAAAGAAGCTGCTAATATAGTTGGAGTTAGTGTATGTACACTGCATTACTATGATAAGGTGGGGCTAGTGTTTGATGTTGTGTAAGCGTTGAAAATTTATATTAGGCGAGTTAAGGAATAAAATATATTCTCTTTTTTCCGCAAGTAAAATCAAGCAATGCAATTTCCATTACTCTATAATGACTATAGAGTGGTTGAAACGAGGTGAACAGACGAATGTACGAGTGGCACAAGCAAATCCAAATAATTGTTGATGAAATAGACGAGTGTATTAAAAATCGTAATGTTGAAGCAATAACGCTACGATTTCTTTCTCGTAAGTTAGGTTATTCCAAATTTCATACTACGAGAAAATTTAAGGAAATATCGGGTATGCAATTTAGAGATTATCTGCGGCATAGAAAATTAGCCTTTGCACTAAAAGAGGTTCGGGATAGTGAAAAAAGCATTTTGGATATTGCTTTTGATTATGGTTTTTCATCACATGAAGCTTTTACCAGAGCTTTCAAGGGAACATATCGTGTAACTCCAAGTGAATACCGAAAAAAGCCTAAGCCTGTTGTTCTTCGTACAAAAATAAACCCTTTCGACCGCTACTTTTTAGGATTTGGAGAGATTGGTATGATGAAATCTACAGATGATGTTAAAATTTATTTTGTAACCATTCCCGCACACAAATTTTTGCACATTAAAAACTATGAGAGTAATGGGTATTGGGATTTTTGGCAAAAGCAAAGTCTTATTCCGGGACAGGACTGCGAAACAATTTGCGGCTTACTCGATAGTATCAAGGGAAAATTGGATGACGATGGTGGGAGCGAATCTAACAGCTGTAGCGGTCAGATTATGGCGTATATTAATGACCCACACGGCAGACTCTGCGATTGGGGTATTCCACGTACAGAGTGTTATGGTGCACGTCTTCCTTTTAATTATAAAGGCGAAGTACCACTACAAATGCTTATGATTGATGTTCCCGAAGCCGAGTATATTGTTTTTGAACATGGGCCATTCGATTATGAACAGGAAAATCGTAGTGTGGAGGAAAAGATGGAAAAGGCAATGGCAACTTTTGATTTTGCAGGCACCGGTTACTGCTTTGATACTTCCCCCGGTAGAATAATTTACTTTTCATTTAATCCCGAGCGGTTTTGGAAGTATATCAGACCAGTTCGGAAGTCATAATCAATAAATAATCCATGAGCTTAGCTGGTGGATATTTAAAGCAGGAGTTAAATCTCCTGCTTTTCCTCATTTTCAACATCATCTTTCGTATTACATTCACCCCTCTTTCCAAATCCAATCTCATAAGCAATCCGAACAATAGTTTTTAAAGCTTCATAACGTAAAGGATTCATGCTACATTATATTTCAAGGTATATGTATATGTAATTATGCTTTCTTACCCACATCATAAGGTCAGCCACGGCAAGTCGAGTTTGGTAGTTTAGTGCCCAAAAAGATTCATCAAGTAGAAGTAGTTCAGGCTGGATTGCTAAAGTTTGGATGAGTGCTACCCTTTGACATATTTCACGATTCAAATAAATTATCTTTTTAAAACCTGTTAAATATTATTCAATATTAAAGTAAATGGTGTTGATAGTGAAAGAATAAAATGATAAAATATAAAACGAATCACTGTAAACAAATATTATACCACAAAAATATTAATTTGTCAATAGGTAAAAATAAAAATTAGAAGGGGTGTTTTTTATGGAAAAAGGTAAAGGGAGTATGACAGCCATTGTATCAGCATTTGGTCGTGCTTATCATGCACTATATGAGGAACCAAAGATTTTTAATGATTATTTAGCACGACAGCTTATTAAGGATGAGGAATTTAGTAATATTTCTAAAAATATGGCTGAAGGAATTAAGTTTTTTAATCCCAAAGAAGCACATCTATATCCAGATAAAGAATCAGCGTTAAAGTGGGTTGTACAGAATCAAATAGCACCAATACCTTTAGCGAGAAGCAGGTATGCTGAGGATATGCTTGAGAATGGGATAAAATTAGGAGTAAAGCAATATGTTATTCTTGGAGCAGGATTTGATACCTTTGCATTTAGAAAATTTAAAGAGTTAAATAAAATAAAAGTTTTTGAAGTGGATCATCCTGCTACCCAAGAATTGAAATTAAAAAGAATTAAGGAGTTAGGCTGGGAAATAGATGAGAATATAAAATATGTGCCAGTTGATTTTTCTAAAGGCAATTTTAAAAAATTTTTACTTGATTCTGGATATAATCCTAATGAACTTAGCTTTTTTAGTTGGCTGGGAGTAACTTACTACTTAAGGAAAGAAGAAATCCATAATATGCTTAAAAATATTGTTAGTATGGCACCTAAGGGAAGCTCGTTAGTCTTTGACTATGCAGATGAGGATATTTTTTATCCAGAAAAAACATCAGCTCGTGTAAATGCTATGGTTGGTATGGCTAAAATGGCAGGTGAACCTATGAAAACAGGATATACATATTCTGATATTGAATCTGATTTTGAAAAGAATGGTTTATTAATTTATGAGCACCTTTCTCCAAAGGATATTGAAGAAAGATATTTTAGAGGACGAACTGACTACTATCATGCCTTTGAAAATATTAATTATGCGCTAGCGGTTGTTGGAAATAAGGAAGTTGATTTTTAGAAAAAATACCACAGATGAAAAAAATATTTGACCTTCCCATTATGGGAAGGGTTATAATGAAATAGAACTAGTTCAGAAAATGATGATGTATTAATACATGGAGGAGAAATATGTATACGATTGGACAATTTTCTAAGATAGGGCAAGTATCTAAAAAAATGCTAAGACATTATGATGCAATAAGTTTGCTTAAGCCTGAATATACAAAACCACAAAACGGATATAGATATTATTCGAAAAACCAAATTAAAGACATTATGATGATCAATAAGCTTAAAAGATATAGATTTTCATTAGAAGAGATAAGTGAAGTACTAAAAAAAGACGATACTCATTATTTAAAAAATATGATGAGAGAAAAAGTATTGAACTTATCTGAAGAAATAAAAAATAACCAAAGGCTTCTTAAGGATATGGAAGAAGCATTTGTGCATATTGAAAAAGGAGAAGATATGATGATTACCAATAGAAAATTTAATATTATTGTGGATGAATTAAAAGCGATCACTGTATTAAGTATAAGAAGAACCATACCTATGACACAAATTGGAAGTGTTATTGGAGAAATATTTGAAAAAATGTATAGAAATGAGATAAACCCTGCTGGTGAGATTATGACCCTTTATTATGATGAAGATTTTGATCCAGAGTATGCAGATATAGAGGTGTGCATTCCTATAAGTAAAAGTATACAAATAGAAGGATTGAATACAAGAACTATTGTAGGAGGATTATATGCCCATACAGTATTTGTTGGCGCATATAGTGAGATTGGTGAAGGTTATGCTGCATTGATAGATTGGATGAAGGAGAATGAGTATGAAGTAATAGGAGCTCCTTTTGATAGGTATATAAAAGGACCAGACGCAAGATGTAGTCCAAAGGATTATATAACAGAGATATATTTTCCTGTAAAAAAGAGACAATAATCAGGCAACCTATGAAGATGCTTATATAGTAGGATTAAAAAAATTCTAAAATTGCTAGGGTTCTACAATGTTTGAATGGGTATATGTAGTACAAATAAGTATTAGGACAAAAACTAATAAAAATCCAAGGAGATCAGCTGATGTCTTTGGATTTTTTATTAGTTTATCTTATTTTTGAAAAAATAAATAAGGAGACATATAAAATAACTCCAGGGTTATTATATAATTGTCATAACTTTTTCCACAGGTATTCTAGGTGGACTCTTGATTTCTCCATCAGGAATTCCCAGTGGGATAGTGGCTGCAAGGAAATAACCTTCTTTTTTAAAACCTACAAAATCAGTGATTTCTTTTGCAGCATAGTTCTGGCTAGTCATCCAACAAGTTCCATATCCTATATTTGTAGCTGCTAGTGCTAGGTTTTCCATGGCAGCACCAATACTTTGAATAGCAGGGTTAGGTCTTAAAAGGGTATGTACTTCATCAGTAGATGCTCCAATTGCCTTTAATATATTAAGCCCAGTAGGTTGATAAGAGTCCTCTGTATAGACAAGGATGATTACTGGAGCATTTCTGAAAAATGTTCCAAATCTTAAAAACTTTGTAAAGCTCTTTTTCATAGCTTCATCTTGAATTAAATTTGCTAATTCAGCATTTTTTCTTTCAACTATTTTTGCTACTTCTTCAATTTTTTCTTTATCTTTTATTACGACAAAATGCCAATTTTGAATATTCTTACCTGAAGGAGCATAGGTAGCAGCTTGGATGATTTTTTTAATATCCTCTATAGGAACCTCTTGGTCTTTAAATTTTCTTACACTCTGTCTTTGATAAATGAAATCTAAATTATTCAAAAGATATACCTCCTAAAATTGTCATATTTTTTTCTATTTCTAACAATAACATTACTCTAAACTGATTATTAGTCATTTCGAAACTCCTTTCGCGAGACATAGTTTTATATAAAACTAATTATAAAGGGAAAATAGTTTGATGTCAAACTGTATTTTTATAAATTGATTTATAGTTTATACAATATTATAATTAAGTAAATAATTTAAATTATTTATTAGAACAGGAGCTTGATTATGAATGATAAATATATAGTATATTTTATAAGTAAAACTAAGAAAAAAATGACTGAATTTATCCAGAAAGAACTGAAAGAAAAAGAATTGGATGACTTAGTGCCTTCATATGGAAATATACTTACCGTATTGTATGATAATGATGGAAAATTAAGTATGAAGGAAATAGGGCAATTAATAGGAAAAGACAAGTCTACTATTACGGCATTGGTCAATAAGTTATTAAAATTAGGATATGTAGAAAAGGAAAGATCTCAAGAAGATAAAAGAGTAACTTACATAATACTTACTGAAAAAGGTAAAGACGTAGAAGGTAAATTCAATGATATTTCTAAAAAAGTGTATTTAACAGCATATAAAAATTTTTCTAAAGAAGAAAGAGATATATTACTTAAACTGTTAAAGAAAATGAATAATAACTTTAATTTAGAATAAATACTTATTCAATCTATTGAAAATCTTACAAGTATTGATATAGCGCAAGAACTATTATTTTTTCATTAATAAAAATCCAAGGACAACTCACTATTATATGTCCTTGGATTTTTATACGATTATTACATCCTTCTACCTTGGTCGTATCGTAATAAAAAAGATTGGAAATATTTGTGAAGTTCATGGGCGTTTTCACTTTCACCAACTAGTTTTAAAAGCTCAATAGCTACTTCTACTGTGCAAATATGTCCTAAATCTTTGTTTCTTCTCAAATAATATTCTGTCTTAAAATCAATATCCAAATCGAGCATTTGAATATCTTTTAGGTAAGAACTCTTCTTCAGGATTTTTCTAGCTTCTTTCCAAGTGCCGTCTAAAATAATAAACATAATGTTTTTATCTGTACTTATTTCTTTGATCATATCTCTTGAAATGGCTTTGTGGTCATATTCTTCCTTATCTGGGGGAAATACTAAAATTTTATGATAATCATTGTCTTTTAATGCTTTTTTCAAATTATAGTTAATAGTTGTCCTATGCCAATAAAAGATTTCTGTATTATTAGGAAAAGCATTTTTGATTAACCTTCCTGTGTTGGTTGTTCTTCCCACCTCTTCTGGATGCATGATGATGACAAACTTGTTGGGACTAGCTAGCTTAGGGTGAATTTTACAAATACATACTTTCTCAGGAAAACCACATTGGCTACAGCAGGGAACTCTTTTATTTAAACCTCCATAAGGCGGGGTTTTAGGTAGTTTCTTTTTAGCAAAACAGATTGATTTCTCAGTGTTCTTGTATTTTTTTGTTTTTTCCATTTCATATCCTAAGTTTAAATACCAGTTTTTTAATGATTCATTGGGCACGAGGAAAGCAAGACTCATTTTGGTGCCACCATTTAATATGGCCGTGTTTTCTGCATGTGCTATTAACTTTTCTCCATAGCCTTTATGGCGGTAGTTAGGATGAACTGCCAATCTCACTATTTTGTAGGATTCTTCTGATTTTTGCAATAATCCCACACACCCAATCAGTTCACTTTTTTCAAAGGCTCCATAGAAAAGGGTATTTTTCAAAATTTCTTTTTCTAATTGTTCCAAACTAATATATTTTTCGTCAAAAGATTGATTAAGCAAATGGACACAATCTGTGTAATCTTCTTTTTTTAAAGGTCTTATTTTCATATATTTCCTCAACTCTTTTATAGATTATTTCTTTTAATTATATGTATTCTCAGGGTATCGGTCAAGTTATTAAAAATAGCTGTTAAAAGAAAGTGTTATGGTACATAACATTTTCTTTCTATGAAAGGTGTCGAATCATGTTATATAATTTTGATAAAGAATTAACAAATAAAGCTGCGCGGCTTTAGGACAAATCGATAGGAGGAAAAAAATGAAAAGATCTGAACAAATTATTGGATTTATAGGAATTTTATTAGTATTTATTTTAGGTAAGTCACTGTTAGAAACGGATATGTTGTTTTTTAGACTTTTAGTGGGTGTAGGGCTTGGATACACTTTATCAAGAGCCTATACAGGATTTGCGGGTAGTGTGAATCGTGCTTTTAATACGGGATCAACAAAATTAATGAGAAATCTTATGTTCCTTTTCTTTATTACAAGTTTATTGACTACTGCCTTTTTGTTTAAGGCAGACCCAGCTAGCTATGACCTTTGGGTAAATCCTATTAATTTTGGACTTATTTTAGGGGGAGTGCTATTTGGATTTGGTATGTCATTTTCATCTTGTTGTGCATCAGGGGTACTTACAGATATTGTAACAGGTTTGCCTAGAGCCCTTATTACATTAATATTCTTTGCAATAGGTATATTTTTAGGATTCCCTATACAAAAGACTGCAGGGTGGGTTAAAAATTCTTGGTTTACAACTCCAGTAGGTGAAAAATTATACGGTGGAGTATTTCTTCCAGATTTATTTAAATGGGATGGTGTGGAAGGTTATCTAGGTGCATTAATATTAACAGCTATATTCTGTGGAATTGTTGTATGGATAGCATATGTTTATGAAAGAAGTCGTAAAGAAAATAATACTTATACAGCTCATCCAATGGAAAAAATACAAGATGAAAAAGAAACCTTTGATAGTAAACACTACAAAGCCTTTAGCGAAATAAACTATAATAGAATATTTGTAAAACCTTGGACGTTAGTACAAGGAGCTGTAGTTATTGCTATACTATTTACCTTGTTAATGGGTGTTACGAAAGCAGGATGGGGAGCATCTACACCTTATGGACTTTGGTTTGGTAAATTCCTTATGATCTTTGGTTTCACACCAGAAGTATTAGCTGATTTTACAAAGATGCCTGCAAAGGCTTATGCTATACCATTCTTTTCACATGGTGTTTCAGTACAGAACTTTGGAATATTAGTTGGAACAGCTATCTACTTGCTAACAGCTGGTATATTCAAGAAGACATTTATGTCAGAGATGCATATTACAGGAAAAGAAGCGTTACTATACGCACTAGGCGGAATCACTATGGGATTTGGTACTAGATTTGCAAATGGATGTAACGTAGGGTCATTATATACACCTATTGCAAACTTTTCCCTTTCAGGTTGGATTTTCTTAATATTCATGGTCGTAGGCGGTATTGTAGGAAATAGATGCGCTAAGAAGTGGTCTTAATAACAGGAGATTAGCTTAACGGAATGATAAAACTATAGAACTTAGCAGTTTAATAAATACGAGGTTTTATTAAAGGGAGGAATTATTATGAGTAAGAGAATTTTAGTTATTGGTGGAGTTGCTGGAGGTGCTTCAGCAGCAGCAAGAGCGAGAAGAATTGACGAATCGGCAGAAGTAATTATGTTTGAGAGAGGACCAAACGTTTCTTTTTCTAACTGTGCATTACCATTTCATTTAAGTGGAATTGTAGAAAACAGCGATGATTTAGTTTTAATGTGTCCAGAAAAATTTAAAAGTCAATATAATATTGAAGCGAGAGTAAATAGTGAAGTAATTAAAATCAATAGAGAAGATAAAAAAATAGTAGTAAAGAATTTAGAAACGAAAGAAGAATACGAGGAGTCTTATGACAAGTTGGTACTATCTCCAGGAGCAAATCCAATTCTTCCTAGAAGCATTGAAGGAATAGATGGACCCAATGTATTCACTGTAAGAAATGTTGTTGATATTAAAAAGCTTAATGATTATATTGTAAAGAACAATATCGAAGATATTGCTGTTGTTGGTGGTGGATTTATAGGAGTAGAAGTAGCAGAAAACCTAGAGTTAGCACAAAAAAATGTTAGCTTAATAGAAGCACAAGATCAAATAATGAATCCATTTGATTATGATATGGCGCAAATACTTCATAAAGAAATGATGGACAAGGGAATTAATCTTATATTAAGTGATGGCGTACAGAAGATTAATGAAGATTCAGTAGAATTACAATCAGGTAAAAAAGTAGCTGCAAGGGTTGTCGTTATGGCAATTGGTGTTAGTCCAGAAACGAGTTTAGCAAAGGATGCTGGTCTTGAAATAGGGGAGACGGGTGGAATTAAAGTAGATCATAACTACTTAACGAATGACAAAAACATCTATGCTGTAGGGGATGCTATAGAGGTATATAACCGTCTAACTCATAAGAAGACAAGACTTGCTCTTGCAGGTCCAGCACAAAGACAAGCTAGAGCTGCGGCGGACCATATGTATAATATTCCTCATAGAAATAATGGAGTAATCGGATCATCTGTAGTTCAGGTATTTGATTTAGGAGCAGCTTCAACAGGATTAAATGAAAAAGCGGCAAAGGCAGCAGGAATTTCTTATGATTTTGTATATCTGATTCCTGGAGACAAGGTAGGTTTAATGCCTGAGAGTAATCCAATGCATTTCAAACTTATATATGAATATCCAACAGGCAAAATACTTGGAGCTCAAGCAATAGGAAAAGGAAATGTAGATAAAAGAATAGATGTTATTGCTACAATGATTACTATGGGTGGAACTTTAGAAGATTTAAAAGAATTAGAATTATGCTATGCTCCATTATTTGGAACTGCTAAGGATGTAGTAAACCATGCAGCATTAGTAGCACTAAACCTATTAAATGGTCAATTTAGACAAGTTCCAGTAACAAAGGTTAGAGAATTAGTAGAAAATAATGCATTTATCGTAGATGTAAGAGAAAAAGATGAATACGTAGAAGGACACCTTAAGAATGCAGTGAATATTCCACTGAGTGAAATCAGAGGAAGACTCGATGAAATTCCAAAGGACAAGCCAGTATATCTACATTGTCGTTCAAGCCAAAGAAGTTATAATGCAATAATGGCGCTTCAAAATATGGGATATGACAATGTAATCAACATATCTGGTTCCTATTTAGGGATTTGCTGCTACGAATATTTTCAAGATCAGGTAACGGGAAGAGAAAAAATAGTTACAGAATATAACTTTGCGTAAAGGTTGATTTTATGAGAAAAAAGTTGAACAGAATAGACATATTAAGCTTAGCGTTAGGGTCTATTATTGGATGGGGGTCCTTTACCCTCCCAGGTTCAAAGTTTCTCCATGAAAGTGGTATCATTAGCACGGCTATCGGGTTAATACTCGGTGGCCTTGCTATTCTTATTATACAAAAAGGTTATCACATTATGATGGAGAAGCATTATGAGGATGGGGGAGAGTTTTCCTATACCTACAATAATATGGGTAAGAAAAATGGATTTGTAGTAGGTTGGTCCTTGACTTTGTGCTATATAAGCATGGTTCCCCTCAATGCTACAGCATTTGTATTAGTCCTTAAAAAGCTGTTTGGTTCAAGGGTGGATTTTGGATATTTATATGAGGTAGCGGGACACTCTGTGTATTTATCGGAAGTTATTATTGCGAGTTTGATTATCTTAGTGTTTACTTATATCAATAAAAGAGGACTAAAGCTGAGTTCTCGTATACAAAATATTATGATACTACTTATGGTGGTAAATATAATGATTGTTTTTATTTTTATGTTCATAAACACAGATCATAGCTTAGTGAAAAATACCTATATTGTGAACTATAAATTGAATATGGTGGAAATTTCAAAAGTTTTTGCTATAGTCCCTTTTCTATTTGTAGGATTTGATGTAATCCCTCAAATAGTAACGGATTTAAATTTTGAACCTTCAAAAGCTACAAAGATGGCAGTACTCGCCATATTTTCTGGAGTTCTTTTTTATAATCTTTTAAATATTACAACAGGGTTCGTATATACTCCAGAAAATGCGTTGCTGGAGGAATGGGCTTTAGGCTCTGCAGTAATGGACAATATAGGATATACAGGTTTCATGTTATTGATCATATCCTTAGTAGGTGCAGTAGCAGGTGGTATAAACGGGTTTATGCTAAGCAGCAGCAAATTGATTGGGTCCTTGGCTAAGTATAGGCTTATTCCTGAAAAGTATAGTAAGGAAAATGATAATGGTGTTTTTGAAAATGCTGTTAAATTTGTAGCTTTAGTGAGTTTAATAGCACCTTGGTTTGGAAGAGAAGTTATTATCTATATTGTAGATATGTCTTCTTTACTAGCTGCAGTAGCATATTTTTATGTATGTTATATTGGACTTAATCATTCAACAGGGCTAGACAGATATGTTTCAGCAATGGGAGCCCTTATAAGTATGATATTTATGGCATTATTGATAATACCTGGTTCTCCTGCTAGGTTAAGCAGTCCATCTATAGTACTAATGATTCTATGGGCAGTACTTGGATATTTTTATTATAAGAGATATTCAAAGACCATGAAATAAATAAGTCAGCACATAGAGAATTTTCTAGGATTGTTATATTTTACACAAGTTAATTTAAAATGTAAAAAACTATAAGCGATAAATAACCTATTACATGGATAGTTATTTATCGCTTTATTTTATTGTTTTTGTAATATAACATTCTTTAGGAAGCTCCACCTAATATTGCAGAGCTTTCAAAATAGATTTTGGAAGAACAGAAGGAGCGAATGACTTTAAGAGAACTAGTTTGCATAAAGGTAATTATTTCTGTACAATATAATTGTGGAATAGAGTATATAACTATTTTTTAGGATGTGACCATATGAACCTTGGATACCTTCAAGCATTTTATATGACAGTAAAGCATAATAGTATGTCAAAAGCAGCCCAAATCCTTCATCTTACCAGGCCAGGGCTCAGCGGTCAGATTAAAAGCTTAGAAAATGAACTTGGCGTAAGCCTTCTAAATCGAAGTAACAAAGGTGTTGAATTAACAGAAGAAGGGAAAGTCTTATTTGACTATGCAGATACATTACTCTCTATTCAGGGAAATATTAAAAGAGATCTAATAAATTTGCATCAAGACCGACCTAAGTTAGTAATCGGTGCTTGCAAAAGCGTAGGAGAATACGCTCTTCCTTGTAGCATTTTTACTTTTAAGCATCTACATGAAGAAGTAGATATAAATATGGAGGTAATTAATTCAACGGGAGTGATTCAAAAGCTACAAGAGCATACCATTAATATTGGCATAATACAACGTGATTCTAATATAGATGATATTGTTACCCAATATATTATCTCAGATGAACTTCTTTTAGTAGGAAATAGTGCTCATTCTCCTGAAAGAATTTCTATAGAAGAGCTGAAACAGATTCCTTTGATTTTGCGTGAACATGATTCTGGAACTCGATATGTTATTGAAAAATCATTAAAAGAAAAAGGAATTCATATAGAGGACTTAAATGTTGTTTATAATTTAAATTCTCCAGAAGCTATTAAATCTTCTGTCCTTGCAGGAAAGGGTTTTTCTTTTTTGCCCCGATTGGTAGTTAATCAAGAGATTAAAAAGCAATCCCTTCAAACCATTGAGATAGATGATTTAAAGATTTCTTTTGCATATTATATAGCTTCAAGGAAGAATTACAACTTTACAGAATATGAGAAAAAGTTTGTGGATTTTATAAATTCTAACAAAAGAGGGTTTTGTTAAAAATTTAAATGGCAGGAAAAAGGATAGTATTCTGCTAAAAAATTTGTTCAGAGTAGATAATGCAGGGTCTAAAGATATAGCATAAATAAGCATTATAACAAAAAGTAATAAAAATCCGAGGATAATTTATCATTATATGTCCTTGGATTATTTTTATGTCAAAAATACATTAAGATGTACATAACAGTATAAAACCAAAATAGAACATTTAATGGATAATATTTTATATAAATTTTTGTGTTTTTAGAAATAATAACATTAACACTATTCATAAACGATAGAAAGTTTATTTGAATAAATGAAATACATAATCATCTAATCTTAATGATAAAAAGCAAAATATATATTATAAAAAGCTGGGTGAAAAATGTGCTACATAAAATAATTTCACAGTTATTATCTTGGAATATTTGGATAGGAGCATTTTTTGCTTTCATAATTCCTTTTGGTATTTCTAGAATTGTAAAGTGGTTACGTGGTTAGATGTTTCTTCTTTTTAAAAAAAATTAGAAGGTGATCAATAATATGTTTAAGGGGTTTAAAAAGAAAAATAAAACAATCCATAGTACAAATCAATCTCATACCCCCAATACTCCTCTGGTTAGAAGTCTAGATTCTAATATAGAGTCAATTAAGCATCTGATTGGGCATAGTCCAGATGTAGTAATGCATTCCTTTAAGATGGGGAGCTCGGGTAAGGCGGCTATATTAGTTTATATTAAAGGACTTGTAAATGAGAAAACAATTTATGAACAAATTATAAAATCTATAATGTTGGAGTTGCCTAAGATAGAAGCTCTTGCTGATCCAGGAAGCAAAGAGGAAAAAATGAAAGATGCAGTCCTTATGATTACTCAATCAAAAGAAGTACAGACATTGGAAGAATGTATTGAGTATGTTTTAGCTGGAGACTCTGCTCTTTTTATTGAAGGTAGTAATGAAGCATTAGTTTTTTCTACACAAGGATGGGAAAAAAGAACGCCAGAAGAGCCACCTTCGGAACCTACAATACGTGGTCCACGGGATGGCTTTATTGAGACGATATATGAAAATATTGTACTTCTAAGACGACGGATTAGAGATCCTAATTTTACAATCATTGAATACAAGATGGGACGCAGAACAAAAGCAGAACTTATGATAGTTTACATAAAAGGAATTGCAAATCAACAGCTAGTAGATGAAGTGAAGCGCCGTATTGAACGAATTGATATAGATGCTGTAATAGCAACCGGGTATGTAGAGCAGCTAATTGAAGACAATTTTTTGTCTCCCTTTCCTCAGATTATAGCTACAGAACGACCTGATAAAGTAGTAGGTGCATTGATGGAAGGACGTGTAGGCATATTATTAGATAATACGCCCTATGCACTTATTGTTCCTGTAACTTTTCCTATGTTTATGCAAACACCAGAAGATTACTATGAACGTTGGATGTATAGTTCTTTTATTCGGCTATTACGATATTTAACTATTTCTGTGGCATTGTTTCTTCCAGCGTTTTATGTTGCATTGATATCTTTTAATCAAGGGTTACTGCCTACACAGCTTACTGTCTCTATAGCTGCCACTCGAGAGGGGGTACCTTTTCCTTCCTTTGTTGAAGCGTTAATCATGGAAATTACTCTTGAAATTTTACGAGAAGCAGGAGTTCGTTTACCTAAGCCAATCGGACAGGCTATAGGTATTGTGGGTGGATTGGTTATTGGAGAAGCAGCTGTCCAAGCAGGAATTGTAAGTCCTATTATGGTTATTGTTGTAGCATTGACTGGAGTTTCTTCCTTTGCAATACCACAGTATTCATTGGGAATTGCAATCCGAGTGTTGAGATTTTTTATGATGATCTTAGCTGGAACGTTAGGTTTATATGGTATCATGTTAGGTTTTATTATAATTACTGTTCATATGGTCAAATTAAAAAGCTTTGATACAAATTATACAGCACCTTTTGTTCCTTATAGATCAAAGGATTGGAAGGATTTTATTATTCGTATGCCGATGATGAATATGAAACAACGTCCAGAAATGATGAAAACCCAAGATAAACAAAGGAAAAGTTAGGAGGCTTACTTATGATTACCAATCTAAAAGATAAAATTTCAACAGGACAGGTAACGATTACTGTAGTATCAATGATTATTGGAGTAGGTATTTTGACAATCCCACGAACAGCAGCAGATGTCATTGGAACAACTGATGTTTGGATTGCTATAATATTGGGTGGTTTTGTTGCTATGGGAGCTAGTTTTATTATAGTAAAACTTAGTGAAAGATTTCCACAAAAAACCTTTTATCAATACAGTCAAGTTATAGTAGGGAGATTTTTAGGGTGGATATTAAGTTTGCTATTGATACTATATTTTATATTTTTTTCAGGGTATGAAGTAAGAATTTTAGCAGAACTTGTACGCGTATACCTACTAGATAAAACGCCTATAGAAGTGATTATTATCTCTTTTATGGGAGTAGGAACTTATTTAGTAGTAGGCGGAATAAATCCAATGGTGCGCTTATTTGAATTTTATTTTCCTATTATTGCTTTGATGTTTCTTACTTTTATAGGCTTGAGTTTTAAAAATTTTGAGATTGATAATTTAAGACCCGTACTAAGCCAAGGGATGATGCCTGTCATGAAAGGGTTAAAAACAACGATTCTTTCTTATCTAGGATTTGAAAGTATGTTGATATTACCAGCTTTTATGAAATACCCTAATAGAGCCATGAAAGCTGTGTTAGTGGGTATTGCTATTCCTACATTTTTTTATTTTATAATGATTGTAGTAGTAATTGGCGTTTTGACGGTAGAAGAAGTAAAGATCCTTACATGGCCTACAGCTTCGTTAGCTATGGAAATAGATATTCCCGGTGGTTTTTTAGAGAGATTTGAAGTTATTTTTATTTTCTTATGGGTATTAGCTATTTATACTACTTTTGTGGCAACTTATTATTTTGCAAGTTTAGGCCTTAGGCAGCTTTTTAAAAAAGATAACCATCTCTTTATTTACGGATTGTTACCAATAATATATATTGTGGCTATAATTCCTCCAAATACAAATGTTACTTTTCAAATGGGTGATGTTATTTCTTATATGGGAGTATTAGTAGGGGGATTAATTCCCATTAGTTTGTTAGGTGTGGCGTTTATAAGGAGGATAGGTTATGAAAAAAAGTAGGCTTTGTGCTGTGCTGATTATTATTTTGTTATTAATGGGAACTACTATTGTTATAACAGGGTGTTGGGATCGTCAAGAAATTGAGGAACTAGGAATCGTTGTAGGTATTTCTATTGATCATCCACACACTACGGTAGGAAAAAAACAGGAAGAGAAAGAGTCAGAAGAATATAAAGACCGCAAGGAGCATCGATTGACTGTGACACAACAATTTGTTGTACCAAAGGCTGTTGGTGAAGGGAGTGCATCTACTAAAGCTGATCAAAGACCTTATACCAATATATCTACTGAAGGGGATTCCTTTGTTCAGATTTCACGTCAGTTCGATACAATGACTAGTCGTTCTTCTTACTACAAGCATCTAAAAGTAATCATAATTTGCGAACACGTGGCTGAATCTATCAATATGAAGAAACTACTTGATACTTTTCTTAGAGAACCTGGAATAGAGCGTGATGTACAAATAATGATTTCTAAAGGATGTGGCAAGAAAGTTTTAGAAATCGAACCTGTAAAAGAAGATTTACCATCAAATGCTCTGGTGGCACTAGGAAAAAATATGGATAGTACATCTAGAATGGTACGAACATTGACATTAGGAGATATGTCAAAAAAGATGACAGCAGAATCCAGTTTTCTCGTGCCTCGTGTTATAGCACATGGGAAAAGTGTACAGCTTGCGGGGGCTAATATTGTTAAAGGAAAGACAAATAAGTTGATTGGCTGGTTGGGAGAGGAGGAAACAGATGGAATTAATTGGATTCTAGGAGGCGTGAAAGGGGGGGTTGTAGAAGCCATAGATAAAAAAACAAAGGAAGTAATTGGCTATGGTGTTCATAATGTCAAAAGCAAAATTGTTCCTAAAGTAGATGGAGAAGAAATCTCTTTTACTGTAGAAATTGAATCTGAGGGGAGTATTGAAGAAAATTGGACTATGGATGGCAATGAATTTGAGGAAGAATTTATAGAAAGAGCAAGGGAATCCATAAAAGAAGAAATCAGCTCTATTATTGATGATGGATTAAGAAAAACTCAAAAAGAATTCAAAGTAGATGTAGTGGGGTTTGGCAAGAAGCTAAGTATAAAGTATCCAAAGGTTTGGGAGAAGGTAAAAGATCATTGGGATGAGCAATTTAGTAAAATTCCTGTTAAAATTAAGCTAGAAATTTATGTTCGAGATTTTGGAGAGAAAGGGAGAATGATGTAAGATTAATTATGATATTCCTTAATAGTAAAGCTGTTTTATAAGGAGGTTATAATGGGTGTTTTAATAATTAGTGGTTCTCCAAGAAAAAATGGAAATATAGATAGAGGACTTTCCTGTTAGAAGGAAAGTCCTTTCTTTTTGATTATATATGCTCTACTGTAGGGGGTTTTACGATGAAAGTTAAAATACCACCTATTACAGCAAGGACAGCAGCTATTAAAAATGTAGGTTTTAAACCACCAGCATTTGCCACAATCATTGGACCAACTAATGCAGCAACTCCATATGCTTGATAAACAACTCCGTAATTGGAACCTAAATTTTTAATACCAAAGAATTCTCCTGTTATTGTTGGAAATACTGCTAAGAATCCTCCAAAGCAGAAAGCAACACCAGCTAAAGAGGCGAAGAAAGTAAAATAATTTAAAGAAACTATACTCATTGTAATCATGGATATGGCAGTGATTATAAACATCATTGTTACAACTCTTATTCTACCTAACTTATCTGAAAGGATTCCCCATATAAGTCGTCCACTAGCATTGAATAGAGCAATCATAGCAACTGCATTTGCAGCTACTGAAGCTTCTAATCCAGCTAATTGCATCCCAATATCTTTAGCAAGTCCGATGACTAAAAGTCCACTCATACATCCGAATAAATACATGACCCAAACAAAATAGAAGGATTTCGTTTTTATCATTTCTAAAGGAGTAAAGATATTTTCTTTAGAAGCAGTAGCCTTATTGACACCTGATCTATATCCAGCTGGTGGAAGGGTTAAGAATTGAGATCCAATGACACCTAAAATAACATAGATGAGCCCTAAATAAAAGAATGTTGAAGAAACGCTACGAGTAGCTAAAAAATGTTGAATGACAGATTTGAAAACTAAGCTTCCAAGTCCAAAAGCACCAACTGCTATACCTGTAATAAAGCCTTTTTTCTCAGGAAACCATTTAACGCAAGTAGATAAGGGACAAACATAAGCAAATCCAACTCCAGCTCCAGCTATAATACCATAATAAATATATAATTGGATAAGAGACGTAGCTGTAGAGGTTAACATTAATCCTCCTCCATAAAGAATAGCACCAATAGTAGCAACTTTTCTCGGACCGATTTTATCTTGTAGCCTACCAGAAAAAATCGTTGAGAAAGCAAAAACAAAAACAGCGATTGAATAAGTAAGAACTACCTGGCTCTTTTCCCAATTGAATGCATCCATAAGTGGTTGATTAAACAAACTCCATGTATAAATAGCACCTATACACATTTGCAATAATACAGCACCAAATACAACAAGCCAACGATTGATTGTTTTTTTAGTCATAAATATTCCTCCTTTGTAGTGTAAGTTTTTTATTTAACCATCAAAGAATAATAGGAACTTGAATATTTTTTATGTACAGAATAAGCATTTTTAGACTTTTAATATTATATAGATTTTTTAATCAAAACATGCATCTATGATGAATTCTTCCAAGCTGAGAAGGCGCATCATAAATTGAATATATAAATAAGAAATCTATAAGTTACATACTAGCTATTATATGATTATTTTATGTACAAGGCAAGGAGAATTTATTCAATATTCGATTAATTTCAAATTATAACCATTTTTTCCATGGATATTCGAAAGATAAATATTTTAGACAATCAAAATAAATCAACCGTATTAGGACTAGTTGAGCAACAAATATAAGTGGATGGTTATTATCAATATTAGGATGAGGACTATAGATCCAAGGATGATATATTATTATATATCCTTGGATTATTTTCTATATATTTTTATGTTCAACTCCCCATTTACACATATAATCTAATACAGGCTCTAATGTTTTTCCCTTTTCAGTAATACGATATTCTACCTTTGGCGGGATTTGTTTATAGTCTTTTCTATAGATAAGCCCATCAGTTACTAATTCTTTTAATTGTTGACTTAACATTTTGTTTGTTACAGTAGGAATAAATTTTCTGATTTCACCATATCTTTTGATTCCATTCTTTGCTAAAAACCATAAAATAAGGGGTTTCCATTTTCCTCCTACAATGGATAATGTAAACTCTATGCCACATTCAGAACTCGTTAAATTTTTCATCTCTTCCGTATTTTTTTTCATTCTAAATTCCTCCATTTTTTAATGTTTTTATTTGATTATAGTATCAAATAAGTAACTAGTAACTTTAAAGTACGTACTTCCATTATTTCTTATATATATTATACTAATCCTAAATCCAGAAAAAATCAAATGAAAAAGGAGGAAACAAAAATGTTTCAAGCAAACAATCTTACTGTGGCATTAGCATTTTTCAAACACATAGCTGGAGAACTAGTTGTACTATTTATTGCAATAAGTTTTCTGGTGGCACTACTTCAAAGGTATATCTCCCAAGAAACAATAAAAAGAGTTTTGACAAAACCTCGTAAGGGACTTCAAAACATAATGGGCGCAGCGTTAGGTGCTGTAACACCATTTTGTTCATGTTCTACAATTCCTATTCTTGTGGGATTATTTAAAAGTGGTGCTCCATTTGGAGGAACTATTTCATTCTTAATAGCCTCCCCAGTACTCAATCCTATGATCATTATACTTTTTACAAAATTCTTTGGGCTTAAAACTACTGTAGTGTATGCAGGATTTACATTTGTATTTTCCGTTTTAGTAGGAACATTACTAGAAAAACTTGGGATGGAAAGTCAAGTGAAAAATGTTGCAATCAAAGGGGGACACAATGAAGAAATAACTTATGATGTATTAGAGGGAACCAAAATGCAAAAACATATACAAATTTTCAAATTTGCATTGAAAGATACATTTTCATTATTTGTGAAAGTATTACCCTTTTTATTTGTTGGTGCAGGGGTAGGGGCGTTCATTTATGGATTTGTTCCTGAAACTTTTATAGCTAAAGTTGCTGGACCTGATAATTTGTTTGCAGTGCCTGTTTCTGCAATTATTGGTGTACCCATGTATGTAAGAACAGAAACGATGATTCCAATAGCAAAGGCACTGAATGCATCAGGGATGAGTATAGGTGCAATCATGGCACTTATTATTGGAGGCGCAGGAGCAAGTATACCTGAGGTTACATTGCTAAATACCATATTTAAGAAAAAAATGGTTATCGCTTTTGTTGTATCGGTCTTTTCAGTAGCCACAATGACTGGTTACATTTTCAATATATTTAATATAGTGCAATAAGATCAGATTATTTAAGGGAGGTGAAATACATGAGTAAAGAAAAAAAATCAATCTTTGATAGATTATTTGGAGGGTCAGGTGGATGCAGTTGTGGCGTTCAAATAGTTGAAGAAGAGGAGAATACAAAGGATCATAAGGAAAGTGCAAAAGAACAAAAAAACAATTAATAGTCATGAATCACTTTCAGATTTTAATTAGAGGGTGATTCATGAATCATCTTCTCATTTGTATAAATGTAATTGTAATAATTTAAAGAAGGTGAAATTGGTGAATTTGGAAATAAAAATATTTAAAGCTCTTTCCCATCCATTACGGTTAAAAATTATAGAGAAATTAAAAAGTAAATCTACTTGTGTGTGTGAATTAAATAATGATATTGAGCTTAGTCAACCAGCTTTATCAAAACATTTAAAAATACTAAAAGATGCTGGCATATTGACTAATAATAAGGTAGGATTAAGAGTTGAATATGAAATTAAAGATACAAAAATAATAGATGTCATAAATATAGTAGAAAAAATGATTATAAAAGATTTGAATAATTTAAATATAAAAAAGGTGCATTCAAGTAGAAGAAATCCTAACGAATCTTTTAAGATTGAATGAGTATAGTAAGGAAAGAAAAAATTATGAAAAAGGATCTTAAGCCATTAAGCTATATCAAAAGTTTGATGGCTATTTAAATAAAGAAAAAAATAAATGGTTTGAAATTTATTTTGTTAAGCAGGTAAGTTTATGGAAGGATTAGAAAAATGTTTGAATATAATCGTGATTTAAAGAAAACTATTGTTAGTGGTTTGACTATAATACGTGAACATATAGAAGTAATCAGAGGAATGTATGAAGAGGGAGAAGAGCTTGATGAAATATTTGAAGAAATATTGGCAGTCAAAACTTTAATCATTAATGTTGAAAAATTAGCTGTTAAGAACTGTCTATATCAATCGTTTGAAAATACAAATAAAAAAGTGCTAGATAAGATGAAGGATGTATTAGATAGTTATTAAATAAAAAATAATGCCTAATGGTATATATTTTAAGGAGGAGATTTTTTATATGTTTATTTCAAATTATAATATTGAACATATTTTTGTAGAACAAATAGAAAAAGCAATGGAAGAGGGTGCTATTTTATTAGATATACGTCATGAAGAGGATTATAATGCTGTACATATACCCAATTCTATAAATATACCCTTATCATCTATAAGCCTTCAATTAAAGAGACTAGATCAAGAGAAAGAAATCCTAGTAATATGTTATATAGGGCAAAGTAGTAAAAAGATCACGTATTTTTTGAAGCAACTAGGTTTTCGTGCTAAAAATGTACAAGGAGGAATGAATGCTTGGAAAGCATACAAAAGCAACATAAGGAGGAATGGGGAATGCAGTATCTAGAGAAAATGAAAGTAAAAAATAAAATTATATTTTTACTAATAATAAATTTCTTATCTTTAATGCTACAAGGATTTTGTATGGGAGAAAAAATAACACAAAAAACAATTTTGAATACGAATGTCATATTAATTTTAACTATGTTAATAACTTTAACAAGTATATTTATCTTGCTAGATATATTAAAATCCATAATAAATGGTATTTATCAAGTAAATAATGTACTAAAAGATATTGTAAAAGGAGAATTAGGAGAAAGGATTCATATTGATAGAGAAGATGAAATAGGAGAATTAGCAAAGTCTATAAATATATTTTTAGATGGAATGGAACAATTAATATCAAAAACAAAGGAACATTTTTCTAGTTTAGCTATAGCAACGAATGAAATGTCTATGACTGGTATGCAAGCTATTGATGGAATAAATCAAGTTACGAATGAATTAAATCATGTATCCCATTCTTTTCACAATAATGTAAATAATGTGGAGCAAGCAACAGCAAGCATTAAGGAAATGGCTAGGAATACACAAGTTATTTCACAAGAAGCACAAAATGCCTTTGAAAGCAGTAAGGATATTTTAAACGCCATAAGTATTGGAGAAAAAGATATAGCTCATGTTGTAGTAGCCAACAACAAAGTAAAGAAATCCACGAAAGAAGCATATAAATCGATAAAAGAGCTTAGAATTTCATCTGAGCGTATAGGTGATATTGTTGAGATGATAACGAGTATTTCAGAACAGACAAATTTACTTGCACTAAATGCAGCCATTGAATCGGCAAGAGCAGGGGAAAATGGAAGAGGATTTGGTGTAGTAGCACAGGAAGTTAGGAAATTAGCAGAAGAAAGTAAAGAATCAGCATCCAAAATCAGTTTATTGATTAGAGAAATTCAAGAAAAAGCAAATTATGCTGATTTAGCAATTACAAATGGTCAACAGCTTGCAGGAGCTAGTGTTGAAAAATCAAATGATATAAATGATCAATTTAAAAATATATTAGAACGCATAAAGAAAATAACAGATGAAATTAGTGTTATATCTAATTCATCAAGTAATCAATCACGAATTTCTGAAGATATCGCAAATTTAATGAGTGAAATACTAGTAACCACTCAAAATAATGATCAATCCATACAGCATATTCATAAAGTAATAAATGATCAAATAAGTTTTTATCAAGAAATTGGAGCAAATATGGAGGAATTAGAGGGGTTTACGTCAAATTTAAAAGATAGTATGGATCAATGGCGGTGTAGCTGTTCGATAAATTGATAGTGGCGATTTATTGAATACCATTTTCTCTGATTCATATAAATTTTTAGTAAGGTTGGGATATGAATGAATAATTATAGTATGTACATGATAACGGTTATATTACTGGGAATATCTTTTGTAAAAGATAAAAACAAAACAAGAAAAGCACTAAAAAAAGCATGGAAGTCCTTTCAAAACATATTGCCTGAATTTTCAGGGGTGATTATGGTAGTAGGAATACTTCTTGCTGTTTTAGATCCTAAATGGATATCTAGTTTATTAGGAAAAGAATCAGGATGGATAGGTGTCTTTTTATCAGCTATTGTTGGAGCTATTACACTGATACCTGGATTTGTTGCTTTTCCAACAGCTGCTATGCTTTTGAAAAAAGGAGTAGGATATATGCAAATAGGTGCATTTGTTTCTGCACTGATGATGGTAGGGATTATCACTATACCAGTTGAAATCAAATATTTTGGAAAACGACTAACTATATTAAGAAATATTTTTGGATTTATATTTTCTTTTTTCGTTGCATATGTAATTGGAAAGGTAGTGGGAGGAATATGAAGTTTTTAAAAAGATATCAATTTTTTATGGTCGCAATGTTAATTATACTTGTAATGACTATTTTTAATAGGGATTTAGGAATAAAAGCTATGCAGATTGCAGGATACAGTATTAGGGAGATGATTTTGGTTATTCCACCTGTATTCATCCTTTTAGGATTGTTAGATATATGGGTACCAAGAGAAATAATGGTAAAATTCATGGGGGAAGGCTCAGGGCTTAAAGGAATCATCCTTGCTATTATATTAGGTTCAGCAGCAGCAGGACCTTTATATGGCGCTTTTCCAATAGCGGCAGTATTTATGAAAAAAGGAGTTAAATTTAGTAATATACTCATATTTATTGGTGCTTGGTCAACTACTAAAATTCCTATGTTCTTATTTGAAATGTCAGCATTAGGATTGCCTTTTGCACTTACAAGATTATTAGTAGACATTCCAGGAATTATATTGATCGCATATACTTTATCTATGCTTATACCTAAAGATGAAGTAGATAAAATTTATGAAAAAGCTGAAATGATGGAGTGAAAAATGAATTTTAAAGAGACGAATATAAAAGAAAAATGAGGTCTTCGCATGACGAAAAGACCTCATTTTTTTATACTTCAATTATTTTTTCTTGAAGATTAGAAGCGTTTCCTCCGACTTTTACCGCTATGATATTTTCAGTATTTGTTGATAAACTAGCTCTTATTTCAGAAGGTTGATCCATAGAATAGCCTTGTTCAAAAATCAAATGCTCTTTATTTTCTTCTGTGACTTTTCCATATTTAAATAAGTAACAGCTTAAAGCCCCGTTAGATGTACCTGTTGCTGACTCTTCAGGAATATCATATAAAGGTGCAAAATTTCTACAATGAGCAGTACTATCAAATTTTGTCTCTAATGTAAAAGCATGATATCCTACTACGTTATATTTTTTGCTGATTTCTGTAATTTTATCAAAATCAGGTTGCATAGAAAGTAAAGCATCTAAACTTTTAATAGGAATTAAAATATCCTTTAATCCAGTAGATACGGTTTGAATAGGTAAGTCGGATGCAATTTTTTCTATAGGAATATTTAAAGAATCTGCAATTTCCTTTTTATCAATAACCTCTAAAAATTCAGGAAGAGTTTGATTCATCAAAATGGTACCATCCTTTTTCACTTCTAGATCTAATACACCAGCCTTTGTTTCTTGTTTATATTTTCCAGGGGTGATGATGCCTTTATTAGCTAATACATAAAAGCAGGCGATCGTAGCATGTCCACATAAATCAACTTCTTCACTAGGGGTGAAAAATCTTACTTTAAAGTCTGCAACATCTGATTTTTGTACAAATGCAGTTTCTGAAAAACCAACCTTCTTTGCAATCATTTGCATATTCTCATCAGATAAAGTATCTGCGTTTAATACAACACCAGCTGGGTTTCCTCCATTACTGGAATTTCCAAATGAATTGAGGGTATATACTTTTATTTTCATATAATCAGTCTCCTTTATCTATATATTGTATTTATCTTAAAAATTTCTGAGGGTAAGGTATAGGGTACTACTATAGAAGATAATTCTACATGATGGGTAGAATCCCTTTTTTCAGGATAGATTGTTTTGAGCATAATAGATTAGATATGTCTCTTTATCAGAAAACTATTTATTACAAACAGATTTTATAAAAACTGTGAAAAAGAGAATATTTTGACAATGATTTTTTGTAGGAAAGAAGGGATATCTTGTAGGTATATAGAAATATTTAAATTAGGAATAAACTTTTTACTGAAAGGAGAAGGGTGAATTTTTTCATGTAGCATTTTATACAAGGATATACAAATACTATATTTTGTAAAAGCTAATAAGGTGGAAAGGAAGAGTGCTATGATTAAGACGTATACAAACAACAAGATATCTTCCGCATATCAATATTTGATGATAGGAATAGGAATTTTATTGATTCTTTATTCCATATATAACAAGCAGTATTTTAGAATACTTTTAGGGGTACTTTTCATATATGCATCTTTTTTCGAAAAAAGTGTATCTATTGAAGAGGAGGGACTATTGATTCAGACGAAAAGAGGCAAAAGCAAGAAAGAAAGAATTATAAAATTTTCCCAGATGCAATGTATCAGTATCCAAACAAGAAATGACAAGGCCATGATGGTTTGCGAAGTGAACAATGCAGGATACAAAGTAAAGGTAGATGCTGAAGATGTGAAGAAAATAGTAGGACTTGCTAAGAAGCACAATAAAAAGATAGATATTTTTTATATGTAATAAAATTTCAACTGTAAAAAAAGCAGATGTGGTATCATCTGCTTTTTTTTAGTGGATAAATGGAGAAATTATAGGTCTAAACCTCTTGAAATGATTTCTTCATAGGTAACCTCTTTATTATGACTTCTTTTTAAATCTTTAGAAGCTTCCTTATACTGGATGGCTTCCATTGGACACCATTCAAAACAAGCAAAGCATAATTCACAATTATTAAGCCAAACAGGTTTATTTTTTTCCATTTTTATGTTATTTCTAGGACAGACTTGTATACATTTATTACAATGAGTACATTTATTAGTAACTGAAAAATCTTGGTCAGCCACCTTAAATACTTTCATGGCGCCCTTATAAAGAAAAGAGCCTATTTTATTGGAAAGCCAAGAAGTAGTTTCTATTTTATGAGGTTGATGATCCTTTATGATAGAAACAATTTCTAATAAACGTTCATTATAAGAGTCATAGACCTGTTTTCCAGATATGGAATGCATGAATTTTATTAGGGTTAAGCCGTCTTCTGATAAAGGTGTATGATTAGGTGCTGTAACGGAAAAGCCAGCATCTAAATGAATACTAGATTTTTTTAGTGCTTTTTGTAATTGTAATAATGTACCTGCTATTGTGCCGGCGTTAGTCGCTACAGCAAAAACATATTCTGTATTTTTAAATTTAAGCTTTTCAATAAAATCTACTACAATCCTAGGCATGCCCCAAGCATATACAGGAAAAATAAAACCAACTTTAGAGGATGAAACTGTTATTTCATTTTGATTCATAAGTTTAGGGATAGATAGTAACTTTGTATTTTCTAGCTGAGTTGCAATTTTTTTTGCCATAGCAAGGGAATTTCCTGTAGCTGAAAAATAATAAATAGTTGTTTCCATAAAGAACCTCCTTAAATTTTTATATAGGGATTCAAATGAATGGTTGAAATTGACATAGATATAAGAATCAATTATACTACGGGTATAACGTATACTTGAAGTGAATGAAGTATACTGTTGGTATACAATATAAGTATATTTGGTTAAGTTTGGATAGTCAAGTAAAAAAAGGAGAAATTCATGAATAATTTATCAAGACGGGAAAAAGAAAAACAAGAAAGAGAATTAGCAATGATTGATGCAGCTGAAAAAATATTTATTGATAAAGGGTTTGATAACGTTTCTATGAATGAAATTGCTAAAGAAGCACAATTTACAAAAAGAACTCTATATAAATATTTTGAGAGCAAGGAAGAATTGTATTTTGCAGTAGCTATAAAAGGGTTTCATAAAATGTTTTCTTATTATATGAACCCAGAGGAAAAACAAAGTGGGTTTGATAAGTTAAAGCTTGTAAGTAAAGCTTATTATCATTTTTTTAAGGAGTGCCCGGAAACCGTTAGAATTATAAATCATGTTCGGCAAATCAATAAAAAAGGGGTTCTAGGACGTAAGCATAGACAATGGAGAGAAATAGATGAACAAATTTTTGAGGAATTAGCATGCATTTTTGAAGAAGGAATTGCAGATGGAAGTATTCGTTCTGATATTGAACCACTAAAAGGCGCTTATACTTTTATCTTTATTTTAAATGGTTTTTTACATATGTTATCTGAATCAGATGATTCATTTTTAGAATATTTTTCTTCTGATGTAGAGGATTTTACTGCATTAGGATTAAAATTAGTATCAGGTACATTTAAAGCTTAATAGAATAAATTCCTGAAGAAATCATTGTTGGGGGATACCTTTATTACAAAGGAAAATGTTGATGAGTTTATTAAATAATTAGATGAATTTTTAAAAATTATCCTGTGTCTAGAAAGAGGCATGGGATATTTTTTTTGTTGAAAAATGTATAATGATTCATTTGACAGAAATTTAATGTTTATAATCTTTCATTTCTTTATAAAGATGAGGAAGTTTGCTATGGTCTAAAGAAGAAAAAATATTTTAGTCATATAGGACTATAGACCTAACATGAGATGAATAGTTTATCAGAAAGGATGGATGTATGGATAAATAAGAAACTCAAGGGAAAATGACACAATTTGATGAATATTTACAAAATTTAGAACATAATGTATAATATTTTAAAAGGAGCAAATTTTTATTAGTACAGGATCAAGAATTAAAATGATGTATTAAAAGATAGGATCATTGAAAAAAGGAGTGTGATATGATGTCAAAAATATTAGTTGTGGATGATGCAGCCTTTATGAGAATGTCCCTTAAAATGATGCTCAAGAGAAATGGATTTGAAGTAATTGGTGAAGCGGAAAATGGAGTTGACGCGATTCAACAATATAAGAAATTAAAACCAGACCTTGTAACAATGGATATTACTATGCCAGTGATGCAAGGTCTTGATGCCTTAAAAGCTATTAAAGATTATGACTCGGAAGCGAAGGTGGTAATGGTTACGGCTATGGGGCAGGAAAGAATGATTAAAGAATCTATTATGTATGGAGCCAAATCTTTTATTGTAAAGCCTTTTAAGGAGGAACATGTAGTAAAGACGTTAGCAGATATACTTTCTTTATAGAAAAATAGAATCAAAAGGGAAGGTGAAAAAATTGTCGAGACAATATTTTAATGAGCCAATGGTTGAAATGTATATATTTGAAACCACCCAATTGATTGAAAAGCTTGAAGGGATTATCCTTGCTAGTGAAAAAGCAAGTAACTATACTTCTGATACAATCGATGAAATCTTTCGAATTATGCATACGATCAAAGGCTCATCAGCTATGATGCTATTCAATAATCTTTCTGATCTTTCCCATTCTGTTGAGGATATTTTCTTTTTTATAAGAGAAGAAAAGCCAACCCAAATATCCTATGCACCTCTTGCAGATTTAATGCTAGAGAGTGTGGATTTTATAAAAGTAGAGCTAGAAAAAATTAAAAATAGTGATGATGTGGATGGGGATGCAAGTATACTCATAAAAAATATCAATGACTTTTTAATAGAATTAAAAAGGGATAATGGTTATAAGATCAAAGTAGACCGTGAGAAAAAAACAAATGAAGAAGCAAAATATTATATTAGTAAAACAAAAACTCAGGTTGGGATAGATCAAAATATTTATAAAGCTACAATCTTTTTTGAAGATGGCTGTGAAATGGAGAATATCAGAGCTTATGCAGTAACCCATAACCTAAAAGACTTCACAGAAGATTTTTTTTATCTACCAAAAGATATTATTGATAATGATGATACGATTCAAGTGATTAGAAGCGAAGGATTTATTATCTATTTAAAAACAGAAAAAAGTTATGAAGAAGTGTATGCATTTCTTATGAAAACAGTTTTTCTAAGAGAATTACAATTGATCCAATTAGAAAATGATGATGAATTTAATGAACAATTAGAAAAACAACAAGGAAAAGTAGAAAATAATTTAGTAAAGTCCCCTTGTGTACCTGAAAAAGAAATTAAAGATAAAAGCACAAAAGAAAATCAGTCTACAGTTCATCAAAGCATGATCAGTGTGAATGTAGGAAAACTTGATAAGTTAATGGATTTAGTAGGAGAAATGGTTATTGCAGAGGCTATGGTTACACAAAATCCAGAATTAAAGGACCTTGAATTACATAGTTTTCATAAGGCAGCAAGACAATTACATAAAATTACAAGTGAATTGCAGGATATGGTCATGTCTATTCGAATGGTACCCTTGGCTACTACTTTTCATAAAATGTATAGAATCACAAGGGATATGTGCAAAAAATTAAACAAGGAAGTGCAGTTAGAAATTATAGGGGAAGAAACAGAAGTGGATAAGAATATTATAGAACATATTTCAGATCCATTAATGCACCTTGTAAGAAATGCTATAGATCATGGGATAGAAGATTCAGAAGAAAGATTCAAAAAAGGAAAAGAAAATTATGGAACGATTACATTAGAAGCAAAAAATGCGGGTAGTGATGTTTTAATCATTGTAAAAGATGATGGAAAAGGATTAGATAAGGAGAAAATTCTTAGTCGTGCAAAGGAAAAAGAAATTCTTTTTAAACCTGAAGAAGAGATGACGGATAAAGAAATTTATTCTCTTATATTTAAACCAGGTTTTTCCACAAATGAGAATATAACAGAATTCTCTGGAAGAGGCGTAGGAATGGATGTGGTAATGAAAAATATTCATACAGTAGGAGGGGCTGTATCTGTAGATAGTGCTTTAGATAAAGGAACTACTGTAACCATTAAAATACCTCTTACCTTAGCAATTATTGATGGGATGAATATTCGAGTGGGAAAATCCTTTTATACTCTTCCAACTATTGCTATTAAAGAATCCTTTAGACCTAAAGAATCGGATATTATTAAAGACCCTAATGGGAATGAAATGATTATGGTAAGAGGAGAATGTTATCCTATTATTCGATTGCATGAAATATATAAGGTAGAGACAGAAATTATAGAATTCAGTAAAGGGATATTGATTATGGTAGAGGATGAGGAGACAACCTTTTGTATTTTTGCAGATGAATTATTAGGAGAACAGCAAGTAGTTGTAAAATCATTGCCTAATTATATAAAAAGGATCAAAAAAATAAAAGGATTAGCAGGGTGTACTTTATTAGGGGATGGGAGTATTAGTTTAATTCTTGATGTGGGGGGATTTAGAAGGTAAAGATTTTCATATGAGGAAGGGAGTTGTAGGTATGGCAGATGCTGCAATGAATGAAAAAATGGAAATACAGGAGGAAGAAGATACGCAAAAGGATAAATTTCTTACCTTCACCCTTGGAGACGAATGTTATGGCATTGAAATCAGATATGTTACAGAAATCATTGGTTTGCAGCCGATTACAGAAGTGCCAGAACTTCCTGAATATATTCGTGGGATTATTAATCTTCGAGGAACAATCATTCCTATAATGGATGTAAGGCTAAGGTTTAAAAAATCTTTTAGAGAATACAATGATAGAACGTGTGTCATTGTAATAGATATTAAAGATCTTTCAATTGGACTTATTGTAGATAGTGTTTCAGAAGTACTTTCTATTTTAGAAGAGAATATTGTGAATCCTCCTGAAATGGGAAGAAGCTTACAAAATAAATATATAAAAGGAATTGGAAAAGTTGAAAATCATGTAAAGCTTTTATTAGATTGTGATAAATTGCTGAAGGATGATGATGCACAGAATTTAGAAAATATTTAATAGCTAAAGGGGGATTTTTTATGAAATGGTTTTATAATTTAAAAATATCAGTCAAGCTTGTAACTAGTTTTATTATTGTATCACTTATTGCTGGAGTAGTAGGCTTTGTTGGAATCATAAACATTAAAACCATAGATAAAAATGATACGATTTTGTATGCGAATATGACGGTACCTATAGCTTATTCAGCAGAGTTAGCAAAGCTTTTTCAAAGAGTACGAATAAACACAAGAGAGATGATTTTAGAGGATGACCTTGAAAAGATTAATGAGAAATATAATGAAATTACACAGATCGTAGAAGAGATGAATGGCATATCAGATCAATTCAAAGAAACGATATTATCTGATGAAACAAGACAAGCCTTTGAAGAATTTTTAGATACGAGAGCAGCATATCGGTCCTATCTTGATAAATTGTTAGTACTTTGTAGAGAAAATAGGGATGAAGAAGCCTATGCATTTTTAAAAGGGGATTTTAGATTTGCGGCTGATGCAGAGCAGGGAGCTATTGATCGATTAGTACAAATGAAAGAGGCTGATGCAAAGAAAAAGGCTCAAGAAAATGCGGCTACTGCAAGTAAAGCGATTGTAACTATGATAAGTGTTATTGCTGGAGGAATGGTTATAGCCATTATTCTTGGATTATACATAGCGCGATTAATTAGCAATCCTATTAAAGGGTTAGTTAAGGAAGCTAAAAAAATTGCAGAGGGAGATTTAGATGTAAATATCAAAAATAACAACAAAGATGAGGTTGGTATTTTAGCTGGAACTTTTAAACAAATGGCTGAAAATATGAATGATGTTCTAGGGAATATTAGCACAGCAGCAGAGCAAGTAGCTTCTGGATCAAAACAGGTATCTGATTCTAGCATGGCTCTATCTCAAGGTGCTACAGAGCAGGCTAGCTCTATTGAAGAGCTTACATCAGCTATTGAAGAAATTTCTGCACAAACGGAGCAAAATGCGCAAAATGCAAATGAAGCAAATGATTTAGCAGAAAATGCAAAAATAAATGCAGAGCAAGGAAATGAACAAATGAATCATATGCTAAGGGCTATGGACGAGATTAATGATGCTTCTGCTAACATTTCAAAGATTATTAAGGTTATTGATGAAATAGCTTTTCAAACCAATATACTGGCGTTAAATGCTGCTGTTGAAGCGGCAAGAGCAGGACAGCATGGGAAGGGCTTTGCAGTAGTAGCAGAGGAAGTTAGAAATCTTGCGGCTAGATCGGCAAATGCGGCAAAAGAAACGACTACAATGATCGAAGGTTCTATTAAAAAGGTAGAAGGGGGAACGAAAATCGCCAATGAAACAGCTGATGCACTAAATGAAATTGTGCAAGGGGTTACGAAAGTTGCATCTCTTGTTAATAATATTGCCATAGCTTCAAATGAGCAAGCTACTGGTATTACCCAGGTAAATCAAGGAATTTCACAAGTATCAGTGGTAGTACAGACCAATTCTGCAACTGCACAGGAGAGCGCAGCTGCTAGTGAAGAACTTTCTAGCCAAGCAGAGATGCTACAGGATACAGTAAGTCGGTTTAAATTAAAGAAAAATAAACAATCTACCTACAACGGACAAGAAGAAATCAATCCAGAGGTATTAAAAATGTTAGAAAATATGTCAAATAAAAATAGATATAAACAAAGTGTTGAATATGAAGGTCTAGAAAATGAGGGGGAAACAGGGGCAAAGACAAAAATTATTTTAAGTGATAGAGAATTTGGGAAATATTAGAGAGCTTTTAACGCTCTCTTTCCTTAATGGTAGGGGTTGGGAAGGATGATTATTACAGACAAAGAATTTAAGCAATTAGCCCAGTATGTAAAAGTAAATTTTGGGATTCATTTAAAAGAAGAAAAAAGATCTCTTGTAATCGGTAGACTTCATCAAGTACTAAGTAGTAAAAAATTTAAAAGCTTTTCTGAGTATTATGAGTATATGGTATCAGATAAGACAGGAGAGGCATTAGTAACGCTTATTGATAAAATCACGACGAATCATACTTTTTTTATGAGGGAGGCAGAACATTTTTATTTTTTAAAAGATAAAGTATTACCCTATTTATATGATCATGTGAAGGATCGGGATTTAAGAATATGGAGCGCTGGATGTTCTTCTGGGGAAGAACCTTATACTTTGGCCATGATGATAGATGAATTTTTAGGAAAAGAAAAATATATGTGGGATACGAAAATACTAGCTACAGATATATCCAGTAAAGTACTAAGTAGTGCTAAGAGGGGGATTTATAGTAACGAAAGAATAGCAACTTTGCCAGCTAAGTGGAAGCTTGATTATTTTAAAAGGTTTGATCATGAGAACGCTGTGATTTTAGATAAAATTAAAAATCAATTGATCCTTAGAAAATTTAATCTTATGGATAAGACCTTTCCTTTCAAAAAGAAATTTCATGTAATCTTTTGTAGGAATGTGATGATTTATTTTGATCATCCAACAAAAACGGAACTTTTAAATAAATTTTATGATATGACTGAACGTGGGGGATATCTTTTTATTGGACATTCAGAATCTATAACCAGAGGAACAACGAGGTATAAATACATCATGCCTGCTGTTTATAGAAAGGAGTAGAAGGTATGGGGAGAGAGAATAAAATTAGGGTATTAGTAGTAGATGATAGCATTGTTTTTAGGGAAGTGCTTTCTCGGGGGATTTCTTCTGATTTAAGAATTGAAGTAGTAGCTACAGCAACAGATCCTTTTGATGCAAGGGATAAAATATTAGAATATAAGCCAGATGTGATGACCTGTGATGTACAAATGCCTAAAATGAATGGAATTGAGTTTATAAAAAGGTTATTGCCTCAATATCAACTACCTGTAGTTGTTGTTAGTGGGGTAAGTGATGCAGTTTTTGATGCCATGAATGTAGGGGCTGTAGATTTTGTTACTAAACCGGATGTAAAATCTCCCAAAAGTGTTGAAAATTTTATCTATGAGTTGATTGAAACCATAAAAATTGCAGCCAATGCAAAAGTGTCACCTTATAAGAAAAAGATAGCTAAGAAAAAGAAAGAAAAATTTGAAACAGATTCAAGTAAAATTATAGCTATTGGTGCATCTACAGGAGGTACCAATGCCATTTATACTATTCTTAAAGGGTTACCTTCTGATATACCTGGAATTGTGATTGTACAACATATTCCGCCTGTCTTTTCAAGTATGTTTGCAGAAAGATTAAATAACAGTATATCTCTTTCTGTAAAAGAAGCTACATCAGGAGATTATGTAGAAAAAGGAAGGGTCTTGATTGCTCCTGGAGATCAGCACATGCGTATTAAAAAGGTTGGAGATCGGTATAAAGTAGAATGTTTTAAAAAAAACAAAGTCAATGGACATTGTCCTTCTGTAGATGTGTTGTTTGAATCTGTGGCAAAGGTAGCTGAAAGTCATGCTATTGGAGTGATTTTAACAGGTATGGGGTATGATGGAGCAAAGGGACTTTTAATGATGAAAAGAAAAGGGGCAAGAACGATAGGACAAGATGAAAAATCTTCTGTAGTTTATGGAATGCCAAAGGTGGCCTATCGTATAGGGGCTGTTCAAAAACAAGCTGATTTAGAAAATATAGCATATCTTATTTATACCATGCTTCGGAAGGGCTCAGAGAATCGTTGAAATTTCAAAAAGCTATAGGGCTTAGAAGGGGGATTTCAAATGATTGAAAAATTAATACAAATAGATAAGAATGAGTTAGAAAATATTTTTGAATTTTTTCCTTTAGGGCTTATGATTGTAGATGATTACCGAATCATCAAACAAGTCAATCAATCCTTTGGAGAATTAATAGGAGTTAGAATAGATGAAATGGTTGGAAAAAAATTTGGGGATGGAATGATATGCCCTTATAGCATACCCAAAGGTTGTGGAAATCATGAAAATTGTAGATTATGTTATATAAAAAATAGTATTGAGAAGGTAATAGAAACTAGGATTCCTTATAATAATATGGTTTTTCAATATCCACAACATAGAAGTTATTTAGAGGATAATATGTGGCTAAAAATGCATTTTATTCCTGTTTGTAAAAAAGGTGAAAATCATGTGATGATTGTAATGGATAATATTACAGAAGAGAAAAAAGGAGAAATAGAATTAAAACGATATAAAATGCTTTCACAAAATGCACGTGATATTATTTTATTTATAGATATGCAAGGCAAAATTATTGAGGCCAATGAAGCTGCTGTGAATGCATATGGTTATTCTTATGAAGAGTTTATGACTATGACGATTCATGATCTTCGAGCGTGTGGAAATGAGACAAAAAAACAAATGAAAATAGCTGCGCGACAAGGGATCGTTTTTGAAGCAAAGCATCGACGAAAAGATGGAAATGTGTTTTATGTAGAAGTTAGCTCTAAAGGACAAAAAGTAGGAAATAAGGAAATTTTATTAAGTATTATTAGAGATATAACAGATCGAAAAAAAGCTGAAAAAGCATTAAGTGAAAGTCAGGAAAAATATCAAACACTGCTCATGAATATGAATAATGGATTTGCATATTTTAAAGGGATACGGGATGAAAATAATAATTTAATAGATTGTGTTTATTTAGAGGTAAATGAAGCTTTTGAGAAGTTAACAGGATTAAACAAAAAAGATATTATAGGAAAAAGCTTGTTAGAGATAACCACAGATAAAACCATAAAAGATTATTTTTATATATTACAAAGGGATATGGACGTGGGGAAAGGTTTTAAATTATTAGATTATCAATTAACGAGTAGAGATAAATGGTGTTCTGCCTATGTGTATGTTCCAGAGCAAGGTTATTTAGCATTGATTCTTACAGATATTACGGAGGAACGAAAAGCAGCAGAGACAATGAAAAAAGCAAAAGAAGCAGCAGAAGGAGCTAATAAAGCAAAAGGCGAATTTTTAGCAAATATGAGCCATGAAATACGCACACCCTTAAATGGCATTGTTGGAATGATAGACTTAACACTAATGACTGCCCTAGATGAAGAACAAAAAGATAATCTTCTCACGGCTAAAACTTGTGCAAGTTCATTGATGAAGGTGATTCATGATATTTTAGATTTTTCAAAGATGGAAGCTGGAAAATTAACAATAGATGAGATTCCATTTAATATAACGAATTTGATGGAAGGAATTATTAAAACTCATTCTATTCAAGCTATTAATAAAGAAGTTGAATTGCATTATAGCTTTTCTTCAGAGATACCAAAACATTTGGTGGGAGACCCGAATAGATTGCGCCAAATATTAGATAATCTTATTAATAATGCTATTAAATTTACAGATCAAGGGGAGGTATGTGTAGATGTAGAAAAAATAGATACTTCTGATGATGAAATTATTCTAAAGTTTATTGTAAAGGATACGGGAATAGGCATAGCTAAAGAAGATAAGAGCAAGCTTTTTACGAGCTTTAGTCAAGTAGATAGTTCTATAACAAGAAAATTTGGGGGAACTGGATTAGGTCTTGTGATCTCAAAGCAATTAGTAGAGATGATGGGCGGTAGGATCAATGTAGAAAGTGAAAAGGACTTAGGAAGTTGTTTTTACTTTACCCTAAAATTTAAAAGAAAAGAACAGATTGAAGATGGAATGATGAATCATTCTATAATATATAGCTATCAAACGTTAACTGTCTTAGTAGTAAAAGATGAACCAATTAATCAAGCGGTGTTAGCAAGTTTGCTGAAAAAGAAAGGATATCTAGTGGATATAGCTAATAATGGGATAGAAGCACTCAAGTTACATCGTCAGAAAAAGTATGATGTTATTTTTATGGATATTCAGATGCCAGAAATGGATGGTCTTGAGACAACTAGAAGGATAAGAGAAAGAGAAGGCAATGATGTGCATACACCTATCATTGCGGTTACGGCTTTTTCGTTAAAAGGAGATAGAGAAAAATTTCTAGCACTGGGAATGGATGAATATATTGCAAAGCCTATACAAGTGGATAAAATGTTTCAAGTAATGAATGATGTGGTGAATAGGATGAAGAATAAATCGAAAAAATTTGAAGTTTTATATATGGAAGACTTTAAAACCATATTTGAGGAAAATAAAATAAAATTAGAAAAAGAAGAACAAAAGAAGATTTTTGATGAAATAAAAGAGCATATTAGAAAACTTGAACAGCATATAGAAGGTCATAAAATCTTATCTATTGAAAAAATTGCAGAAAAGATAAAAATCTTATCTAATCAATTAGATTTAGATGAATTAAAAAGTGTTGCATTTAAAATGCAACTAGCTGTTAGACGAGGGGATTTTGATAAAGCCATTATACATGCATTTGAAATCACACATGAATTTAGAGTAGTATCAGAAGATTTTAGATCAATAAAGGAGGCGTAAAGGATGAGAATTCTTATTGCAGAAGACGACTTAATTAGTAGAAAATTTTTATCAAGATTTTTATCAAAATATGGAGACTGTGATTTAGTTGTAGATGGGATGGAAGCTTTAGATGCTTATATGATGGCAATAAAGGAGAAAAATGCCTATGATTTAATTTGTTTAGATATTATGATGCCTAATGTAGATGGGGTAAAGGTACTAAAAATTATTCGTCAATTAGAGGAACAAAATAATATATCATCTGATGAGCGATGTAAAGTGATTATGACAACGGCATTAGCAGATACACAATTTGTACAAAAATCCTTTGAAATTGGTTGTGATGCATATGCAGCTAAGCCTATTGATACAGAAAGATTGGTAGAGGTTATGAAAAAATTAGGATTGATCAAGGATTCCATAGAATAAGATGTTTTGATTGATTATAGTGGAAATACTTTATATTACAAAATAAAACAAAATTTGACAAATAGAGAATTTTCTGATAAAATTATTCTTGATAAGGGACTTATATGAAAAGTAGATCATGAAAAAGTATATCCTTAGATGGATTGGTAGGAGCTTTGAAGTTTTGGATATATGGGGGGATAAATATGGAATTTGTTTCTGAAGCGTTGCAAGCAATGAGATCAATTAAGCATAATTTAGATCAGAATTTACTAGTTTCAAAGATTTTATCCATAAAGAGTCATGATAAAAATGTATATTTTTTTTACTTATGGAATGAGCATAATCATAAAATAAAAGTCTTTAGTCATGAAGAAGAGAAGAAAGTAAATATAAGTATTATCTTTACTTTTAATGGACAAGTTATGGATAAGAAATTTAAAATAGGAAAACTCATACATGTAAATGAAATTATGAATTTTATTTACAAGATTCTTAATTATTATGAATTACGTATTGAACTTAGGAAGTATAAATATGAGGATTATGATTTAATGCAGAAGAATATGAAAGTAAAATCCATATAATTTGGATGATGAGGTTTTAAAGATCATAAAAGGGTGATACCACTTGGTGGGTCACCCTTTTATCAATTAATTTTTTAGTTTATACGATTTTGGTGGTCCAAGATTCACAATTCCAAATATCTGTTACAATATCTTTATAAAAATCAGGCTCATGGCAAATAAGAAGGATACTGCCCGTATAAGCTAAAAGGGCACGTTTAAGCTCTTCTTTTGCGTCTACATCTAGATGGTTCGTTGGCTCATCTAAAATCAGTAAATTTGTTTCTTCGTTGATCAGCTTACATAGACGGACCTTCGCTTGTTCCCCACCACTTAAAACAACCACTTTGCTTTCTATATGCTTTGTAGTTAGACCACATTTTGCAAGGGCTGAACGAACTTCGAACTGGGTATAAGAAGGAAATGCTTGCCATACTTCTTCAATACATGTTTTATAGTTTGCTTCTTTAATTTCTTGCTCAAAATAGCCCGTATGGAGATAATCCCCAAGTTCTACAGAACCAGAAAGAGCTTTGATTTCTCCTAGAATACTTTTTAAAAGGGTAGTTTTTCCAAGTCCATTGGCTCCGATGAGTGCAATCTTTTGCCCTCTTTCCATACGAAGATTTAAAGGCTTAGAAAGGGGTTCATTATATCCGATGACAAGATCATTTGTTTCAAAAATCAACTTACCAGAGGTTCTAGCTTTTTTGAAGTTAAATTCAGGCTTTGGCTTTTCTCTTGTAAGCTCAATTCTGTCTATTTTATCAAGCTTTTTTTGTCTAGACATGGCCATATTTCTAGTAGCTACTCTTGCTTTATTCCTAGCAACAAAATCTTCAAGGGCTGCAATTTCTTGTTGTTGTTTTTTGTAGGCAGCCTCCAGCTGTTGTTTCTTAGCTTCATAAATCTTCATGAAATTGTCATAATCACCTACATAGCGGTTTAATTCTTGATTTTCCATATGATAGATTAGATTAATAACACTATTTAAGAATGGAATATCATGAGAAATTAAAATAAAGGCATTCTCATATTCTTGAAGATAGCGTTTTAACCATTCTATATGGACTTCATCTAAATAATTTGTAGGCTCATCTAAAAGAAGAATGTCTGGCTTTTCTAATAGTAGCTTTGCAAGAAGGACTTTTGTTCTTTGACCACCACTTAAATCATGAACATCTTTTGTAAGACCAATATCTTTTAAGCCTAATCCTCGACTAATTTCTTCTACTTTTGAGTCGATCATATAAAAGTCGTTATTTGTCAAAATATCTTGAATAGATCCCATCTCTTCAAGCATTTGTTCAAGCTCCTCAGGAGTAGCTTCAGCCATTTTATCGCATATTTCATTCATCTCCGTCTCAAGATCAAAGAGATATTTAAATGCGCTTCTTAAGACATCTTGAATCGTGAGCCCTTTTTCAAGGATTGTATGTTGATCAAGATAACCAACCCGAACTCGTTTTGACCATTCGATATGTCCTTCATCTGGTTCTAATTTTCCTGTTATGATATTCATAAAAGTGGATTTCCCTTCACCATTAGCTCCCATAAGACCAATATGTTCACCTTTTAAAAGTCTAAAGGATACATTATTAAAAATGGCACGGTCTCCAAATCCATGACTTAAATTTTTTACTGTTAAAATACTCATTTCATACTCCTTTTCTCGATAATATTATAAAAAAATTTAAATAGTGTTGCCCAATATAAGAATCATTAAGATATTTATGAGTGAAATATATTAGGAAAAACTTTTGCTAAAAGAGATACACATATCCTTAATTATATATGAGGATATGATAGGTTAAAAGAGAAATTTAAAAATATTTATTTCAAATAGAGTGAGAAAAGGCTTAATCGAAGAATATTCATAAAAAAAAAGAACTATAAAAAATTATTAAAAATATGAATAAATTAAAAATTTTTGTTATTGATTTATTAGTAAGGGTTATGGTATACTTGTCAATGTGAAAACGTTTTCGTTTATAAATGTTTATGGAATCATGTATTTTACTTATATGTACTATGTGAAATTGTATGAAAAGTTTTATTTTTTTTTAATAAGTTCGCAAACGTTTGCAAAAACTATTTTCCATTTATTCAATAAAATACTATTATGAATCATTAAAATTGCGTGAATAATGAATTGAATTAAAATTCAAAAATTATTAATAAATATGAAGAAGGAGGGATTAAAGTAATAAGAAGGTAAAGCAATACTGAAAAGTTATGTTAAGAAATGATTATATTCTAAGTTGTGGGAGGAATAAAAAGTGAGTGTATTAGCAGTCGTATCGTTTATATTTTTTACAGGGTTAGTTGCAGTCATATCATGGTGGATGACTCGTGGAGATGATTTAGATACACAAGATGGTTACTTCCTAGGAGGTAGAAGTTTAACAGGGATTGTTATTGCAGGTTCATTGATGCTTACAAACTTATCAACAGAACAAATGGTAGGATTAAATGGACAAAGTTACATGACAACTATGTGTGTAATGGCTTGGGAAGCTACAGCTGCCTTTGCATTAGTATGTATGGCTTTAATATTTTTACCTAAATATTTAAAAAGTGGAATCACTACCATACCAGATTTTCTAGAAGAACGTTATGATGCAAAAACAAGACAAATTATATCTATATTATTCTTAATTGGATATGTAGTAACTTATTTACCAACAGTATTATATTCTGGAGCATTAGTATTAAATGGAATATTTGATATGCCAGGATTATTAGGAATTACTCAATTCCAAGCGTTATGGATTACTGTTTGGGCAATTGGTATTGCTGGATCTATTTATGCAATCTTCGGTGGATTAAAGGCTGTTGCTGTTTCTGATACGTTAAATGGTGTTGGATTATTAATCGGTGGATTATTGATTCCAATCTTTGGTTTAACTGTATTAGGAGGAGGAAGTCTTTCAGAAGGATTAAACACGTTATTAACTGTTCATCCAGAAAAATTAAATGCTATTGCACCAGCCGATGCAAAAAGTCCATTGATTCCATGGCCAGTATTATTTACAGGTTTATTCTTCAATAACTTATTCTACTGGTGCACAAACCAATCAATTGTTCAAAGAACCTTTGGAGCGAAGAACTTAGCAGAAGGTCAAAAGGGAGTTTTAGGAGCTGGAGTACTTAAATTATTAGGACCTTTCTTCTTAGTATTACCAGGAATTATTGCATTCCATTTATATGGAGGTACATTAACAAATGGAGATATGGCATATCCTACACTTGTAAGAGATGTATTACCAAAGCCATTATTAGGATTCTTTGCGGCAGTATTATTTGGAGCAATATTAAGTTCATTCAATAGTGCATTGAATAGTTCTGTAACATTATTTACTTTGAATGTGTATAGACCTATATTTAATACAGAAGCATCTGATTTTGAATTAGTAAAAATAGGTAAGAAATTCGGAACAATTTTAGCAGTGATTTCAATGCTTATTGCACCATTTATTATTTATGCACCATCAGGATTATTTGGATATTTACAAGAATGTTTTGGATTTTACAATGTGCCAATATTAGCTGCAATTGTAGTAGGATTCTACACAAAGAGAGTACCTGCTATTGCACCAAAAATAGCACTTTTATCCCATGTAGTTTTATATACAGCATCTAAATTTGTAGCAGGAGATGTACATTTCTTATATGTATTAGGGGTGTTATTCCCAGTGAATGTATTGATTATGCTTGCGGTTGGAAAAATTATGCCAAGAGAGACAGCTTTTGTACAAGAATACACAAAGCAAGTTGATATTACTCCTTGGAAGTATGCAAAGCCTGTTGCGTTTGTCGTAGTTGCAATGATGGTTGCAATCTACGCAGTGTTCTCAAAAATAGGTATTGCTGCTTAATCAGAAGCAGTTTATATAAAATTAGGTTAAATGGTTGTTTTGGCTGTTGACAAAAATGTCAGCAGTCTTTTTTCTTTGCATCATTCCAAGGGAGTTAACAAAAAAGATAGGATTGTTAAAATAATAACAGCTCAATTATATGAAAAAATATCTATAAAAGCAAGTGGAAATTTCTTTGATAAATGACCAAAGGAGACTTTTTACTTTATTTTACTGGAAATATTTTCAGTATACGTGGATTTTATCAGTTTTTTAAAATGTATAAAAAACATCTGAGGGGTGTTTGAAGAATGCATCATAAGTGAATGTTTTGGTTTGAAAATCTATAGATAAATTCTAATTATATAGAATTATTAAAAAAATAATAAAAAAGTGTTGACTTTTTGTAACATTATTCGTATAATAATCTACAATAGTTAAAGATTTTATCAAAGGCGATGATGAGAAGAGTAAATTTAGGATGTAGTCTTAGCGAGTTGGTGGTGGTGAGAGACCAATACGAAACCTATTTTGAAGAACATCTCGGAGTTTCTAACCGAAATCCTTATGGAGAGTAGATTTAGACGGAACCAAACCGTTATTTATTGGACAGTATCGAATTTTATTCCGTACTGATAAAGTTGAGCAGTTAAGCTAATTTGGGTGGTACCGCGGAAGTCTAACCTTTCGTCCCTTGTATGGGATGAAAGGTTTTTTTGTATATAAAAAAACATCAAATAGCATGGCCATGCTTATTTTGTATAATGACTTGATGAAAGAAAAAAACTAATAACTATAAAAAAGAAAATAGGAGGAATAAAAATGGAAAGATTAATGATCCCTAAAAGCTATGATCCAAAATTAGACCTTAGACAAACAGAAGTGGCAATCAAGCAGGTAAAAGATTATTTTGAGACAAAATTAGCAGAAGTTATGAACTTAACAAGAGTATCAGCACCATTATTTGTTATCCCAGAAACAGGAATGAACGATAACTTAAACGGAGTAGAAAGACCTGTAGCATTTGATGTAAAAGGAATTGGTGGAAAGGTAGTAGAGATTGTTCATTCTTTAGCAAAATGGAAGCGTATGGCATTATATAGATATGGTTTTTCCGTTGGAGAAGGGTTATATACAGATATGAATGCTATTCGTAGAGATGAAGATTTAGATAACTTACATTCTATTTATGTAGATCAATGGGATTGGGAAAAAGTTATTACAAAGGAAGCTAGAACAGAAGAGACTTTAAAAAGTATTGTAAAAGATTTATATAAAGTGTTTAAGGGTACAGAAAACTATGTTTGTGATCTATATGATCAGTATGAAGCTTTTTTACCAGAGGAGATTAGCTTTATTACTACACAAGAATTAGAAGACAGATATCCTGACTTTACGCCAAAGGAAAGAGAACATGCTATTGCAAAAGAAAAAGGTGCTGTATTTATTATGAAAATTGGAGGCGCATTAGAATCAGGGGAAAAGCATGATGGAAGAGCACCAGATTATGATGATTGGGAATTAAATGGAGATATAATTTTTTGGAATCCAATCCTTGAAATCGGTCTTGAATTATCTTCTATGGGAATTCGTGTAGATAAAGAATCTTTAGAAAGACAGCTAAAGATTGCAGGTTGTGAAGATCGTAAGGAACTTGAATACCATCAATTATTATTAGAAGAAAAATTACCTTTAACAGTAGGTGGAGGAATTGGACAATCAAGAATCTGTATGTTCTTCTTACAAAAAGCTCATATTGGTGAGGTTCAAGCAGCAATATGGCAGCCAGATGTAATCGAAGCATGTAAAAAAGAAAATATTCATTTATTATAAGATAAAAAGCTGCCAAGGGCAGCTTTTTATAATGTACTTAAAGTTTCTGAGATCTTTGGAACTACTTGTTTTTTTCGAGAAAGAATGTTTTTAGCAAATATTCCTTGCTCAGAGGTTACTCCAAAGGTAGAAGAAATAAAGGTATTATGGTTACATCTAAATAAAAGATAAGATCCTTCCTTTAATATATCTGTAATGAGTAATAAAGTTAAAAAGTAATCCTTATTATGATGAACGGTATCCATAAAGTTAATAAATTCATCTTTTCTATTTAAGACATCTTCAATATCTAAAGTGAAAACTTGTCCGATTCCTGTGCTTTGATCTTCTAAAACAAATTCTTTAAAGTCTTTATAGAATATTTCTTCTATGCTTTGTCCTTCAAGGGAAGTTCCAGCTTTAAACATTTTCATTGCAAATTCTTTAACATCTAAATTTAAAAGACTGTTTAATTCCTCTACGCACTTTTGATCTAAAGGTGTAGTGGTAGGAGATCTAAAAAGTAATGTATCTGATAAGATTCCTGATAAAAGGACTCCTGCTATGTTATGAGGAATATCTATATTTTGTTCTTTGAATATTTGATATACAATGGTGCAAGTACTTCCAACGGGCATATTTCTGAAGTTTATAGGGCTAGATGTAGAAATATCTCCAAGCTTATGATGATCAATAATTTCAAGTATCTCTGCTTCATTTAACCCCTCTGCACTTTGGCTGTATTCATTATGATCTACTAGGATTACTTTTTTGCGACCGGGCTTTAAAATGTGCTTTCGATTGATAAAACCTAAAAAGGTATTATGATCATCAACAATAGGATAATTAATATGATTTGTATTGATAATTTCTTCTTTAATATCTTCTAAATATTCATTTTCATGGAATTTGATAATGCCAGATTTTTTCATGATGGAAGATATGTAATTACATTGATTGATTAGTTTTGACGTAGTATAGGTATCTATAGGAACAGATATAATAGGAACATCTTTTTCGGCAGCTAAGGTTAAATAAGAATTAGGAATATCCTTATCTCCTGTGATAATGATTAAATTTACCTTTGAATGAATAGCATGTTCGATGATATCATAGCGGTCCCCAACGATAATAATTTTATCTTCATTTAAATTGCCCTTTATACTATCATAATAAAAGGCAATAACGGAGATATTTCCTTTTATGATTTTGTCTTTTCCTGTTAAAATTTTTCCATCTAAAGCATCTATGATATTAGAAAGAGATGTATGAAGATGGTAGAAATCTCCTTGAATTAATCCCATAGCAATATCCTTCATTGTAATAATTCCTAAAAGTTTATTACTTTCGTCTAATACAGGAAGCATTCTTTGGTTACTACTGCCCATAAGCTTATATGCATTAAGGATAGAAGAGTAAGGAGAAATGCTCTCTACTGTACCATAATTTAAATCTTTTACTTGTGTTTTTACATTTTTTATAAGGGTTGGCTGAGGGATATTAAAGTAGTTTAATACGTATTCTGATTCTTTGTTGATATTTCCTAGAACACAAGGCAGGGGAGTTTCACCTAATTGCTCTTTTAAATAGGAGAAGGCAATAGTTGAAGCTACTGAGTCAGTATCAGGATTTTTATGTCCAAATATAAAAGTACACATGAGAAACCTCCTTTAAAAAAATTTTTTAATAACTTATAACGTATTATATCAAAGGATTTAATTTATGTATTTAGAAAAATTTAAATTTTTCCATAAAAATTGAAATTTAAGAGCATAAAGGAAAGTTTATAAAAACGTTTTCAAAAATTTACCTAATAAGATATAATATACATGTTAGTAAAGCAGATATGGGGGGATAAAAAATGAAAAAAATTGATTTAAGAAGTGATACAGTAACACAGCCTACTCAAAAAATGAGAGATGTCATGTATCATGCTCATGTAGGAGACGATGTATATGAAGATGATCCAACGGTTAGAGAATTAGAAGAGTATGCTGCAGAACTTGTAGGGAAAGAAGTTGCTCTATTTGTACCGAGTGGTACCTTTGGAAATCAATTATCTCTCTTTACCCATTGTAATCGAGGGGAAGAAGTAATCTTAGGAGAAGATTGTCATATTGTTATGGATGAAGTAGGAGCAGCTTCTGTTATTGCAGGGGTACAATTAAGGACACTTCAAAGTAATGAAGGAACATTAAATCCAGAGGATATTAAATGTAGAATAAGAAGGGAAGAGGAAGATATTCACTATCCTTCTACAGGTCTTATTTGCGTTGAAAATGCTCATTCTAATGGGAAAGTAATACCTATAGAAAATATGAAATCAATTTATGAGATTGCAAAAGAAAAGTGTGTACCTGTTCATTTAGATGGTGCAAGAGTATTTAATGCAGCAGCTCATTTGAATGTAGATGTAAAAGAAATTACACAGTATTGTGATTCAGTAAATTTTTGTCTTTCAAAGGGACTTTGTGCACCAATCGGTTCTATATTAGCTGGTAGCAAGAAATTTATTGAAAAAGCGAAGAAGAAAAGAAAATTAATGGGTGGCGGTTTAAGACAAGCAGGATTTTTAGCAGCAGCAGGGATTGTGGCTTTAAAAGAAATGAGAGAAAGACTTGTTGAGGATCATGAAAATGCCCAATTCCTTGGAGAAGAATTATCAAAAATTCAAGGCATAAAGGTAGCAGCAGATTATATACATATTAACATGGTTTTCTTTGATATGGGTGATACGGGTTATGATGCAGATGAGTTTGTAATAAAGATGAAAGAGAAAGGAATCCTCATTAATCCACCAGAAAACGGAAATCTTCGATATGTTACAAATTATTGGGTAAATAAAGAAGATGTTGAGTATGTTGTTCAATCTATGAAGGAAATTTTATCAAAATAAGAAATAAGAGTCTAAGAAAAGCAGATCTAGTTGCTTTTCTTTTTTTGATAGAATAGAAGAAACTAAAGGGATAAAAAATTTATTATTATTTACAATTTTTCAATAATTATAAAAAATACAGTTGACAGATACAGCCATACCTCATACAATGTATATTAAAATTTAAATACATGGTGGAGGGGTGTATATGTACACATTACAGATGAAATATGGAAAGGGAAAAGTAGCTGTTAAAATACCTGAAAAAAATTTGATAAAAGTAATAGAAAGCAATAGTAAAGAGACTAATAAGACAGAGGAAGAAGTTATAGTGGATGCACTAAAAAAGCCGATTGCGAGTGCACCGCTTCATAGATTAGTACATAAAGGGGAGAAGGTATGCATCATTATTTCTGATGTAACGAGATTGTGGCAGAAAATGAGTGCATATCTACCTTATATTGTAAAAGAGCTTAATGAAGGTGGGGTAGAGGATGAAGATATACTATTTATTAGTGCAACTGGGTCCCATAGAAAACAAACAAAGGAAGAGCATAAATTATTATTAGGAGAAGAATTAGCTGAGAGATTTCATGTACTAGATCATGATTGTTTAGAGGAAGAAAATCTTACTTATTTAGGTACTACAACCTATGGAACACCTGTTAAGGTGAATAAAAAAGCATTAGAGTGTGATCATATTATTTTAACAGGGGCTATTGTTTTTCATCTCTTGGCAGGATGGGGTGGAGGAAAAAAATCAGTCTTACCAGGGATTTGTGGGTATGAAAGTATTATGAAAAATCATGCCTTATCTTTAAGTCCCAATGAGGGAGGAGGAAGTAATCCTTTCGTTCGAAGTGGATATACGAAAAAGAATCCCCTTCATCTAGATATGCTAGAAGCTGCAAGCTTTGTTCGTCCAACCTTTATGTTCAATGTGATTATGGATACAAAAGGGAAGATTGCCCATGCTGTAGCAGGAAACTACATAAAAGCCCATGAAGAAGGATGCAAGATTGTAGATGAGATAGATGGTATTGAGATTAAAGAAAAAGCAGACTTAGTCATTGCAACAGCAGGAGGATATCCAAAGGATATCAACTTATATCAGACTTGTAAGACAGTCATCAATGCAAAGGAAGCTGTAAAAAAAGGTGGAAGTATGATTGTTTTAAGCGAGTGCTCTGAAGGCTTTGGGAATGATCATATGCAAGAGATGATTCAAAATTATGATACATTAGAAGAAAAGGAGACAGCACTGAGAAAAGATTATTCTATTGCCAAGTATATTGGATATTTTATGAGTGAAGTTGCAAAGGATTTTCAATTTATTTTAGTAGGAAATATGGATGAAAAATTAGTAGAAAAGGCAAATATGAGAATTGTAAAAACTATTGATGAAGCATTAGAATTAGTTTATCAAAAAAATGAAGAAAACGTTACAACTTATTTAATGCCTTATGGTGCCAATACTTTGCCTAAATTAAAAGAATAGAAAGTTAATGCATATAGGATAGAGATGGTTTTTACTTCTTTATCCTATATTTTTAAAAAATTTTAAATTTAATACTTTACAAATTTAGCGTGCTAAAGTATAATAGCAACTGTAGAAAAAAACTAACAACTAGGGGGAGAAACAAATGAAAAAGAAAATGATGCTTTTATTAATAGGACTTTTGATGATGAGTATGATGTTAGCAGGATGTGGAGCAAAGGAAACTGCAAAAGCGGATGAGTCTGAACAGACAAAGGTTAGTGAAGAAAAAGATAGTTCTCTAGAAGAAATTAAGGAAAAGGGAGAATTTGTATTAGGTCTGGATGATAGCTTCCCACCAATGGGATTTAGAGATGAAAAAGGAGATGTTGTAGGGTTTGATATTGACTTAGCAAAGGAAGTTGCAAAGAGAATGGGTGTAGAACTTAAAATACAACCAATTGACTGGGATGGAAAAGTTCTTAGCTTAAATAATAAAGATATTGATGTGATCTGGAATGGATTAACCATTACAGAAGAAAGAAAAAAACAAATCGGCTTTTCTAAGGTTTATATTGAAAATAGACAGGTAATTGTTACAGGAGCTGATTCAGATATAGAAACAAAGAAAGATTTAGCTACAAAAATGGTGGCTGTACAATTAGGAAGTAGTGGTGAAGATGCATTAAATGCTGATACAGAAACAGTAAGTGCAGTAAAAGAGGTTGTAAAGTTTTCTAATTATACAGAAGCATTACTAGATTTAAAAGCAGGACGTGTAGATGCAGTTGTTATTGACGAGATTGTTGGGAGATATTATCTATCTAAAAGACCTGGTGAATATAAGGTAGCAAAAGAAGATTTCGGAAGAGAAGGGTATGGAATTGGATTTAGAAAAGATGATGCAGCATTTATCGATGAAGTAGATCAAATATTAGATGAAATGAAAAAAGATGGGACAACGGCAGAAATTTCTAAAAAATGGTTTGGAGAAGATATCGTAGCTAAATAAAAAAGGAGATGTTCTAAGTGGATTATATTACAAATATAACAGGATTTATACTAAAGGGAAGTATCGTTACACTACAACTATATGCAGTAACTATTCTATTTTCTATTCCATTAGGAGTGATATGTGCACTTGGAAAAATCTCTAGGTTTAAGTGGCTAAATAGGTTCCTTGAAATATATACTTGGGTTTTTCGAGGAACCCCACTACTTCTTCAGCTTTTCTTTACTTATTATGGGCTTCCTGTATTTGGATTGAAGTTTGGACGGTTTCAAGCAGCAGCAATTACATTTATCTTCAATTATGGAGCCTATTTCACAGAAATCTTTAGAGGTGGAATAGAATCTATAGATAAAGGGCAATACGAAGCAGCAAAGGCATTAGGAATGAATTATCGTCAAACCATGTCAAGAATCATACTTCCTCAAGCTGTAAAGCGGGTACTTCCTCCAACAAGTAATGAAGCCATTACCCTTATAAAGGATACAGCTCTTGTAGCAGCTATTGGTATGGGAGATATTTTAAGAGCTGCTAAGGAAGTACTAACAAGAGACTTTCAGATTACATCTTTTATCATTGCAGGGATCATTTATCTGTTGTTAACATCTGTTGTAGTCATGGTATTTAAAAAATTAGAGAAAAAATATGCTATATATGAGTAGGGGTGTTGATGATGGATATGATCAAGGTAGAGAATATTAGAAAAAATTTTGGAAAATTAGAAGTTTTAAAGGATGTATCCTTAAAGGTAAAAAAAGGAGAGGTCGTTTCTATTATTGGACCTTCTGGTTCAGGAAAAAGTACACTCCTTCGATGTTTAAATTATCTAGAAAAAATTGATGATGGCAAGATTGAAATAGAGGAAAAGCCTATTGTATCTTATGAAAATGGAAAGAACATGCATATTTCAGAAGGGGAAATTAGAAAAAGATGTAAAAAGGTTGGAATGGTTTTTCAAAGCTTTAATCTATTTCCCCATAAAACCGTATTAGAAAATATTATTGAAGCACCAATGATTGTGGAGAAAATAGAAAGAGAAAAAGCAATAAAATCTGCTGAGAATCTTCTTGATAAGGTAGGATTAGCTGATAAAAGAGATGTTTATCCAGGAAAGCTTTCTGGAGGACAAAAGCAAAGAGTTGCTATTGCAAGGGCTCTTGCAATGAATCCAGATGTAATGCTCTTCGATGAGCCTACATCAGCTCTTGATCCTGAATTAGTAGGAGAAGTTCTTAAAGTGATGAAGGATTTAGCAAAAGAAAAAATGACTATGCTTATAGTTACCCATGAAATGGCTTTTGCAAGAGAAGTATCAGATCGAGTGATTTTTATGGATGAAGGAAAAATCATAGAGGAAGCCCAGCCAGAAAAATTATTTACAAATCCTGATCACCCTAGAATAAAAACATTTTTAGATAAAATGCTTTAAAAGAACCCAATGATGGGTTCTTTTTATTTAGGGGTATACATGCCTGTATTTCTCATGTAATTGAAAATACCTTCGCCGTGTTCTTGTTCTTCTTTTTGAATATGATTGAGTATTTGGCGAATGTTTGTATCACAACATTCAAAAATAGTTGTATTGTAGGTACTAGATACATATTTTTCTGTCACTAATGCATCGGTACACAGCTTTTTATCATTTTCGTTATATTGACCTTGAAGAGATAGTGTATTTTGATTAGATTGTTGATTATTTTCTTGAGGAAGGGCCGGTACCTGTCCACTTAAGATTTCATTAAGGGTGTTTAAATGTTCTTGCTCCTTTGAAGCATAAGTACTGAATAATTGTTTTAATTGAGGGTCTTGTGCTTGATTTGCAAAATCTTGATATTTTTGGACACAAGCTTCTTCATGACTTTTTTCATCTTCTAAAAGCATTCTTTCTTTTGCAGTTAAGATCATAATTGTTTCACCTCCTAAGGTTATTCTTTGCAATATTTTACAAACTATTCTATAATATAGATATAGGATAGATAAAGAAACCTTATAGAAGAAAAAATACATAAATGACATTTCAAAATATTACCAAAAAGAAGGAGTTTTACAATTTTTGTCTAAAATATAAATAAACAGAAAACCTTGAGGTGATGATATGAAAAAGATTCAAGAGCTTAATCCGCTATTGAATGATGAGTTTTATGAATTGATGGACGTGGTAAAAACGTTTGTAGGGTATTTAGAGGAATTATTAGAAAAAGGAATTATTACAAAAGTACAGTTTGATGAAATGACAGCATACAAGAAAAAGTTTATAAATTATATGGAAAATGAAATACATTTTGAGAAGGAACTAACGAAAAACGAGATAGTACAAAAGCATATGTAGAAGTTTAAAACTTTAAAAGTCTTTCCATGAAAGACTTTTTTTCTTTGTGTAAAATATGATAAAGATTATTGAATTCGTTATCAATTGAAAATAAGTGATGCATAGATGAGAAAAATAAAATATTGGAAAATAAGGGTTGCAAAAGAATATAAAACTCATATAATATAATGTAAAGATATCAATTGAAAATGGAGGGGAGAATATGCACTCTATGGAATTGGATGGGAAAGAAAGGCTAAAATTAGGAAATAAGATTATACGAATCACTATTGTTTTAAATGTACTTCTTACAATATTTAAAATAGGAGTGGGCTACATAGGTAGTAGTACTGCTATTATAGCTGATGGACTTCATTCTGCTTCAGATATTATCACTTCTATTGGTGTGATTGTAGGCATGTTTTTAGCAGCTAAACCAAGAGACGAAAAACATCAGTATGGACATGAAAAAGCGGAATCTTTAGCAGGATTTTTTTTAGCAGCAATTTTAACATTAACAGGAATCAATATAGGTTTTGGGTCGATTAAAATTATGTATATGAAAAGTTATCATATACCACATATCTATACAGGAGTCATTGCATTTATTTCTATTCTTGTAAAGGAATATCAATTTAGAATTACTATGGATGCTGCTAAAAAATTAAACAGCAATGCCATGATGAGTGATGCTTGGCATCATAGATCCGATGCTTTTTCATCTATTGCAGCTTTTATAGGGATTATAGGAGCAAGAATGGGATATGGATTTTTAGACCCATTAGCAGGGATTATCGTTTCAATTATTGTTGTAAAGGTAGGGATCGAGCTTTTACTTTCTTCTATAGATGAACTAATGGATGGAGCCATTGACCAAGAAAAGATGGATACAATAAAAAAACAAATAGAGCTGATTGAGGGAATAAAAAGTGTGACAGATTTAAGAGGTAGAAAACATGGTTCAAAGGCATGTATTGATATAAAAATTTGTGTGGATCCATTTATTTCTGTGTACATGGGGCATAATATTGGAGAGAAAGCAGAGAAATTAATTTTATCTCAGATTAAAAATGCAAAAGAGGTTATTGTGCATATAGATCCTTGTGATACAAAAAACTGTGAGGGCAGTTGTAAGGAGTAAATGATTGATTTTTTAATAGAAGAAATATATAATCATACAGAAGACTTGATTTAGGAGGAAGAACGATGGGATTACATGCTTTTTCTCGTACTGAATTAGTAATAGGTACAGAAAATTTAGAAAAGCTAAAAAACAGCAAAGTTGCTATATTTGGAATTGGTGGAGTAGGAACATATGTAGCAGAGGGTCTAGCAAGATCAGGGGTAGGAAGCTTTGTTTTAGTAGATGATGATGATGTATGTCTTACGAATATTAATCGTCAAATTCATGCTTTAAGAAGTACTGTTGGAAGAGCAAAGGTAGAGCTTATGAAAGAACGTATATTAGATATAAACCCTAATGCCATAGTAGAAACTAAAAAGATGCTCTATACATCTGAGACGGCAAGAGATTTATTAAGAGATGACTATGACTATGTGGTAGATGCAATAGATATGGTATCGTCAAAGCTAGATTTAGTAGAAAGATGCTTCCATAGAGGAATCAATATGATTAGTAGCATGGGTGCTGGAAATAAGCTAGATCCTACTCAATTTGAAGTAACAGATATTTATAAAACTTCTATTTGTCCTTTAGCAAAAGTTATGAGAAAAGAGTTGAGAAAAAGAGGGGTAAAAAAATTAAAGGTGGTATATTCTAAGGAAGAACCTATAAAGCCTAAAGTAGTGAATGCAGATTGCAAAACCGATTGCATTTGTACAAATAAAGATAGAACTTGTTCTGTAAAACGCCAAGTTCCAGGAAGTATGGCTTTTGTACCTTCTGTTGCAGGACTTATTATTGCATCTGCTGTAGTGAGAGATCTCATTGATCTATAAGGAAGAAAAAAGTAAAATTAAAAGAATGAAATAATACTTTTATATATTGAAATAAGACTCAAGGAATGGAGTCTTATTTTTATGCAAAAAAAAATATAAATATACGCTTGCATAAATATAAAAATATATGTATAATATTACACATGATATAAATGAACTTTAAGGAGGAGAATAAAAATGGTTAAAAAGAATAGTAAAAAAATAATAGCAATCCTATTAATGGTATGTATGGCATTTACATTTTCGGGATGTACAAAAGAAAAGAGTAGTGCAGACGAAGCTATGACAAAGGTAGAAAAAATTAAAAAATCAGGGAAATTAGTATTAGGTACAGCAGCAGATTATCCACCTTATGAATTCCACAAAGAAATTGATGGAAAAGATACGATTGTAGGATTTGATATTGAAATTGCAAAGGCTATAGCAAAAGAACTTGATGTTGAGCTTGAAATTAAAGATATGAAGTTTGATGGACTGTTAGCAGCTCTTGTAGCGAATAAAATTGACTTTATTATTGCAGGAATGGTTCCAACAGAAGAAAGAGCAAAAAGTGTTGATTTTTCAAAAACATATTATCAAGCAGAACAAAAGGTACTTATTAAGAAGGACAATGTAGATAAATTTAAAACAAAGGATGATTTTAAAGGAGTAAAAATCGGAGCTCAAAAGGCATCTGTACAAGAGGAAATTGCAAAGGGAATTGAAGGTGCAGATGTGAAATCTTTAAGTAAACTGACTGATTTAGTATTAGAATTGAACAACGATAAAGTAGAGGCTGTTATATTAGTAGGACCTGTAGCAGATGCATATGCGAATAGTAATCCAGATCTTTATGTACCAGATGTATCCTTTGGACAGGAAGATGGTGTTGCCATAGCTGTAAATAAAGGAAATGAAGAGTTTGTAAAAGCTGTTAATGAAGCATTAGATAAATTAATCAGCGAAGGAAAAATTGATAAATTTATCGCAGAGGCAACAAAATTAGCAGAAGAAGAATAGATGGTATAAAGCAAAAGGTGATAGAATCTATCCCTTTTGCTCAATTTTTTTGGAGAAAGAGGGAAAAATATGAAGACAATCAAGATGAAATATGGGAATACATTTATGGATGTAGCTATTCCTGAAGAAAAATTTCTTGGAATAATAGAAAGTAAGGGTGAGAAAATCAATAAAAAAGAAGAAGAAGAGGTTGTTTTAGAAGCATTAAAAAACCCTATTGAAAGTAAGCCTTTAAGAGAAATGGTTAAGTCTTCAGAAAAAATTTGTATTATTATTTCTGATGTTACAAGGGCTTGGCAGAAAATGAGTTTCTATCTTTCTTTTATAGTAGATGAACTGAATGAAGCAGGAATTAAGGATAAGGATATTACCTTCCTTTGTGCTACAGGGACCCATAGAAGTCAGACAAAGGAAGAACATGAGCTTCTCTTAGGGAAAAAACTATCAAAAAGATTTGAAGTGATAGATCATAATTGTTTTGATGAAGAGCATTTGGTATATTTAGGAAAGACCAGTTTTGGAACACCTATAAGTATCAATAAAAAGGCTATTGAGGCGGATCACATTATATTAACAGGAGCTATTGTATTTCATGATTTGGCAGGCTGGGGAGGCGGAAGAAAATCCATTTTACCAGGGATTGCATCCTTTGAATCTATTATGGCAAATCATGCACTAGCACTAAGTAAAGAGATAGGAGAAGGTTCTAATCCAGAAGTTCGATGTGGAAGTGTTGATAAAAATCCAATTCATTTAGATATGATGGAGGCAGCAAGTTTTGTGAAACCTTCTTTTTTATTCAATGTGATTTTAGATGATCAAGGATGTATTATAAAGGCAGTGGCAGGAAATTATGAAAAAGCCCATACGGTAGGACGAAGAATGGTAGATGAACTAGATGGCGTATGGATTAAGGAAAAAGCAGATTTGGTTATTGCATCAGCTGGAGGATATCCTAAAGATATAAACCTTTATCAAGCCACAAAAGCATTAAGTAATGCGAAAGAAGCTGTAAATTTGGGAGGATATATTATTATTTTAAGTGAATGTATTGAAGGCTTTGGGAATGAAGATTTGCGCCGAATTATTGAAAAATATAAAAATAATATAGAAAGAGAATGTGCTGTAAGAGAAAAGTTTACGGTAGCAAAATATATAGGATATGATATGGCAGTATCAGCAAGGAAATGGCATGTTATATTTGTATCTAATATAGATAAAGATTTATTAGAGCAGGTAAATATTAGGGTAGTTAAAACGGTGAAAGAGGCTTTAAACTTGGTTTATAAGGAAAAAGGAAAAAGTTTAAAGACCTATTTTATGCCTTATGGAGGGAATACTTTACCTAAAATAGAAAAATGAAAAAAAAATCAAAAAAACTTTTAAATACGCACTTGAATATTTATTAGGACTAATGTATAATGTTACACATGATGACAAAACATTGAAACTTCAAGGGGGAAATAAAAATGTTCAAAAAAAATAGTAAAAAAATAATAGCAATGCTATTATTGGTATGTATGGTATTTGCATTTACAGGATGTGGACAACAAAAAAGTAGTGCAGATGAAGCTGTGAGTAAAGTGGAAAAAATAAAGAAGGCAGGAAAAATTGTAGTTGGTACATGTGCAGATTATCCACCATATGAATTTCATAAAGAAATCGATGGACAAGATACAATTGTAGGATTTGATATTGAGATTGCTAAGAAAGTAGCAGAAGAACTTGATGTAGAGCTTGAGATTAAAGATATGAAATTTGATGGATTATTACCAGCTCTTGTAGCAAATAAAATTGATTTTATTGCCGCGGGAATGAATCCAACAGAAGAAAGAGCAAAAAGTGTTGATTTTTCTAAGGTATATTATAAAGAAGAACAAAGAATATTAGTAAAGAAAGAATTAGTAGATAAGATCAAAGGAAAAGAAGATTTCAAAGGTCTTAAAATAGGAGCTCAAAAGGCAACAATACAGCAAGATTTAGCACAAAGTATTGAAGGAGCTGAACCTAAACTACTTAGCAAAATAACGGATTTAGTATTAGAATTATCAAATGATAAGATTCAAGGAATTGTTTTAGTAAAACCTGTAGCAGAAGCTTATGCAAAGCAGAATGAAGATTTAGCTGTATTAGATTTAGGTTTAGGTACAGGAAATGAAGCAGACTCTAGTGTAGCTATAGCCATTAATAAAGGAAATGAAGAGTTGGTACAATCAATTGATAAAACACTAGATCAGTTAATGAGCGAAGGTAAAGTAGATGAATTTATAGCTGAGGCAGTTAAATTATCTGAAGAAGAGTAGAAAATATAAAAAAAGGCAAAAGGTGATGAATCATCTTTTGCTTAAATTTTGTTCGTGACGTATAATAGAAATTGTTATGTAAAAAAATCACAGGATTTATTAGGAGGTGTCAGCATTGGATATAGCATTTTTGGCGAAATATTATAAGTTTTTTATTAGTGGAACAGGAGTTACTTTACTACTTTCTTTCTTTGGTGTGATTTTTGGTGTTGTTGTGGGGATTTTCTTAGCTTTAATGAAAATGTCAGAAAAAAGAATTTTTAGATTTCCAGCAACAGCTTATATTGAGGTAGTAAGAGGAACACCCCTTTTAGTGCAATTATTTATTATTTATTATGGATTACCTCTATTGATAGGGATAGAATTTCCAGATTTAATGCTTGCAATTATTGCCGTATCTTTTAATAGTGCAGCGTATGTGGCAGAGATTATTCGTGCAGGGATACAATCCATTGACAAAGGACAAATGGAAGCGGCAAGATCTTTAGGAATGACAAATGGAATGGCTATGAGATATATTATTATTCCTCAAGCATTCAAAAATATTTTACCAGCACTTGGAAATGAATTTATTGTATTAGTAAAAGAATCAGCTATTGTTTCTGTTGTTGGAATATATGATTTAATGTATCGAGCAGATACAGTAAGGGGAATATCCTATAAACCTTTTGCACCGCTCATTATTGCAGCCATTATTTACTTTATTATTACATTTACCCTTTCAAAACTAGTAGGGATTCTTGAGAGGAGGTTAAGTGCCAGTGATTCACGTAACTAATTTAAACAAAAGCTTTGGGGATTTACATGTTTTAAAAGGAATAGATGAGCATATTAAAAAAGGAGAGGTTGTTGTTGTTATAGGTCCTAGTGGATCTGGTAAAAGTACTTTTTTAAGATGTTTAAATCTTTTAGAAGAGCCTACAGGTGGAGATATTGTTTTTGAAGGTGCTTCTATTATGGATAAAAAGAATGATATTAATAAACAAAGAGAAAAAATGGGGATGGTATTTCAACAGTTTAATTTATTTCCACATATGACAGTTTTAGAAAATATTACCCTTGCCCCAATAAAAGTAAAAAATATGGGAAAATCAGAAGCAGAAAAGATTGCATTTAGGCTATTAGAGAGAATCGGACTTTCGGATAAGGCAAATAATTATCCAAATCAGTTATCTGGAGGACAAAAACAAAGAATTGCTATTGCAAGAGCTTTAGCTATGTCTCCTGATGTAATGCTTTTTGATGAGCCAACTTCAGCACTAGACCCTGAGATGGTTGGAGAAGTATTAGATGTAATGAAAGAATTAGCAGCAGAGGGTATGACCATGGTGGTAGTTACCCATGAGATGGGATTTGCAAAGGAAGTTGCAACGAGAGTACTTTTTATGGATGGAGGAAAAGTTGTAGAACAAGCAGAGCCTAAAGAGATATTTGAAAATCCTAAACATCCAAGGACAAAAGACTTCTTAGGAAAAGTTTTATAAGTTTGACCTAATATTCGTGAAAAATAGATGTTTTTCACGAATATTTTTATAAATAGGATTCATGATAAAAAAGAAAGCAGGTGGAAGGATGAAGCATAGATTTTTATCGAAGAGATATTGGAATAGCATTACAACCCCTATGGCAGAGGTCGTTGAACTTAGCTATAAGTATGATGATTTGATTAATTTAAGTTTAGGAGATCCTGATTATATTACAGACAAATCTATTATTAATGAAGCTTTTTTAGATGCTAACAAAGGACATACAAGATATGCAGATTCTTTAGGAGATCCCCAGTTACGATGTGAGATTGCAAACTTTTATCAAAGAACCTATCATTATGAAGTGAATGATGAAGAAATCATGGCTACTGTAGGAGCTTGTCATGGTATGTACCTAATACTTGAAGCTATTTTAGATGATGGAGATGAAGTGATTGTACCAGAGCCTTATTTTACTCCCTATTACAATCAAATACAGTTAGTAAGAGGAAAACCTGTAATATTAGAAACCTATGAAAGAGATCATTTTCAGATAGATGTTGAAAAGTTAAAGGGGCTCATTACCAATCGAACAAAAGCAATTATTATAAATACTCCCAATAATCCAACAGGAGCATGTATTGATGAAGAGCATTTAAAGAAAATAGCAAAAGTTGCTATAGAACATGATTTGATTGTTATAGCAGATGAGGTATATGGTGGATTTAGCTTTCAAAAGCCTTTTGTACCTATGGCAAAAATAGAAGGAATGAAGGAAAGAACCATTACATTAGGAAGTTTTTCAAAAGATTATGCTATGACAGGATGGAGAATTGGATATGCATTAGCCCCTAATTATATTATTGATTGTATAAGAGATATTAATGAAGGGATATGTTTTTCAGCCCCATCTATTTCGCAAAGGGCAGCTATTCATGCAATTAGAATGAGAGAAAATGTGTTAGAGCCTATGGCGAAGGAATATAAAAAACGAGTTGAGTATGCTTATAAAAGAATCAATGAAATTCCGAAAATATCAGTGCTTCCTCCTCAAGGAACATTTTACTTATTTGTAAATATAAAAGAAACAGGACTTACTTCTATGGAGATGAGTAGAAAACTATTAGAAGAAGCACATGTTTTAGTGATTCCAGGAAGTGCCTTTGGAAAAAGCGGAGAAGGATATATTAGGATTGCATGTACTGTAGGGGTGGAGCGATTAAAGGAAGCTTTTGATCGGATAGAAAAAATCAATCTATAATAGATGAAAATGTAAGTTATATACAAATTCAGGTGGAGCAAAAGCTCTTCCTGGATTTTTTAATTTATAGGACATATGTATATAATTGATGATTTAGAAAAGAATTTGTAACACAATTGTTATTGATTATAATAGGATATTTGTGGTATATATAAATAAGGGACGAGAGGTTTATTATTGACATAAAAATGGGGATGGGCATACTTTGGGAAGTATAAAAAAACATAAAATAGTCAATAATACAGAAGTTCTTATAGAATAATATTTGTGTTAAGGAGAATGAAAAATGAACAGAGTAAAAACTTTAATGGTAGGATCTATGTATTTTGTTTTACTAGCAAGTGTTACAATTGGTATTACAAATTTAAGCAGAATGATTAGTTATTAAAAATAATGGCCTAAGATGGCCATTATTTTTTTTAGATCCAATTAATATTGTAATTTTTCCTTGATCCATTTTATTTTACTTTTACTTGCAGGTATAATATCAGGGATATTTTTTAGAGAAATATCGTAGGTATAATTAATTTTTTTCCTAAAGCCTTCAATTTTCATTAAATTTACAATAAAGCTTCTATGAATTCTACAAAAATAATCATCTGGGAGCTTTTGTTCGAAATAGCTTAGTGGATATTTTGTATAATAAAATTTTTCTTGTGTTCTAATTTTAATATTTTTATTGAGAGATTCGAAATAAATAATATCTTCCAAATCTAACAATATAATATTATCTTCCTCATATACAAAGATTTTTTTTTTGTTTTCTTTGTAAGTATGACTAAGTTCATAAATAGATTTTGCATGATGAGCATTTTTGTTATGGATTACTTTATGGATGCATTACTGCAATCTTTCTAAAGAAGTGGGTTTTAATAAATAATCTATAGCATTTAATTCAAATGCCTGTATAGCATAGTCATTAAAGGCTGTTACGAATACAATATGTATGTTTTTCTGTTTTTTAAAAATTTGTTCTGCAAGATAAATTCCGTTGATTTGAGGCATATCAATATCTAAAAAAATTACATCAGGCTGTAACAAGTCTATATGAAAAAAGCCTTCAAAGGGATCTGAAAAACTACCTATTATTTCAACTTCTTCTAATTCTGATAATAAACAAGTTAATTCTTTTAATGCAATATTTTCATCATCAATAAGTATAGCCTTTAGCATGTAAGACCTCCTTTTTAATAGGAATCTGAATAGTAACTTTTGTTCCATTTTTTAAGGTGCTATCTATTTTTAGTCCTTCTTCATAAATAGAAAATAATCGTTGATGAACATTAAAAAGTCCTATTCCTTGATTTTTGAGAGCCCCTTTCATGATTAATGAAATCTTTTCTTTTGGTATACCTATACCATTATCTTCTACTATTATTATGAGATAATTTGAGCTAAGTTTTGCTGAAATTTTAATTTCACAAGAATTTGAACTATTTTTTAAACCATGACGAACAGCATTTTCAACAATGGGCTGCAAGGTAAAAGGAGGTATTTTAAAGTGTAATATTTGTGGATCTATATCATAAATGATTTTTAATTTATCATCAAAACGAGCTTTTTCGATGGTTAAATAAGATTTGACAATATCAAATTCATAATCAAAAGAGACTAGATCATTTTGATTATATATTTTAAAATTAAATTTTGCTCTTAAATAATTACTTAACTCTAAAAGCAAGCTACGTGCTTTTTCGGGAGATTGTCGTGTAAGATAAATAATTGTATTCAATGTATTATATAAAAAGTGAGGAACGATTTGAGCTTGTAAAAATGCAAGCTGTGTTTTTGTATAGTTTTGAGATTTTTTGTAATGAGTAGCAATAGTAATAGAAATTGCGTGCATTTGACAAACAATGAAAATAAAAAAGCCTATTGTAAACAGATGTGCAAATTTGTAATTATCATGCAACTTAAAAATATATGCCATATCTACTACGGCAGTTAAAAGTAATATAGCTGTACCTAATAATAATATGGTTGCTCCAGGGCTACCCTTTATTTTAGCAATAATTATTACCCATAGCATATAAATAAAAGAGAGAACAAAGAGAATTTGACATTCAGGTAAGAGCAGAGAGTATATTTTTAAAGGGGTGAAAATAATAAGCACTATATATAATGAAAATATGAAAACAATTCCTTTCAATAGCTTTTTTGAAAAATCTTGAGGATATAAGCTATGGATCAACAAACTTAAAAATATAGGACCAGAGGGTATGGTAATATATTCAAATTTTGCAATAAGGTAGAAAGATATCTTAGGAAATAAGATGGTAGCAACAACTTCTTTTATTAAAAATTCACGAAGAGCGGTTGCAAAGCAAAACAATCCTAAATACAAACTAGGATTATTATGAAATGAAGAAATTAAAAGTACAAGAAAATATTCTTCAAATGATTAAAGATACAGATAAAATTTTAGATAATAAAGATAAGGATCAATATGATGTAGCTCAATGCGAAAAGATGTTAGAAAAGATAAAAAAAGAAAAAGATGTATTAGGTGGTTTAAAAGTAGGAAAAAGTGATGAAAAGCAACATGCAGATTTATTGAATTTTTATGATAATACAATAACAGCTTTTACAGATTTAAAAGAATCAATGAAAACATTAAATGAAATGAATAAAACCATTGAAGAATTTACAAAATCAATAGAAGAAGCAACAAAATCTTTAGAAGAATGGGCTAAAATATTAGATGAAAAAAATTAAATTGATGTATCCTGAAAAAGGAAAGGGGAATAAAAAAATGAAAAAATTTCTATCGATTTTTCTATGTACAACAATGATGTTATTGATGATGGCAAATTTTGTAGCTTTTGCAGGAGAGTTAGAAGAAAAGCCTTATACAGTTTTGGTATATTTAAATGGATCTGATTTAGAAAGTGAAGGACAAGCAGGAACAAACGATTTAATTGAAATGATGGAGGTTGGTTCTACTGAAAATGTAAATGTAATCGTACAAACGGGTGGAACAAAAAATTGGGCAATAAAAGATATCAGCAATGACCAAAATCAAAGATGGCTAGTAAAACAGGGAGAACTTGAACTATTAGAAAATGTAGGAAATGTTAGTATGGGTCAACCAGAGACCCTTCAAAATTTTATTGAATGGGGAATGATGAATTATCCTGCAGAAAAATATGCCCTTGTTTTTTGGAACCATGGTGCAGGTTCTGTAATAGGGTATGGGGTAGATGAATTACATAACTTTGATGGTTTAACTTTAAACGAATTAGATATAGCAATGAAAAATGCTTATGAAACTACTAATGAGACAATAGAGGTAATTGGTTTTGATGCTTGCTTAATGGCAGGTTTAGAAGTGGCTGATTTAATGAGACCCTTTGGAAATTATCTTGTAGCTGCTGAGGAGTTAGAGCCAGGACATGGTTGGAACTATACACCTATATTAAAAGCAATAGACCAAAACCCTCAAATAAACGGGGATGCTTTAGGTAAAGCAATAGCAGATGGATTTAAAAAACAAGCACAAGAATGGGGAACTGCTGATACGATTACTCTTTCTGTGACAGATTTATCAAAAATAGAAAATGTAGTAGCAGCTTTAAATCCTTTTGTAACAAAGATAAAAGCAGGAATTCAAGAGCCAGCTAAATTTCCTAGTATTATAAAGGCAAGAGCTAAAGCAGAAGCTTATGGGGATGCAGGAGCACATGGTGGAAGTACAGATATGGTGGATTTAGGAGACTTTGCAAAAAAAGTAAGTAGCTATTATCCAACAGAAGCAAACAATTTATTAAAAGCTATTGATGAAGCTGTAGTATATAACATAGTAAGTCCAGCTAAACCTGATGCAAATGGATTGTCTATTTACTTCCCATCAAAAGATAAAGACAATTTCAATGAAAAATGGAATATATATAAGGATATGAAATTTTTACAACCTTATAGAAGTGTTGTTGGGGATGTTACTATGAAGTTAGTTGGTCATACACAAGGAGTAAGCTTTGAAAGTGCTCCACAGCAGGTAAGTGGAGGAGATGCTACTGCTAATGATGATTATATTGAAGTGAAAATAGATCCAAATGAATTAGAAAATATAGAGTCTATCTACTGTGTTGTAGGAAAAGTTGTTGATCCAGAGACAGATAGCGTTGTTTACTTTGGATCAGATGCAGCTGTTGAATATGTTGAAGACCAAGGAGTTGTTCGATACAAGTATCCAGATGGATGGGAAATGCTAGGAGGACAATTTGTTTTCATGGATGTATTAGAAATAGAAGATCAATACGAATTGTACACCATTCCAGCAAAATTAAACAAATCAGGAAAAGTAATGGAAGTAGATATGGTTGTTTTATATGATGAAAATCATCCACAGGGGAAAATATTAGGAGCAAGAAAAGTAGCAAATAAAGAAGCAAAAGCTCCTGATAAAAATTTAATCAAAATAGAAAAAGGTGATAAGATTACACCTATGTACTATTGTGAAAAAGGAGAAGATAGTGGATATCTAGAGGGAGAAGCATTTGTTGTAGGAGATACACTAAAGATTCAATATGAAGAATTCCCAGCAGGAGAATATGTGTTTGGATTCCAAATTGTTGATTATGCACAAAATCAAACAAGTTCTGATTATTTTGTAATTGAATATGGAGAAATTGAAGAATAAGAAAAATAAATAGATTATAAAATGGATTGATCCTTTGTTTTTACAGAAAAATAAGAATAAATCCCCTTTATTTAACAGAGAATAAAGAAGAATATGTTGGGAGGGGAAACTTTTGAAAAAGAATATAATTAGAGTGTATATTGCTTTAATCATAAGTTTTTTTATAGGAATGATTTTTATAGATACTATTTATGCAGGAACATTATCTTGGGGTTCACGGGGGGAAGAAATCAAGATTGTTCAAATAAAACTGAAAAATTGGGGATATTATGATGGTCAAATCGATGGCATTTTTGGAAAAAAAACTTACCAAGCAGTAGTAAGGTTCCAAAGAAAAAATGGATTAGCTGTAGATGGAAAAGTAGGAGCACAGACAAGGCGGGCTTTAGGAATGCCTCAAAGATTAACTAGTACTAAATATAGTGAAACGGTAAAGCTTGCTCAGAAGAAGTTAAAGCAATGGGGATATTATACAGGTTCAGTGGACGGGATTTATGGAGCTTATACATATGATGCGGTAGTCAGATTTCAAAGAAAGAATGGACTAAGGGCAGATGGGAATATAGGTCCAGCTACAAAAAGAGCATTAGGAATTGGAGAGAATCCTTCTAAAACAGCTTACAGGACTACAAGTAGAGGGGTTTCAAGGAATGATGATATTAATCTTTTAGCAATGGCTATACATGGAGAGGCTAGAGGAGAGCCTTATGTAGGACAAGTTGCTGTGGGAGCAGTTATTTTAAATAGAGTAAAGAACCCTTCTTTTCCTAACTCTATTGCAGGAGTGATCTTTCAACCAGGTGCTTTTACAGCAGTAGATGATGGACAAATATATTTGACTCCTAATGAACAGAGCTACAAAGCAGCAAGGGATGTATTAAATGGATGGGATCCAACGGGTGGTGCTATTTATTATTGGAATCCTGCTATAGCTACAAGTAAGTGGATATGGACAAGAAAAGTCACATTAAAAATAGGTAAACATTGGTTTGCTCATGAATAAGAATGGGGGAGGGCTATGAAAAAAAGTATCAGTATAGTACTCGGAATATTGCTTATAGGTACAGGAATATGGGGGTATAGCCAGTATGAACAAAATAAATATAAAAATATTATTTTAGAAAATCAGTTTTATAGAATGTTTTATGATATGGTAGTAGATGTAGAAAATATACAGGTAAATCTTTCAAAAGTGATGGTTACAGGAACACCAAAACAAAATGTGTTATTGTTTTCTCGTATCAGTCATCTTTGCTATGATGCTCAGGAAAAATTAAGTCAACTCCCTATTCTTCATAAAAATGTAAGCAAAACAGAAAAATTTTTAAGTCAAGTAGGAGATCTAAGTGAAGCTTTAGCTAGAAAAAACCTTGAAGGAAAGCCTTTGAATCAAAAAGAAAAAGAAACTTTAGAACAACTTCATAATTGTTCAAATTATTTGTCTAAAGAATATATTGCATTACAGGAAGATATGGTAAAAAAGGGAATACATATGGGAGAGTTAAGGAAAAAAGCAAATGAAAAATTAAAAAAGACTAATGAAAACATGTTGAGTACTAGCTTTTTAAATATAGAAGAAAAAATGAAGGAGTATCCAGAACTGATTTATGATGGTCCTTTTTCAGAACATGTAAGAAAAAGAAAAGTGAATTTAACAGGAAGAAAAATAGAAAAAAATGAGGTAAAGGAAATAGCAAAAAATTTTTTAGAAGATGATATTGCTTATGAAGCAAATATTATTAGTGAGACAGATCAAGGAAGTGTTCCAGTATATGTAATTCAATTAAAATCGAAAGAAAAAACGATTACAATGGCAATTACAAAGAAAAGTGGAGAAGTTTTATGGATGCTTGATCCAAGAAAGATAGAAGAGCATAAATTATCAGAGGAACAAGGAATAACGATTGCTCAGACTTTTTTAGAAAAAAAAGGCTATGAAAATATGGTTCCTACTTATTCATTAAAGTATGATGGACAAATATTAATCAATTTTGCATACATGGAGAATGATGTTATTGTGTATACAGATTTGATTAAGGTAAAGGTTGGACTAGATGAAGGAAAAATTGTAGGTTTTGAAATGGAGGGATATTTATTAAATCATCATGAAAGAAATATTCCTAAACCTAAAATCAGTATAAAAGAGGCTAGAGAAAAAGTAAGTATTTATGCAGATGTAGCAAAACCAAGGCTTGCTATTATTCCAACAGAAGGTGGAGAAGAAGCTTTGTGTTATGAATTTAAAGCAAATTATAAAGAAGATACATTTTTGATATATATCCATGCACAAACAGGGGAAGAACAAAAAATACTACAAGTAATTATAAAAGATGAGGGTGTATTGATGATGTAAAAAACATTTATAAGAAAGAACGATGAATGATGGAGATGCATCGTTCTTTTTACATGAAGATGAAATGTTTAAATTTTTTATGAAGGATATTTTGTGAAAAAAGAGAAGTATATAAGCTAAATAGTATTTATTTGGGGGGATATGCATGAATGATTTGTTAAAAAGATATGTAAATATGGCAGAATTCGTAAATGACTTTACGGAAGACGATTTGGCAGTAGCAATAAGTGATAAAGAGAAAGTATTAAGATGTGTTCCAGGAAAAAATATACAACTGCGAGTAAAAGAAGGAGATATACTACATGATGAGTTGGCTTTATTTCAAGCTATAAAGAAAAATAAAAAGATTACGATGATGATTCCAAAAGAGATTCATGGTATGCTTATGTCTGCTACGGCAACACCTATTAAAGATGAAATGGGTCAAATCATAGGAGGAATTACAACTGTAAAGAGTATTAGTGGCCGAGAGGAACTTTTAGAGATTATTAATATATTAGCAAATTCTTTAAATCAAATGATAAAAACAACTACTCAAATTTCTTCTAGTGCAGAAGAAATTGCTTCATCAGGAGAAGGTATGATTAGTTTTGCTAATAATGCATTGACACAAGCAAAAGAAACAGACCAAGTTATTGGGTTTGTACAGCAAGTAGCTAAGCAGACAAATTTATTAGGCTTAAATGCAGCTATTGAAGCTGCTAGAGCAGGAGAAGCTGGTAGAGGATTTCAGGTTGTGGCTGAGGAAATACGAAAGCTGGCTATATCTAGTAATGAGGCGGTAGATAAAATTGCTTCTGTATTAAAAGAAATTCAAGGAAGTGTTATGGGAATACAAAAAATGGTAGAAAAAAATGGAACGATTACACAAGAACAAGCTGCAGGAACAGAAGAAATTACAGCAGAGATTAATGAATTGTCAAAACTTGCAGATAAATTAAATGCGTTTGCTCATAAATTATAGTATGAACATGAAAGATCGGTATTAACTTAAGTTATGTTTTTTCAAGATAAAAATTGTAATTGCCGAAAGATATAAGAATATGGGAATTTCTCAGTGATGACGAAATCACAAAAATGAGAGATTCCCATGAATTTTATTTAATAAGATTGTTTTATAGGTATTTGTAGTTCTCCATTTGCCATACAGGCATCATCATAATATAGAGAACTAAATGACTCTGAAAATATAATATCTCCCTCTATTGTATAGTTTTTTTTATCAATCCAATCTAATACTTTTATGATTTCTTTATCTAATTCGTTTAAATCCCCTTCAAACCATGAGCAAGCATAAAATATATTTGTTAAGGTTGTAGTATGATTGTGTTTATAATTTTTGGGAATTGTATAAAAATAGTTTGCGTATTTAGTATAATTATTGCTTATCTTATTGTCTTTGTGAAAAATGAAACCAAATTCAATAAAAGGTATCTGATTTTCAATTGTTTCAGTTAAAATTTGAGTGCCTAAAGCCATCATTTCTATTATATTGTTTATATCTTCTCCGCTATTTTTTATTTTCACGATTTTTCTTTCTTCAAATGTTTTTATTTTTATATCATCATAAGATGAATTTTCATAGTTAAGGCTTTTTTTTACATGTTTTATATTCTCTTTTAAAAACATTATTTTTCTTAGTTCGTCATCAAGTCTTTTATCCACTCCATTTAAAACATTTTCAATATTTTTAGGCGTTTTTTCTTCAAAAACGCTTTTTATATCACGACTATTTAATCCTATGTTTTTCAAAATCAATATTTCAATGAGCTGGGTTAACTCATCCTCTCCATATACCCGATAGCCATTTTCTTTAATAAGAGCTGGCTTTAGTAAATCGATTTTATCGTAGTATTGAAGTGTTCTTTTAGTTATATTAAACAGTTTTGCAATTTCATTAATCAGATACTCTCTTTTCATTTTTTACCTCCTTTAATTTAAGATAAAAAACTATTTGACAATTACGTACGTCATTGTTTTAAGCTATTGTTAGTGATAATTTACCACAAAATGAATGAGCAATCAATTGTTAAAATATAAACGAGGAGGCAAAAAAATGAGAGAATCAAAATTGATAAAAATGAATGCAGATCTTCTTGAGTTTCTGTACAAGAAATTTTGGATGAAGCTAGGGGCTTCAGAAGAGCATGCAAAAGCATTTGCAAGAGGTATTTCAATGGGGGATAGACAAGGAAAGCTTTACCAAGGCATGGGGGTAATGGAAGCTGCATTAATCCCTGTTGAAGGTGGAATTGGTGATTTAGAGGCTGAGCCTGAATTAGTATCTGAAGGACCTACATTTGCAGTTTACAATGGACACAGATCTACTGGATATTATACAATCACTAAAATGACTGAAAAAGCAATAGAAAAAGCAAAAGAATATGGTATAGCGATTTCATTTGGATATAACCACATTGATGCGGGATCATTCTTTAGTTATACATCACTTGCTCTTGAACATGATATGGTTGCAATGGCTTCAAATAACTCAGTTCCTCTTAGTGCACCATTTGGAGGAATGGATTTTGTTATGTCAGTTCCACCATTTGATGCAGCTTGTCCTGCTGGAGAACAATTACCACTTGTAGTTAGTACAAAGCTTTGTGAAGGATATGATGCAGATATTACAGAAGCTTTATTGAAGGATGGAAAGCTTAAATCTAAACTTTTAGTAGACCCTGAAACTGGAGAGTTTACAGATGATGTAAGACCTTATTCTAAACTAATTGAAGGATATGGAAGAGTTAGTGATTGTAATGCACCCTGGATATTCTCAAATCCTAGACTTTATTCATTAAATATATGGAATGAATTTATGACCTCAATAATAAATCCATATGGAGTTCCATCATCAGAACTTCCAGCACAACCTTCTGATTACTTTAAACCTGATGCACCTACACCTGTGGGTGGTTCATATATTATCGTAATTGATCCTAGCAAATTTGGTCCGATTGCAAACGTAAAAGAAAAAGCAGACAAATATATAAGTTCTATAAAAGAATGTAAGAAAAGACCAGGCGTAAAAGAAATATACATTCCAGATGAATGGGGATTAGAGAAAGTATATAGACAAGAGAGTCCAATGGTTGATGTAATGGAAGATCACTTAAATGCATTCAAAGGTTTCCTTAATAAATATGAAATTAGTTATGATGCATTAGTAGAAGAATGGGAAAAAGAAAATTAATTTAAATATAAGACCTGTCAAGTTGACAGGTCTTATAAAAAATACAAATTTGAAGGAGGCACTATGAAGGATATACAAAGAGTAGAAGCGAAAGGGTTGAAAATAGCAGTAATTATATTAACATTTATGGGGCTTTTAGGACTTGTAGTTTCTCAAATTGCAAATTCTGCTGCAATATTAATTGATGGTGTATTCAGCATTATATCTGCAGCTACTACACTAATAGCAATTAAAGTATCATCACTTTTAACAAAAGAAAATGAAAAATATCCTTTTGGATATGCAGGGTACGAACCCCTTTATGTATTACTTAGATCTTTCCTTCTTATTATTACAGTATTATTGGCGTTATTAGATAGTATATCAAAGATTATAACATACTTTACAACGGGAAATATTCCACAAGTTAATGCAAAAATATTTATGATATATGTTGTTTTTATAGCACTTATGTATGTTGTTTTGAATATGCATTATGGTAAGTATTGTAAATTAACTCATGGTAAATCTGAACTTTTGTTAGCGGAGAAATTTAATGCTAAGGCAAACTCAATGCTTATGTTAGGCGTAGGAGGATCATTTTTAATTATCGGACTTTTAAAATATACTCCATTAAAGTTTTTAGTACCAATAAGTGATTCTATAATAGTATTTTTTATAGCAGTAATGGTTATTATTGATACATCTAAGTTATTCATAAAAACTATTTCAATATTAGGCGGGAAAGGCATTGAAGTAGAAGAAAAGAAGGAACTTTTAAATAATATAAAAGGAAAGGTTTCAAATGAAATAGATATCATAAACCTTAGAGTACAAAAAAAGGCAAAAACTGCATATGTAGTTGTAGATGTAGATCTTAAAGATCCAAATGTTGAAAGAACTAAAATAAAAAATGCATGTAAAACAATAAAAGATATTATAAAAGATAAATATGAAATTAATCATACATTTATTAGCTTTATATAGTAGAAATAGATGTTAATATTCATGAATATGAAAAAAGATTTTGCAATATGCAAGATCTTTTTGTGTTTGTAAGGCATATTGTTACGCCAATGTTTTCTAATGAAAAGACAACCTGTAACAGATAAAGAGTAAATACATAATATGGTAGTGTAGAGAGGAAATAAAATAATTTGTGAAGGAGGATTATCATGAGAAGACCAAATAATATGAATAAAAAATTAAAGAAAGTTGCTAAGAGTATAAATGCATCAGATGGGCAATTAGAACAACTTTCAAATTTAGCTGATCAATATAAGAATAAATCACAACAGGATATAGAAAATGAAATGATTCGTATGATTAATGGGTTTTCAAAAAAAGAGAAAAGTGCTTTAATAAAAAGGTTACAGATGCTTAAACAAATGACAGATTTAGTAGATACAGGACAAACCAAAAAGATAGATATGTTTATTAGATTGTTATCAAGATAAAATTTTAAGGAGTAAGTATGAAAAATACTTACTCCTTGTTATAGAATTTGTCTAATTCAACTAGCTTTCTTTTCACTTCTAGTTCATCAAAGGAGCTAATCCATCGTTTGTTTTCATGATCTAGAATCCTAAAATGGCTGCTCACAATATTTTGTTGAAGCTTAAAATTACCAAGCTGTTCTATTTCTTTCCACCATATTTTTCCTCCTAGTGTTTTTCCCTTTGGTGTTTCATAATGTTGGTGAGCAACTACTTGAAGAAGATCTATAGGATCTTCTCCTAATGTTGATTGTATAATTTCACTTTCGGCAAAAAGAGCGCAAAGAGTTACGATGACGGACCAACTAGCAAGAATACGACTCTTTTCTATTTGTACTAACGTTTTTTTAGAAATGCCCAATATTTCAGACATCAAATCTTGAGAATAACCAGATTCTGTTCTAATGAGCTTTATTTTTTTTGATAAAACAGCAATGATATCTTCTTTTTTCAATATATTCACCTCTTAAGAAATTATCTATAGGGAAATATTACACTTAAGTAGAATTTGTTGTCAACTCTTTATAAGTAAATTTAATAAAAAAAATAGAGAGTAATAAAATACTCTCTACTTTTTTATCTTACTTTTTCTCGATCTCTGAACAAGAATGTAATAGCGTAGGCGCCTCCTAATCCAACTAGTGAATAGACAATTCTACTAAGTATAGAAGCTTGTCCGCCAAATAAACTTGCAACTAAATCAAATTGAAAAAGACCAATTAGGCCCCAATTTAATGCACCTACAATGACTAATAAAAGAGCGAATGTATCCATAAAATCAACTCCTTTTTATATAGTTTCATTTATTAGTATTCCAAGGATATAAAGAAAAATGCAAAATACAGAATGAAAGTAAATATGAAAATTAAATCATATTTGTAATTTATATCAAGAAATTTTTAATATTTAAAGAAATAATATTTTTATAAAAGGACATAATATTTATTGTAAGCTTAAAGCTTACCAAAATTACAAGTGGAGGAATACCAATATGAATAATACTATGGGAAACGTTCCGAACTTAAAGAATTCTAATGCTGTTAACCAAAATGAAATCGAAAAAGCAAAGCAGAAAATGGGAAACTATGGAGTAGCTGGACAAGGAATGACATCGGGAATGCCTTCAACTGGTGCAAATCTTACTAGCTCATCTGCAGTGGGTCAGCTAGAGGTTCAAAATGCAAAGGAAAAAGTTCAAAATAGTGGCGTTCAAAATACAATGTATTAATTGAAACATGTAATTTTGAAAAAACCCTAAGGAATATTTCCTTAGGGTTCAATTATCTTAGATTCATGGGTATGCCCCAAAATAAACAAGCATCTTCATTTGTATCTATTGAAGTAGAATAATTCTCTTGATCTACATCTATAGGGATTCCCCAAAATGCCAACTCTTCGTTAGATAAGGAACTTATTGTATTAGAGTGATTTGTATTTTCATGATGAGCAAATACATAAGAAGTGCTTAGTATAAATAATAAAATGATGATTAAGGTTAAAATCTTTTGTTTGTTGAACATAGTAGCTATGCCTCCTGTTTAAATTTTGAAAACGATAAAATATATTTTAACTCTTTTTTTAAAATAAAAAAAGAATGATTTTAGAGAATATACAGGATTGATGTAGTGTTTAACAGAAATATATGGAAATAGGTTTAACTTTCTTAAAAAACCATAGGATTACATGAAAAATAGTTCTTTGAAATTTGTAAATATTGACAATTGTAGAAATGAAGACTATAATAAAAGTGTGAATAAATGCGGGCATAGCTTAATGGCAGAGTCCTGGCTTCCCAAGCCAGTTGTGCGGGTTCGATTCCCGTTGCCCGCTCCAGACAAAATTAAAATAAGTCCTACAGTATAGCTGTAGGGCTTATTTTGATAATAATATAATAAAAAGGAGTTAGTTATGCGATTAGAAAGACTTGTTGTAGGAATGCTAGAAACAAATGGATATATTCTTTATGATGAAAGGTTATTAGAAGCTTTTATCATTGACCCAGGAGATGAAGAAAAAACTTTTATAGAATACATTGAAAAAAATCGATTAAAGCCTATAGGGATTATTCTTACACATTATCATTATGATCATATAGGGGCAGTAATAGAATTAAAGGAGAAATACCCTATGCCTGTATATATTCATAAGAAAGATGCAAAGGGGTTAAATGATCCTTGTATCAATCATTCAATCAGTAGTTTTAGAAAAGCTATTTCTATTATTTCTGATAAAATAGTAAAAGATGGAGATGAAATAGAAACTTCTTGGGTAACATTAGAAATTATTCATACACCAGGACATACACCAGGAGGCATGTGTATAAAGGTGAAAAATGAAAATATCATATTTACAGGAGACACTATTTTTAATGTTGATATAGGAAGAATGGATCTAGATGGTGGAAATGAGCAAGCTATGAAAAATTCTATTCGTAATAAGATTTCAAAATGGAAGGATGAAGTGATGATTTATCCTGGGCATGGAGATCCTGCTTCTATGGCGTATGTAAGAAAAAAGAATGTAGAATTTTTATATATGATGAAAAAAAGATAAAAAATAAGATAGATTACAAAAATGACAGATATATGGTTGCTGTCATTTTTGTTTTATGGATGAGATTATTTTTCCATTACCATGAAGTATACTTGTTTACCGATATTGTTATTGAATTGATGTTCAAGATCTCTTAATTGATCTTGTTCTTCCTTTGAAAGATTGGCATAATCTAATTCTTTTAAAGCATTAAGATGTTGATTTTGCATGATAACCCTCCTTTTTTTCTTAATAAAAGTATGTGTAGAAAATAGACATGCAATACAATGTAAAAAAAGTATGATGAAACAGAATTTACATAAAGAGGAAGTTCTGTTTTGATTAAAACTGTAAAAATGAAAAGGTATATCTATATAAGAAGAAGAGGCATACTAATACAAGAGACGATCAAAATACTAAAAGGAGGATAATGATGGAAAAAAGATATGTAGTAAGAACTGATGAAAAAATTTCTGATGCTATGAGTAGAGAAGAAGCCATAAAAAAAGTGAAGGAATATCATCATCAAGGAATGGGAGCTTATATTGTCTCAGAAGATGAAGGTGAACGATTGAAAAATAACCATTGGAATACACCAAAATGGAGTTAAAAATAACTTGCCCACCATTTGTGGGCAAGTATTATTTAATAGACTCCATTGCTTCTTTTGCAAATTGAGTAGTTACAATTTTTTCATAAGGAGCTCTTTTATCTAATTCACCAGCAAGCTCTACAATGTCCATCATATGATTTAATCCCTCTTCTGTCAAAATTAAATCAGGTTTCCATGTATCTTGATCCTTGTATCTTTTTGCAACAGATGTAAGAATATCAAGATCAGCATCAGGAAATTGAGGTGAAATAGATTGGGCAATTTCTTCAGGTGTATGACTTTCTACCCATTTCATTCCTCTATAGATAGCATTAGTAAATTTTTGTATTACCTCAGGATCACTTTCTATAAAGCTTTTCTTTGCACAATAGCAGGTATAAGGAATATATCCACCCATTTTCCCTATAGATGCTACAATATGACCAGCTCCTGATTTTTCAAGAGTTGAAGCTACTGGTTCAAAAAGAGTAACAAAATCTCCTTCTCCTCCAGTGAAGGCTCCTGCCATAACAGCAAATTGGATATCTGTACGTACATTTACATCCTTTTCAGGATATACATTATTTTCTTTGAGTACATATTCTAATGTCATTTCAGGCATACCGCCTTTTCTTCCCCCTATAATGGTTTTTCCCTTAACATCTTCAAAGGTAAAGTTGGGCATAGGTTTTCTTGCAAGTAAGAAAGAACCATCTCTTTGAGTAAGTTGAGCGAAATTTACTGCATAGTCATCTTTGCCTTGATTGAAAACATATACAGATGCTTCTGGTCCCATAAAACCAATATCTACTTGATCAGATAAAAGTGCAGTCATGGTTTTATCAGCCCCTTGACCGTTAATGAGTTGGATTTCGAGACCCTCCTCTTTAAAGAAGCCCTCTGTAATAGCTACATATTGAGGTGCATAAAATACAGAGTGAGTTACCTCAGCTACTTTTACTTTTGTAAGTGCTGTTTCTCCACAACCAGTAAAGACAATGGATAAAAGCATAAGTAGTGAAAGGAGTAGAGCTATCCTTTTTACGGTTTTCATAAAGAATCCCCTCCAAAATAATAAAAGTTTTTACATAATTTTATTATATTCAAGAAAAAATCAATGGTTACATAATTAAATAAACAGTATGGGGAAAATTTATAATAGTTACGAAATTAGGCATCTTCCTCAAAATAATTAAGCATTAAAAAAAAGAAGAGGATAATTACGGTAAAAATAAATATATATCCTAAAATATGATAAAGAGTAATAGCGTGATAGATTGTAGAAATACATAAGAGAATAAACCACCCTATAGTAAAAATTCTTAGAAACGTCTTTAAATTAGACCAATAAGAACGTAAGACACGTGCTGTGGTAAATATAAGATAGAATAGTAAGACAAACCCTATGAAGGCTAAAAAAATACCTCCTATAGGATGATTAGCAAGACTTTGTATAGAAGTGAAGGATGGTGTGATGGTATAAAAAGTATCTTCATGGATATAGATTAGGATATGACCAAAGAAACTACATAAAATCCCTAATACTAATTGAATCATATAGTGAAGAAAATTAAAATGTTTTTTCATGAATAGTCCCCCCTAAAAAGTAAATATGCAAATTTTATGAAAAAATGCAAAAAAAATTGTTAAATGGAAACAATATGGAATATATATATAATAAGAGGACTTTATGGATTAGGAAGAGGTGGGGTTTTATGAATTGTGATATAAAAATAGATGAGGGAAGACATAGATATGGATATATAAGAGGGAGAATCGATGGTTTTGAATGGTATGCATTAGTACATAAGGAAGAAAGTGAAAATGGGATTAATCCTTGTAGCCTTGAAAATGGTCAGGGGAGAGTCACAAGGCTATGTGTATATAAAGATGTAGTAGAGCATGGAGGAAATCCCTATGCACCTACTTGTAGTGCGAGAAGGTTTATCTATGCAAATTATAAAAGAGAATGGGATGTACTCAATAGTAATCATATAAATATGGTAAAGGAGCTCATTACCTATTTAGAGAGAAGATATTCTTTAAGAATTGTAAAATAATTAGTTTTACATATTGACTTTTATTATGGAAAAAATATATAATAGTGAAAAAATGACTATAAAAAATAACATTGAAGAAGAGGAGTAAATAAAGACCCCCCTTTAGAGAAGGAAATCCATAGGCTGAAAGATTTCTTAGGGGAGTGTTATTGAAGGTAGCTTCTGAGTTGCTGAGTTGAAAAAAAGTAGGTTCAGCCGGGAAATCCCGTTATAGATTGTTAAGAGCCAGCTTTGCTGGAATTAAGGTGGTACCGCGAGATGTCCCTTTCGTCCTTATTTAAGGATGAAAGGGTTTTTTATTTAGGGGTGAGAAAATGTTTTTTGTAGGTATAGTCATATTAATCATTGGAGCAATACTTGTTTATCGAACAGATGATTGCATGAAGATTTTTAGTGTGAAAAATCTTATTCATCTAAAAGGAATAGGATTGATGGTTTCAATTATAGGCGTTTTGATGATTTTATATGGAGATTTTCCAAAAAGCTTAGAATTTATTAGGGTATTTTTTGGAAAAATATTTAAAGATTTTGAAATTATTTAGAATATTTTAAAAAGAGGAGTGTTCGCATGACAATCAAAAACTTGGATAAGACTTATAATCCACAAGAATTTGAAAACAGAATTTATGAAAATTGGTTAGAAAAAGATTATTTCAAAGCAGAACCAAATCCTGAGAAGGACCCATATACTATTGTATTGCCACCACCTAATATTACAGGACAGCTTCATATGGGACATGCACTTGATCATACATTACAGGATATCTTGATCAGATGGAAAAGAATGCAAGGTTACGAAGCATTATGGCTTCCTGGAACAGACCATGCTAGTATTGCAACAGAAGTAAAAGTAGTAGAAAAAGTATTAAAGGAAGAAGGAAAAACAAAAGAAGAGCTTGGAAGAGATGAATTCTTAAAAAGAGCATGGGCATGGAAAGAAGAATATGGTGGAAGAATTGTAGAGCAAATGCAAAAGCTAGGAAACTCTTGTGATTGGTCAAAAGAAAGATTTACAATGGATGAAGGCTGTAACAAGGCAGTAAGAGAAGTTTTTGTAAGATTATATGAAAAGGGATATATCTATAGAGGAAACCGTCTGATTAACTGGTGCCCAGATTGTAAAACTTCCCTTTCAGATGCAGAGGTTGAACATGAAGAGAAAGCAGGACATTTTTGGCATGTGAAGTATCCTGTAAAGGATTCAGATGAATTTTTAGAAATTGCTACAACTAGACCTGAAACAATTCTTGGAGATACAGCTGTAGCAGTACATCCAGAGGATGAAAGATATGCTCATTTAGTAGGAAAAACTTTAATACTACCTATCGTAGGAAGAGAGATTCCAGTCATTGCAGATGAATATGTAGATAAAGAATTTGGTACAGGAGCAGTGAAAATTACGCCAGCACATGATCCAAATGACTTTGAAGTAGGTCTTAGACATAATTTAGAGCAAATTACGGTTATGACAGATGAAGCAAAAATGAATAAGCATGCTGGAAAATATGAAGGATTAGACCGTTATGAATGCAGAAAAGCTTTAGTAAAAGATTTAGATGAAGCAGGATTTTTAGTACATGTGAAGGATCATAGTCACAATGTAGGAACTTGCTATAGATGTCATACGGTTGTTGAACCGAGATTGAGTGATCAGTGGTTTGTAAAGATGGAAGAGCTTGCTAAACCTGCTATTGAAGCTGTTAGATCAGATAAAACAAAATTTGTTCCAGAACGATTTGATAAAATTTATTATCACTGGTTAGAAAATATTAGAGATTGGTGTATTTCAAGACAATTATGGTGGGGGCATAGAATACCTGCTTACTATTGCCAAGATTGTGGAGAACTGATGGTAAGTAGAAAAATGCCAAGCTGTTGTAGTAAATGTAATAGTACTAACTTAAAACAAGATGAAGATGTATTAGATACTTGGTTTAGTTCAGCATTATGGCCATTCTCAACTCTTGGTTGGCCAGACAATACAGAAGAATTAAAGTATTTCTATCCTACAGATGTATTGGTAACAGGATATGATATTATTTTCTTTTGGATTGTAAGAATGATGTTCTCAGGACTTGAGCAAATGGGAGAGATTCCTTTTAAATATGTATTTGTACATGGGTTAGTACGTGACTCTCAAGGAAGAAAGATGAGTAAGTCTTTAGGAAATGGTATTGATCCATTAGAAATCATCAACCAATATGGAGCAGATGCTTTAAGATTAACTTTAGCTACAGGAAATAGCCCTGGAAATGATATGCGTTTTTACATGGAAAGGGTAGAGGCAAATAGAAACTTTGCAAATAAATTATGGAACGCAACACGTTTTGTCCTAATGAATTTAGATCAAGAAACTTTTGATGAAGAAAAATGCATGAAAAACTTTACGCTTGCAGACAAGTGGATTGTATCTAGAATGAATCAGGTTTCTAAAGAGGTTACAGACAATTTAGAAAAATTTGAGTTAGGAATGGCTGTACAAAAGATTTATGATTTTATTTGGAATGAATATTGTGATTGGTATATTGAATTAGTAAAACCAAGACTTTATGGAGAAGATGAAGAAAGCAAAAATGCAGCACTTTATGTACTTACTATGGTGCTTGAAAATAGTTTGAAATTATTACATCCATTCATGCCATTTATTACAGAAGAAATATGGCAGCATCTTCCTACTACGAAAGATGAGAGTGTCATGATTAGCCAGTGGCCAAAATATAATGATGGTTTTGCTTTTGAAAAAGAAGAAAAAGATATGGAATTAATCATGGAAGCTATTAGAAGCATTAGAAATATTCGTGCTGAAATGAATGTAGTACCATCTAAAAAAGCAAAAGTAATGGTTGTTGCATCAAATGACGCTTATGAAGCAATCCATGCAGGAAAAAATTACTTTATGACTTTAGCTAGTGCTTCAGATGTAGTGCTTCAAAAGGAGAAAAAGGATATACCAGAGGATGCTATGTCTGCAGTAATAGCAGGAGCTGAGATTTTCCTTCCATTGGATGAATTAGTTGATTTTGAAAAAGAAATGGAAAGGCTTCAAAAAGAAAAAGAAAAACTTGAAAAAGAGCTAAAAAGAGTAAATGGAAAGCTTTCTAACCAAGGATTTTTAGCAAAAGCACCAGAAAAGGTAATAGAAGAAGAAAAAGGAAAACAAGCTAAATATCAAGATATGATGGACAAAGTAGTAGAAAGAATAGATACGATGAAAAATAAGATGAAATAAATTTAAGCCGGGTTTTTATACCCGGCTTATGTGCATAAAAATTGAAATGAAAAAGAAATGGGGGATCTATATGAATTATCAAGAGGCTTTAGATTATATTCATGATACTTATAAGTTTGGAAGTAAACTAGGACTTGAAAATATTACGTACCTATTAGATTTAATGGGCAACCCTCATGAAAGCTTAAAAGTCATTCATGTAGCAGGGACAAATGGAAAGGGATCTACATCTAACTTTATTGCCCATGTGCTTATGGAGGAAGGGTATAAGGTGGGGCTTTATACATCTCCATATCTAGAAGAATTTACAGAAAGGATTCGTGTAGATGGAAAAAATATTCCTAAAGCTGATTTAGCAGAGGTTACAGATTATGTAAGGGAGAAAGTTCTTCAAATGGTTGAGAGGGGAATGAATCATCCTACAGAATTTGAAATTGTAACAGCCATTGGTTTTGAATATTTTAAAAGGCAAAAGGTAGATTTTTTAGTATTAGAAGTTGGTATGGGAGGAAGATTTGACGCTACCAATGTTATCAAAAATCCATTAGTATCTGTAATTACCCCAATAGATTTGGATCATATAGATTATTTAGGAGATACTTTAGATAAGATCGCTTTTGAAAAAGCAGGAATTATCAAAGAAAATAATTATGCAGTAAGTTATCCTCAAAAAATAGAGGGTATGAGAGTGATTGAAGAGGTTTGTAAAAAAAGGAATACATATCTTTTCAAAGCATCTATTGAGACCATTGAAATAGTAGAACAATCAGATAGAGGACAAAGCTTTTATGCTTTTTATGGAAATGAAAAATTAAAGCTAGATATAGCTATGCTTGGAGATCATCAAATAGAGAATGCAACAGTAGCATTAACTGCTTTATCTATTTTAGAAAAGTACTATTATGTGAGAATATCAAAAAAAGCATTAGCAAAGGGTTTTAAGAAGGCTATTTGGCCAGGTAGACTTGAGATCATGAGAAGAGATCCTATGGTACTCATTGATGGAGCACATAACCTTCAAGGAATGAAAGCTTTAGCAAAAGTGTTAAAGAAATTATTTAAAGGGAAAAATATTATATTAGCTTTAGGCATCTTAGCTGATAAAGATCCTAAGATGATTGAAGAAATCGTTCCTCTTGCAAAGTCATTGGTTCTTACAAAACCCAATAATCCTAGAGCTATGTCTGTGGAGAAGCTAAAAGAAAAAACAGAGCATTTTCATAAACCAACTATTATGAAAGAAAAAATTTCAGATGCAGTAGAGGAAGCTATCTCCATGGTGAAATCTGAAGAAGTAGTAGTATTTGCAGGTTCTTTGTATATGATTGGAGAAGTAAGAACTATACTTAAAAACATGAATATGTAGAAGGATGATCAAAATGTTTGAAAATAAAAATTATATCAAGCAATTTACAGATATGATGACAGAAGGATTTATTTTTATAGATCATCAAGGGAAAATTCAAATATATAATGAAAAAGCGAAGCAAATATTTGGAATAAAGCATCATGAGGGCATGGGACATGAGGAAGGAAAGATCTGTCCAGGAGATATTATTATCATTGGAGATAATTGTTTAGGAAAAGATGATGGAGGACTTACGCCTAAGGATTTACTCTACATTGGGATTGATGATCGGAAAATTAATATAAAGGATAGACTTATAGGAATTGGTGTGTATAAAAATAAAGAGACTAGTCCTATATACATCCATCAAAAACAAGATGAAAAAAAAGATGATTTCATTTTAGATACAGTTTTTCAAAATATAAAAATCCATGTAAAAATAAACTTTATTAAAAAATATGTATCCATTACCGTGGAAAATAAAAGGTTTGAAATCCCTTATATGAATGCTATAGGACATATGGTGGTTCTTGATAAGGATACGAGAAATGTGAAGTTTTATCAAACAAGAGGATATACTGCCCGCGGAGAGAGTATAGCTAATTTGTTGTTAGGAAAAGATTTTAGAGCAAAAGGAAAAAATATAAAAGGGTTAGATGTAATAGGAAAAAATATATTTGATATTCATGAGAGTGGAGATACAATAAAAGAATTTTATCAAGTAGCAAGGGGGAAAGATATAAGCTATAAGGATAAATTTACAGAGATTAATGGATTTCCCACCCTTTGTACCTTAGTTCCTGTAACCATAAAGGGAAAAAGAGTAGGAGCTGCTTTGAAGGTTGAAGATATATCTATGCTCAAAAAGGTAATAACAGAAAGAGATGAAGCATTACTTCATATTGAAGAAATGGAAAGAAAGCTAAGAGAAGAACAGGATACAAAAAATGTATTTTCAGAAATACTAGGAGAAAGTGAAGAAATTAAGCTTGTAAAAAAATTAGCTTATAAAGCGTCTAAAACAAATTCAACGGTTTTATTGTTAGGAGAAAGTGGGACAGGGAAAAGTTTACTTGCAGAGGCAATTCATAAAGCAAGTAAATACAAAAATAAATCTTTTATACATGTGAATTGTGGAGCTATTCCTGAAGAATTATTAGAGAGTGAATTGTTTGGATATGAAAAAGGAGCTTTTACAGGAGCCAGAAGTGAAGGAAAGAGAGGACTTTTTGAAGCAGCTGATGAAGGGACTATTTTTTTAGACGAAATAGGTGAAATGAATTTATCTGTACAAGTAAAACTGCTGAAGGTTCTTCAAAATAAAACTTTTTTCCGTGTGGGGGGAACAAAGGAAATAGTAGTAGATATAAGAATTATTGCTGCTACAAATAGAAATTTAGAAGACGAGATGAGTAAGGGAAGATTTCGTGAAGATTTATATTATAGAATTAATGTGTTTCCTATTTGGATACCACCATTAAGGGAGAGAAAGCAAGATATCTATTTGCTTGTACACCAAATACTTCCTAAAATATGTGAACGACTAGGCTGTAAAAATAAAAACATTTCAGATGAAGCATTATATACACTTTTAGAATATGGCTGGCAAGGAAATATTAGAGAGCTTGAAAATGTTTTAGAAAGAGCAGTAAATATATCAGAAGGAAATATAATAAAACCTACACACTTAGCTATTAGAGAAAAGAAAAAAGAAGAGAAGGAAGATATAAAATCCTTAAAAGAATCTGTACAGGATGCTGAAAAAAGGATTATACAAAAAACCTTAAACCTTTATGATGGGAATAAGCTCAAAACCATGAAGGCTTTAAAAATTGGGAAGACCTCCTTTTATGAAAAGCTAAAGAAATATCATATTCGTCATTAAAAAAGTCATAAATTGTCCTTTGATGAATATACTAAAGTATATGAAATTGGAGGTATTTTTATGAAGATACTTAATTTTAGACTTTTTAAAAGACTTACAGATGAAGAGTTAATTCAAAAAATTCATGAATCCTTTAAAGAATTGAGTGTGGAAGATAAATATTATAAAGAAAAATTAATTTATTGCGATGCTTTAATAAAAGAAGCAAAAATAAGAAATTTATGCTGTTCTAAAGAACTATTATATGGCCAGATCATATATAAAAAAAATCGCCTATCTTAGGCGATTTTATTTATGCGATTTCTTTTTGTAGTGCCATTAAAGCCTTTGAAAGTTGATCTGGGCAAGAAGTTGATTTATTTCCACAGGTAATTCCTCTTAATTTTGAAATAGCTTCATTTACATTCATTCCTTCAAGAAGAATGCTTAGTCCTAATGTGTTTCCAGGGCAACCACCGTGGAATTTTACCTCTTTGATCTTATTGTTTTCTACTGAAAAAGAAATTTCTCTTGCACAAACACCAGTTGTCTTATAAACATACATGATTAAATCCTCCTACTTAAAATATAGTCTCTAAAGATATTAATACATAAAAGAGAAAAGGTCAACAAAAAGAATTCACAACAAATGAATCTATGCATAAAATGATAGAAAGGAAATGGAAAATATTTGACTGATTTTAGGGGGGAAGGGATGGGAAATAACTTTGAAAATATGCTATTTATAGCCAATATGGGAGAGGATACGATTTCTGTTGTGGATTTAATGAATATGAAAGAGTATTATAAAATAGGACTAAATGAGGACTATTTTTATAAAATGAGGAAACCAGCCCTTGGACCACATCATATGATTATTGATTACAATAAAAAATATATTTATATGACTAATTCACACAGTGGGAGTATTAGTATTGTTGATTTAATTGAAAATAAGATTATTGACAATATTTATGTAGGTAGTTGTCCAAGTCATATGGTTTTGAGTAAAAAAAATAAAACCATCTATGTTTCTAATACGGATTCAAATTCTATTTCTGTGATTAGTACAGAAAAAAGGGGACTATTAGCACAAATACCTGTTGGAAGGATGCCTCATGATATTCAGCTAAGTAAAGATCATAAAAAACTTTATGTGGTGAATGTAGATTCAAGTACCCTAACTATTATTGATACCATTACAAACGATACAGAAGGAACGATATATGTTCATGAAAACCCTTATCATATGGTATTGAATAAGGATGGTAGCTTAATATTTATTGTAAATACAAGCTTTTCAAGTAGAGAAGGTGGTAGTGTAACCATTTTAAACAGTAAAGATCTAAAAGTGATAGATCGAATAAGAATAGGAAAAATGCCTATAGAAGCAGTGATCGGGAAGGATGAAAATATTTTATATATTACAGATGCAGAATTAAATGCTATCCATATTTTAAATATAAAAGAAAAGAGACTGATGGATCGTATTTTTGTAGGGAGAATGCCAGGAAGCATTAGAAAGGATCAGAAAGGAAAATACTTATTTGTAGGGAATATGCAAGATAATAGTATAACTATCGTTGATAGGAAGGCACTGAAAATTTTAAAAACTATTCCTGTAGGGATCGAACCGAATGGAATTATATGTATATAACCCCCTTTTGGCTAAAAGCATATAAAGGGGGTTATGGTTCTATTAAGAGATTAATAATTTGCCCGTAGAGATTTTGAGCTTCTTTTTTCCATTTATCACAGATTTGCTTTGCATGTTTGTTAGAAACCACATTTAATTTTAAGTCGATTAAAGTAATATTGTTTTCAGTTACTTTTAAATCAACCATATAGTCATTTTCGTTTTCTTTTGCATAGCTTGCTGTGACTTGTCTTTCTTTGAGTAACTTTTTTTTCTTTTCTTCAATAGATTTTTCTAATGTACTAATTAAGTCATTTGATAATCTATTTTCAAAATATTGTAGCGTGCGTTTTCCTTTTTCTGTTATTACATAGAAGAAACCATTATTGCTTTCGCTGTACTCAAGCATGCCAGTATCTGTAAGTTCTCCAAGGAATTGTTGTAATGAAAAATAGTTCATATAGTCTTTTTCCATGACAAATTGTGTGATTTGTGCATTTGTAAGAGCCATAGAAAATTTATCAAATATGTATAACAATAGTAGCTTATGTTCAGCTAATCGTTGTGTGTTGTTATCAAACATTATCTCACCTGCTTGCAGAGTTTTCTATATAGATTATAGCATATTCTCAGTAAAAAGGAAAAAAATAAAAGGAGAAATGATGAAATCATTTCTCCTTTTATTTATATTTTATTTACCAGCCATATTTCTTTCAGCAGCTTCAACTAATCGTTTAGTCATGTATCCACCAACATAACCATTTTGTCTAGAAGTTAAATTTCCTTTATCCATACTTTCATAGTTTGCAAGACCAAGTTCACCAGCAATTTCAGCTTTCATTTGATTTAAAGCCATTCTAGCTTCAGGAACAACTGCTTTATTATTATTTGCCATTATTTTTCCCTCCTAGTAAAGTTTTAAATCAACATCTTTTGATGTTGTACTATTAATTTAACCAAATAAAAAAAGAAATATGTTAGTATATTCTGTAATGTAGTATAATTATTGGGGAAAATGAAAAAAATAATTAAATTTACTTTTTTGTGATTGTTTTATATGAAAAACTTCAAAAGTAGTTTGATGGATTTTGACTATTTATGTGTATAAATCATAATAAAATAAAAATGTAAAGGAAGGAAATGTTTATGAATCAAACAAATGATTTAAAACAAAAAATAAAAGAGTGGGGTGCATCAAAAGTAGGATTTGGCTATGTAGAAGATGTATTACCTGAAAATCTTAAACATCTAAAAACAGGGATTTCTATTGCTATTAGATTATCTGATGAAATTATTAGTCAAATAGAAGATCTACCAACTCATACTTATTTTCACCATTATCGAACGGTAAATGCTTTTATCGATCAGGTCACATTAAAAATTGCACTAAAGCTTCAAAATATGGGATATTTAGCTATGCCTATTCCAGCATCTCAAAGTGTAAATATAGATGGAAAAAAATATAGAGGAATTTTTCAGCATAGAACAGCAGCTACAAGAGCAGGAATTGGATGGATTGGAAAAAATGCTTGTTTGGTGACAGATGAATTTGGACCAAGAGTAAGACTTGGAACGGTTTTAACAAATATGAAGGTTGATTATGATGAACCTATTACAGGGTCTAAATGTGGAGATTGTAAAAAATGTGTAGAGACTTGTCCCTCATTAGCCCTTCGAGGAGGATTATGGGTTCCAGAAATGAAAAGAGAAGAATTAGTAGATGCAAGGGCTTGTAGTATGCATATGCATAATCATTATCAACATATTGGAAGAGGGGTAGTATGTGGACTTTGTATAAGAGTATGTCCAAGAGGGACAGAAGTGTTAAAAAGATAGGGTAGAAATACTACCCTATGTTAATTTCCTATCCATCTTTACTTTTACATCTTTTCTAGTACCATGTGAATGATGGTTTTCTAATTGAGTTTTTTGAGATTTCGGTTCGTGAAGAAAATGCCTTTCTTCGGTTTTGAAGGTTCTTCGACCTGATTCTACTCGACGTCCTTTTATATTGGTATAACCGCTTCTTATAATAGACAAGAAAAAACCTCCTTAAAAGATTTTGAATGCTTTTGCATTCATTTTTAGTTTTTGTCTTATTATAAAAATTATGTCTTGTAAAAATTTGATGCTGTGAAAAATAAAAATTGATGGTAATTTTATTGATAAAATTTTACAAAAACCAATTAATTTCTAGTTTTTCTAAGGTTTGCAAACTAGATTATATAGAGGGACTATTATATAATAATACTAGGAACATAAAAATGAGGGAGGATTACAACAAATATGAACAAAAAAATTATTGCATTAACGATTTCAGCAAGTTTATTGATTACTGGATGCGCTACAACAACTTCCCCAAAGATTGAAAAAGAAGAAAAAGAGGTTGTTCAAGTAGAGAAAGACCAAGAAGTTCAGGAAAAGAAAAAGGAAGAAAAGAAAGAAATTGACCTACAAAAAGTAAAGCCTAATGAAGCAGGTCAAGTGATGGTACTTATGTATCATAGTATAGCAGAACCAGAGGCTGAATTTACAAGAACACCAGAAAATTTTAGAAAAGATTTAAGTTATTTATACGAAAAAGGATATAGACCCATTAGTCTAAAGGATTATGTATCAGGAAATATTACAACAGAGGCAGGATTTACACCTATTGTATTAACTTTTGATGATGGATGGCAAAATAATTTTAATTTGATACAAGATGAAAAAGGAGAGTGGGTAATAGACCCAGATTGTGCTGTTGCAATCCTTGAAGCGTTTAATAAGAAACATCCAGATTTCCCCTTAGAAGTTACTTTTTTTGTGAATAATAATATTCCTTTTGGACAAAAAGAACATTTAGAGTATAAGCTAAAATATATTGTTGAAAAGGGCATGGATATAGGAAATCATACAGCTACCCATGTAAACTATAAAAATACAGATGCGGAAAGGATTCAGAAGGAGTTAGGAATTGTCGTGAAATTAGTAAAAGAGTATCTACCTAATTATGAAGTAAATACTCAAGCCCTTCCATTTGGATCAAGACCAAAGGACAAAGGACTATATAAATATTTAGCTTCAGGAAGCTATGAGGATATCACTTATAATAATATTGCAATCTTAAATGTAGGATGGGACCCCTATAAATCTCCTTACCATACAAAATTTGATCCATTATCTATTCATAGAGTAAGAGGAAGTGATCTTCAAAAGTATGTACAAGGGGTAGGGATGTATGACTGGATGGAACATTTTGAAAAAGGAAATCGAGTAAGATTTGTATCTGATGGAGATCCAGATGTAGTGACAATTCCTGAAAATTATAAGAAGGTAATTGACCCTCAAAAAACAGGAAATAAAGAAATAAAAACATATGTATTGGAAAAACAATAAGATAGCCATGGCTATCTTATTATTTTTTTAGAGACAATTACAAATAATTTTACAAAAGGAAGTAATAATATGACATTGAATAGATTGAATAAAGTATGAGCATTAGCGATTTGTCTTATGGAATTGAGTGGTGTTAGAGAAAATACAAAACAAGAAAAAAAGTTTATAAAAGGATATAAAAGAAGGGTTCCTGTTACATTAAATAAAAGGTGAATGATAGCAGCTCTTTTTCCATTTTTATTTGTAGCCATACTCGAAAAGAGGGTTGTAACACAGGTACCAACATTTTGTCCCATAATAATAGGCATCGCTTGATAAACATTGATAAGACCTATATGGGCAAGGCCTTGCAATGTAGCAATAGAAGTACTACTGCTTTGAATGATCGCAGTAGTCATAGCACCTATAAAAATCCCTTTTAAAGGCTGCTCTTCTATAGAAATCATTAATGATTTAAAGTGCATTAAATCTTTTAAAGGATTTAATGAAGCTATCATTAGCTTTATTCCTAAAAAGAGAAATGAAAAAGCAATCAAAAGTTTACCTATATTTTTAGATGAAGGATTCCATCTTAAGAAAAATAAAAAAACGCCTAAAAAGAGTATATGGGGAATAATAGTGAAAAAATCAAAGCTTATAAGCTGTGCTGTAAAAGTAGTTCCTATATTTGCCCCCATCAAAACAAAGGTTGCTTGATAAAGATTCATTGCGCTAGCATTTACTAAAGATACAACTAATATGGAAGTAGCACTACTGCTTTGCATAAGTGCTGTTACCATAATTCCTGAGAATATACCTAGCAAAGGATGAATGGTGAGCGTGGCAATGAAATTTTTCAATCTTTTACTATATAAAGCTTTTATAGAATGAGTAAGGAATAGCATGCCCACAAAAAAAAGCATGATTCCACAAAGGGTGCCTATTAAAATAGAAAATAGCATAAAATTTTTCTCCTTTTTAAATATTTCAATATTATGTTTATAGCATTACAAATTTTTATATACCTAAAAATATTCAAAAATAGTAGTGGATTAGGATAATGGATTATTAAATGAAAGCTTGTTTTAAGCATTTAAATAAAAAATCATGATAACAATTAGCTGATTTATGATAAGAATATTTACAATATAGAAAATTTTATATAAAATACAAAGTAAAATTAACGTAAATACATGAGAAAAGCACGGAATACATCAATAAAAGGAAGAATATAGAAGAACCTATAGCAAAAAATATTAATAAGAAAGAGCGTGTTTTATGGAAAAAGAAAAGAATGAATTAATTGTAGTAATTAAGGAAGCTGGAAAATTTGAGCTTGATTTTAAGGAAGTATCAAAAAAATTAAAGCAAGAGCAAATATCTGTACAAAATGATATAATCAATGCATTTGAAGAAGATGAAAATAAGGGATTGTTTTTTCTTAATTCTTTAAATAAAACAGTAATAATGTCAGAATCTGTTGGATACTTAAAAAGCATTATAGATACATTTATAAAACAATTATCTAAGAATCCTGAAATTGAGCATTTAAGAGAGAAAACAATCGTTAGTTTAAATGAGCTAGAAAGGAATCATTTACTGAATAATGCACCCTATCTGACAGGTGGTGAATATTTAAATGAGGAATGGATTAAAAGGTTTTGGGAAAGGCTAAATAATTCCTTCAGTGAAATGATCATAAAGTATAAGGGGAGTGTTTCAGAGTTTTTATCAACATTTAATGACAATATTCATTTAGTAGGACGTGTATTTTTTCATTTAGTAGAAAGTAAAAAGGAGGAATATCCTTTTGCCTTTTTAGCTACTTATTCAATCTATAATAATGATCAAGGGCCATCGAAGCACCTTCCACTGAAAAATGCACTAGTTGAATATGGTGAAAATAATGAGAAGTTGCTTTATTTACTTTCCACAGTAAATAAAGCAGCAACAAGAAGCAAGTTGATTGAAGACCTTGTTAGTACAGGTGAAATATTTCATCCTATAGGGATAAGTGTTGAAGAGGCATATACTTTTTTAAAGGAAATACCTATTTATGAGGAATCGGGGATATTATGTCGTATTCCAAAATGGTGGAAGAATAAAAATGAGTCTTTAAAAATATCAGTGAGTATGGGTGATTCTGTACAATCAAGATTAAATAGCCATGCATTAGTTGATTTTGATGCGAAGATATTTCTAGGAGAAGAACAGGTTACAGAAGATGAAATAAGACAAATGCTTTCAGAAACAGAAGGGTTAGCTTTTATAAAAGGAAAATGGGTAGAGGTTGACCATAAAAAGCTACAGGAAATGTTAAAGGCTTATGAAAAAGCACAAGAATTAACAGAAAATGAGGATATAAATATTATAGAAGCATTAAGGTTTAAATTAAATGCAGAAAAGGTATTGAATATTAAAGAGGATAAAGGAGAATTAGAAGTTACTAATGGTCAGTGGCTTAAGTCAGTTTTTGATAGACTATCTAATCCAGATAAGCTTGAACCTATTACTTGTGGAGAGGAGTTTAATGCGACTTTACGTTCTTATCAAGAGAACGGTATAAGTTGGCTTAACTATATGAAAAGATTAGGTCTTGGAGCATGTCTTGCAGATGATATGGGACTTGGAAAAACAATTCAAGTTATTGCACTTTTAAACTATATAAAAACAAATAAAAAAGAAAAAGCAATCCTAGTAGTTCCTGCATCACTGATTAGCAACTGGATTAGTGAAATAAAAAAGTTTGCACCCATGCTAAAATATTATGTGATACATCCATCTGAAAATAAAGATTTAGACAAAATTAATAGTGCTCATGTAGAATTATATGATATTTTCATAACAACTTATGCTATGGTTTCAAAATATGAGTGGGTCAAAGAGTTTTTTTGGGATACTGTAGTTTTAGATGAGGCGCAGGCTATAAAAAATCCACGTACAAAACAAACAAGAACCGTTAAGGAATTAAAAGCTAAATATAGAATAGCAATGACGGGTACACCTATAGAAAATCGTCTATCAGACTTGTGGTCTTTGTTTGATTTCTTAAATAAGGGTCTTCTTGGAAGTACTAAAGAATTTACTGATTTTACAAAGAAACTTAAAGAAAATCAAATAGGTTACTCGAGACTTAAAAAAATTGTTAATCCATTTATCCTTAGAAGGGTAAAAACTGATAAAGCTGTTATTTCTGATCTGCCAGAAAAAATAGAAATGAAAACTTATGCTTCTCTTACTAAAAAACAGGTTCTTTTATATAGTAAGCTGGTGAGAGATTTGAAAGAAAGATTAGAATCTACAGAGGAAGGTATACAGCGTAAAGGAATAGTAATTTCATCTCTTATGAAATTCAAGCAAATATGCAATCATCCATCACAGTATTTAGGGCAAGAATTTTATGGAGAAAATGAAAGTGGTAAGTATGCTAGGCTGAAAGAAATATGTGAAACTATTTATGAAAAAAGGGAAAGAGTACTTATATTTACCCAATTTAAAGAAATGGCAAAACCCCTTAGTGATTTTTTAGAAACTATTTTTCACCACAAAGGTCTTGTTTTACATGGAGGAACAGCCGTAAAGAAGAGAAAAGAACTTGTAGATAAATTTCAAGGAGACGAATATGTGCCTTTTATGGTGCTTTCAATAAAAGCAGGAGGAGTTGGATTAAATCTTACAGCTGCAAACCATGTCATACATTTTGATAGATGGTGGAATCCAGCAGTAGAAAACCAAGCAACAGATAGAGCCTTTAGAATAGGACAAAAGAAAAATGTTGTAGTTCATAAATTTATAACAAAAGGAACTGTTGAAGAAAAAATCGATAGAATGATTGAAGATAAAATAAAACTTTCACAGGAAATTGTTTCAGATAGTCAAGAAAGCTTTATAACAGAGATGAGTAATAATGAAATTATGAACTTGTTTGAATTAAAAATATAATTTTGAGGTGGAAGTTATGGGATATTATGGAGGCTTTGCTCCCTATGTATCAGTAGCAGAAAGGAAAAAGAGAGCAGAAAAAGCTGTTGAAAAGCTAAAGAAAAAGGATTCTACTATTTCTCCAATAGTTGTGAAAGGTAGAAAGATCGCTAAGACTTGGTGGGGAAAGTCATGGATTGATAATTTAGAGAGTTATGCAGACTATGGGAATCGTCTTTCAAGAGGTAGAAGCTATGTCAGACATGGGGCAGTACTAGATTTGAAAATCACAAAAGGAAATATAAAAGCTTTAGTGCAAGGAAGTGGTTCAAAGCCATATAAAATTGATATTGAAATAAAAGCTTTAGATCAAACCGCATGGAAACATATTGTAGATGAATGCTTAGGAAAAATAGAGTCTATGGAGGAATTAATTAAAGGAAAATTTCCTAAAGCTCTAGAAAAGCTATTTACCTCCAGAGGAAAAGGCTTATTTCCAGCGCCTAAGGAAATAGAGTTACAATGTAGTTGCCCAGATTATGCAACTATGTGTAAACATATAGCAGCTGTCCTATATGGAGTTGCGGTAAAACTAGATCATGAGCCAGAAATATTTTTTACTCTAAGAGGTGTTAATATAAATGATATTATTTCAGAAACTATAAGTAAAAAAGCTAAGACGATGCTAGAAAAGTCAGAAGTTAAAGGTCGAAGAGTTATTGAAGATACTGAAATTTTTGATATGTTTGGAATTGATATGGATGAGTAATAAGAAGTTTTAACTGTTACTATAATTTTTTTTAAGTAAGGCACATTAAAAAATAAAATGAAGATGATTTACACGGTGTTATTGTATCTATTAAAAAAAAGTAGAAAAAAGTATTTTTTTCTATTAGTGGATTTAGAGCTGATAAAAGTAGCAAAACCAGCAAAAAAATGAAGGAATTTCCCAGCATAAATAGAATTTTGTAATTAAATAAGATCCGGATGAAGGAATGTACGTGATCGTTTGGGTATCCATTATGAATTATAGTGCAGCAGGAAGTTCTTTAAATAATCAGGAGCGCTTTGACGGAAATATATTCATATCAGAAAGTTTTACAAAGGATGAACGGATTATAGTTGTGAATAAAGAATGGGAGTGAATTGTATTATGATAATAGAAAATATGATCAAGTATTGTGAAAACTTAACTCCTACAGACAACCAAATAGCTCAATATATTTTAGAAAATAAAGCGAAAATAGAGAGTTATTCCATGCAACAATTAGCTGATAATACTTTTACTTCCAAATCAGCTATTCATAGATTTTGTAAAAAAATAGGCTTAGATGGATATAATGATCTTAAAGTAAAATTAGTGAAAGACATTGTAAATGAAAAAATAAGTGACAATCAAATAGATGTTAATTTTCCTTTTAATTCAACGGATAGTCAAAAAATGATAGCACAAAGTATCATGGATTTATATGAAGCAGCAATAACAGATACTTATAATTTTATAGATATTAAAGAATTGAATAAAGTTGTAGCTTTGTTGCATAATGCAGAAATTATAGATATTTATACACATGCACATAATATAAATGTAGCAGAAAATTTTCAAGATAAAATGCGTTCAATTGGAAGAATGGTAAATTGTGCCAGATCTTTTTATGAGCAGCGTTGTATGGCAACAGCATCCAAGAAAAACCATGTCGCTATGATATTATCATATTCTGGAAGAGCTACTTTTTTACCTTCTATCACAGAAGTTTTGCATAAAAAAGGAATTCCTGTTATTTTAATTGGAAGAGCAGGAAATAATGTTATGAAAAGTTTTATAAAGCATCGGCTATATCTTAGTGATAAGGAGAACTTAAGAAATCGAATTTCGCAATTTTCCTCTCATATAGCAATGCAGTTTATGTTAGATATTCTATTTGCTTGTATTTTTAAAATGAATTATAAAAAAAATATTGACTATATTCAAGAAGTAATTAGCATTGTTGATGATAGAAAACTAAGTGAAGAAAAATAAAATAAGTTATAAAAAAACTTGCTAAAATTTTTAGCAAGTTTTTTTATAACGAAAATTAATTGTTAAGAGTGATACGAATAGATCATAGGTAAAAATTTTCGTAAATGGAAATATTTTTAACCGAAGTTTCAAAAAGTTTCAAATACAATTGAAAATGAAAAATAGTTTTGAAAAAAACTACCAGAATGATTGATCTCTATAGACGATTTTATGGGAAAAATGTATTATAAAAAAAACATAAGCTAAATGCTTAGTTAGAGGATGAATCAATTAACATAAAGGCTAGGAGGAAAAAATATGAAGGATGCAATCAAAATTGTAACTATTGGTGGTGGAAGTAGTTATACACCCGAATTAATGGAAGGATTTATTAAAAGATATAAAGAACTTCCGATTAGAGAAATTTGGTTGGTAGATATTGAAGATGGAAAAGAAAAACTGGAAATAATAGGTGAGCTTTCACAACGAATGTGGGATGCAACACCGTATAAGGTTAATGTATATACAACCTTAAATAGAAAAGAGGCATTGAAAGATGCGGATTTTGTAACTACGCAATTTAGAGTGGGACTGTTGGATGCCAGAATTAAAGATGAGAGAATACCATTGTTACATGGAATGCTTGGTCAAGAAACGAATGGTGCAGGTGGAATCTTTAAAGCTTTTCGCACCGTACCCGTAATTAAGGAAATTATTAATGATATGAAGGTATTGTGTCCGAACGCATGGCTTATTAATTTTACAAATCCTAGTGGCATCGTTACTGAAGCAGTTATTAAACATTTTGGTTGGAAAAAGTGCATTGGATTATGTAATATACCAAGTATTGCTATGATGAATGAACCTACAGTCATTGGAAAACAGCCTTCAGATTTATATTATCAATTTGCTGGCCTGAATCATTTCCATTGGCATAAAGTTTATGATAAGGAGGGAAATGACCTTACAGGACAGTTGATTGAACATATTAATGAAAGAAATGGTGGAACACCGGTTAATATTCATCAAGTTGACTTTCAGTTAGAATTATTACATTCTATGAATTTGTTACCATGTGGATACCATCGCTATTATTATCTTAAAAAAGAAATGTTAGAACATAGTCTAGAAGAATTTAGAGAAGGTGGAACCCGTGCAGAACAGATGAAAGAGGTAGAAGCTTCTTTATTTGAAATTTATAAAAATCCTGATTTAGATAAAAAACCTGAACAATTGCAAAAACGAGGTGGAGCATATTACAGTGATGCAGCATGTGAATGTATCAATGCAATATACAATAATAAGGGAATTCGTATGGTGGTAAGTACTCAAAATAATGGAGCAATTCCTTGTTTAGAACCAGAATCCATTGTTGAAGTTTCTGCTATTATTTCATCAAAAGGAGCTGAACCAATAGCATGGGGAAAAATGCGATCAGCAGAAAAAGGATGGCTGCAAATTATGAAAGCTATGGAGGAATGTACAATAGATGCTGCACTATCAGGTGACTATGGAGCTGCATTAGAAGCATTTACAATTAATCCTTTGGTTGAAAATGGAAAAAAAGCGAAAGATGTTTTAAATGAATTATTGGTTGCACATGAGAAATATCTACCTCAGTTTGCAGAAAAAATTGAAGAATTGAAGGAAAAAGGATTGACTTTAACAGATCCGGTTGTAATGGAATTAATGAAAAATGGATATTAAAATGATTATAACTTGGTGAGTATAAGAAAAATATTATTACTGTCAGGTTGTTACAGAATGAATTTGTGATGTTGATGCAAAATAAAAAGAATTTTCAGAAAAGTAACAAAATTCAAAACAAAAATGAGGCTTGAAAGGAGAAAAAAGTTGAGTGTACAAAAAAAGGTATTTGGATTGACAAAAGAAGGGAAAGAAGCATATTTATTTACGATTATGAATGAAAAAGGAATGAAGATTCAATTAACGAATTATGGAGCTATTTTAGTTTCCGCATTTGTGGAAAACAGAGAGGGGGTGTTAAAAGATATTGTGTTAGGGTATGACAAATTAGAGGATTATTTTATCAATGACCTGATGTTTGGAGCTACTGTTGGAAGAAATGTGAATAGAATTGAAGGGGCTCAATTTGAAATTGATGGGACGACCTATTACTTGGCTAAAAACAACAATGGTAATAATATACACAGCGACAAAGTAAATGGATTTCATAAGGTGCTTTGGGACTACAAAATAATTGCGGATAATGCAGTAGAATTTAGTTATAGAAGTATTGATGGAGAACAAGGATTTCCAGGAAATTTAGATATTTCAGTTACTTATTCTTTATCAAATGCAAATGAAATTATTATTTCTTATAGGGGTGTAAGCGATAAAAAAACGCTTATTAATTTGACGAATCATTCCTATTTTAATTTAAGTGGACATGAATATGGTGATATTCATAATACTAAGGTGAAAATTAATGCTGATTATTATACGCCAATAAAGAGTGGAATTATTCCAAATGGTGAAATAACAGAAGTAAAAGGAACCCCCATGGATTTTACAAAACCTAAGTTAATTGGGAAAGAAATTGAGAGTGATTTTGAACAATTAAGTTTAGCACAAGGATATGATCATAATTTTGTTTTAAAAAATCAAGATATTGGAATCAGAAAAATTGCTGAAGCTTCTAGTGAGTTAGAAGGTATAACTATGGAAATATATTCAGACCAACCAGGATTACAGTTTTATGCAGGCAATACCATGAAAAACACGATAGGAAAGGAAGGGGTTGAATATAAAAAAAGAAGTGGTTTTTGTATGGAACCGCATTTTTATCCGAATAGTATTAACATCGAAAATTTTAAATCTCCTATCTTTGATGAAGGAGAAGAATATAAAACAACGACGATTTATCAGTTTGTTTAATATGAACAGGATGTGGATTACAATAGATATTTAAATTTATAAAGGGAGGTTATAGCTATGCGTAAACAGAAAGAAAATAGCAAGGGGTTTGAAATACTCCAAAAAATTGGAAGGTCCTTCTTTTTACCTGTATCAATTTTACCAATTGCTGGGCTATTGCTAGGGGTTGGGGCATCTTTTACGAATCAAGCAACAATTGCAAGATATGGACTAGAGACAGTATTAGGAAATGGAACACTTCTAAATGGTCTACTAACTATCATGATGCAAGTTGGAATTACTGTGTTTAAGAACCTACCTATTATTTTTGCTATGGCTGTTGCTTTAGGAATGGTAAAAAAAGAAAAAGCGGTAGCGGTATTATCATCGGCAATATCCTTTTTAGTCATGCATACAGCCATTAATGCTATGTTAAAATTAACAGGATCTATTTTGCCAGATGGAAGTTATGCACCAACAGTATTGAGTGGAGCTTTAACAAAGGTCTGTGGCATTGATTCATTAGAAATGGGAGTTTTTGGTGGTATTATTGTGGGATTTGGTGTTGCCATGTTGCATAACAGATTCTATAAGCAAAAATTGCCCACAACACTTTCTTTCTTTTCAGGTGTTCGATTTGTTCCGATTGTATCTATATTGACGTATATTTTAGTAGGTATTGTTTGTTTTTATATATGGCCCATTATTCAGAATGGTATTCATGCAATTGGGGGAATTGTTACAAATTCAGGATATGCTGGCACCTTTATCTTTGGTTTTATGGAACGTGCATTAATACCTTTTGGTCTTCACCATGTATTTTATATCCCATTTTGGCAGACGGAACTTGGTGGAACTGCAATAGTGGATGGCATTAAGGTTGTTGGAGCACAGAATATATATTTTGCAGAGCTTGCATCATCAAATACAGCAAAATTTAGTGTGGAAGCATGTAGATTTATGACAGGAAAATATTCTTTTATGATGGCAGGCCTTCCAGCAGCGGCTTATGCTATGTATAAATGTGCAAAGCCTGAAAAAAGGAAGCTTGTTGGAGGTTTACTTTTATCGGCAGCACTTACAACTTTTTTAACAGGAATCACTGAACCAATTGAATTTACTTTTTTATTTATTGCACCAGCTTTATTTATTTTGCATTGTGTTTTTGCGGGTCTTTCTTTTGTGATTTGTCATATTTGGGATATATGTATAGGGACAACATTTTCTTGTGGACTTATTGACTTTACGCTCTACGGATTAATGCAAGGAAGTGACAAAACAAATTGGCTTAGAATGATACCTGTATTTTTAATGTATGCGGTTGGATATTATTTCATTTTTGAGTTTATTATTAAAAAGAAAAATTTGCAGACACCTGGTAGAGAGGATGAAGAAGAAGTTAAATTATATACACGTGCTGACTATAATAAAAAGAAAGAATCTAAACACAAGAAAACAAATGAATCAAACAATTCTGTAGCAGCTACAATTTTAAGAGGACTAGGTGGAGTAGAAAATTTGATTGATATAGATGCTTGTGCTACTCGATTAAGAATTAGTGTTCACGATTCGGGAATTGTGGATGAAAATATTCTAAAATTATCAGGAGCTAAGGGGGTAATTAAAAAAGGTACTGGTATACAGATCATTTATGGTCCACAAGTAAGTATAATCAAGAGTGAATTTGAAGAATATGTAGAAAGTTTTTCGGAAAATTAAAAATAAATTGATGGTTATATATAAGTTTATAGTTAATTAACCAATTGTTTATTAGTAAGTATTTACATCCAACATTATGAGCTGGAGCATCTATAAAGGGAGTTTCCATGCACATTTGTTGGGTGTTTTTTTGTAAAACTTATGATCACCTAGTATTAAAAACATAGAAATTTTTCTCCTTTTTAAATATTTCAATATTATGTTTATAGAATTACAAATTCTTATATACCTAAAAATATTCAAAAATAGTAGCATATTAGAATAAATTTAGAATACATTTTATTATAATAACAATGGATAATTGAGGAGGAGAATCAAGATGAGAATATGGATTATTAATCGGAAGCTTGTTTTAAGTATAGTGGTATTATTTCTATTTGTAGGGGTGTCGTTTTTTTATCTTGGAGATTTTGGAGAAATGATTGTGGGTGTAATGAATAGGGACAAAACTCTACCTATATATTGTGTAGATCAGGAGCAGAAAAAGATTGCTATAAGCTTTGATGCAGCTTGGGGAGATCAATATACACAAGGAATATTAGACACTTTAGATAAATACAACGTAAAAACTACATTTTTCTTAGTAGGGTTTTGGGTAGATAAATATCCAGATATGGTAAAAAAAATTCATGATAAAGGCCATGAGGTGGGAAATCATTCTAGTACCCATCCACATATGTCAAAATTATCAGCAGAACAAATTAGCAAGGAGTTAAATGAGACAGGAGGGAAAATTGAAAAAATTACAGGGCAAAAGCCTATTTTATTTCGGCCACCCTTTGGAGATTACAATAATCGATTAATTGATACAGCAAAAGAGAATGGATATTATACGATTCAATGGGATGTAGATTCTCTTGATTGGAAAGAATTAGGAACTCAACCGGTGGTAGATAGAGTTACAAGAAATGTAAAAAATGGATCTATTGTGCTGTTTCATAATAATGCAAAGTATGTACTAGAATATTTACCTCTTGTCATAGAGCGACTTCAAAAAGAAGGATATGAAATTGTTCCTATATCAGAGTTGATCATAAAGAAAGATTTTTATATAGATCATACAGGAATGCAAAAGTGTAAAGAAGAGAAAGAATAATATAAGTTTTTGATATATAAATAGGATATTGACTTTATTTAAAAAGTTTTGTATAATAATACACAATTATAAAAAGTTAAAATGCTATGAAAGAGAATAGTAGAAAAAATCATGTTTTACAGAGAGTAAGTCAGTGGTGAGAGACTTGCAAACTAGTTTTTTGAACCCGCTCTTGAGCAGATGGTGATGAAGCCATTACGATTCTAATCACGTTACGATTAGCTTAAGTGAGCCAATTGGCTAATAAGGGTGGTACCGCGAGTAAGCTCTCGTCCCTTCGTGGGATGAGGGCTTTTTTGATTTTTTGTTTTGAAAATTATGTAAACATTGTTCTCAAGAGGAGTAAAAACAAAGGAGGAGTTGTATGAGTAAACAAGAACAATGGGGTAGTAGATGGGGATTTATTGCAGCATCTATGGGAATGGCTATAGGAACAGGTAACATATGGAGATTTCCAAGGGTAGCAGCATCTAATGGAGGAGGTCCGTTTTTAATTGCTTGGACGGTTGCCTTGTTTGTTTGGGCTATTCCGCTTCTTATGGGTGAAATGGTAATGGGTAGAAAAACAGGACTTGGTACAATAGGAGCTTTCCGTGATTTTGTAGGACGTAAATTTGCATGGATGGGTACATGGATTGCAGCCATATGTTTAGCAATTATGTTTTATTATTCAGTGGTTATGGGATGGTGCATGAAGTACTTTACATTAGCTGTTTCAGGTGCATTTAAACCTGGAATGGGGACAGAGGCTACAGAGGCTATATGGAATACCTTTACCACTACACCATCACAGACAATAGTTTTTCACCTTATTGCAATGATTATTGCAGGAACAATTATTTATAAGGGAATCAATGAAGGAATTGAAAAAGCTAGTAAAATTATGATTCCAACCTTATTTATATTATTAGTTTGTGCCGTAATAAGATCTGTAACCCTTCCTGGTGCTACAAAAGGGCTTGAATATTTATTTAGTCCAAAGTTATATATGCTAAAAAGCCCTAAAATTTGGCTTGAAGCATTTACTCAAGCTGCATGGTCAACTGGAGCGGGATGGGGTTTTATCATTACTTACGCTGTATATACTAAAAAGAAAGAAGATATTGCAGCAAACTGTATGATTATGGGATTTGGAAACAATGTAGGTTCTTTAATTGCGGGCCTTACAATACTTCCGGCTATATTTGCTTTATCTCCAAGTCAAGAATTTGTTAATCAAGCTATTACATCAGGAAATACTGGACTTGCATTTATTTATCTAGCACAGTTGTTTCCAACTATGCCAGCAGGAAGAATTTTGGCAGCAATCTTTTTCTTAGCCATGTCGATTGCTGCTTTATCATCACTTCTTCCAATGATTGAGGTAGGAGTAAGAAACTTAATGGATATGGGGATGACTCGTAAAAAAGCAACGTTAGTCATTACCATTGGAGGATTTATATTTGGAATTCCTTCTGCGTATAGCTTAGACTTCCTAAATAATCAAGATTTTGTATTAGGAATTGGTTTATTAGTGAGCGGATTATTTGTAGCATTTGCTCTTATGAAATATGGTTTAGAAGAGATTAGAAATAAAGTAATCAATACAGAGTGGTCGGATATAAAGGTAGGAAAATGGTGGAGTATATGTGTGAAATTATTCCCATTATTCTTTGTAAGTCTTACAGGATGGTGGATGTGGCAAGCGGTAGGATGGTATCCTGACACCTGGTGGAATCCATTAGAAGTATATAGTCCTGGGACAATATTATTTCAAGTTGCGCTTTGGATTTTAATAGGACTTTTAACGAATAACTTATTGGCAAATAAAATTGGAAAAGGTCGAGATATTACAGAAACCTCTTTAGGAAAGGAGCAATAATATGTCAGGAACATCTATTTTTATGATGAGTATAACCTTAGGCTTTTACTTTATAGGATTTATCTTATTGCTCAATAAAGCTTTCAAATCAGGAAATAATTAATCTTAAAAATTGACAAAAAGAAGTATGCGATGCATGCTTCTTTTTTTTTTAGAAAGAAAAGGATACATAATTCATGTAGGAAAGAGAAAAATAAAATAAACTAGTTATTTTGAGGTGGTAAATATATGCTGTTTGAAGAAATGAAAAAAATAGGGATTGCAGGGACGAATGGAAAAACTACAACAGCTAAAATGATCTACCATGTATTAAGAGAACAGGGAGTATATGTAGGATTTATTAGCAAAGAAGAAATAAGTACAAACGGGGAAAAGCTAGAGACAGATTTTAGTCATTTAAATATAGAAAATATATTTTATCTTTCAGATGAAATGACTAAAAAAAATGTAGAAATTATCATTATGGAAATAGATCACAGCTTTTTTGATAAAAAAGTTTTACAAGGTATGGATTTTGATATGATTGTATATACAAGTATAGAAATGGATGATATAAAAAATATCGATGAAACAAAAAAATATATGGATTTACAAAAGGATATTCTAAGTAATTTGTCACATAAGGGGATACTCATTATTAATACAGATGATAAAAATAGCTTTAAATTATTAGAAAATATAAAGAATCGATTGATTATTACCTATGGATTTTCTTCTAAAGCTACTATAACAGCATCTAGTATAGAGATTGCACCTATTGAGTTTAATTGTTGTATACAAAGGGGAATTACCTCTTTGAATAATATAGATTTAGAGCCTATGGAAGTTCCTATTGCTATGAATTTTATTGGAAAACATAATGTGTATAATGCTTTAGCTGCTATTACAGCTGTATTGATTTTAGGGATTTCACCAGAAAATGTTAGAAATGCATTAAAAGAATTGAAAAAAATAAAAAGAAGAATGTATAAGATTCAGGATAATGAGTATCAAATTATAGATGATAGATGTGAAAATCCAGCGAGCTTTGAAGTAGTTTTTGAAGCTGTTCAAAGTGTTGATTATAAAAAATTAACGATTGTTAATAGTATTATAGGGAATAAAGGAATAGAACTAAATAAAAGGAATGCTAGGATTATTGCAAATTGGATAAAGGGATTAAAATCTGCTAAATTAATTACAACTTGTAGTATAGATGTAGTAGAGGATGAAGATCAGGTCTCAGAAGATGAAAAGAAAGGGTTTTATGAAGTATTGAGAGAAGATGAAATCGTCTATGAACATAAGGAACGGTTAGAAGATGCACTTAATAGTGCTTTATCTCATGCAGGAAGGAAGGATTTAATTTTGCTTCTTGGAGGAAGAGGAATGGACCAAGGAGAAAATTTAATTAAAAAGCTTTTAAAAGAGAAAAAATAAATTTCTCTTTTTATTTTTTTGCATAATCTCGTCCGCAGGTGAATAAATATAGTTGTAGATTGACCCTGAAAAAGTACATAAGAATTAGGAAGGAGCGTGGGGGTTAAATGACGGATCGAGTAATTGATACAAATATAGTAACCGTTGTAGGTAAAATGCATTCATCTTCAGTATTTAGTCACGAAATGTACGGAGAAGGGTTCTATACTTTTGACATAAAAGTCCCTAGATTAAGCGAATATAATGATATATTGCCTGTAACCATTTCAGAACGATTAATGATGGATTTAGATATCGATCAAGGAGCGATTGTTAAGATTGAAGGGCAATTGCGTTCATACAATAAATATGTGAATGGGAAAAATAGGCTTATTTTAACTATATTTGCTCGGGATTTATCCGTATGCGAGGAAGAGGAAGTAAAGAATCCCAATCAAATTTTCTTAGATGGATATGTATGCAAAGCACCTGTATACAGGTCTACACCCTTTGGAAGAGAAATTACAGATATGTTGATTGCTGTGAATAGACCTTATAATAAGTCAGATTACATTCCCTGTATTGCTTGGGGCAGAAATGCAAGATTTTCAGAAAAACTAAAGGTAGGAGACCATATGAAAATATGGGGAAGAGTACAAAGTCGAGAATATCAAAAAAAATTAGGGGAGGATTCAGTAGAAACAAAAGTAGCTTATGAAGTGTCTATATCTAAAATGGAGATGAGTGAAGAAAATAATAAAGAGGAGCAATAAAAATAAAAATCATACTTTTTCTGTATAGAGTTAGGTTTAAAAATTACAGGAAGAGTATGGTTTTTTATTACTCTTTGATAAGATTTTGCTAAACAATCATTTTACGAATAATTTGAGATAGAGATTTTATTCCTGTTTCCATTTCTTTTGTAGAAGCATATGAATAGGAGAGACGAATGTAAGGACTTTTTTTGAATCCATAAATATATCCAGGATTTATTAATATATTTTCTTTTAGGGCAGTAGTAAATAATTTTTCAGTAGAGATTGGTTTATTAAGTTTTAGCCAAATGTAGAAACCCCCACTAGGGATATTCCAAGTTGCCATGTCATAAAAGTATGTTTCAAGAAGATGTAACATATATTGACTTCTTGCTTTTAATTTACTTCTTAGAGAAATTAAATGTTCTTCATAGAGATGATCTCGAAGTAGCAAGGTTAGCATCCACTGAGATACAGAACTTGCGCCATAATCTGTCTGCATTTTTATATCTCCTAGACGATTAATGATTGACTCTGGACCTACAATCCAACCTATTCTTAACCCTGGTGCTAACGATTTTGAAACGCTACCAAGATAAAGGACATTTCCAGAATCATCGATTGATTTTATCGGATTTTGGGGGGGACAATCAAAGTAGAGTTCTCTATAAGCATCATCTTCAATGATGGGTAGTTGGTTTTTTTTACACCATTTTAGTAATTCATTCCTTCGTGAAGAACCCATGGTTAAACCTGTAGGATTATGAAATGTGGGAATGGTATAGAGAATGGAGTTTCCTTCTTTAAGTGTTTTTTCATCGATCATCCAAGGAATTGGCCCCTCTTTATCCATGGGGATGGCTTTCATTCGAGTTCCTGAAAATTCGAAAACCTTTAAGGATTTTATATAAGAGTTTTCTTCAACAAAAACAGTTGAGTTACCACCAAGTAGACTTACTGAAATGAGTTGCAATGCTTGCAATGAACCTGAAACGATCAAAATTTCTGATGGCTTGATGTCTAAATTATGTTTTTTAAAATATTTACAAAGCTCTACTCTAAGTTCATACAAGCCAAGAGGTTCTAAATAATTGAAAGGAACTTGTAACTTTGCTAGATGAAATAGAACCTTTGAAATAGCGTCATGAGGCATGAGTTCAGACGATACTTCTCCTGTGCTAAGGCGAATGATTGGGTCAATAAATTCATATTTGTTGATTGCTTGAATGGTTGGGATATTAGATTTATGGAATCCGTGTTCAATATAATGATTCCAATCAGGTGGAGAATTTGTAAATAGAAAGGACCAAGAATTATTTGCTATCATAGTACCTTTGCCTACTTTTGGCTCGATAATGCCTAAAGATGATAGCTCTGAAAGGGCCGAAACAATTGTGCTTCGATTGACATTGAAAATTTTTGCTAGTTCTCTTTGAGGAGGTAATACATCACCGCAGAGCCAGTCACCTTTGTATATACGATTCTTAAAAAAGCTTACTATTTGATCAACCAATGATAGCTTTGACTTCTTGTCTGGTTGCCAATCTATAGTGATATTTTTTTGATAAATCGGTCATATTGATCACCTCGTTTTTAAATGGTTGGTTTGAGAATTTAAATTGGTTGGAGCATTTGTGTTAAGTATAGTGCATAATAAGAGTAAATTCAAGAAAGGGTAGGTGGAATTATGAAAATTAAAGATTTCAAATTGGAAGTATTTTTTGGGAAACATGAATTTACGGCACCATACTTATTGACCCAATCAGATTGTGCATCTATGTCGATTCATGAAGTACTTGATCTTGAACAAGATGCTAAGGAAGAATTTTTAAATAGCTGGCTTGGATATACTGAAGTATCTGGTAATCCAGAATTAAGAAAAATAATTTCAGATTTATATACGACAATGACTCCTGAAAATATTGTTGTCCATGCAGGAGCCCAGGAACCTATATTTAACTTTATGAATGTCCTATTAGAGAAGGATGATCATGTAATTAGTCAATTTCCTATCTATCAATCCCTTTTTGAAGTTGCTAATTCAATTGGTTGTGAGGTTTCTAAATGGTCTATTGAGCAGGGAGAAGAGGGTTGGCTATTTGATATCAATAAATTAGAGAAGTTGATTCAACCTAATACGAAATTAATTGTACTGAACAGCCCAAATAATCCAACAGGCTATACATTAACGAAAGAAGAAATTGAAGCTATTGTTGTAATTGCTAGAAAACATGATATTTATGTATTTTGTGATGAGGTTTATAAGGGTGTTGAGCTAGATGGAAGTAAACGACCGTGGTTTGCAGATTGTTATGAAAAAGGGATTTCGCTTGGTGTAATGTCAAAGTCATATGGATTGGCTGGATTGAGAATTGGTTGGTTAGCTACACAAGACAATGAACTTATTGAAAAGCTTATCAAAATGAAGCATTATACTAGCATTTGTAGCAGTGGACCATCAGAATTCCTTGCTATGATTGCACTAAAACATAGTGATCAAATTCTTGAAAGAAATCTAAAAATCATCAAAGAAAACCTAAAGATTGCAGAAGTATTTTTCAATCGATATCCAAACTTATTTGAGTTCAATGGTCCAATGGCTGGTCCTGTTGCATTTATAAAGATGAATATGGATATGCCAATTGATGAATTTTGCGACAAATTAGTAGAAGAGAAAGGTGTCTTGTTGTTACCGGCAAACATTTATGCTTTTTCGGGAAACTATTTTAGAATGGGATTTGGAAGAGAGAACTTTGCTGAAAGCCTTGAAAAATTTGAAGAATACCTTGTGGAAAAGAAATATGTGTAGGTGATGAAATGAAAACTTTGATGCTAACAAAAAATGAAGTTAATAAACTACTTAATATGCAAGATGCTATACAATCGGTGGAACAAGCTTATAGGATTTATGCACAAGAAATGTTAGAACAACCTCCAATTATGTCTATTGATGTTCCTGAAAATAATGGAGAACTAGATATTAAGTTTTGCTACTCTAAGGTTGATGAGATTATAAGCATTAAAAGTGCAAGTGGGTACTGGGATAATTTAAAATCTTACAACTTGCCTACTTTAGTAGCTACAATCATTCTTCTTGATGGTAAAACAGGTTATCCCCTTTGTATCATGGATGGGAGTCTGATTACGGGTTTTAGAATGGGTGCAGCAGGTGGCGTCTCAGCAAAAATATTGGCAAGAAATAATTCGAAAAAAGTAGGAGTCATTGGTGCTGGGAATCAAGCCCGTATGCAAATTAAGGCAATAAAGGAAGTAATGGATATAGAATTTGTAAAAGTATGGGCACCATCATTAGAGGATATGCAGAAGTACAAAATGGATATTGAACAAGAATTAGAATTGGATGTGAAAGTATGTGAAACAGCTGAGGAGGCTGTTGGTGAAACAGATATTGTTGTCACTGCCACACCTGGAAAGAGTCCTATTGTTAAATCTGATTGGATTAAGGACGGGATGCATATTATTGCAGTAGGTGCTGATATGGAAGGAAAGCAGGAACTAGAACCAGAAATTTTCAATCGTTCAAAGGTGTTTGTTGATTCTATTGAGCAATGCTTAGAACGAGGAGAAACTAGAAATGCTGTGAAATTAGGTAATATTACTCCTAATGATATCCATGCTGAGCTTGGTGAAGTCATACTAAAGTTAAAAAGGGGAAGAACGTTAGATAGAGAAATCACTATCTTTGATACGACTGGGATGGGGATTCAAGATAATACGTTAGCCACACTACTTTATAGAAAGGCGAAAGAATGTGGAGTAGGCATGGAGATTGATCTATTGAGCATAGCAAAGTAGACATTTTTCATATCAATGATATCCTATCATTTATTGCATATAAGGGGGAATTGGGATGATTAGTACTACGAGATTAAATATTGTAGAAGCAATTGAAGCGGATATTGAAACGATCATTGAAATAGAATCTCATGAAGAAAATCGGAATTTTTTGTGGATTGGAACCTATGAAGAGCATAAGGCTGAGATAGAAGATGATAACCATTTGTTATATATCTTTAAATCAAAAGCTGATGAAAGAATTATTGGTTATTTTTTAGCTAGAATTGATGGAAAATCAGATATATTTGAATTGCGTAGAATCGCCATAACGGATAAGGGACTAGGATTTGGAAAAGAAGCTACGAAAGCAATTATAAAATATGCTTTTGAAGATTTTGGTGCAAACAGGTTTTGGCTGGATGTATATCCTGATAATATTATAGGGATTAGACTCTATGAAAGTCTTGGGATGCATCGTGATGGAGTATTAAGACAAAACTATAAGTCATCACGCGGATATCTAGATCAAATAATATATTCCATGCTTAGATCAGAGTATTATCAAGATTTGATGTAAACTTGCAGTGTTTATATCTAAAAAAATAAGAATCGCTTACATTGACAGATGAAATCAAGATCAATAGAGATCTGTGTATTGGCTGCTATGGCTGTGCCAATGTATTTATTTAAAAACTATGGATGTAAGAAAATAGTATAATTACAAAAATGATTGCGAATTCTAAAAAGAAGACCTTTATAATAAGAGTGGCTGAAGTATTTTTAAAATAAAGTGGCAGAAAAGTAATAACTAAATAGATAACCATTTTTATATTTAAAGAAACCATTCTTTTCAGTGAATGAGATTAACTTTAAAGTTAGTTATCTAGAATCAGAGTATAAATGATTGATTTTTTAAAAAAAATTAGATATCATTAATACATGAAGGTAGGATAATTTAATCGAAAGAGGAGAAAAATGGCAAATAAAGATTTAGTAATTAATTCAGAAGGATCACTAGAACAGAAAACTTTAGCGCTTTTGTTATGTACTGCACAAGAAAAGAGCTCACAAATAAATAAAGCATTAAAGCCTTTGGGCATATCTTTTTTACAAACGAATATATTGCATATTTTGGACACAATTGAAGGTGGAAAACTTACTGTTAACCAGATAAAAAATGTAATGGTAGATGATAGTCCAAATGTTTCTAGATCTCTTAACAAACTAATGGAAAAAGGATATATTATAAAGGAAAGAACCTTGGAAGATCAGAGAATTGTGAATATAGTAATAACAGATGCGGGCAGAAAGACACATAAATTAGCTGATGAAGCACTTGCTTTTGCATTTACTATTGATTTAGAAGAGAATGATCTAAAAAAGCTTTATGATATTTTAGTTAAAATTTAATTGGATAGGAATCACTTAACAAATAATGAATCATATTTTTTCTGTATAGAGTTGCAATATATAAGTACAGAGAAAATATGATTTTTTATGTAAATAGGATTGGGCAAATGACCCAATCCTATTTGTGAATTTAACATCTTCCGAAAAAGCTATCGAATCCTCCGCATAAGAAAAATACAACCACTAATAATAAAAAGAAAAATAATAAATTATCATCACATCCACCAAAAAGACTACCGATACCTCCATATTGTTTATCAGCCATGAATTGGCACCTCCTTTAAGAAATTGCTAAGTAGCATATTTTTAGTTTAGATATTTATATGTTCACTAATAAAATATGCATGAAAAGGTATATGTGTTACACATAACTATAAATAATAAAAAACCAATATATAAGTATGATAAAGGCAGGACATGTGCTACAGAATAAAATATATAGTCTATTAAGGTTTACTGAATATAATAAAAAAGCGTATAATAAAGGTAAAAGAAAAATAGGAGTGAAGAAAATGAATTATTGGGTGATCGGAGGGGCAATATTTTTTGTGATTCTCATTAGTATACAATATTCTCTTAATAAGATGATTGTATTAGTAAAAGAAATTAAGGAAATATTGTATAGATTAGATATGAAAGATAGGATTAAATGAGGAATTTCTACAAAAAAACAAAAAATTCTTTGCAAATATGCTCATTTGTGTTTATAATAGATTTGTATCTTTTTAATATTGATGAAATCGTTAAGAGTAAGAAGGGGATATAATGATTACTACAGTTACCTTAAACCCCGCTATTGACCGGGCATATGTTATCAATGACTTTAAACCAAATAGAAAATATCATTTAAATACAGAGGAAGTAAAAATTACTGCTGGTGGCAAGGGACTAAATGTGGCAAGAGTGGCTGTTATTTTAGGAGAAAAAGTGAATGCAACAGGATTACTGGGAGGGTACTCTGGTAAATTTATTCAAGAAGAGCTAGATAAGCTTGATATTAGTACATCTTTTGTAAGGATCAACGAATCTTCTCGAATATTTACTGCTATTGTAGATCCACTTAATAAGACAGAAACAATTGTAGCAGAAAAGGGACCTGTAGTGACTAAAGAAGAACTTAATGCATTTGTGAAAGAGTTTGTAAAGATTTTAAAATATAGTGATATCATTGTTGCAGCAGGGTCTGTTCCTAAAGGACTTCCTAAAACCATTTATGGAGATATGGTAAAGATTGCAGAAGATAATAATGTAAAGATGATTATTGATGCTAGCGGAAGTTATTTAGAAGAAGCTATAAAAGCTAGACCTTTTATGATTAAGCCAAATCTGGAAGAATTGGAAGAATTAGTAGGCTATAAATTAGATAGTGAACATAAAATTGTTTTTGAATGTAAACATATTTGTAAACAAGGAATCGAAGTAGTAGGAATTTCTATGGGGGATGAAGGAGCTATTTTTGTTACAAAAGAAGGGGCATACAAGGTATGTGCACCGAAAGTATCTCCAATTAATTCAGTAGGATGTGGAGATGCATTTGTAGCAGGGTTTGCTGTGGCTATTTATAGAAAAAATAATCTAGAAGAAGCATTCAAAAGTGCTGTAGCTGCTGGTACTGCCAATGTGATTGAAGAAAAAATTGGATATGTAGATGTGGCATTTGTAGAAAAATTTTATAATGAAGTAAGGGTGATCAAGTTGGACTAATGTTCCAACTTTTTTTTATGATATAATCAAAGGGAATATAAAAATAAGGATGATGATTATGAACCTTACAAATATTGTTTCGACTGTTCAAAATATTGGTGAAGCTATAGCTAGTGTGATTAAGGTAGATGTGACTATTGTAGATAATCATCTTAATAGGATTGCTGCCACAGGACGATATAAAAATCATATTGGTCAAAAAGTAAATAAACATTCTGTCTTTGGTTTTGCACTAGAGCAAGGGGAAAGCTTTATTATTGAAAATCCTAGGAATCATGAAGCTTGTCTTAAATGTGAAAATATAAAAGAATGTAAAGAGTATGCAGAAGTTTGTTGTCCTATTAAAATAAATGATCAAATCGTTGGGGTGATAGGGCTTATTGCTTTTGAGGAAAAGCAAAAAGAAGCTATTGTAGGGAATAAAGCTAATCTTATGGAATTTCTAAATAGGATGGCAGATTTGATTGCTTCAAAGCTATTAGAAAAAGAAAAAACAAATAGAATGAAGCTTTTAGCTAGAGAATTAGAAACGGTACTTCATTCTGTAGACCGAGGAATTATTGCAGTAGATGAGAATGGATTAGTACTTCATCATAATCGAAAAGCAGTTGAGCTATTTAAACTAACTGAAAATGAAGTGCACAATATAAATATAAAACAATTACTAGGAGAGTTTGATTTAAATAGTTTTATTGCTAAAAACATTCTTATTAAAAATAGAGAGTTTAGCTATAAAAAAAGGGGATATGATTTTAGAGGTGTATTTGATGCAAACCCTATTTTGGTAGGGGAAAAGAACTTTGGATTTGTTTTTACCTTTAGCAATATTTCAGAGGTATTAAGTGTGGTTAATGATATTGCTACAAGAACAATGGTTACAAGTTTTGATCATATTATAGGGAATAGTGATTGTCTTGAAAAAGTAAAACATGAAGCGAAAAGAGCTGCAAAATCGACCTCAACGGTTTTAATTCAAGGAGAAAGTGGAACGGGAAAAGAATTATTTGCTAGAGCCATACATTTTCATAGTAATCGAGCAAAGGAGCCGTTTATTCCTATCAATTGTGCAGCTATTCCTGAGCAATTATTAGAGAGTGAGCTCTTTGGATATGAGGAAGGAGCTTTTACAGGATGTAAAAAAGGTGGAAAAGCTGGTAAGTTTGAACTAGCTCATAAGGGAACTATTTTTTTAGACGAAATTGGAGATATGCCCATTCACCTTCAAACAAAGCTTTTAAGAGTACTGCAAGAATATGTGATTGAAAAGGTTGGAGGAAAGGATTTTATCCCTATAGACGTTAGAATTATTGCAGCAACCAATAAAAGATTAGAGGACCAAGTACTAGAAGGAGCATTTCGAGAAGATTTATTCTATCGACTAAATGTGATTCCATTAAATATTCCACCTCTGAGGGATAGAAGAGATGATATAGAAGTCTTGGTAGCTTATTTACTTGAAAAATGTAATAAGAAGCTAGGAAAAACAATTTTACAAATTGATGAAGATGCTTTAAAAACACTTATAAGCTATAAATGGTCTGGCAATGTAAGAGAACTTGAAAATACTATTGAATATGCTGTAAATATGTGCAGTGATGATAGGATTACACTACAAAATTTGCCTAATAGATTAAGAAATGAAAAAATACATTGGAGAGAGAAAGAGTTAGAAAAAATTATCCCTATTAAAGAGTTAGAAATGAAAGAGATAAAAAAAGCGTTAAACTATTTTGGGAATACGAAGCAAGCTATTACAAAGGCAGCAAAGGCGTTAGGTATGAGCCGAGCTACTCTCTATAGAAAATTGAAAGAGTATGGAATGAAACAGTCTTAAAATGAGAATATTTTCTCATGTTGAGACTGATTTTTATATTTATCTGTCTCAAAGTGAGAAAATATATGATGGATATATTGGAATTTCAACCTTTTATTTTGGCATAGATTTTGCAATTCTTTTTTGTAGATAACTAAAAAGGGAGGAGTTCCTATGGAATTGAGAAATCTTATTGTTGAAATTTTAAAGAAAGAAGTTGTACCAGCTATGGGCTGTACAGAACCGGTAGCAGTAGCCTTAGCTTGTGCAAAGGCGAAGGAATTGATAAATTTTAGCCATATAGAAACGGTAGAGGTGTATGTGAGTCCTAATATATATAAAAATGGATTGAGTGTAGGGATTCCAAACACCAATGAGGTGGGGCTTCATATTGCAGGGGCATTAGGTCTTATTGGAGGAAAAAGTGAAAAAGACTTACAGGTACTAGCTGGAATCGATGAGAAAGAAGTTGCTTTGGCAAACGATTTATTAGAAAGTGGAAAATTTACACTAGGAATTAAGGACACAAAAGAAAAAATTTATGTAGAGGTAAATTTATCTACAGATCAGGGAAGTAGTAAGAGTGTTATAAAGGGAAAACATAATAGATTTACTTATTTAGAAAAGAACGGCGAAGTTTTATTAGAAGAAAAAGAAGGTACTAGCCAAGTAAAGGATGATATGAACTTACTATATACTTTAAGAATAAATGATATCATAAAGGAAATAGAAAAAATTCCTTATGAAGAAATTGCTTTTATGATGGAAGGCTTTGAAATGAATGAAAAGATAGCTCAAGAAGGGCTAAAGCAGAAAAGGGGAATGGGAGTAGGCTATAGTCTTTCTGAAAATATGAAAAAGGGATTATTATCAAATGATTTAATGAATTATGCTATGATGCTTACAGCTGCTGCGTCAGATGCAAGAATGTCTGGAATGAGTATGTCTGTAATGAGTAGTAATGGAAGTGGAAATAATGGTTTAACAGCAATTCTTCCTATAGTAGCCTATGAAAATAAATTTCATGTAAAAGAGGAAACCTTAGCAAAAGCACTGGCTATTAGCCATATTATGAATAGCTATATTAAATATTATATAGGAAGATTATCAGCACTTTGTGGTTGTGGTGTTGCAGCGGCAACTGGAGCAAGTGTGGCTATTGCATGGTTAATGGGCGGGAATGATATACAAATAGAAGGAACCATAAAAAATATGCTTGCAAATGTGAGTGGTATGATTTGTGATGGAGCAAAGGTAGGATGTGCGTTAAAGCTTTCTACATCAGCGGCTACTGCGGTTCAGTCAGCCCTTTTAGCATTAAGTGATAATATTGTACCTTCTAAGAATGGGATTATCGGAGAGACGGCGGAGGAGACAATAAGAAATTTAGGAACCTTGTCTCAAGAAGGAATGAGTATTACAGATGATATTATATTGAAAGTTATGAAAAATATGCAAGCTTCCTAAACCTATAAAAGATGAAAAATCGCTAAAATCTTATAATAATTGACAAAGCAAGGGATATAGATTAGAATATTGACTAATAAGGGATAATGATTGAAATTGGAGGCGAAGCAGAAAAATGAGTATAGAAAACAAGAGAAAAGAAGTTCTTTTTTCTAAAAAAGACATTCAAAATAGAGTAGAAGAATTAGGAGAGAAAATTGCAAAGGACTATGAAGGAAAAAAAATATTGGCTGTATCTTTATTAAAGGGTAGTTTTATTTTTGCTGCTGACTTAGTAAGGGAAATCGATGCGCCTGTTCGTGTTGAATTTATGACAACTTCAAGCTATGGACATGGAGAAGAATCATCAGGGCATGTGAAGGTAGTGCATGATTTAAATGTGGATCTTGAAGAGTATGATGTTTTAGTGATTGATGATATTGCTGATACAGGTCTTACAATGGAATATGTATTAGAGCACCTAAAAGCTAAAAATCCAGCGAGCATTAAATGCTGTGTACTATTAGATAAGCCATCAAGAAGAAAAACAGAGCTTGAAGCAGATTATGTTGGATTTACCATCCCTGATAAGTTCATTGTAGGGTATGGATTAAATTATGGAGATTATTATAGAAACGTTCCTTATGTTTTTGCTTTTGTTGATTAATAATAAAGCCAATAGCTATTAAGCTATTGGCTTTTGGTTTATAAATGAAAGGGGTAATGTAATGACAAAAAAGGTAGTGATTATTACGTTTTTTAAAAGTGTTGCTAAGCTTCATTCAGAGCATTTAAAAAAGTTATTTGGAAAAGATATAGAAATTGCTTGTTATTCCTATGATATGGATCACATTACTGAAATTATAAATGCAGATGTAGTGGTTGTGTCTTTGTATTCCATATATGTAGCTGTTAAAAAATATATATCCCCAAAAGCGAAAGTAGTTATTCTTAGTAGTACAATTACAAAAGATCAATATAAAAAAATAATGGAAGTAAATGAAGGAACAAAAGCTATGCTAGTAAATTATAGTGCAGAAATGACCTTTGAAACAATTGCCCTGTTGGATCAAATAGGAATAGATCATGTAGAGTTTGTACCAGTATATCCAGGGGTTATGAATACACCTAATTTAGATGTTGCTGTTACACCAGGAGAACCCCAATGTGTTCCTGATTCTGTAAAAAAAGTTATTGATATTGGTCATAGAGTATTAGATATAAATACAATGGTTAATATTGCTATGAAACTAAATATGGAGTATTTACTACAAGAAAAGCATTTTATAGATCACTTTGAAAATTTAATGACCCCTAGGGAAGGAATAACAGCTTTATTAGGAAAGGCGAATACTTTAGAGAGTCGACTGCATAGCCTGTTAAATGTTATGGAGGATGGCATTATAGTAATAGATATAAAAGGAACTGTATATGCGTGTAATAAAAAGGCGCAAGAGATTATAGAATATAAAGGGGAAATTTTAGGAAGGGATCTATCAAGCGTAGTTTCTCAAGTTCCTTTTAAGGAGGTTTTATATAGCTCAAAACCTATAGAAAATAAGCTTATTAAAATAAAAGGTCAAGATATAACTATTACAATAGTGCCTGTTATTACAATAGGAAAAATTACAGGGGCTTTAGTGATTATGAATCGATTTGAAGAAAAGGAGAAAAAGCAACATAAGCTTAGGGCACAATTACGAGGAAAAGGTCATAGAGCAAAATACAGTTTTGAGGATATTATTGGAGAGAGTAACGCTATCATAGAAATAAAAAGAGTTGCTGAAAGAATGGCTAAATCAGATAGTTCTGTATTAATTACAGGAGAGAGCGGAACAGGAAAAGAATTGTTTGCGCAAGCCATACATAATGATTCTAAGAGAAAAGCGTATCAGTTTGTAGCAATAAATTGTGCAGCATTACCAGAGAGCTTATTAGAAAGTGAATTGTTTGGATATGAAGAAGGGGCTTTTACAGGAGCAAAAAAAGGTGGAAAGTTAGGGCTATTTGAGTTAGCTCATAGCGGAACTCTATTTTTAGATGAAATAGGAGAAATGGCATTAAACTTACAAGCAAGATTGCTTAGGGTCATCCAAGAGAGAGAAGTGATGAGAATTGGTGGTGATTCTGTAATTAAAATAGATACAAGGATTATTGCAGCAACCAATAAAAATTTAAGAGAATTAGTAGATCAAGGAAAGTTTAGAAAAGATTTATACTATCGATTAAATGTATTACCTTTGGAAATTATACCTTTAAGAGAAAGAAAAGAAGATATTATACTGTTGTGTGAATATATGAAAAAGAAAATTGGGGTAGAATTTAGTTTAAGCGAAGAAGCTCAAAAAGCATTTAAAAATTATTCATGGGATGGAAACTTGAGAGAACTAAAAAATTATGTGGAGTATCTTGCCCATTTAGATAAAAGCATCATACAATTTTCAGATTTGCCTAAAGTCATAAGAAATAAAAAAGAAGTGATAAAACTAGATGATTTTGAAAAAGAGAAGATTTTAAAATTTAAAAAACAGATAAATATTAAAGAGGGTGAATATATATTTGTTTTAGGTTGTTTAGAAAATAGTTTTCAACAGAGAACAAGAATAGGAAGAAGAAGTATTGTAAAGATTGCTGAAGAAAAAGGAATTTTTCTTTCAGAAGGTGAAATAAGAAAAATACTCTTAGTGCTAGAAGAATATAATATGGCTGTATTATCAAATGGGAGAGGCGGTACACAGATAACCAAATTTGGAATAAAGATATTCAATTACTTAAACCGGGATAAATGGGGGATATAACAAAACCATACAACCCGGTTTTGTTGTTTGTAATACAATATTTTGTGATAAAATGAAGGTTCTGCGTTGGCATAGAAATTGCAAAATAATCGTAATATATGATTGAGTTTTACAATGTAGACAATTTAGTAACAAAAAACTATTTTGGAGGGATTAAGATGAAAAAAGAAGTGGTTACAACAAAGAATGCTCCTGGAGCCATAGGGCCATATTCACAAGCTGTAAAAATTAATAATTTAGTTTATACATCAGGACAACTACCAATAGATGCTGATACTGGAGTTATGCCACAAACTATTGAGGAACAAACAAGACAATCTTTAAAAAATGTAGAGGCAATTATTAAAGAAGCAGGAAGTGATATGAGTAAAGTAATAAAGACGACTGTATTTTTAAGTGATATGAATAATTTTGCAAAAATGAATGAAGTGTACAGCGAATTTTTTACAGATGCTTATCCTGCTAGAAGTGCAGTGGAAGTAGCAAGATTACCTAAAGATGCATTAGTTGAAATTGAAGTAATAGTACTTATTTAAGTTTATAGTGATTGTAAAACATTGTAAAACTCTTTTGATTATGAAATTTAATAGTATACAAGGAGAGATATTATGCAATATAATTTTGACGCAATAATAAATAGAGAAAATAACTTTTCAGCAAAATATGATGAATTAGGAAAGAAATTTGGACGAGATGATTTAACTGCTTTATGGGTTGCTGATATGGATTTTATGTCAGCAAAACCTATTATTGATGCCATTAAGGATAGAGCAGAGCAAGGGATTTATGGATATACTTCAAGACCAGATTCATATTATGAAGCGTTTTGTGAGTGGTATAGAAAAAGACATGGTTTTAACATTAAGAAAGAATGGATTATCCATAGTCCGGCAGTAGTTAGTTCTTTGAGTTTAATTGTAAGAGAGGTGACACAGCCTGGTGATAAAATTATTATACAAACACCTGTATATCATCCTTTCTTTGAAGTGGTTGAGAAAAATAATAGAGAATTAGTAAAAAATCCATTAAAAAAAGTAAATGGAACTTATGTAATGGATTATGAAGATCTAGAGAAAAAAGTAATTGATGAGAAAGTGAAATTTTTAATTCTTTGTAACCCACATAATCCAGGGGGAAGAGTGTGGACAAAAGAAGAATTAATAAGATTGGGAGAAATATGTATTAAAAACAATGTAAAAGTGATTTCCGATGAAATTCATGGAGAATTAGTGTTTGGCGGAAAACGTTATACACCTTTTGCATCAATATCAGAAGAATTTTGCAATCATTCGATCACTTGTTTATCTGCTACAAAAACATTTAATATTGCAGGGTTACAAGCTTCTTTTGTGGTAATTCCTAATAAGTTTGAATATGATAAAATTGATGAAATTTTAGGAATATTAGATATAAGAAGAAACAATTGTTTTAGTTTAGTAGCAGTAGAGGCTGCGTATAAGTATGGTGAAGAGTGGCTGGAACAATTATTAGACTATATAGAAAAAAATATTGAATATGTAATCAATTATTGTAAGGAAAGAATTCCTAAAATTAAGATTAATAAACCAGATGGAACTTATTTATTATGGTTAGATTGTAAAGAGTTAGGAATGGAAGATGATGAACTATCAAGTTTTTTTATCAACCAAGCTAAGGTTGCATTAAACAGTGGAATTGGATTTGGAGATGATGGGAAAGATTATATGAGAATGAATGTAGCTTGTTCAAGAAGTATTTTAGAAGAAGCATTGAAAAAAATTGAAGGTGCTGTAAATAAATTAGAAAAATAAATAAAGACTGTTGATTTCAATGGTTTTCTGTAGAGTATGAGTAAAAGTATTCTTGCTTTTTCAAAAATAAATTTAAAATAAAAGAGACAGGCAAAGGTTTGCTTATACAAGGGGTGCATCTTTAAGAAGACAAGAATAAATGATAAATAGAATATAATAATGATAGGAGGATGTACAAATGACAACAAAACAAAAGCAAAGTATTTGGAAAGCATACAGATTTCCTATTATCCTGTTAACAGGGATTGTGTTGGGAAGTTTGATAGGGCTTCAAATGGGCGAAAAAGCAAGTATATTTAAGCCTTTAGGAGATTTATTCTTAAATGGTATGTTTACCATTGTAGTACCTTTGGTTTTTCTTTCAATAAGTAGTGCTGTATCGAATATGGCTAATCTAAAAAGACTTGGGAAAATATTAGGAAACTTATTTTTAACATTTGCTATAACTGGTTTGATTGCTGCTTTTATAATGATTGTTGTAGTGAATGTATTTCCACCAGCAGAA
>JAOARP010000061.1 GCA_025210525.1 Marinisporobacter sp.
ACCAGAAGGTGTAGAAATGTGTATGCCTGGAGATAACATCACAATGGAAATCGAATTAATCAATCCAATTGCAATCGAAGAAGGATTAAGATTCGCTATCCGTGAAGGTGGAAGAACAGTTGGAGCAGGTGTTGTTGCTCAGATTATTGAATAATTAAAGAACTAAGAAATAAAAAGGACTAGGTTTGAAACCCAAGCCTAGTCCTTTTAAAATAAAGCTGCAATAAAAATTTATATTATGGCTATACTAAAAAATAACAAATAAATACAGAGAAAAAAGCACTGGTGTGGAAGTGTTTTTTTCTGTGTGCTTATAAATGTAATTTGTTGTTACGTCAAACAACAAATAAAAACTATATTGACATAGGTGAAAAATTGTGGTAGCTTTATTAAGTGATGGTATCATAATGAGATATTTGTGTCGAATTGCAAGATGGTTTAGATAAGCGCTATGATCCTAGGAGGTGTAAGCATGAGAGTAAAAGTGACTTTAGCATGTACAGAGTGCAAACAAAGAAATTATCATACGATGAAGAACAAAAAGAACAATCCAGACAGACTAGAAATGAAAAAATACTGCAAATTCTGTAAAACTCACACAACTCACAAAGAGACAAAATAGTTCTTTGGAGAATTATGTTTTATACAATTAAACACATAAGGATGTGAAAAAAAGGTATGGCAGTGCAAACGAATACAAATAATGTAAGTAAATCCCAAAGTATGGGTAAATACTTTAAAAATGTTAAGGCAGAACTAAAAAAAGTAATTTGGCCAAATAAAAAAGATTTGACTTCGTATACTACAGTCGTATTGACAACTTGTGTTGTTGTATCAGTTGGAATTTGGCTAATGGATACTGTTTTTGGAAAAGCTCTTCATCAAATTATTAAATAGTGAGGGAGATATATGTCTGAAAAGCCAAAATGGTATGTAGTCCATACTTATTCTGGGCACGAGAACAAGGTGAAAGCAAACATCGAGAAACTTGTGGAGAATAGAGGTATGGAAGATGTTATCACTGAAATTGTTGTACCAACAGAAGAAAAAATAGAAATAAAAAATGGCAAGAAAAAAGCAAAACAAAAGAAGATTTTCCCTGGATATGTCATCGTTAAGATGATTATGAATGATGAATCTTGGTATGTAGTAAGAAATACAAGAGGTGTTACAGGATTCGTAGGTCCGGGATCTAAACCTATTCCTTTAAGCGATGAAGAAGTGAAAAATATGGGGATCGAAGAATCAGTTACAGAAATAGATGTTGTTGTAGGAGACTCAGTAAAAGTTACATCAGGACCATTTGAGAGCTTTATCGGAGTTATAAAAGGAATAAATTTAGAAAGACAGACCTTGAAAGTACTTATTTCAATGTTTGGAAGAGAAACACCTGTAGAACTTGATTTTACGCAAATAGAAAAATTATAATTTGCTTTAAAAAAGCTTACATGCTTTTTAATATAAAAACTTATATGCAGATTAGCTGCATGAAAAATGAGGAGGTGTACCAATGGCAAAAAAAGTTACAGGAATGGTTAAACTACAAATCCCTGCAGGAAAAGCTACTCCAGCACCACCAGTAGGTCCAGCACTTGGACAACAAGGTGTGAATATTATGCAATTCTGTAAGGAATTTAATGCAAAGACTGCAGATCAAGCAGGTTTGATTATACCAGTAGTTATCACAGTTTATCAAGATAGATCATTTACATTCATCACTAAAACACCACCAGCAGCTGTATTATTAAAGAAAGCAGCGGGTCTTGAGACTGCTTCTGGTGAACCAAATAGAAACAAAGTTGCAACAATCTCAGCAGATAAAGTAAAAGAAATCGCTGAATTAAAAATGCCTGATTTAAATGCAGGTAGCTTAGAAACAGCTATGAGTATGATTAAAGGTACTGCTAGAAGTATGGGTATTGTTGTTGAAGAATAATACCTAAGGTATAGTGGGAGGTACTCTGAAAAACCGTTAAAACCACAAAGGAGGGTAAAACATGCCAAAAAGAGGTAAAAAATATCAAGAAAGCGCAAAGCTAATTGATAGAACTGTTCAATATGCAACAGATGATGCATTAAAATTAGTAGTAGATACTGCAAAAGCTAAATTTGATGAGACTGTTGAAGCTCATATCAAGCTTGGAGTTGACTCAAGACATGCAGATCAACAAGTTAGAGGTGCTATTGTATTACCACATGGTACAGGAAAAACAAGAAAAGTATTAGTTTTTGCTAAAGGTGATAAAGTAAAAGAAGCTGAAAATGCTGGTGCAGATTATGTTGGAGCACAAGAATTAGTTGAAAAAATTCAAAAAGAAAACTGGTTCGACTTTGATGTAGTAGTAGCTACACCAGACATGATGGGTCTTGTAGGAAGACTTGGTAGAGTATTAGGACCAAAAGGTTTAATGCCAAACCCTAAATCAGGAACAGTTACTTTTGAAGTAGAAAAAGCAGTAAAAGAAATTAAAGCAGGTAAAGTTGAATATAGATTAGATAAAACAAATATTATTCACGTGCCAATCGGAAAAGCATCTTTTGGTGCAGAAAAATTAACTGAAAACTTCAAGACGTTAATGGATGCAGTTGTTAAAGCAAAGCCAGCAGCTGCAAAAGGACAATACTTAAGAAGTGTTACTGTAACAAGTACAATGGGTCCTGGCGTAAAAGTTAACCCAGTTAAAATAATGGATTAATATTTTCATAAAATATCATTGACATCTAAAAGATAGGATGATATAATCGTTGGTGTTGCAAATAAAAATGAATATAAACCGTAGACAGTAGGTACCATTTGGTTTAAATAATCCTACCGAGGTAATTGCTTATAGATTCGAAAGAATTTAAGAACCTCTCTATGTCTACGGTAGAGAGGTTCTGTTATATATAACAGAACGGTTTTAGCAATTTTAAAATTGCAGAGGAGGTGGACACCGGAATGTCAAGCAACTTAGAAACCAAAAAGCAGGTTGTAGAAGAAATTAAAGAAAAATTTTCTAAAGCACAATCAGCTGTAGTTGTAAGCTATAGAGGATTAACTGTAGAAGAAGCAACTGAGTTAAGAAAGAATATGAGAGAAGCTGGTGTAGAATATAAGGTATATAAAAATACTTTAATGAGATTGGCTGTAAAAGAAACAGAATTCGAACCTTTAACAGCAGATCTAACAGGACCAAATGCCGTAGCTTTCGGATATGAAGATCCTGTAACTCCAGCTAAAATTCTAAATGATTTTGCAAAAGAGCATAAAGACTTAGAATTAAAATCAGCAGTTGTTGAGGGACAATACTATGGTGTTGATACAATTAAGGAAATCGCAGAAATTCCTTCAAGAGAAGTATTACTTGCAAAACTTCTTGGAAGCATCAAATCACCATTATCAAATCTTGCTTACTTACTTCAAGCTATTGCAGATAAAGATGGCGCTGAAGCGTAATAATTTAAAAATTTTCGGAGGTGTACTAAAATGACAAAAGAGCAAATTATTGAAGCTATAAAAGGTATGACAGTACTTGAGTTAAATGAATTAGTAAAAGCATGTGAAGAAGAATTTGGAGTATCAGCAGCAGCACCAGTTGCTGTAGCAGGAGCAGGAGCAGCACCAGCAGCTGAAGAGAAAAATGAATTTGATGTAATCTTAACTAGCGCTGGAAGCCAAAAAATCAAAGTAATCAAAGCTGTAAGAGAAATCACAGGTCTTGGTCTTAAAGAAGCAAAAGGATTAGTTGACGGAGCACCTGGAACATTAAAAGAAGCTGTTGCTAAAGATGAAGCTGAAAAAATGAAAGCACAACTTGAAGAAGTTGGAGCTAGTGTAGAACTTAAGTAGTTAAATAAAATAAAAAGAAACTCTGGAGAAATCCAGAGTGCCTTTTTATAATGTATTGGGAATTATAAACTACTTCAATTTGTAGATTACATTGTAATTTCCGTATATGGATCAAAAAAGTCTTCCTTAAAATATTCAAAATGAAGGCTTTTTATAATGCATAAAATTGTAACTATCAAAGTATATGGATAAATTATGCATTATAAAAAGCCAACCTTGAAAATTTTTCAGAGGAAGACTTTTTCTTTTGAAATAAATGATTAAATTGAATACCATAAAAATAAATGAACAAGCCAATTATAACATAAAAATGAGGGCTTGACAACAGTGGGAGATTATGATAGCATTATATACTGCCATAGGAGGCGAAAACTTACATTGAATTGTATAAAAGACCTTTTAGATGGTAATATTATGAATTATGAGCAGAAGAGTATTTATGTCTTTGATTTCCAACTTTTATTTAAAAGTTGTTAATATAGATAAAAATTTGAACAAAAGGCCTCCTTTCACATTAAACAAGACAATTATAAATTTTTTTGCATGTGAATATTTGAGGTTTTTTTTATGATACATAGGAAATATAAACCTTATGTATTTCAAAAAAGTCAATTTCACGAAAAGATGGAAAGACTTTTTTATACTACTACAAGGGGTGAAAAGTATGCCACATCCTATTCAGGTCGGAAAAAGAAAGAGAATGAGTTATTCAAGCATTGAAGAAGTTGTGCAAATGCCAAACCTTATTGAAATTCAAAGAAAATCTTATGAATGGTTTTTAAAGAATGGTTTAAGAGAAGTTTTTGAAGATATTTCCCCGATTCAAGATTATACTGGTAATCTAATCCTAGAATTTATTGATTATTCATTGGATGGAGACCCAAAATATGAGATAGAGGAATGTAAGGAAAGAGATGTAACCTATGCTGCACCACTTAAGGTAAAGGTAAGGCTAATCAATAAGGAAACTGGAGAAGTTAAGGAACAAGAAGTATTTATGGGAGATTTCCCACTTATGACAGATAATGGAACTTTCATTATCAATGGAGCTGAAAGGGTTATTGTAACACAGCTTGTTAGATCTCCAGGACCATATTATGCTGTTCAGCTAGATAGAACAGGAAAAAAACTATTTTCTACAACAGTAATACCAAACCGCGGAGCGTGGTTAGAATATGAAACAGATTCAAATGATATTATATCTGTAAGAGTTGATAGAACAAGAAAACAACCTATGACAGTATTACTTCGCGCAATGGGATTTGGTACAGATGCAGAAATTATCAATCTTCTAGGAGAAGATGAAAGATTGATGCATACTTTAGATAAAGATAATACCAAATCACAAGAAGAGGGTCTACTAGAAATTTATAAAAAACTTAGACCAGGTGAACCACCAACTGTAGAGAGTGCAAAGTCATTAATTGATTCATTATTTTTTGATCCAAAACGTTATGACTTAGCAAAGGTAGGGCGTTATAAGTACAATAAGAAGCTATGTATTTTCAATAGGATTGCAGGTCATATTGCTGCAGAAAATGTTGTAAATCCTTATACCGGTGAGATTTATGTAGAGGAAGGAACTAAGATTAGCAGAGAATTGGCTAAACAGATAGAAAATGCAGGAATCAAAGCAGTAAATGTTATCGGCGAAGAAGGTAAAACTGTAAAAGTAATCGGAAATCATTTTGTCGATATTAAGGAGCATATACATTTTAGTATAGATGGTTTAAATGTAGAAGAGAAAGTACATTTCCCAGTATTAAAGGAAATATTAGATACTTATACAGATGAAAATGAAATAAGAGAAGCAATCAAAGAGAGAAGAAAAGATTTATCACCTAAAAATATCATTATAGATGATATGATTGCCTCTGTAAGTTACGTACTTAACCTTGCTCATGGCGTAGGAGAAGTAGATGATATTGACCACTTAGGAAATAGAAGACTACGTTCAGTAGGAGAACTTTTACAAAATCAATTTAGAATTGGTCTTTCTAGAATGGAAAGAGTCGTAAAGGAAAGAATGACTATTCAAGATATTGATGTCATTACACCACAAGCGTTAATTAATATCAGACCTGTAGCAGCTGCTATTAAAGAATTCTTTGGAAGCAGTCAGTTATCACAATTTATGGATCAAACAAATCCATTAGCAGAACTTACACATAAAAGAAGATTATCAGCGTTAGGGCCGGGCGGACTTTCTCGTGAAAGAGCAGGTTTTGAGGTTCGTGACGTTCATCACTCTCATTACGGACGTATGTGTCCTATAGAAACGCCAGAGGGACCGAATATCGGTTTGATTGGTTCATTGACTACATATGGTAGAATTAATGAATATGGATTTATCGAAGCACCTTATAGAAGGGTAGATAAAGAAAGAGGCGTTGTAACAGAAGAAGTTGATTATTTAACAGCGGATGAAGAAGATCCAGTGATTGTTGCTCAAGCCAATGAGCCATTAGATGAAGAAGGAAGATTTATTAATCGCAGGGTTACTGCAAGATGTCAAAATGGTGATATAGATGTTGTACCAAGAGATGAAGTAGACTATATGGACGTAACACCAAAGCAAATGGTTTCTGTTGCAACAGCAATGATTCCATTCTTGGAAAATGATGATGCAAACCGTGCTCTTATGGGATCAAACATGCAGCGTCAGGCTGTACCTCTTTTAAGAACAGATGCACCAATTATTGGAACAGGTATGGAATATATTGCAGCCAGAGATTCTGGTGTAGTAGTTCTTGCAAAAAATACAGGTGTAATCGAAAAAGTTTCAGCAGATGAGATTATTATTAAAAGAGATGGAGACGGCGGTCGTGATCGATATAAGATGCTTAAATTTAAGCGTTCAAACCAAGGAACATGCATTAATCAAAGACCTATTGTAAGCAAAGGCGAACGAGTAGAGGCGGGAGATTCTATTGCAGATGGTCCTTCTACAGAGAATGGAGAAATTGCATTAGGAAGAAATCTACTTATAGGATTTATGACATGGGAAGGATATAATTATGAGGATGCTATTCTTTTAAATGAAAGATTAGTGATGGAAGATGCATTATCTTCTGTTCATATAGAAGAATACGAGTCTGAAGCAAGAGATACAAAGCTAGGACCTGAGGAAATTACAAGAGATATTCCAAACGTAGGGGAAGAAGCTTTAAAAGACTTAGATGAAAGAGGAATTATTCGAATTGGAGCAGAAGTAAAATCAGGAGATATATTAGTGGGTAAAGTAACTCCAAAGGGAGAAACAGAGCTTACAGCTGAGGAAAGATTACTTCGGGCTATATTTGGAGAAAAAGCTAGAGAAGTTAGAGATACGTCTTTAAGAGTACCTCATGGTGAGAGTGGAATCATTGTTGATGTAAAAGTATTTACAAGAGAAAATGGAGATGAATTGCCACCAGGAGTAAATGTTTTAGTAAGATGTTATATTGCTAAAAAGAGAAAGATCAATGTTGGAGATAAAATGGCTGGGCGTCATGGTAATAAAGGGGTTATCTCAAGAATATTACCAGAAGAAGATATGCCATTCTTAGAGGATGGAACACCACTACAAGTTGTTTTAAATCCACTAGGGGTACCATCTCGTATGAATATCGGACAGGTACTTGAAGTGCATCTTGGTATGGCAGCTAAAAAATTAGGCTGGCATGTTGCAACTCCTGTATTTGATGGAGCAAGAGAGCCAGATATTCGAAGAGCGTTAAGTGATGCGGGTTATCCAGAAGATGGAAAACTTCAGCTTTATGATGGAAGAACAGGAATGCCTTTTGATAACAGAGTAACTGTTGGATATATGTATATGTTAAAGCTTCACCATTTAGTAGATGATAAGATTCATGCTCGTAGTACAGGACCATATTCTTTAGTTACTCAACAACCTTTAGGTGGTAAGGCACAATTTGGAGGACAAAGATTTGGAGAGATGGAAGTTTGGGCATTAGAAGCTTATGGTGCTGCCCATACCCTTCAAGAAATATTAACTGTTAAGTCTGATGACGTGGTTGGACGTGTAAAAGCATATGAATCTATTGTAAAGGGTGAAAATATTCCAGAGCCAGGTGTACCAGAATCATTTAAAGTATTAATTAAAGAACTACAAAGTTTAGCTTTAGATGTAAAAGTGCTTACATCAGAAGAGGAAGAAGTTGAAATAAAAGAATCTATAGATGATGATGGAAGCGAATTAGATAAAATTCTCGAAGGAGAAGAGTATCAAGCACCTGAAGAAAACTATGTTGAGGAAAACACAGAAGAGTCTGAAGAGGAACCAGAAGAACTTGAGGATATTGATGAGTCAGAGCTAGAATATCCAATTGAAGAGATTGATGATTTTAATTTTTAAATAAATCTAAAAGATTAATATAAGCCATAATGAAGGGAGAGAAACCCCTTGTTTGAATTGAATAATTTCGAATCTATAAAAATTGGTCTTGCTTCGCCAGAAAAAATCAGAAGCTGGTCAAAGGGAGAAGTTAAAAAACCTGAAACAATTAATTATCGTACATTAAAGCCAGAAAAAGAAGGTCTTTTTTGTGAAAAGATCTTTGGTCCTACTAAGGATTGGGAATGTCATTGTGGAAAGTATAAAAGAGTAAGATACAAAGGTGTTGTTTGTGATCGCTGTGGTGTTGAAGTTACAAAATCAAAAGTAAGACGTGAGAGAATGGGGCACATAGAACTTGCTGCTCCTGTATCTCATATTTGGTATTTTAAAGGAATACCAAGTAGAATGGGATTATTATTAGATATGTCACCAAGATCCCTTGAAAAAGTATTATATTTTGCTTCTTATATTGTAACGGATACAGGAGAAACTTCATTAAGCTATAAACAATTATTAAATGAAAATGAGTACAGAGAATATAGAGATAAATATGGAAATGCTTTTAAAGCATCTATGGGTGCAGAAGCGGTTAAAGATATTCTTAGCAAGATTGATTTGGAAAAATTAGCTAAAGAATTAAGAGTAAAGCTTAGAGACAGTTCAGGACAAAAGAGAATCAGAGCTATTAGAAGATTAGAAGTAGTAGAAGCTTTTAGAAAATCAGGAAATAATCCTGAATGGATGATTTTAGATGCAGTACCAGTTATTCCTCCAGATTTACGACCAATGGTTCAATTAGATGGGGGGAGATTTGCTACTTCTGATTTAAATGATTTATATAGAAGAGTAATTAATAGAAATAATCGTTTAAAGAGATTGTTAGACCTAGGAGCACCAGATATTATTGTTAGAAATGAAAAAAGGATGCTTCAAGAGGCTGTAGATGCATTAATCGATAATGGAAGACGTGGAAGACCTGTAACGGGTCCAGGAAATAGACCATTAAAGTCATTATCTGATATGTTAAAAGGGAAACAAGGGCGTTTCAGACAAAACTTACTTGGAAAGCGTGTTGACTATTCAGGTCGTTCTGTTATCGTTGTAGGCCCAGAACTTAGATTCTATCAGTGTGGTCTGCCAAAGAAAATGGCCTTAGAATTATTTAAACCTTTTATCATGAAGCGCCTTGTAAATGATGGATATGCTCATAACATTAAGAGTGCTAAGAGAATGGTAGAAAGAGTAAAACCTGAAGTATGGGATGTATTAGAAGAAGTAATCAAAGAACACCCAGTAATGCTGAACCGTGCACCGACTCTACATAGACTTGGAATTCAAGCGTTTGAACCTATTTTGGTTGAAGGAAAAGCAATTAAGCTACATCCCCTTGTTTGTACTGCTTATAATGCAGACTTTGATGGAGACCAAATGGCAGTTCACGTACCTCTTTCTGTAGAAGCACAAGCTGAGGCAAGATTCTTAATGCTTTCAGTAAACAATATTCTCGCACCAAAGGATGGTTCGCCTATTACAACACCAACACAGGATATGATTCTTGGAAGTTATTACTTAACTATTGAGATAGATGGTGAACCAGGAGCAGGTATGATCTTTAAAGATTTTGATGAGATGCTTATGGCATATCAAAATGGAGTAGTAGGTCTTCATACAAGAGTCAAAGTTAGAAGAAAATTAAACGAAGAAGACCCAGGTAAGCTTGTGGAAAGTACAGTTGGTAGATTTATATTCAATGAAAGAATTCCACAGACTTTAGGATTTGTAGATAGGGAAAATGATCTATATAGCTTAGAAATAGATTTCCTTTGTGATAAGAAAAAACTCGGAAAAATTATAGATAAATGCTTCAGAAAACATGGAAACACAGTTACGGCAATCATGCTTGATAATATCAAAGAAATGGGATTCCATTATTCGACAATAGGAGCTATTACCATTAGTGTATCTGATATGGATATACCAAAAGAAAAAGAAACATTACTTTCAGAAGCTGAGCAAATTGTAGATAAGTACGAAAAAGCTTATAGAAGAGGACTTATTTCTGATGAAGAAAGATACGAAAAAGTAATTAGAATATGGTCAGAAACTACTGAAAAGGTAACAGATGCCCTAATGGCAAACTTAGGAAGACTCAATAATGTATTTATCATGGCTCATTCAGGGGCGAGGGGTAGTAAAAACCAGATTCGTCAGCTTGGTGGTATGCGTGGTCTTATGGCAAATGCATCAGGACATACGGTAGAGTTCCCTATCAAAGCGAATTTCCGTGAAGGGTTATCTGTTCTTGAATATTTCATGTCAACTCATGGTGCCAGAAAAGGTCTTGCAGATACAGCTCTTCGTACTGCTGACTCAGGATACTTAACAAGAAGACTTGTTGATGTTAGTCAAGATGTAATTATCAGAGAAGATGATTGCGGTACAATGGAAGGTCTTTGGGTTGAAGCATTTAAAGATGGGAATGAATTGATTGAACCATTATATGATAGAATCGTTGGTAGATATACAATAGAGGATGTACTTCATCCTGAAACTGGAGAAGTACTTGTTGAAGCAGATAGAGAAATTAAAGAAGAAGATGCAGATAGAATTGTTGAAGCGGGACTTGAAAGAGTAAAAATAAGATCAGTCCTTAATTGTAAAACAAGACATGGTGTATGTGGTCACTGTTATGGAAGAAACTTAGCGACAGGAAAATCTGTAAATGTTGGAGAAGCTGTTGGAATTATTGCAGCTCAATCCATTGGTGAGCCAGGAACACAGCTTACAATGCGTACATTCCATACAGGTGGAGTTGCAGGTAACGATATTACACAAGGTCTTCCAAGGATAGAGGAGTTATTTGAAGCTAGAAAACCAAAAGGACTTGCGATTATTACAGAGATTGCAGGAACAGTATCTATCAATGAAATCAAAAAGAACAAGGAAGTAATCATAACTGGTGATGATGGAGAACAAAAAACGTACTCGATTCCTTATGGTTCTAGAATAAAAGTAAAAGAAGGACAACGAATAAAAGCCGGAGATGAAATCACAGGAGGTTCTGTAAACCCTCATGATATCTTAAAGATCAAAGGCGTAGATGGTGTTCAAGAATATATTGTAAAAGAAGTACAAAGAGTTTATAGACTTCAAGGTGTTGATATTAGTGATAAACATATTGAAGTAATTGTAAGACAAATGGTTTCAAAAGTAAAAATAGAAGATGCTGGAGATACAGATTTACTTCCTGGTGGATTATGTAATATTCATGAATTTGAGGAAGTTAATAGAAAGGTAGAAGAAGAAGGCTTAAATTCTGGAATGGGCAAAAGAGTTCTTTTAGGAATTACAAAGGCATCTTTAGCTACAGAATCATTCTTATCAGCAGCGTCATTCCAAGAAACTACAAGAGTTCTTACAGAAGCTGCAATAAAAGGAAAAGAAGATAATCTGATTGGATTAAAAGAAAATGTAATCATTGGTAAACTAATTCCAGCAGGAACTGGAATGAGAAGATATAAAAGTATTGCCATAGCACATAATGATGCCGAATAATGGTAAAAAAATATAAGTTGACAGTAGATAAACTTAGTGCTAGAATGATAAAGTGTGTAATTAAGAAATAGTTGACTTTTTAAATAGCCGTAAAGATTATGCGAAAAGCATAATCTTTGTGGTGTTTAATAAAGGAGGATACTATATGCTTGGAGAATTAAAAGACAAAAAAAAGCTAGTAGTAGGTACAAAACAAGCTATAAAAGCAGTAAAGGAAAATAAAGCACAAACTCTTTTTATTGCAAAAGATGCAGAAAAACACGTAACAAGAAGCATTGAAGAGGAAGCAAAACAAAGGAATATACAAATTGTTTATACCGAATCAATGAAGAAACTCGGTAAAGCTTGTGGAATAGGAATAAGTGCTGCTACTGCAGTAATACTAAAATAACCTAAACTCAACAAAAAAATTCTAAAAATTTAATGTGAATAGGTTATTCTAGTAGAGGATGAAAAGCAATATAGGAAATATCCTATGCAAAATAAATTTTGCTTTTAAAATTTGGAAGGAGGTGCATGGAATGCCTACAATTAACCAATTAGTGCGCAAATCAAGAAAGAAAGTTGAATACAAATCAACTGCTCCAGCACTACAAAAAGGATTTAACTCTTTACACAGAAAAGCAACTGATATCAGTGCTCCTCAAAAAAGAGGTGTTTGTACATCTGTAAAGACTGTAACTCCTAAAAAACCTAACTCAGCCTTAAGAAAGGTTGCCAGAGTAAGATTAACAAATGGTATTGAGGTTACTGCTTATATACCAGGAATTGGACACAATCTTCAAGAGCATAGTGTTGTGTTAATCAGAGGAGGAAGGGTAAAAGACTTACCAGGGGTTAGATACCACATTGTAAGAGGTACCCTTGATACTGCAGGAGTTCAAAACAGAAATCAAGCAAGATCTAAGTACGGTGCGAAGAAGCCTAAAGCAGCTAAAAAATAATTGATCGTCGAGCGAAGATGCGCCCATCTTATGGGGTGGGCTAAATATATATTGCATTCAGCACGACGGCAATCTTTGGGTTGCCGAGTACCGATGAGAGAATGAATGTTAAGGAGGGAAGAAAAGTGCCAAGAAAAGGACATATACCAAAAAGAGAAGTATTAGCAGATCCAATGTATGGAAGTAAGGTTGTAACAAAGCTAATCAACAACATCATGTTAGATGGTAAAAAAGGAACTGCTCAAAGAATTGTATACAATGCATTCAAGCGTATTGCAGAGCAAACTGGTGAAGAACCAGTAGAAGTATTTGAAAAAGCAATGAACAATATCATGCCGGTACTTGAAGTAAAAGCAAGACGTGTAGGTGGTGCTAACTACCAAGTACCAGTAGAGGTAAGACCTGAGAGAAGACAAACGCTAGGACTTAGATGGTTAACTCTTTACACTCGTAAGAGAGGCGAAAGAACTATGGAAGAAAGACTAGCAAAAGAGATTATGGATGCTGCAAACAGTACAGGAGCATCTGTTAAAAAGAAAGAAGATACACATAAAATGGCAGAAGCGAACAAAGCATTTGCACATTATAGATGGTAATGATTTCTTATTTGTTATATTGTCGCCAATTTTGGGGACAATATTTTCTGTAGCAATACGTAACAAAGAAAGGAGGAGAAATTGTGCCTAGAGAGTTTTCATTAAAGAATACTCGTAATATAGGGATTATGGCTCATATAGATGCGGGTAAAACAACAACAACTGAAAGAATATTATTCTACACAGGTAGAACACATAAAATCGGTGAAGTGCATGATGGTGGAGCAACAATGGACTGGATGGAGCAAGAGCAAGAAAGAGGTATTACTATTACTTCAGCTGCTACTACTGCTCAATGGAAAGGTCATAGAATAAACATTATTGATACACCGGGGCACGTGGACTTCACAGTTGAAGTAGAAAGATCTCTTCGTGTACTTGATGGTACAGTAGCTGTATTCTGTGCAAAGGGTGGTGTTGAGCCACAATCAGAAACAGTATGGCGTCAAGCAGAAAAATATCAAGTTCCTAGAATGGCTTTTGTTAATAAAATGGACATTATGGGAGCAGATTTCTACAATGTTGTAGGAATGATGAAGGATCGTTTAAAAGCAAATGCAGTGCCAATTCAATTACCTATTGGAGCTGAAGATCAATTTATAGGACTTGTAGATCTTATAGAAATGAATGCAAGAATCTATAAAGATGATTTAGGAAAAGAAATTGAAACTACTGAAATTCCAGCTGATATGATGGAAAAAGCTGAAGAATACAGAATGACATTAGTAGAGGCTGTAGCTGAATCAGATGAAGAATTAATGATGAAATATCTTGAAGGTGAAGAGCTTACAGTAGAAGAGCTAAGAGAGGGAATCAGAACGCAAACACTTGCTAACAATATGGTTCCAGTATGCTGTGGTTCTGCATATAAAAACAAAGGTGTTCAATTAATGCTAGATGCAGTAATTGAGTTTATGCCATCTCCATTAGATATTCCAGCTATCAAAGGGGTGCTTCCTGATAGTGAAGAAGAAGATGAAAGACCAGCAGATGACAAGGGTCCATTCTCAGCATTAGCATTCAAAATCATGGCAGACCCATATGTAGGAAAACTTGCTTTCTTCAGAGTTTACTCAGGAGTATTAAAAGCAGGATCTTATGTATATAACTCTACAAAAGGTAAAAAAGAAAGAATCGGACGTATTCTTCAAATGCATGCCAATAGTAGAGAAGAAATCACAGAAGTATATTCTGGAGATATTGCTGCAGCAGTAGGTTTAAAAGATACAACAACTGGAGATACTCTATGTGATCAAGATAATCCAATTATCTTAGAATCTATGGAATTCCCAGAGCCTGTAATTGAAATTGCTATTGAGCCAAAAACAAAAGCAGGACAACAAAAGATGGGTATTTCTTTAGCAAAACTTGCAGAAGAAGATCCAACTTTTAGAACTTGGACAAATGAAGAAACTGGACAGACAATTATCGCAGGTATGGGTGAGCTTCACCTTGAAATTATCGTAGATAGATTGTTAAGAGAATTCAAAGTAGAAGCAAATGTTGGTAAGCCACAGGTTGCTTATAAAGAGACAATTACTATGGCAACAGAAGTTGATACAAAGTATTCTCGTCAGTCTGGTGGACGTGGACAATATGGACACGTTAAACTTAGAGTTAGACCAAAAGAGTCTGGTACTGGATATGAATTCATCAATAAAGTTGTTGGTGGAGCTATTCCAAAAGAATATATTCAACACGTTGATGCTGGTATTCAAGGAGCAATGGAAAATGGTGTTGTTGCAGGATTCCAAGTAGTTGACGTAGAGGTTGAATTATATGATGGTTCTTACCATGAGGTAGACTCATCTGAAATGGCATTTAAGATTGCTGGTTCTATGGCATTCAAAGAAGCTATGAAGAAAGCAAAACCAGTATTACTTGAGCCTTACTTCAAGATTGAGGTTGTTGTACCTGAAGAGTACATGGGAGATGTTATCGGAGATATCAACTCTAGACGTGGAAAAATCGAAGGTATGGAACCAAGATCAGGAGCACAAGTAGTTAGAGGATTTGTACCACTATCTGAAATGTTTGGATATGCAACAGACCTACGTTCAAAGACACAAGGTCGTGGAACATATGTAATGCAATTTGATCACTTTGAGCAAGTGCCAAATAGTGTAGCTGAAAAAATCATTAGTGGTAAATAATTTATTATTAGATGAAAATCTAGTAAAAAAATAAATTCCTTAGTGAATGGAAAACCTATTATAAATAATTAGGATTGAAAAGGAGGAGAAACAAATGGCAAAAGCTAAATTTGAAAGAAATAAGCCACATGTTAACATTGGAACAATTGGTCACGTTGACCACGGTAAGACAACATTAACAGCAGCAATCACAATGACTCTAAACAAGAAGTTTGGAACTG
>JAOARP010000062.1 GCA_025210525.1 Marinisporobacter sp.
CAGCGAAGGGGTCACACCTGTTCCCATACCGAACACAGAAGTTAAGCCCTTCAGCGCTGATGGTACTTGGTGGGTAACTGCCTGGGAGAGTAGGTCGTCGCTGGTTAAGAAAAAGCTCAGAATAATTTTCTGAGCTTTTTTATTTTATCATATGAAAAGCTTCAAATTTTTTTGTTTTCCTTACTATGATATAGCATCATATAGATTTCTTATTTATGTATTCAATTTATGATGATCCTGTCAGGCTTCGTGAAGGTATTATTTCTATTTGAAGAATAAAAGGAAGAAAAATAGTACCTTTGTTTTCTTTGAGAAACCTATAGTTGCTTTGCACTAAAATCCAAATGACCAAATATATACTTGACAAAAAGAAGGTAGTACATTATTATTTAGTTAGGAAAACCCAAACTAACTAGAGGGGGATCTGATTGATATGAAAAAAGAATTAGAAAAAGGAATTGCTAATTTGTTCAAACTCAAGGGAGAATGTTATATGCATATTATTCATGACCTAGAGCTCTCAGAAATGAGTATAAAACAAATCAATTACTTAAAAAAATTTAAAGCATCTGAAGGAATTACCACTAGTCAACTAGCAGATATATTGAATTTGTCTAAGCCTACTGTTACTGAGATGGTAAAAAAATTTATAAAAATGGATTGTGTTTATAAGGAAAGCTGCCATATGGATAAAAGAGTATATTATTTAAAGCTTACAGATAAAGGACGAAACATTGTAAATATTGAGCAAAAGACTATAGCGTATTTAGCCCAACAGCTAGAAAATAGATTAGAAGAAGAAGAGATAGAAACTTTAATAGACATTCTTTCAAAGATTGAGTAATACTCAATCTTTAAAAAGAATAAATAGTTAGGTTAAATAAAACTAAATAAATGAGAGATATATTTAACGATGTAATTAGAGCAGGTAAATATAAAGTTATAGGAGGAAACATATGATATCAAGGGATATAGAAGTATTTTTTAGTGAATTTGATGAGATTTATGAAAATAGACATAAATATAGTATCGAATGGGCATATGAAAATGCTCAAGGGAAGCTAGATAGCTTTAGAGATGAACTGATCAACACTAGGCTTAAGAAAAAATGTTGTTTTTGCAACAGTAAAAAAAGGATAGATGATGATTTTAAATCATTGCAAAAAAGTAGTCATATGGCACTTAAAAAGCAAAAGTGGTATTCAAGAGTATTTTCAAACATGTATAGTATTTTAACATTTATTGAAATGATTTTATCAGTCATTTTAGTATTGACCATATCAAAGCTAAGTCATGCTGGAGAGGCAATGCTACATACGGAGATATTAAGTTTTTGGGTAGCCATAACTTTTGCGTTTATGAAGGTCTTTATAGAAAGGTACTTGTTAAAACCAAAATTAGAAGCACTAGGTTGGCGATTTTATTTAAATTCTGTAAAACTAATTAAAAACATGATAAAGGAATTTAATGATAAAGCTACAGAAGATCTAATGCATTTTGCAGATGATAAGGTTTTAGAAATTATTTAAAAATCAGGTACTAACATGATGTACTTAAAAAAATAGATGAAGGATTGTATAAAAAATTTAAGGTTAAAGGACATTTATAAAATTATGCAAATTAAAAATCAAATTAAAAGCTAAAGGAAAGTACATATAACAATATATCACATAAGGAGGAAATGATTATGAAAGTTTTAGCAATAAATGGTGGGCCACATCCTAATGGGAATACAGCTTATGCTATTAGTGTAATTGCAGAGGAGCTTAAGAAAGAAGGTATTGAGACAGAAGTTATTACAATAGGGAATAAGGTTATACATGGATGTCTAGACTGTGGAAGATGTTTCAGAGAACAGGATGAAAAATGTGTATTTGAAGATGATATTGTTAATGAAGTATTTCAAAAACTAAAAGAGGTCGATGGTATTATTCTAGGTTCTCCAACATATTCTGCTGGTATGAATGGTGTTATGAGTACATTTCTTGATAGATTATTTTTTATAAACATTGCAAATGGCAATGTTCTTCGTCATAAGGTTGGGGTAGCAATTACTGCACTTAGACGTTCAGGTGGGATTCCTGCAGTGAATCAATTGAGTAAATATCTTGAATACTCAGAAATGGTTATTCCAACATCTAATTATTGGAATGTTATTCATGGTCTTGCACCAGGAGAAGCCAAAGAAGATGCTGAAGGCAATCAAATCATGAGAATTCTTGGTAAAAATATGGCGTGGATTATGAAAGTAATTGAAGCTGGAAAAGGTAAGGTTGAAGAACCAGGAGCTGAAGTTAAGGTAATGACAAACTTTGTAAGATAAGTAAAATTGGTAATATTTATTTAAATGGGTATTAGTGAAAATCAAGTAGTATGTGGTACTTCTTGAAGAGAAATAGTGATATAAACCGCGAATCTATTGATTTCAAAAGGGATTGGCGGTTTTTTCTTCAGTTTAATTCGGAAATAATTTTAAATTATAGTTGATTTAATACAAAATAATTTTGGGAATGTAGTTGACATGTATCTATATTTATATTATAATAATACTTACCGTTTCGAAAGAAACGTTGATTTCAAAACTAGAAAAAACTTCTAGTTGACTTAAGGCAAGATACATGGTAAGATAGTTCTTGTCGTCGCTGAAAGAAACTTTTTATAAAGCTTAGTACAAACTGAGTGAAAAATTACAACTCAAATGAAAAGTTGTAAAAGATAAAAAAGTTCTTGACAGCAACAAACAAAAATGATAAGATGATTAAGTCGCCAAACGGCGGTTGATCTTAAAAGAAATTTGATCTTTGAAAACTATACAGTGTAAGAATTTAAGCCAGAATATGGACTATAAAGTCCAAACGTTCAATTCAAAACTTTTTATATGAGAGTTTGATCCTGGCTCAGGATGAACGCTGGCGGCGTGCCTAACACATGCAAGTCGAGCGTGAAGCTCTTTATTGATTCTTCGGATGATTTAAAGAGTGGAAAGCGGCGGAC
>JAOARP010000063.1 GCA_025210525.1 Marinisporobacter sp.
AATTACGCCACCTAATGGCGTATAACCACAAGTTACACCTTTTGCAAAGGTAATCATATCAGGTTTTACATTCCAGTTATTGATGGCAAACCATTCTCCAGTTCTTCCCCATCCAGCCATAACCTCATCAGCAACCATCATGATACCAAATTCATCACAAATATCTCTTACACCTTGCATCCAGCCCTTTGGTGGAATCAAGATTCCATTACTTCCAACTACTGATTCTTGGAATATTGCAGCAATTGTTTCTGGTCCTTCATATTGTATTTGTTCTCTTAAAAGAGTAAGGTAATATTTTGTAGCCTCTTCTTCACTCTTAAATTCAACAGGTCCTCTATAGGGATAAGGTCCAACGAATTTAACAAATCCAGGGATTCCTGGTTCACTAGCAAATCTTCTTGGTTCACCCGTTAAGTTTGCAGCACCATAAGAAGCTCCATGATAAGAACGATAAGCAGATAATATTTTATATTTTCCTGTAACCATACGAGCAATCTTGATAGCATTTTCATTTGATTCGGCTCCAGCATTCGTAAAGAAAACCTTCTCCATATTATCCGGAGCAATTTCTATAATTTTCTTTGCTGCTTCAGCTCTTACATCTACAGCAAAAGCAGGCCCTATAAAAGGTAATTGATCTGCTTGGTCTTTCATAGCTTGAATCACTTTTTTATTGCCATGACCAATATTTACATTTACTAGTTGTGAAGACATATCATAAAATCTTTTTTCATCTTCATTCCAAAAATAGATTCCTTCTGCTTTTTTAATAACTTCAGGTTTTAATGATGCTTGCGCACTCCATGAGTGAAGATTATATTTTAAATCCATTTCACGAATAACAGATGTTTTAGACATTTAAATCCCCCCTAATTTTTGTTTATCAATCATGATCCGTATTTCTAATCCTAATCATTCATCACACTACCAAATAACTCTTCATCTGTTGGAACAACAGGATCAAAATATCTAGATACCCATGTAACATTGATTAAATGTTTCCAAGTAATATTTTCAGAAGCTATATTTCCACCCCAGCTTCCACAGCCAAGACTTGTAGTAAATGGCATACCATTGAACCAATTTCCAGTATTCGCAAGAGATTGCCCTTGTCTAATATTCATACGACTTACCTTAGTCTTAAGGGCTAGCTGCATAATATGATCTTCGTTAAAGGAGTGAATTCCACAAGAATGACCCATCCCTTGATATTTTGTGATTTCATTCACTTTATCAATAGCTTCTTCAAAATTTTTATATTTATAAAGGGTTACTACTACAGAAAGTTTTTCTCCAGAGAAAGGATAATCTTTACCCGCACCTACTTCTTCAACCATCATAAATTTTCTATCCTCAGGAAGTTCAACGCCTGCTAAATCAGCTATGGTTTGAGGAGATTGTGCAACAATTTTTGAATTTAAATGTCCATCTACCCATAAAATCTTTTGAAGCTTTTCTTTTTCTTCTTTACTTGTTAAATAACCCCCTTCAGCTTTAAGGGCTTTCATTAAATCATCATATACATTTTCTTGAATGATCAATGAATTTTCTGCAGAACAGCTTGTAGCAAGATCAAATGTTTTACTAAGCATAATCTTATGAGCTGCATCCTTTACATCAGCTGTTTCATCTACAACGACTACAGCATTTCCAGCACCTACTCCATAAGCAGGTGTACCAGATGAATAAGCAGCTCTTACTAGTCCTGCTCCTCCTGTAGCTAAAATCAAATCACATTGCTTCATGAGTTCATTACTAATTTCCATAGTAGGATTTTCAATACCTATTACTAAATCTTCAGGTGCACCATATTTTTTTAATGTCTCTCTCATAATATTTACGATAAATGCATTTGTTTTCTTCGTACGTGGATGTGGAGATAATATAATAGCATTTCTTCCTTTTAATGCATGAGCTACTTTTACAGTAGGTGTTGCCTCAGGATTGGTACAAGGAACTAATGCTCCAATAACCCCCACAGGCTTAGCTATCTTCATAATTTTCTTTTCTTCATCTATTTCTATTACACCAACAGATTTTTTTCCTAACATATCACGAATAGTACCTTTTCCTTTTGCCATTAGCTTATTATATTTTCCTTCATAATTTCCCATTCTAGATTCTTCTACAGCAAGCTTTGATATTTCTTGTGCAGGACCGTCCTTTACAATGTTCCATACAACAGCTGTAAGGAGTTTATCAACTTGTTCTTGTGTATAATCCTCAATAGCCTCTTGTGCCTTTCTAGCTCTTTCAATCAATGAAGATACATATTCCACAGCATTTTTATCCATTTTATGGTTCCCCCTTTTATAATATTTTATATAGTTAATCCATTGAAAATTGGATAGTTATCATTTTCATACTTAGACAAACATAGGAGCTTTTCTTTTAATAAATTCTCCATCTCCTTTTTCTCCAACAAACTGACCCTTTTCTACGATTACCTTTCCTCTAAGGATTGTGGTCTCTGGATATCCCTTTAACTTAAGACCTTCAAAAGGTGTATAATCAACATTTTCATGAAGCATTTCCACATTTACTACTTTTTCTACATTTGGATCAAAAACAACTAGATCCGCATCACTACCTATTGCAATGGTACCTTTTTCAGGATACATACCAAATATTTTGGCTGCATTTGTAGAAGTCACTTGAACAAATCTTTGTAAATCAAATTTCTCCTTCACTACTCCATAGGTGTATATGAGTGCCATTCTTAACTCTATTCCTGGTGCTCCATTTGGAATCTTTCCGAAAAACTCTTTTCCCATTTCCTTTTGTTTCATAAAGAATGGACAATGATCTGTTGCTACTAATTGAAGAGTATTATCAGCCAATGACTCCCATAGATAAGGCCAATTCTTTTTGTCTCTTAGAGGTGGGGACATAACATATTTAGCTCCATTAAACCCTGGTTCTTCATAATTATCATAAGATAATAATAAGTATTGTGGACAAGTTTCCCCTATGATTGGATACCCCTCTTCTCTAGCACGCTTTATTTCTGAAGTAGATGCTTCACAGCTATTATGTACAATATAAAGAGGTGCATTCACTAATTTAGCTAATTTTATGGCTCTACCAGCAGCTTCTCCCTCAACCAAATCGGGACGAGATAAAGCATGATATTTAGGTTCTATTTTTCCTTCTTCTTTAAATTTATCTGTAAAATATTTTATAGCGTAATAATTTTCAGCATGAACACCTGTTAATCCACCATTTTCATTTACAACAATTAATGTATTCATAAGTACATCATCTGTAACTCTTAGTCCGTCATATGTCATAAATAACTTAAAGCTAGAATAGCCTTCTTTAATTATAAGAGGAATTTCTTTTAGAACCTCTTCATTCATATCTGTTACAGCTATATGAATTCCATAGTCGATTACCGCATTGCCATCAGCTTTTTTTCTCCAAGTTTCACTGGCTTCCTTTAAGGATTTTCCCTTAGACTGTATTGCAAAATCAACGATAGTTGTTGTTCCTCCACAGGCTGCTGCAACCGTTCCTGTATGAAAATCATCACTCGCATAAGTTCCACCAAATGGCATATCCATATGGGTATGAGGATCAATCCCTCCTGGAATAACATATCTACCTTGTGCATCTATAATTTTTTGCGCATCCTCTTTTAAGTTTACTTCTATCTTTGAAATTTTTCCGTCTTTGATTCCTATATCTCCTTTAAAAGTATCCCTATCTGTTACAATTGTTCCACCTTTAATAATCGTGTCAAATTTTTTCATTAAATGTTCTCCTTTCTTAAATGTTTTTATTTTTTTCATATGGCTTATTTTGATTTTTATATTTTGTTTCTCATGAAAAAAATTCAAATTTTTCAATCGATTCTTTATAATACAAGATAGATGCCAATTTATATTTTTAATAAAGATATTCAAAAGAAAAATATATAAATGTGTAAATTTCAATATTTTTGGAGTACAATTATTTTTTTATATCTGAGAATAATCCTTCCAAGTAACAAAAAATTGTATTTGTGATTTGTTTTTGCATCATTTCTCTATATCCTATGCATCAAATAAATTTTTAGGGGATATCCTTTTCATTTTCCTACATTCTTTTCTTTCTAAAAAAGTGATCTATCTTCTAAACCTTTTCTTTTTTCAATTAGATTGATGTTTCTTTGCATCATATTTTTAGATTTCTATTCCAACTCTTTCCTTTGTGAATTTTCTGTATTTTGCATTTTAGGTATTTCTTATATTGATTTTCATCTAAATCCATATTTTGGCATATATATTGCTTTATATTTTATTGAACTGAACTCGTTAGTAAATATTATGAAACTTATAACAATGATCTAATGATCAATAAAAGGTACCTTTAAAGCAAATATAATTTTCACAATATTCGCTAAACGATTTTAATTAAATACAACTATTAGGAGGGAGTATTTGATAATGAATACAAGATTTTGTAGTATGGAAAGAATGGAAGATAAGATCAAAACTTTTGCAACTTATGGAGATGCTGGACATGGAGGAATTACTAGATACTCATTATCACAAGAAAATATTCAAGCTAGAGAAGAATTTACAAGAAGAATGAGAGCCATCGGTGCAGAAATAACTATGGATGATATGGCAAATATGTATGCTACCATTAAAGGCTCAGACCCTAATGCAAAGCGAATTGTTATGGCTTCTCATGTGGATTCAGTAAAAAACGGCGGTAACTACGATGGCATATTAGGAGTTATATCTGCTATGGAGGTTTTAGAAACTATTGTAGATCAAAAGATTCCTCATAAACATCCTCTTACAGCTATGATTTGGACAAATGAGGAAGGTTCTCTTTATCCACCAGCAATGATGTCATCAGGAGTAATTTGTGAAAAATTTGATAAGGATACAATGCTTGCATCTAAGAGCGTATTAGATAGAAAAACTACTTTCGGAGAAGCTTTAGCCGCTAGTGGTTATGCTGGATCAGTAGAAAATAGATTAAATCCTAATGATTATAAGTGTATGTTGGAGCTTCATATCGAACAAGGTCCAATCCTTGAATCTGCTAATAATGATATTGGTGTTGTTACCTGTGTACTTGGTATGATCAACTACAGAATAAGAACTTATGGTCAAGCAGATCACGCTGGTACTACGCCTATGGAATATAGACAAGACGCTCTTTATGCTGCTGCTCAAGTTCTTACTTATCTTCATAATGAATTAGATCAACTTGATTCTGCTCTTGTTTATACAACTGGTGAAATTAAATGCCATCCTTGTGTACATACAGTAATTCCTGATTTCGTTGATTTTTCAATTGATGCAAGACATGAAGATCCTAAGGTGATCGAGCAGGTTGTTGACATTATTAAGAACATGCCTAAAGAAGTTGCTAAATGTAAGGTAGCTTATGAAAAAGCTTGGGCACGTGATACAGTATATTTCGATAAAGAATTAGTAGAATTTGTTAAAGAGAGTGCTGATGAAGCTGATATTTCTAATCAATATATTAATAGTGGTGCAGGACATGATGCTCAGTTTGTATCAGAAATGATGCCTACCACTATGGTCTTTGTCCCTTCAAAGGATGGTCACAGCCACTGTGAGCCAGAATTCACATCTGTTAAGGAATGTACAAATGGAGCAAGCGTACTCCTTAATACGGTCCTTAAAATAGATGCAAAATAATATCTAAAAAACATAGGCTAATGATACACTCTATCATTAGCCTATTCATACAACCCTTTATTTCTTTATATATTATATTCTTTCAATTTTCTTACAACTGTTGATTGATTTATTTTAAGAACTGTAGCCATTTTCCTCGTTGTTTTATATTTTTCCTTTGCCTTTATTAATAATTGTCTTTCTAATTCCTTCGTTGCTTCTTTTAATGGAATCACACTGTTTGTCTCAATATAATTTATTTTTTTATTTTGTTTATCATCTTCAATCTGAAGAATATCTACTACTTCCTTTGAAGTAATTAGATCTTCTCCACAAGTAATAACTAACCGCTCAATGACATTTTCTAATTCTCTTATATTTCCTGGCCACTCATATGTCATCAATATTTTATAGGCATCCTTTGAAAATACTTTATTCAAAAAATATTTTTCATTGTTTTTCTTTAAAAAATAACGGATAAGGGCAAATATATCTTCTATCCTTTCTCTTAAACTAGGTATATGGATAGGTAATACATTTAAGCGATAATAAAGATCTTGCCGAAATTCACCCCTCTTTATTGCCTCCTTTAAGTCCTTATTGGTAGCTGCAATGATTTTAGCTTTTATTTCATAGGGCTTTAATGCTCCTATTCTACAGGCTTTTCTATCTTGCAATACACTTAATAACTTCACCTGCAATTTCATGGATAGTTCTCCTACTTCATCAAGAAATACAATTCCATCTTTTGCTTCTTCCAATAGCCCTTTTTTTCCTTTTTTATTAGCCCCTGTAAAAGCACCTTCTGCATATCCAAACAATTCGGATTCCAATAAATTCTCCGGAATGGCTCCACAATTAATCGTAACAAAAGGTTTATTTTTTCTATTACTCATCTCATGAATAGCTTTAGCTAAAAACCCTTTTCCTACTCCTGTTTCTCCTAGAAGAAGTACTGTACTATCTAAATCAGCAGTTCTTTTGATCAGCTCTAGGATTTTTTCCATTTGACTATTTTTTGTTATAATCTTCTTTTCTTTTATTACCTTCCTTTTTAGCATTTCTTTTCGAAACCATGTCATCATTTCTCCTGTATTTTCTATTTGCTTTTTTAATTGCTCAATACTAGTAATATCCTTTGATATGTTAATCACTTTCACAATTTCTTTTTTCTCATTAAATATAGGAAAACCTGTAACCAATAATCTTTTATTGCTAGCTGTTTTCTGGATAATAGTAACTTTCTTTCCTTTTTGAAGAACCTCCGCTGTGATGGATTTATCGAAAACTCCTTTTTTTACCAATTCATTGGCATCTTCTCCCACAAGCTCATTTTCTGATATACCAAAGCTTTCTTTACATAAATTTCCTACACATAATATTCTTGCATCCCTATCTACAATAGTAACCTGGTCAAAGGTTGTATCTATCGCTATCTTTATCTCATTATATAATTGTTCATAATGCTTTAATTCTTCTTTTAATACATAATCATTGATCAATCTTTCCAAGTTTATCCCCCTCGCTCTCTACCATAACCTCTCTATTATGCTATTTTCACCCTATATAGAAGCAATTTTTCAGACAGAAATAGTTCCTTCATAAAACCTAACAGGATCATCATCAATTGAATATATAAATATACATCCTTCTATGTAAGTATATTTACAAAATATGCATTTCAACATTGAAATATTCAGAAAATTTTATTTTTTCCCTATTTGGGATTGCTCCCTATACTTATTATTCTTTAGACCCAAATTTGACCAACCTAAAAACCCCTTGTAAAAAATCTACAAGGGGTCTTCATCATTTCAATCTTTAAACAATATAACCATATTTAATTGTTATCACGCTGCATAACTCTTTCAGTAATTTCCAATTCTTCTTCTTCACTAAGCAAGGATGAGTCTTCGTTCTTCATCAATATTGGATAGATAACTATAGAGAGTAAAAATCCAATAATCCAGCCACTATCTGCTATAAAGCTTAATCCATCTATGATTTTACCTAATATAGGTAATATTGCGGAAAGAATCCATGTATAAATAGCTTTTTTATTGAAGCCATTTTTATACCAATAACGGCTTTCTTCTCCTTTGAATAGATCATGTAGATCTAATCTTTTCTCACGATAAATATAATAGTCAGCAATATACATACCTGCAAGAGGTCCTAATAAAAGACCATAAGTTCCTAGCCAACCAAATATATATGCACTTGCCGTTGAAAGAAGTCTCCATGGCATAATTGCCACACCCGCAACACCTGTAATTAATGCACCTGTACTATAGGAAATCTTTTGTGGATTCAAGTTTGAAATACCATTAGCAGGAGCTACTACATTGGCAGCAATATTTGTCGTTAAAGTTGCAACGGCTATACCAATTGCACCTAGTAACGCAGCTACGGGACTACCAATATGTGCAACAACAGCTACTGGATCCCAAAGAAATTCTCCAAATATAATCCCTGTTGCACCTGTAACAAAAACACCTACAAAAGCAAAAGCTGCCATAGTTGTAGGAAGTCCTAATAATTGACCTCTAAACTGATCCTTCTGACTTTTTGCATATCTACTAAAATCAGGAATATTTAAGGCAAGGGTAGACCAGAAAGCAATATTCGCTGTTAGACCTGCCAAGAATATTTTCCAGAACTGACCTTTTTCATAGGTTGCAGGCATATTTAAAATATCCCCAACACTCTTTCCAATAGAATGTACACTTGTTAATGCCCAAATCATAAGTCCCAAGGAAAGAACCCCTAATATAGGAGCACCCCAAGATTCCATAAACTTGATAGCTTCTGCTCCCTTATAAGCAATCCAAACATTTAATCCCCAGAATAGGAAGAAAGATACCCAAATTCCTCCTGACCAAGCAGCCCATGATGGTATAATCACACCGATAACAGCATTAAGGGCACCTCCACCAATCCAACATTGAATACCAAACCATCCAGCTGCAACAATAGCACGAGCAATTGAAGCAATATGAGAACCTTTAATACCAAAAGCTAGTCTTGCAAAAACAGGATAGGGAATACCATATTTTGTTCCAGAATGTGAATTTAACTGCATTGGAATCAAAACAATTAAGTTTCCTAAACAAATATTAATAATTGCTTGCCACCAAGAAAGTCCTGCAGCCATTAATCCAGATGCCATCATATAAGTAGGAATACAGACAGACATTCCCACCCATAATGCTGCAATGTTATAGGTTCCCCAAGTTCTTTCAGACAATTTTGTCGGGGCTAAATCATCATTATAGTATGCATTATTTTTTAATGTTGCTCGTGAATTTTCACTTAATTCATACAAGCCATTCACTTCTTTTTGCGATATTTTTCTTTCTTTCAACTAATTACACCTCCATTTTTTATAAAGCTCTAAATGACAATACGAAGAAGTTCCTACCAACTTATTATTTAGTATGCATTGCTCATCCCCTTTCCTTTTAAAACTTTTGCTCAATAGCCCTTAAAAAATGTAGCTCTTTATTTAAAAAGGATCTATGCATTTTCAAACCTAGCCATCCAACATTTTGTTATCAATTCAGAATTTTCAGAATATAAAAAGCGTATTTTCGCCACCTCTATTGTATAAATATTCATGCCTCTCTCATTTTATTCTACAAATGATTACAATACATTAAAAACTTCAGTTAATAACTATAGAGTTTTTTAATCCTAAATTTCTTATTCTTATAGAACAAAAGACACAGAATAAATGTCTGTGCCTTTTATATCTCTTTAGATAATTAATGGCCTTTCTTTAGTATCTCCTTTAAATTCAATTTCTCCTTTAGTAATACATTGTACAGGACAGACATGACCACATAGATGGCATCCTACACAATTGTCTTTTATAAGCTTTGGACGTCTCTTTTCTTCATCCCATTCAATAGCTTGATGTCCTCCATCAAAGCATGATATATAACATCTTCCACAGCCTACGCATTTTTCATCATCAAATTGGGGATATATCTGGTAATCACGATCAAGCTCTTCAGCAGGAATAATATTCTTAACAGCTACACCAACTAAATCCTCAAGTTGATCTATCCCTTTCTCTTCCATGAAATGAGAAAGTCCACTGATCATATCTTCTACAATTCTATATCCATACTGCATAATTGCTGTTGTAACTTGTAAATTCGTTGCCCCAAGCATAATAAATTCAGCACAGTCTTCCCAGTTTTCAATGCCACCAATACCACTAATTGGAACATCTTTTAATTTAGAACAATTGCTAAGCTCATGGATAAATCTTAATGCAATAGGTTTTACAGCTTTACCAGAATATCCAGATACAGAGGATTTTCCATTGATAACAGGTAACGCTGTACATCTATCAAAATCTAATGCTGTAATAGATTTTATCGTATTTATAGTAGAAATCCCATTAGCTCCCCCTTCAATAGAAGCGATTGCTGGCTCCGTCATATTTCCAATATTCGGAGTCATTTTTGCAATAATCGGAAGCTTTGTTCCCCTTCTTACAGCTTCACAATATTTTTTAACTAGCTTAGGATTTTGCCCAACATCTGAACCCATCTCATGACTTGTCATTTGAGGACATGAGAAATTACATTCTATAATATCTACACCCGTCTCCGTAACAAGCTCTGCAAGCTTTGTCCATTCTTCTTCATTTTCCCCCATAATAGAAGCGATCAAAACCTTATTAGGATAATTCTCTTTTAATTTTTTTAAAGCTTCAAGATTTTCTTCTAATGAATGGGTTGAAATCTGCTCCATATTTTTAAACCCTATAAATGAAGTTGCTTCTTTTCTCGTATTATCAAATCGTGGTGAAACTTCATTGGGAATATAAAATCCAATAGTTTTAAATACAATTCCGCCCCAACCTGTTTCTAATGCTTTTGCACACATTTCATAACAGGCACCTACTGGAGATGAAGATAGGAAAAAAGGATTCTCACATTTAACACCACAAAAATTGATTGAAAGATCTTTTTTTCTCATGATTATTGATCTCCTTTCCTATTTTGTATTTCATTGAAATAATTAATAATTTCTTTTGCAGCCTCTTTTCCCTGCTTTACTGCATATACTACTGTCTTATCCCCTTCAATAATATCTCCAGCTGCAAATATCCCTTCTATATTTGTTCTATAATTAGAAGTTCTAATTACTTTTTTATCATTCAACTTCACATTAACGATATTTTTAATATTATCTGGTTCTTGACCAATAGCAAAGATCACTCTGTCTGCTACAAGTTCTAATACGGAATCATCAAACATTCCTGCCCCTTTAAATTTTTTTACTTTTCCATTTCTCCCCTTTATTGCTTGGGGCTTAAATCCCGTATAAATTGGTATATTTAGTGATTGAGCATGCTTTATTTCTTCTACATCTGCTGGCATTTTATCAAGTGTTCTTCTATAAACGATTTTAACATCTTCACATCCTAAAAGCTTTGCTGTAACAGCACAATCAATAGCAACATCTCCGCCACCTATTACGACCACATGCTCTCCTACATCTATATTTCCCTCTGTAGCTTTTACCTCACTTAAATACTCTGTTCCCTTCAAAACTCCTTTTAGCTCCATTCCTTTCATATGAACCATCTTACTTTTTTGCATTCCCACAGCAATAAGTATTGCTTTAAACCCTTCTTTTTTCAAATCATCTATACTTATATCTTTTCCAACTTTACAATTTGTTTTAAACGTTACCCCTAAATCTTTAATGTATTGAATTTCATCATTTATAACTGATTTTGGTAATCTTTCAGGAGGTATTCCATAGGAAAGCCATCCACCAAGCTCTTCCTTTTGTTCAAATACAGTTACTTTATACCCATCACAAGCTAAGCTTGCAGCTGCCGAAAGTCCACTTGGTCCTGAGCCAATAATAGCTACTTTAGCCTTTACAGCTTCAACAGATTCTAGTACTTTCATTCCTACTACTTTTTCATACTCTGTTAGAAACCTTTGTATTCTTCCAATCTGGATAGGTTGATCAATCCCACATCGACTACAGGCTTCTTCACAATATTTACTTGTTGGACAGACTCTTGCACAAATGCCTCCAAGTACATTATTTTCTCTTATAGTCTCTGCTGCACCCTTCATATTTCTAAAACGAAGAGATCGAATAAACTTCGCTGGGTCTGTTTCAGCAGGACATGCCTTTGAACAGGGTGCATCATGACATAACAAACATCTTGATGCTTCTTCAATGGCCAATAATGGTGTATATACCTTTTCTCTTTCATTTAGATAAGTATTTTTTTTATCCATTCTAAATTCCCCCTATGTCATTAGGTTGTAAGTTTCATTCTTGTACCATTTTTCATTTATATTACAAGATATATGCCAATTTTTATTTTTATAAAATTTTTTTTACCCAAAAACAAAAAACGTCTATATTTCAACGTTTTTTTATAATTATTCTTTCTTTATTTTAAATATAGAATGTAATTTATGACTAAAATATCAATACATGATTTATTTTTGCATCACAAGTCTATAAATGATGCATCACGTTAATAAATATCTTATTTTCCTGCATTGTTTCCCCTAGTATATTACTTACTCTATAAATACTTCTTTCTAAAATTGATGTTGTTTTGCATCAAAAAAATACCTCCTTAGGATCTTTATCATCCTAAGGAGATGTCTTTTATGATTCTACTTTCTCAAAGAAAGGTTCATTCTTTTCTTCTATTTTTTCTTGCTTTAATACTTGATTCACATCTACTTTATTTTTAAGTAGGTCTAATAGGTTAATTCCTGTTGTAGCTTCTACAACTTCAGGCACTTGAGACATCATACTAGTGATATAATTTGAAACCTTAGCTGCCCCATTATTTTTTCCTTCTCCTCCATTATCCACAATAACAATTTTTTCTGTTTTTGAAAGAGGTTCTGAAATATTTCTTGATATTTCAGGTAATTTTTCAACAAGCATTTGAATAACCGCAGCTTCGTTGTATTGCTGGAATGCCTCTGCTTTTTTCGCCATGGCTTCTGCTTCTGCTAAACCTTTTTGTTCAATTACAGTAGCCTCTGCTTCCCCTTCTAATCTAACAGCTTCAGCCTTGGCTTGCCCTTCAATCTTAATGGCTGTAGCACGTGCCTCTGCTTCTTGAATTTCTTTAAATCTTCTTGCTTCTGCTTCTAATTTCATAGCTTGTGCTCTGGCTTCTGCTTCTTGAATATCCTTATACTTTTGTGCTTCTGCTTGTTTTTTCACATTTGCTTCAAGTTCTCTTTCACGTCTTGTAGCTTCTTTTTCTGCAATATCTATAGCTCTTTCCTTTTTAAGAAGCTCTACTGCCATTTCTGTTTCAGTTACTTCTTTTTTAACCTTATTTCCCTCAATTTCATAAGCAAGGTCAGCCTTTGCTTTTTCTGTTTCTTGGTCTTTTCTGTATGCTTGTACTTTCAACTCTTTATCCTTGCTAAATTCTGCAATCTCTGTCTCTGCTGCAAGTCTTGCCTTTTCTCCTTCTTTAAAAGCTATAGCCGTATTGACTTTTGCTTCTCTTTGGGCCTCTGCTTTTTTAATATCTCTTTCAGCACTTGCATTAGCTTCAGCAATTTCTGCATCTCTTTTTACTTCTGCAATTCTTTTCTTTCCTAAAGCATCTAAGTATCCATTTAGATCAGAAATATCTTTAATGGTAAATGCCTTTATTTCAAGTCCCATTCCTGCAAGGTCTAATGCTGCTACCTCTTGAACCTGGGAAGCAAATTTTTCTCGATCCTTGTGGATTTCTTCTACTGTCATTTTTGAAATAATCTCACGAAGTTTTCCTTCTAATACATCCTTTGCAGTTTCTTTTACAAATTCAATGGTTTCCGCTTCACGACCTGTATTAAACTGTTCTACAGATGAATAAATTGATTCTTCATCCGATTTCACCTTAATAACAGTAACTCCATCTACAATAATACCTACCCCTTGCTCTGTTAATGCTCTTTCTGTTCTAATATCTATTTTCATATTTTCCAAAGAAATAACATCTGTTCTTTCAAATAAAGGAATTACTAATCCCCCACCACCAGATATTACTCTTTTCTTCATACCCGTTACAACAATTGCCTTATCTTGAGGCACCTTTCTCCACATAGATAAAACACTAATAACTAAAACAACAATTACCCCTACAATCCCTATAGGGATTAAATACTCACCCATTTCATCATCTCCTCTTAAATATTTGATTCTATTTCATAATAGAAATTCTTTTTTTCTACATAATAAACATTTTCCTTTATATCTACTACAAATACTTTTGTTCCTTTTTCTATATATTCTCCCTTCACGTGTTTTGCAGGAGAGTCATAGGTATTTCCATTTTTCACATAAGATATTTGTCCAAAGCCCTTTTCCATAATAGAAGATTTTACAATTGCATCAATTCCTATCAAATCCCTCTGTGATGCTGCACTGGTATTTTGTGCCTTATATAAGGGAATCATCACGAACCTATAAACCAACATAGAAATAAAATAAGAAAGACCTATAGCAATCAAAAATGTAAACAACGATGCAATCCCTCTATTGCTACACATGATCCCAACTCCTCCAAATACGGTGATAAAGGTTATGATGGTAATAGGCTTGATTGGAAGGATTGTAAAAAAAGGAATATGAAAATCCCCATCAAAATCCATATCTACATCTACTGCATCAAATAAATGTCCTAATACTAAAGAGACAACTGCATATAAAATCCCCGTTATAAAAGCAATTTTATAAACGATTAGCATTCTTTCCATTATCGCCTCCTTCCTGATTCTTTTATACCTATGATACTCAAATATAGAAATTTATTCCAAAGTTATTATATTCTATATTTATTATAAAATACCTTCATTTGTAAAAAATTCTTTTATTTTTTCTATTTTGTAGAACTTGTCTGCTTATATTTTAATAAAAAACCCTCTAATGCGAGAGGATTTTTTTACAACATTTTTATTCCATTACTCCATAGCAAAGATATATGCCTTCTTCACACTTATAATATGAAATTCCTACAAATCCCTTTTTGATCAGTTCTAATTGTTTTTTATAATCTTCTATAGGTACTTTCATATTAGTTTTGAAATTTATTTTTTCTGTATGTATCTTCAATGCTGAAACATATCTCAATTTTCCATTATATTTTTCTTTTAAATCCTTAATGACTAAACCTAAATCTAAAGTTGTCATAATACTTGCTATATTCAATGGTGATACAGTATTCAATATGTATTTCATTTGATTTAACTCTATGACTTTCTCAACTACTCTTTTAGCTAATTGAAATTGCATACGATTCCCTCTTACTTTAGGATGTACTACAGCAGTTTCAAGGTGAACAACATATTCTAAATCTTCTTGATCAAGGTTCAAATCTAATCCTAAATTATCTTCTCTCTCCTTAGGATAGACAACCCCTACATAAGCAAAAATTTTGCCTTCAAGAATCAATCCAAATATATATCCATTCCCATCAAATATATATTCTATTTCTTCTCTACTAAGGGTTATAAACATTTCCTTATTTTCCAAATAATTCACTACATCATTTTGTAATTTTATCATTTCTTCTATATCATCTATACATAATTCTCTTATGATTCCTTCTTTTTTTGTATTTGTGCTTAAATCTTTTATTTCTATTATTTCTGTATACATTTTATGATACCTCTTTTTCTTTCTTTCTTAATGTTGTTTTAACGACTAATCCGAATAATAAGCTTCCAATAATCATAATCATTCCTATATACGAAATTCCAACAGTTATTCCTATCCCCATTGCACCAGCATAAATCATAGGACTTACTGTATCCCCCATTTTTTCACTCATACTATATACAGAAATAGCTTTTCCTTTACCATATTTTTTTGAATCCTTTAAAGAGAGATAATAATTAAAGGTGGCTGCTCCTAAACTTTTATCAAACACGCTTAAAATCATAATGGCGATAATCATTGTTAAAAAATTTCCTATTGCAGAAAATATTCCAACAGCTCCACCCATAATCAATAAAGACGCTACAATAGTCATTTTTACGCCTAAATATTTATTCATAAATTTTATAACCCATGCACTAAACATAATACTAGAAAGGGATGATAACATAAAAACTTGACCTATATTAGATTGTGAAATAGCTTGATCTGAAGCAAATAAAGGAAAATAGTAATTTAAAAAGGTTCTTCCTAATCTTGTCGGAATAATAACAACTAAGATAAGAAATATAATAGTTGGATTTAGTAAAAATTTAATTAAATTACTTTTTTCAGATTCTCTTTCATTTTTTATTTGATCATGAATCATAAACTTACTTTTGTATAAGAATAAAGCTACTAAAGTCATTAGTCCTGATGATAAATAAAATACTGTTGTAAAATCCCACTGATCAGCAATCATAGCTCCAATCACAATTCCGCAAGTAGCCCCAACACTTCCTCCTATATTCATTCCTGATATATTATCATTTCTTTCTTCTATAGAATTACCACTTAACACAATCGTCCTCATAGCCATCAATACTGTACCAAACCCAAAACCAGTTATTGCTCTAGCTATAATAAATACTGGAAGAATTTTACCCATTGCCGAAATTATATTTCCTATGATCAATAATAATGCTCCGATTTTAAATGCTTCTCTCCATCCATTTTTATCAATTAACGCTCCTGCTATAATAGTAGCAAAAATTCCTGAGAACATTTCTGCTGTATAAGGAAATCCTATTAAAACATTCTTTGGTATATTCCCTATTGGTGTAAATACATTTTTCGATATAATGGGAATAAAGGATACATACATAGTTGTAATAGCAAATACAGCAAAAGATAATGCCCTTATAGAATTAGTTCTATCCTTATGATCTAATTGATTCTTGTTTATTTGATTTACACTCAAAGTAATAACGCCTACCAATTCAAGCATAAATAAAATAGATATAATTAAAGCAGTCCCCATATCTATTAATACCTGTATTAATTTTTTTCTGATACTCTCTTCTGATATTTTAGCTTGAATGGTTAATGTGTCTCCTTTAGCATCTACTATCTTTGTACTTACTTTTTCTTTAGGAGAAAGCTCTTCTTCTTTCTCAGCATAATAAGTATTTGCTTCATTCTTATTTAACTCTATAGAATAAAGAATACTCGTCTGATTTAAAATAGATTGAAAATAGTCTTCAAGGTCGCTTAATTGTTCGTACAAAACATTCTTATTCAGTACATTTTTAATATCACTTCTAAGGGCATTCACAACTGTTTTTGCATCTTCCTTTGCAACAATTCTATATTGATCTTGAAATTCCATAAAGGTTAATGAACAAAACAATATTTGTGAAACCATAAGCATACCAATTAATACACGCTTCAATAATTGAGATCGAATATATCCATTTCTAATCAATCGCCTTTGATTTACAAGAAATACCATACAAACGATAACAACGAATAAAATACCTCCTAAATAAAAAATCATATTTATCATAAAATCATAAATAACTTGATCTATTTTATCTGCACTTGTTGTTATATCAACAAAACCTATAGTCTCTTTGTTTTCGTTATTTAAATTAATAATCACATGATATTTTTTATCTTTAAAAATAACTTTTTCTTTTTTATCCTCTCCAATTTCATTTAAATATTCAAAATCATTCTGAAGAGCTCCTTCTGTAGAATAAAGATATCTTTTATCTTTTGAAAACAAATAAATATCATCTATAGAATCTGATAAAGCTTTCATATTTTCAAGCACTTCTTCGATTCCATAAAATTTTTCTATATCTTTTCCATATTTCACAGCATATTCGATATATCTAACCCCTTGATTTCCAGCAACCTTGTATGTTTGAAACAAAGAATCCTCTAAGTTGTTTTTAAATTTAGATAAATTATAAAGCCCTGTAAATCCCATGGCAATTAAAATCAATACAATTGCATAGCTTAAAATTTTAAATTTTACTTTTTTCATATCATTCATCATCTCTTTCTATTTTTAAATATACTTGATCTGCCACAAGTAATAAATTGAAAGATACAGGATATTCAATTTTACGTGCCACCTCTAAATTAATATCAATTTGTGGTGTAGATACAAACTTCTGAGTTAATTCTTCTGGTTTTTCTCCTTTCAAAACCTGTACAATTCTACGTGCTCCAAATTGACCAATTTCTTTAAAGCTTGAAACATTAATGCTCATTAAAGCTCCATAAGCTACTTCTTTCCCACCTAATTGAGAAAACACAGGTATATTTTTTTTATAAAATGGATCTAAAGTTTCTTCTAACCAATGATAATCAATAGCTGCAACAGTAATATAAAAAGCATCTACTTCATTAGAAATTTCATTATATGCATTCTTTAAATCTTCTTTATACCTATCATAATCATTGCTATTTATTGGCATATCTACATACTTAACCGTTAGCTTAATCCCAAATTCATCCGCAAGCTTTTTAATTTCTTCAAGGGGTGTAAAAGCCTTGGCTCGATTACTGTTTTCCATAACAATTCCTATATTTTTAAATTTAAACAAATCGTAAAATGCCTTTAATTGTCTTTCAAATCTTTCGGGGTCTGTATGTGCCCATATATTTGGTTTATTTGAGCGTTCATAGTTTTCTGAAATTCCTACCTTTACAGCATCTGTTACTGAAAATATCATCCTAGGTGTATCTGTATTAATATTGGAGACAAGCTTACCAGCAGCTGTTCCTAATACAATTAAAAGATCCACCTCATTTTTTTCAATTCTATTACGCATTGCTTCCTTATCCTCTTCATTCATATACTCAAGAGTATAATGAAAATCCTCTACAAACTCTAAGGATGAGCTTACCTCTTTATTAGCTAAATAGCTCCACATAGGTTTAGTTACTTTTTGTCCTATTTGAAAAGGAATGTGATCAATATTTTTTATCCACTTAATTTCTTCTAATCCCTTTAGTAAATAATAAAAGGATGCTGGATAATTTACAAACTCTGCACTCTCTATATAGCCTATTTTGAATTTATCACCATTTATTTTAGCAGGTGTTAAATCCCTACCATCTATAGCTGATTTTGCTAAAGCTGTTGAAGGTATCATGAAAAACATACTACAACAGATTATTAAGGCAACTAATTTTACAAACTGTTTACTTTTCATAGCTTTTTCCTTCCTTTACTTCTGTAGTTTTGTATATTTTTTCTTCTAGTTTAAAAATACACCTAGCAAATATTATTTGTACGAAAATACACCCTATACCAATGATTACTCCATTCAATATCATTTCATTGACTTGTTTATTGATAAAATCATTAGACATTACAGCTTGCACTTTATTATCACTATCTACAAATAGATTATCTATCTCAGGTAATTGACTACTAATCTGCTCTAACCATCCATTCAAATCATGAATTTCGTCAATTCTAACACCTTTGTTGATTATTTCATTGATGTCATTTTGTATAATAGAACAAATCCAATCACCTATTTCCTCAAAGGAATACATTAAAGCTTTTGATGTATCTATTAAAATATAACTATTAAATAAAACCATCATCCCTATTGTCATTAAAATCAACATATATACAAAATGTTTTCTATTTCTTCTAATAGTAAAGTCAAAATTTATTCTACTTAATAGTAGTATCACTAAACTAATACTAGCAAAAGTAAATAAATAAAATTGAATTCCTAATTCGTTTAAATGAACTCTTATATCATCCTCAATCACTTTTTTCTCAATATTGATAATCATATTGGCTATAATTTTTTTATTTTTTTCTTTAATAGGAATGACTAACGTATGATATAGACCTTCATCCCTATCATCCATCCTCTTATTTTTTTTCATAAAAATTTCATTTATATTATTATTTTTTCTTTCTTCAAAGGCATCATAAAGCAATTCTCCATCTATACCATAAATCTCAATATCATTAACCCCTGGTAATGATTCCACAATCTGATTCATATTATTTTTCATATTATAAAATTTACGAATATCTTTCCCATATTGTAATGCATATTCAATTTGAAGAACTCTTTGCTTACCAACCAAATCATGCCCTCTTAATATTGCTTTTGAATAGCTCTCTGCATACATAATTTGATTTGCACCATATAAAGAAGCAAGTCCTAAGGAGATAATGATACATGTCACAACAATTGTAAATACTTTTAAGTCCATATAGCTTTTACATTTTTGCATAGATCTCATCTCCTTTTAAGGTATGTTGATTGTAAATTGTCCTGGACTTGTTATTTGTATCATTCCTCCAAAATTACACATTAATTTTGAATTTGCATTTAATGCTGGTTGCCCTCCTATAAGAACTGTGGGGGACCCTGGCATCCAAGGTGCAGTGATATTTGGTATACATGGCATAGGTGTTAAAACCCCTAAAGCTGCTGTTGTAGCTGCTTGAACCGTTGGATTGGCTAAACTGGTACACATCAAAAATGGAAGTATATTCGTCATAGGTTTATTATCCATAATATTTGCTAAGGGCATAGATGTAGTTACTTTATTCTTAGGCAATACCATCAAGGGAGATGGTGCCGTACCAAAGCTACACATACACATTGCACCATTACATACTGCTAAAGCCATAATTCCCTCCTATTGATCCTTCTATATTAAATTTAATTGAATTTTTTTCACTAGTATATTTTCATTATTTACTAAAAAAACTTCCTCTTTTGTGCAAAGTTTGCTCGGAATGAATCCATTAAAACATCCATTATCATCTATTTTCACTTTGATAGTAGGATATAACTTTTCTCCTCGATAATGGTCATATTTAAGTACTTTTTTTAATTGATAAAAATTTTCTTTCGCTAAATCCCTCATCACACTACAAAACTCATCATTTTTTCCTCCTGTAATCCAAAACGATTTTCCCACAATCCTTTTATTATTGGAAACAAATAATCTTACTTTATTTTGTCCCTTTACTATTTCTTCTTGTGCAATTTTAATCATTTGATTACTTTCAAAAGCAAGATAATATTCTATATTTTCATCTTTGGGTATTTCTTCATCAACCTTACCTTGAACCCAAATTAAATTTTCCTTATGGGGATAGCTCTCATTTGGATAAAGATATATATAGATTACTTCATCATTAGGAAAATGGTTATTCATCTTTTCATATACAATTTGTGATAAATAAATAGGCGATGAAATGTGAAGATGAAATAATTCCTCTTCTAGATCCGTAAAGACAATATAACCATCCCTTTTGAATATAGGTTTTATATTTTTTTCATTTACTGTTAAGTGCAGTAAATTTTTGTTTACATCTTTTCCCGTAACAAAATCTATAATCCTTAGAACCTTTGAGACTTTTCTATTGATCGTCATTATTTGAAATCCCCTTTTTGATTCAATTGAACTCTTACATCAGTAACACGTTTTACATTTCTAGTCCTTGTAGAATTCAATAGTACAGGCTCTACCATGTAGCTCAGTGACAACTTATAGGGTTTATTTGGATATGCCCAAATTCTTTGTAGCTCATCATATGACATCTGATTAAAGGCTATTCGAATCCCTTCTTCTTGTTCCTTTAAAGAACCTTGTAGTAAATTAGATTCTATCACTGAATGGTCATATAAGCATTGCATTACACGTCCTAGGATTCTACCCTCATCTTCGCTTTTTGCACTCCCTTTTCCTTTAGAATGTGCCGTAATCAAGTAGTGCAGCTTCAAAGATAAGGGAGGATATCTCATGCGATTTTTATTTTCGATCATCATATCATTTTGTCTATAGTTACCATTTTCTTCAATATGATATAAATGTACTGTCAACTGGAAATCTTCTGGTTCATTGGGACTACATAAACCAACTTTTTCTGGCTTATCAATTGGTTCAGGTGTTAATTCTCTTTTAAGCAACTCAACTATTGAATTTCCCACATCCATTACCACGGAATAACTAACCACCTCAATCCCCTCCTATCCCTATTTAATCAATTTACTACCTTGATTCCTTTATTCAATTTTTCTGTAATTCATAAACTCTCCACCATTACTAAATCCATCAATAAGAGCACTCCCTACTCGTTTTTCTCCTTCATAAAAATCAACATATATATATCCTGTTGCAAACTCCTTTAAAATAGATGGCTTTCTTAAAAAGGATGCATCAATAGCTACAATTGAACTTAAATTTACATTTTCATAAGTTCTTAAACTATAACCCGTGATCTTTGTATGCTCTGGTAGCTTTAAAATAGAAAATTTCATTTGCCCTGTATCAAACTTTTGCTTTATGTTCCACCCATTTATGTTATCTCTTTTTGAATTTTCTTTTGCTTCTTTTTTATTAATGCTAAATTCCTCTCCTAATGCTAACCCTTCACTACTAATTTTTTCATTCCAAATATAATCTTCAAGCCATCCTCCAGAGTCATAGGATAAATTAAAAAGTAATCTATTTATATCAATCATTGCTTTTAGTAGCTTTTGATAGATATCCTCTTTTATTTCCTGCGCCTCTATTAATTGATCATATTGAATAATTCCTTTTTTCATATCTAACAAATAATTATCATATTTAAGTCTTGCTTTTTCATAATCTCCCTTTAGCTGTTCAAGGGTTTTTATATTTTTTTTAATATTTAATAGACTAGCTTCTATTCTTTCTTTTACTTCTGATTTACGTTTATCATATTCATTAGATAATTTTTCTTTTTCAACTAACGCAAGTGAAATAGAGTATTTTTCATTATTAAAATGCCAATAATCTTTTAACTCACCTGTATAACCTTCATCTAACGGAAGAATAAAATGATTGATTGGAATAAAACGATATAGTTTCTTATTTGGTAATTCACTTTTATATAACGTATCATAAGCATCAACAATCTTAGATAATTCCTTATTTCCTGCTTCAATACATTTATGAATCTCTTTAAATATATTTCCTTGTTGCTGCTTTTCGTCTTTGAGCAGTGTTGCAATTTCAACTTCATTTTCATATTTTTTTAATAAAGTGAAATAAAGATTTTCATCATTTAAATAAACTTGTTCAAGAAGGTCATCTTCAGAAATTTCCTTCAAATCTATTGTTGTAAGCTCTAAAACCAAAGATTTATCCTTGCTAATTTCTTCCCCTATTAATGTATTCAAGCTGCTAAGGGCTCTTTCGTCATCTAATAAAGCATTTTCTAAAGTTTCTTTAATCTTCTTGATTTTGTCTTCTTCTAAAAGAAATATATCTCCCGATATTTGCCCTGTCTTAAATTTTATTTTTAATTCCTCAAGTTTTTTTTCAGCTTGTTCATTTCTTTCAGTAAGCATTTTTACAAGGTTCTCTTGGTATGCTGCTTCTAAATATTTTATCCTGATTTCCTTTGTCATCCATCCTTTTGATGTATCAACATTTTTCCGAATATCTTCTGCCTCATTGCGAATCTTGTTTAAATCCAATAGATTTTTTATGAGCTCTTCATTTTTTAGTATATTAATGGGTTTGTTCAAATCTCTCATCTTCATAATTTTTTCATTTAGTTGTTTCTCTTCAATTTCTTTTTCTAAGAGTAGCAGCTCTTCTCCTTTTATTTCTTTGCTATTTTTTATACCTATATCTATCAGCTCTTGAAGCTTTACATTTTTTTCATCTTCTGCATAGCTTATGTTGATCAAGGAATTAAACCCCATCCATATACCTAAAAATATAAAGAGTATCATCTTCATGCTCTGTTTCATTCCTTAGAAACCTCCTCAATACGCACAAACACTAATGTTTTCTTATCTCTTTCAAAGAAATATTCGTATAAAGCTTCATCTTCATAGGATAATACTAAAAACTCTTCATCTTTTATATTATCAAAGTAATTTACAATATTCCTTGTATCCATTCCAATTCTTACAATTTCACTACTTGTAGGTTCCCCTTCTAATGCAATCAACTCATCCTTACTAATCTTTTCTATACGGTCTAGTGCCTTACATTCATTTTTTTGTGGGAAAATGTAAATTTTTTGTACCTTAGCAGGATAATCAAAATCAGCATAATTCATTAAAAATGCATGCTGAAAAGAATTATTTATAAAAAAGAAGTTTTCATCAAACATTAAATATTCTACTTCTTCCTTATATCGTTCCAATAAATAAGTAGTTTCTTTTGATAAAGCATTTTCAACAGGAATTTTGTTATTTACTAAATTCCCTTCATATATTACATTGCTATCCTTTGAATATATAATCCCATTACCTTGCATTTTGTCTTCATAAAATTCACCTTCATAAAACTTTATTCCTTTATAATAATAAATTCCTTGACCATGCTTTAATCCATTTGTAAACATACCTTCATACAACAAATCTTCATCACAAAGTTTTCCTTCTCCTTCAAATGCTCCACTTTTAAAATTTCCTTTATAGCTGATTTTGCCTTTCTCATTATATAAAGTTCCATCCCCCTCATATTTTCCATTGGCAAAATTCCCTTCATACTTTGTTTTACCATTTTTATAATAGTGAATGCCACTACCTTCCATAGCTCCAGCTGAAAAAGAACCTTTGAAAGCAATATTCCCATTCCCATAATATAAAGTTCCTTCTCCTTCATAATTGGAAGCTGAAAAACCTCCTTTGTAAACAACGCCCCTATGAGTAGTGTTATATTCTATTCCATTCCCTTCTTTAAATCCATTTGCAAATACGCCCTCATAAATAAGGTCTCCTTTTTCATTATACATTTTTCCATTTCCTTCAAATACGTTATTTGCAAACATTCCGTCGTAATATACTACACCATTTTCATAGTAAGCTTTACCCTTCTCAATTTTGGCTCCTTCCTCAAGCCTTCCTTGAAAAACAACGCGCCCATTCTCTCTATTGTAAAGATTTACCTTACCTGAATAGGTTTCAACCTTTTCTTGATCCGTAAATACATCAACGGTAAGATATTTTCGTTCAATCCACTCTTTACCATATAAAAAGTAGAACAACACCCCTCCAATAATGATGATCGGAACAATAAGGAATAATGATTTTGCTACATAGTTATACTTAAATTCAAAATAATCCTCCATACTATTTGGTTTGATTTTTATTTTACTTTGAATCTTTTCTTTTAGCTTCATGATCATTTTTCTAGCATGAACTCTCATATGTAGTTGTTTTCTTATTGTCCTATAAAAGCGCCTAAAAGGTAACAATATACTACTCTTTATTAATCTAAAAACATAAATAAAAAAATCATAAATTTTCATAATCATAATTAAGATCACTCCACATACTCATATTCATGAACAAGGGTAACTTTATCTTGATCATCTTTTTTATATTTTCCTTCTGATAAATCTAGATATTTTCTTGCAACGCCATCTTCTGGGAATGATCTTAAAATTTCTATGAATGAAGATTTCGCTTTATGATAATCCCCCATTTCGTATTGTTCAATTCCCATATGAAGTAATTCCTTATACTTCTCTTTTTTATTTCTAATTACATATGTGTCCCCTTCGTAAAAATCATATAATGTTAAAGTCATATTTCCATCTTTAAATTTACCAATAGATCTCTTCTTAAATAAAGATACTGGCAAATTACGGGCAATTTCTTCTGTAGCAATAACCGATACATCTATCTCATCAGCATAATTTTCCAATCTCATGGAAGTATGGATTGCTTGTGATACAGCTGCACTCGCAAGTCTTGTACCATCTCCTATTACACCAAACATAACTGTTCCAAAGTGAACAGACACACCTATATTTACTTTTTTCAAGCCATCTCTTTCTCTTTCAATATTCCATGCTGCAAGCTTTTCCTGAATTCTTAAGGCAGCATTCATTGCATTTTCAGGAGAATCAGGAAATATAGCTGTAAATCTAGTATCCATAAAACGATCTATAATCCCATTAAAGCTTTCTACTATAAGAGAAAAACGTTCATAAATTCCATTTATGAATTCAAAAACATCCTCTGATGACATGCCCTTTGTTAATTCAAAAAATGATCTTATGTTAAAATTGATAACTGCCATTTCCTCTTTTACATGATCACTTTTTTGAACCTCTTGAATGCTGTTAACCCCTAACATTTTAATCAATCTTTCTGGAATAAAACGATAATAGGATTCATTTAATTTGCCTAGCATTTTTATGTAATTTTGAATATAACCTGCCATATCATTAAATCTTTTAGATAATTGTTCAATCTCATCTCCTGACCTAACAATCACACGTACATCAAAATGACCTGCTGCAATTTGGTCAACACCTCTACTCAGCTTCCTTATAGACAATAAAGAAGTAATTAAAGTAATCATAATAATTAGCAACATAATCCCTGCAATAATGATAATAGCAAAAGTAAAGGTTAATTTTAAGGTGTTATATCTCTCATTAAAATCCTTCATAGAGAGTCCTATCTCAAATGCCATCTTTTTTCCATTGTTAAAGATAGGCATCATCATATACATCCATTCTCCATCATCTCTTAAGTCTTTATCAAAAATAGGCTTGCTACTGTCTATGGCCTTTAATATATCTACTTTCTTTAACCTTGAATAAGTTGTCTTTTCTATAGGAAATCCAACAACTTGATTGTTTGAAGAAAAAATAAATGATCCATTGTTTTCTTCAATATTATATAAATTGTAATAAATTTCTTTAGTATATTTATTTTCTTTGTAGGTAACAGGTTCCTTTATCAAAGCTTTCATCTTCTCGTACACCTTTTGATCTGTATTAGAAGGAACACTTAAAACCCTTAAATCATTTTCCTTTATTTCATTTTGTATAATTCTACTAGCACTTAAAAGGTGTGATTTATATTCATTATATAAAATTTCTTCAAGTAGCCATTTTGAAACAGAAGAGGTCATAAATACAAATATTACTAATACCGCTGTTAATAAGCCTAGACATTGCTTTAAAATAATAGACATGCGCATATTCATTATTTTACAATAAAAATCCCAAAGTAATAATGTAATAAGCAGTACAAAAATGCAAATTTCTACAATGATAAACAAAGCTTTATCATTATCTTTTTTTCCTTCTAATTCATCAATAACAGATACAAAGGAAAATCCTCCATTAATAAGTTTATATTGGTCCCCTTCATCAGCTAATGCAGTCAATCTTCCTTCTGGACTTGAGAAAATCATTTTTGTATCTGCTAAGGTTATATTTTTATTTAAATTTTTTCCACTATCTATTAGCAACTGCTTTGAGCCATTGTTTAGCACCTTAAAAAACTTATGCTTATATAAATCATAAAAATAGGCACTCTCTTCCCCTGCAAAGCTCAAACCTCCAACAATAGCTTCTTCTCCATCCTGAGGATATATTTTCCTTGTATTTCCATTTTTAGCACCTACATATAATCTTCCTTGAAAATCAGTAAACATTATATTTCCATTCGGTAGTGCTAATACATCTTTTAATGCTGTTGGAGATTGAATTTGATAATCATATGTCAATGTAATCTCTTGACTCTGATCTAAGGATGCTTTAAATAAAACTACATGATGCGCTCCAAACCATCCTCCATATAAGTAGCTATTATCCTCTGAAAAACTGGTAAACTTTAAGGATTCATTATTTTTTTTCCTTAAAATCAATGACTCATTATACAAGGAGCTATCGAATTTTTTAACTACCATATATTTATTTAATGCACTATATTCTTCATAAAATACATACACATCATCATCTCTGTCAATATATATATCTTTAATATTCGTTTTATAGCTTGTATCTGGTAAACCTATTTCTATTCGCTTGATTACCTTCCCAGCTCTATCTACCTTCAAAATTTCTTCTTCTTTTCCATTATATATAACTAAATACATATCTCCCTTATCATTTGTTTTTAATATTTGGGCTTGTTCTAATTCTGAAACTTCATCATGATTTATTTTTACTATTTGTTCTTTCATAAATGACCACGCTAATGTGCTCATTATAAACAATATAATCAAAAAGCTAGTAACTTTTTTCATAATTCACCTCTTCTTTGTATAAAACCTATAATAAGGATAAATATATGTTTATTTTAAAACCCTAATATCTATATTGAATAACTTCTAATTTTCTATTTTTTCAGTTTAATATATATTATAATAAATATATTAAGACTTTTATTGTATATAATTTCTATTAACCACCCCATAAGGAGGTATTAAAATGCAATCTAAATTCATTGGTAGTAGCTATCAAATCATTCATATTCTTAATGATACCAAAGAATATCAAACCGTATTATGTCAAGATATATCCAATAAAAACATAACTCATCAATTTATTCTAAATATCTATAAAGATAAAAAATTAATCCAAAAATTTGCACCTCTTCTTTCGAAATTAAATAGAGATATTTGCCATAACTTTGTTGAATTATTTGTTGAAAATTCTTATCTAGTATCCGTTTTTATCTATCATGAGTATATTCCTTTAAAAAATTACTTAGCTTCAAATGATCTCACTCTAAAAGCTCAGTTAGAACTAGGTGAATCCTTACTTTTAGAATTATTGAAAAATGATAATATTAAGGACTCTCTCAAATATTTTGCTTTCAATCCTTCTAACATTGTCGTTGATGATCATAATAAAGCTCATATAAACTTTATTCTCATTCCTGATGTTTGTGAATCTAACCATGTGGATCATAATATTACAAATATTATAAAGCTTTTATTTAAAGATAAAAATACAGTTCCAAAGGATCTAAAAAGCTTTTTAGATAAGCTTCAGAATCATGAGTATTCTTTAATAAGCTCCATATATGCAGATTATAAACGTATCTTAGACAAACTCTATGCACAGTTTGATATTGAAAAAAAAGATGATTTTTCTACAAAAATCAAAAGATCTATTTTGGAAAAATTTAAAAATAACACGCGCTTGTCTAATCATCTTTTTACTTTAAGAGTAACCACCATTCTATTAGTCCTGATCCTTATAAGTACTGGATCTTGGTATGCATATAATCACTATTTTTCCACTCTCATAAATACTAGTAAACCTACTCTTACAGAATCAGTAATTATTGATGATCGTACCCAAGTAAATTTATCTATTCCAAGTGAATAATTAGGGAGCTCTTTTAAAGAGCTTCCTTATATTTATTCATTTACAACTACAAAAGCACTCACCATTACATTTGGGTCCTCTTGTGAAGTAACCTTTATTTCATATGTTCCCTTTATGCTAGCAGCTTTGTATATACCATTTTGATCAATGCTTCCTCCAGCATCATCAACAATAGACCAATTTACTTGCTTATTTGGTGTTCCATATACAAAAGCTCTAAATCTCACTTCATCTCTTGGTTTAACTGAAACAATATCTGGCTCTACCTTTATAGTAATAACATCCCTTTCAATAAATGCTTCTGAATCTTTCTCTGGCTTCATGGCAAACCATCTCAATTTTAATGATTCAATATCTTCTGCATCTAAAAATCTTACACCTATTTTAAAAGTCCCTTTATCAGGAAATAAGACTGCCGCTGTCTCTAACCTATATAATTTCTTTTCAAACTCATTTCTCTTAAAAACATCTCCATTTCCAAAAAGCATCTTATCATCCTGTTGCAGAACAGATACATTAATAGAAACGGCTCCTAATCCTAAACCATGAGATATTTCTTCCGTTACATATCTGCCATTCATTTTAGCTCCATTTCCTAAAAGAATTTCTGTAACTCCTGTAGATGTTGCATAATCATATGCTTGAGCAGCAGGTATTCCTACCTCAAAATTCCAGTTATTCGTATTTGGATTATATTTTATATCTGCTTCTGGCTTTTCCCAAGCATTTAATCTCCTCGTCCTTACAGTTGTCTCAAAGGGCTTAAATAAATTCCCATTTAAAGGATTTTGTTGTTGATTCATCCCTATAGCAGGTAAATATTGATTAAAAGGAACAGGCTGAATATATCTAATAATATTGGTTGAAGAAGTATTCATCAGATCAATTCTAGCAATACAAATCTCAAGCTCTCCTCCCCCTGTTTTTTCTTCTAAATTTTGAGTGTAGTATCTTTTTAAAATTTCATTAGATATATTTCCTTCCGTAATCAACACCTTAGCATTCATTTCTATATCCTTAGTAATAAACTCTCTACCAATCCATATATCTAAATGTACATGATCATTAAATAATAATGCATCTACATTATCTACTTTTTCAGCTTTTACAATCATCTCTGTTTCATATATTGTTTTCATATTATCTGGATTTTCGGCAAAACGAAAAATCAATTCTCGTTGATCATCCTTAGACTTAAAATATTCTGAAGTAGATGATAATTCAATTTTAACAGGGTCCATATCTGTATGCTTCATCAAAATCATTTTAACCACTGCTTCTTGACATGAAGGTACAACAGTAGGGATTTGAGCAATCAAAGTCAATCCATTTTGATTGTAAAGTACTTTATATGTAGAGGCACAATCCGTTTGCATGATTTCTTCTATAGATTGTTCTTGTGGCTTTAGAAAAAGCTCAAAGCTTTCCTCTACTCTACTATATTCAGTCCCTTCATCTCCATTATCATTAGCTATAACATTTACAGGCTCTTTCAGCTTTTCCCCATAAGAAATATATAAGTAACACTGTCTTTTATCTCTTATACTTTCATATCCATCTATCATAGAAAGTCTTCGTGAAATAGATTCAGATAAAATAATTTCCCTTCCTAGATAGTCAATAGCCATACCCGATTCAATAGATATCTTATCTTCACTAGTAGCTACAACATTTAACCCACAAACAATCCCTGCACCACTTAAGATTCTGTTTTTTAATCTTCTTTTGTTATTAAAATACATTTGTTCTGCATCAAAATCCCTAACAGATAGTAGCTTCCCATAAAAATATCTATTCCTCTCAAAAGGAAAATAACTTCTATTCTTCATCAGCTTTCGCCCCCTATATTTTTCACTTAATCAACAATGCATCAAATGGTATAGATTTATTATTTTCTAAGATCAATGGATTTTTATTTCCTATATAAGAATTTATACCTAAATACGTATGCATCCCTAAATAAATATGCGGCTTTAGATAAGTAATAACCGCTTCTGTCTGAGCAGGAGAATTATCTTCAATCAGCTTTATTAAGGCATCCTTTTGTTTTTTATCTCTATGGCATTTAGCATCCATCAATACATAATATTTATAAGGGTGATTCCCATATAGATGTAAATATGGATTGTTTTCTATATTCGCCTCTACCATCTCTTTTATTTGAAAATATTCTATTATAAAAGGTTTATATCCTGTATAAATTTCTATTAACCTTTCTAAGCCTTGTCTAGTCCCTGTAATTCCATATAGATCAACAGCTTCATTTAAAAATCTTTTAAATCTTTTTGGCTCCCATAAAGATATATAATCAATATCTAACCAACTACATAGCCAATTTACGAATTCATCATCTGCTGCTTCTAAATCAAAATATTTAGATATATTATAAATCTCATTCTCAAGATCAAAAATAAACGATTGAAAAATTGATAAAAATCTATAAAAGAAATCTTCTTTTTTTAAATGATCCCTATATATTTCAGGCAAATAATCAATAATATGCTCTCCTGGTAAATATACTCTCATCTTTTTTAAGATAGGCTTATTTTCAGTTGTTCCTGACATTTCTATTTTTATCCATAGATACCTGCCATATGATTTAAGTAATGCATCCTTTACATTTATAAAAGATTCCACATATAAAGGATCTAATAGCTTTTTCTTATCTTGATTAGAAATTTCATCAGAATCAATAATTTCATCAATTTTTATCTGATCGTCTTCAATATCTATATATTCTGAGTCAGAGGCATAAAAAGATATCTTAATGACAGAATCATTTGGATTTTCAAAATCAATAGTCACTCGACTCCATTCAAGCCCTCTATCTATTCCATCTATTCTTTTTAAGAATAGAGTACCATTTACTTGCCTACTTTTTTCATGATCTATATCTTCTTCAATAGTTAATCCTATATCCTTTGCAATCAAATGACTTGAACATCCTTTTTGCCAATCATATTTACTATTGAAAGAAAAATATTTTACTGAACTTTCAATCATCAAGATTCACCTCTAGCTATTTAATTTTTTACTCCTCTCTTAAGTTCACTTCAAGCTCCCCTACACAAGCCATAACATTAAAGGGTACATGCATATCTCCACTCTTTAACCTTTTCCAATTACCACCTTTTGCAGAAATACTAATTTTCCTTACATAATCCACATCATCTATTTTACTAATCAAGCTCATCAAATCGCTTTCAAAGATTGCATCCCCAAATTTTCTATTCGCCTGCACTCCTTTGAATTGAAAAAATTCCTCAATATGATCCTTGATACTATCCACTACCTCATCTGTCATAATCTTATTTGAAACAGCTTCAACATAAATATTTACTTCTATATATTGTGGTAATACCATTTCAAATACGGTTCCAATTAAACGATACTTCTCCAAATGCATTTTAATGGCTTTTATAAAAGCTTCATTTGGAATTGGTTTTTTCTTCTCACTATAAGGCATAACAACAATCTTAACAATTGTTTGTTTTCCGTCATTTACTGTCACAGCTTTTACTTGGTCTATTCTAAGTCCAGGCGTTAATTTCACAATATCTTCATAATCCTTAAGAGTAACAGCTCTTTTTAAGCTTCTTAATCTTAATTTGAGTTGGTCTATTAATTCTTCTTGATCATCATCTTTTCCACCCATACAATCATCTACATTATGTATTTTGAAAGAATCTTCGTTTATGCCTAGCTCATGAGCATTCTCAATCCTATTGATTTCTCCTCGTGTAATATTTCCTAAGGCACCACCCGTTATTTTGCAGCTAATCAATCGGATATTCTGCTTTCCAATAGGTGGTATTACTCCATTTTCACCATCTCCAAATACGATTTCCTCACGTTCATCATTTATTGTAAAGCAATATTTATTATTGGGTTCAATCTCTAGTTCATCTGTATATGTCCAATTGGTCCATATAATTTTCCCATTCTTTAGAATTTCTCCTACTTGTAAAATAGCATCCCTTCTCATCACCCTATGAATATCTTTTACAAAAAACTTCTGATGGGGCATTCCATTTGATGATCCTACAATTCTACTTCCTTTAAAGCTTGGCTCTGAAAAGATCATTCTATAATTTTTATATGTATTTTCTTCATCTAGTATTTTTTCAAATTCAAATTTGCATCTTCCTGAACAAATCTTTCTATTTTCCTTAAGGTATTCTATTTTTGCATCTTCTAAATCCATCCACTTATTTTTCTCAATTTCATACTGAACTTCTATTTCTCCAAACATACTCAGCCATGTATCTAAAATAACCGATGGATTATTTTCATTGATTATGATTTCATGGGACTCACTTAATGTTTTTATTTGATGAACTTGAGTAAAATCATTATATATTTTAAGAATTTTAGGACTTTCCTCACATCCTGGTTTGTTTAATTTTACTCTCATCCAATAGCAAGGTTCTTCTTCAAAGAACAAGCTTTCTTTAGAAGCGTTGTTTCGAACTTCAAACTCAACAACACCATCTACTAAAAATCCATGGGTATCATCATAGCTTAAATCAATAGGCATCCATCTTCCTTCACTCAATATTTCCCAAGAAATATGATTTAGCCCCATAGAATTCTTTGATATAAAGGGGTTTCTCTCCACAGGATGTTCATCAAAAACATTAATCCAGAATTTATATTTTTTCTCCTTAACAAATCCTTTTTCCCATCCTAAATACAATATACTATCCTTCCTTTGCTCCTTTCCAAAAGCATAAAAGGAGACAGCTTCTTCTAATTGTGTTTTACTTACATCCAGGTAAGTTTCGCCATCAAATACAACGGTCTTTTTCATTTTATTCAAACCAATAAAGGCTTCTTCCGTTGACTCAAACACAAATCCATCTGAAGCAAATCTAGTATTTTTAGGAATAATCACTTCTTCTTTACATTTTTCAAAAACTACTTTTGCCTTTGATGGACTGTTTCCACTAGGTCTTATCCCTAGCAACTTCAAAAACTTCATTTGATTCTTGCTCGTAATTTTGTCTAAATGAAACTGCTGCATTTCTTTTAACCATGCAAATAACTCAATCAGTGTTATACCAGGGTCATGCACATTATAATCTGTCCATTCTGGCACTAATTTTGCGACTTTATTTCTAGCATGATTCACTATATCCCGATAATTTTGATCATCTAGCTTTGGTAATCTAATCATGTTTCACCTACTTATCTCTCTGTTCTAATTGAAATATTATGTTTTCCATTGGTTGGTACTGCAAAGGGTAAATTTTTCATCTGATCTAAAGATACATAGACATTTTTCCCATTTAAAATATAATTCCCATCTAAGCTTATATTTTGAATATATTTAACCCCTTTAATATTCTTCAAAACACTATAAAAATGAGCAGGCTTCGGCAATTCTCCTATCTTCCACCCTTTTTTATCTCTTCCATTTATAGGATCTAAAAATTTAGCAATAGCTTCATGAACAAGAAATTCGACACGATTAAATTCTTCTAAAGATTCAAGTATAATTTCACAGTCTAGATTAATATATATCATATAAGGAGCTACAACATGAATACTACTATTAGCAGTTGCTATACAATTGGAACGCTCATATAAAAAAGCTCTGATCTTTGCACATAAATCTATACTATAAAGCTTGTTCATATAATCCTTACTCATCACAACTAAAGTAATATGTCCATATTCCTTGATTCCTCTTTGATTCATATTGGATAAACATTTTACCTTGATAACTTCTTGAAAATTTATTTTTGTTAGCTTTTCAAAATCACGAGGAGTAACAGCTCTTCCTCCATGCCTTATAATAGATGTTCCTAAGTTAACAGCATCTTTCAGATCTTGAGAATCACTTCCACCACTTGCAGGATTAATATTAACAACAGAATCTACATAGGCTATGGAATTAAGTAAATTATTAATCATACCTTTTGGCAAATTCCCTATTTCACCGCCACCTGATGCATAGTCCACTCTTACATTATCAAGGGGTTGCTCTGGAACACTTTTTCCTTTTTTCCCATCTCCAAATTTTATGATTCCTTTATAGCTATCTATTTCATAATGTCTATCATTTTTGTTGGATTCCTTTAAGTTGTGTACACGTGACCATTTTATCCAAATTTCAGTGATCACTCCATCATCTAATTTTATATCTACATGATCATCATTTTTTTTCAAAATATCATTCATCTCATCATCATTGATAAAACCATATTCATTAACCCAAACCTTTTCATCTATAACAGGTGTGTGATTTAAGGTTATTTTATTAGATAATGGATCATTCATTACTAAAAATGTCTCATCTGAATGGGTCTCACATTGAAGGATTTCAACCGTATTCATATAAATATTTTTTATTTTAGGTAAAATTTTTTTATCTAAATCATGCATTTCAACCTTTAGCCAATAGCCCTCTATATCAAAGTATTGATGCTTTATCATTTTTTTACCTATCTCAAGGGATACATTCCCGCTCTTAGAAAATCCTACTGTTTTATCTCCTACTCTAACAGGAAGCCAATCTTTTTTTCCTTGATAATTAGTTAAAATATACCAAGAGCAGTTTAACTCTTTCTCTATCAAATTCATCATCTGAAAATACATATTTACTGGCATCCCCATAAGTGGTTGATCAAAGCAAAAATAAGTACTCGTATGTTTATCTCTCAAAGTTTCAAAAACTTTTATAGGTTTTTCTACTCCAAATAAAGTTTCAATTTTCTTACTTTCATTGCCGTTATTAAATGTCTTAATCCATTTAGTTGGTTGAAAGTTTTCTCTATAATCAAAATAAGTATTTATTTTATTTAACCAAGGACATAAATAAATTCCATCTATACTCAATTTATTTTCAACCGTCACAATTCTAAATCTTAGCCAATAGCCTTCTTCAGAATTAACAATCACCTTTTCTATATCTAAAGGACAATAAAAACTAATTTGTTGATTTTCATCTTTTCCATAAAACAAACCATCTATAAGATCATTTGTTTTAAGCTTGAGCCACCCTTTTCCATTCCAGTATTCCATTACAACCCGATCAATAATAATTTTCTTCTTCTCAGGCTTTTTTAACTTCGTTTTGTCCATAATAAATTTAAACTTTGTCTTTGTTTCTATTTCTGGCAATGCAAAGGATAAATCTTTTTCAACATATTCTAAGTTCATAGCAATCGTAACCTGTGCACCTTTTTTTGAAAAAATTTCATCTGATTTTATATAAAAACAATCATATTCACTAAATTGCTTTCCAAAACAAAAACGATTATCTTCATCTATGGGAATATCATTATAATACATCTCGTCTAAAACAAGTTCCTCTGACTCAGTAGCAGAAGAAATTTCTACTCCATCAATACTTATTTCTTTAAGGGCTGAAATATCCTTAGCAAAGCATCCAATTTTATAAGCTCCATCCTCTTCTTCAAAATTAATATTCAGTTTCTGATCTTTATAAAGTATAATATGATCATCCTTATAATCTACTCGATCAAAAGATTGCCAGCCTTGACGATTGTAATATTTCCACTGAACATAATCAACAGTTGATAATTTTTCAACGTAAGTATTTACTATATGGGGAACTGCTTTGTTATATAGCTTTATTCTAATAATAGATGGACTCATTAGATTCATTTCACATCCACCTAAAAGTTCAAATCCATGCTTTTGAATATGTTGCCCGCTAGATACATCAAATAAAGTCATTCCATCTTCAAAATCATTGTCTTGATTCATTTTTACAATTTTATCTTGAAAAGGATCAACACAATAAATTCCTTTTAATACAGAAGGACTCACATAAAAACTACTCCTTGTTTCAAACAAAACTCTATCACTTTCTTCATCTATTCCCTCACTAAAGAGGATGGTTCCTTTTTTGATATATATATTTTCTGTAATCCCTAAGCTTGGCTTAAATTCAACAACACTTCTAGATGGTACCACTGGTTTTAATCTAATATCTAAAAGATTTAAAAATGATAAATAATTTTTAAAAGGTACCTTATTCAATCTGTCTATTGTCTCCTTAAACATATCTGCAAAAATGATAAATAAAGCAGACCCTGGATCTGGATGATCTAAATTAAACCTCCATTCAGGTGTATAATAAGGTAACATATCCATAAGTTGTTTATATAAATCTTCTTTATTTCGTTTATCTATTTTAGGTACCTGCATAATTACCTCCTAAAAGCATTGACTTAAATATCTTCAACTCTAGCTAATCCTTCAAACAAGTAGAAAGGATATACCATATTGTAACCATTATTTGTACTTCGAACGATATAAGAGATATTTACAAAAACTCGAGAACTATCTTCATAATCTGCAACAACTTCGACTTCCAAATTATAAATTCGAGGCTCCCATTCATGAATAGCTTCTTCTATCTCTTTTTGCATCATTGTTAATTGTCCTAAATCATTCGTATCAAATACAAAATCCTTTGCTCTACTTCCAAAATCGCCACGCATTACACGTTCTCCCTTGTAGGTAGAAATAATAATCCTAATGGCTTCTTTTATATCCTCTTCATGCTCTGAGAGCATAATCCTTCCCGTACTCTTATCTACTTGAACTGGAAATTTCCAGCCTCTTCCTAAAAAATCTTTACTTCCATTGGTACCCATACAATCACCTCAAGATCATCCATTTTCTCCATTCTCAATTTATGAAAAACATATTTTTCATAATCTTTAATTGATTTTTACAATACTTCCCTTTAAATTACATACTGCGCTTGACTTTATATCTAGCATACCATTTGACTTAATGGCCAACGACCCTCCAGCTTCAATATTTATTTGTTGTGCCTTTAATTTTAAGGTAGTACTGCTTTCAATAGTAATAGAATTAGCCGTACCATCCATAATAATTTTGCACCCACCTGCCTTAAAGGATAATTTTTTCTGTCCTTCAATGGAGATCATTCCAGCATTAGAATCTATTTTTATGATATTTTTATCCCCTTTATCTGTAATCTTTGTAGATTTATTCCCATCATCCAAATCAATCTTTCTTTCTGAAGGGGTAGATAATGTTATTTTTTCTTTTTTATCCGTATCATTGAATATAATTTCAGATCCACCCTTTGTCTTAATTTTCTTAATAGCATTTTTCCCATCTTTATTTGTTTCTGGTGGTTTATCTTTTTTATTCCAAAGGCTACCAATTACATAGGGTTTAGAAATATCGCCTCCTGCAAAAGCAATTAAAACCTCATCCTCTACTTCAGGTAAGAAAAATGCTCCTCTTTCTTTCCCTCCCATAAAGCTAGCTATTCGAATCCAATCTGTTTCATCCTCTGAATTTTTTGCAATAAATTTGCATTTCACCCTGCCAAGCTTGTCAGGGTCTTTATTATTCGTAACCTTAGCAACAGCTACACCAATCATTTGAGGTTGTTCTTTTTTATTTTCAGGCAATAAATCATAAATACTCATATAGCATTTCCTCCTACTTCAAATTGTGTATAGTAGCCATTTTCATCAAAAATATGCCTCACTTTTTTTACATAGTAGTTGCCATTTACACTTTTATCAAAACGATCCACCTTTATAAATCTTCCTGGTATCAATTCTGGTATTCCTACACATTCTCCATAACCACTAACATATTGAAAAGCATATTCCTCTAAAATGCTTTTTGCTAACGCATTTGCCTCTTCCACCGTTCTAACTGCACTATCATACACAACTTCTGTCCTTTTCTTTACCAAGGGATAGCTATCAGCAGCTCCTTTTTTACTTGTCTTTACGATTTTATTTGCCTTTCCCACAATCTCCTTTTTCTCTAGTTCATCATTTCCGATAACTTTAACTTCTTTTATTTGATTAGTTAAGTCCACTTCTCTACTAAAGGCAATAATATTTTTTCGCCAAGTAAAGCTAATAATTGGTTTTTTGATCTTTCTTGGTTTACAAAAAAGCACCTCATCTTGAATAACAAAAAATTCATAATTGACCCTTCTAGCAATAGATGTTAAAAAATCATAATCTGTCTCATCATTTTGAATAACCGTCCTTTTCAAATCAAGCAACTTATCTACTGTAACGGTTTTTAGTAATTTATTTGCCTTATATTTATTAAGTGTGGCCTTTACAATGTCTGTGAGTTTTTTCTCACCCCCATAAGTTCTAGCTTTTCCAGCCATCATAGCACCCTTTGCATCCATACAATTTACAATAATTACTTCTCCATAAATATGATCAAACTGATTCATTACAGAAACAATTAATCCATGAAAAACTTTTTTCTTCTTTATATACCCCATCTCTACTTCAACAACTTTTCCTGGTACAAGCATGGTACTCATCCACTTATCTTTATAAGCTCCATTCTTTAAATCATAACAATCTATGAATTCAAAAGTACAACCTCCTGCTTCTAATCCCGCTGTTAAATTCACTTCAATCTTAGATAGCTTTAATTTTTTATCCTTGTGAGAACTTCCACCAATCTTTATTACACAATCAGGAGCTGTAAAGTTTTTATATTTTTTTTTCAAATCATCATATGTATAGCTGCCTTTATCCATAAACTGCCTCCTACTTGATATAACTAAATGGATGGAATCTTAATATGTGATGCTTTTTTGATTCTCCTTGGATTATCAATTCCATTTTCATTAGCAATTTCTCTCCACATACTAGGATCATCATATTCTTGATCTGCTAATTGCCAAAGCATTTCATTTTCTAAAAGGGTATGTCGTTTTGTTCGATCTGGTGATGAAACAATTGTTTTGTCTGTCTTTATTCCCTCTAGTAAAAGGTTCATGGTCGCTCTAACGGGCTTGCCTCGAAGTGTAAACATGGTATATTTTCTTTCAGCCTTTATTACTTTTCCTTTAAAATAAAGGGTTCCCCATACAAATATTACTTCTGGAGGCTTATGCTCATGTTCATCAATCTTTAGTAAATCTGTGATCTTTTTCATACTCTCATTAACATCTTTTTTTAATATTTCAGGCTTTGCTGCTTCAATCATCCCTGTTGAATAAGTGTCAAAAAACAATTCTAAGCTCAAAACATCTGCCTTAGTCGTTAAAAATTGGCTATTTGCTTCATCCCCACCTGCTTCTGTTTTATTAGAAAGCTTTACTTCCTTCCCTAATGAATAAGTATTTGGGTTAAACATGACTTCAATTCCTTGACCCTTTTTCCCTTTACCATTGCTACCCACTGTATAAAATGTAGCTTTTTTATATATTGGCAGCATAAAATTTCCCCCTTATTTCTTTATAATCCATATCTTCTTCTCTCAAATTTCAATTTCTTTTCAAGTTGCTTATATACTTGATCCACTAATATATTCATATTAGAAGAATTTAATAATTCATTGAGTAGTGGCTTTGTTACTTCACTTTTATTGCTAGCTTCTAAAACATCCTTTGTAATAATATTTGTCTTTACTACTGCCTCATTAACTTCTTCAGGTGGTTCATTTGTATAGGTAATTATATGATCTTCTTTCTTTTTCTTTTTTTCTTTATTTTCATAGGTTAAATTCAATCCACTATATCTATCTAATTGATTATTAAAGCTTTCCTGTTCCTTTTTTGACTTTAACTGCTTCGTATCTACTAAAGAAGGTATTTCTTCATTTATTTTCTTTTTATTGTTCATATCCTTTAGCTTTATAGTCTTTTCATTGACTTTTATTAACTTTGAAGAAATAATAGACTCTATATGGCTAATCATCCTATTCTGTAACATATGCTCTGTTGTTTTTGTTTCTTTAAATAGTGTCAGCTCACGTATAGATCTACTATTTTTAAAGATACTGTAACGGAACTTATTACGATCCTCAATGTTTTTAAAAATAGATAAATTCTTGGTATACTTATTTATATATTCCTTTTTATTTTTTTTTGTTAGAAAAGCATCCATATTTATTTTTGAATTATCAATATAATTTAAATACTTCTGAACTAAGTAATTATTTTCTAAATAATAATCTAAGAGCCTATCTTCTATATTATTTTTTCTATCATATATATACGGATTAGTGGTTTTACTCTTTTTATATTTTTGATCATGATAAATCATTTTTGTATTTTCTATATACTTATTGAATAGCTGATCTTTTATACTATAGCTTTTTTTAATTATATTCTTTTGGTAAAAATCATTTTTGATATGTTCATTTGTTTTTATAAGCTTATTGCTTAAATACTTTTTCTGAATCCATCTATAAAAATCATTATTTTTATAGTTTAATAAATAATTTAATACTTCTTTATTGAAGTGTTCAATATTCTCATTTATATTTAGAGGAACATTTCCTCTATTTTTTATGTTCGTTATATAGCTTATATATGCTATATCATAATCAAATCCTTCAAAGTTTTTATAAATGCCTTTATAAAAAGATTTTTGCTTTAAGATACGATTTTGCAAAGACTTCTCGTTAAAAGATAACGCATCTATTTTCGTACCTTGATTGATTATTTCATAGAAAAGTTCTACCCCTTTCGGTATCATCAATTCATTTTTAAAGGAATCTATATTCATTCCATTTTTTATGTTTTTGTTTATATAGGATGCATCCTTTAATAAAATATGTGTCAAGTTATTATCTAATAATGTTTGCTTTAAAAATGATTCATCACCATAAAAAACTTTTTTATTATCTATGAAAATATTTTTCGAGCTATCTTCTATTCTTTTAAATTTATTTATTTTAAAAGTAAAAGGCTTCTTTAAATAATGATTCAATCTATAAATATTTTCTATATAGTCTTTTAATAGCTTATTTTTTATACTATAGCTATTTTTAATTGTATTCTTTTCGTAAAAATTATTCTCAATGTGCTCATTTGCTTTTGTAAGCTTATTGTTTAAATACTTTTTGCGAATCCATCTATAAAAATCATTATTTTTATAGTCTAATAAATAATTTAATACTTCTTTATTTAAGTGTTCAATATTCTCATTTATATTTAGAACAGCATTTCCTTTATTTTTTATGCTCGTTATATAGCTTATATACGCTATGTTATAATCAAATCCTTCAAAGTTTTTATAAATGCCTTTATAAAAAGATCTTTGCTTTAAGATGCGATTTTGCAGAGACTTTCCGTTAAAAGATACCGCATCTATTTTCGTACCTTGATTGATTATTTCATAGAAAAGCTCTACCCCTTTCGGTATCATCAATGCATCTTTAAAGGAATCTATATTCATTCCATTTTTTATGTTTTTGTTTATATAGGATGCATCCTTTAATAAAATATGCGTCCAGTTATTATCTAATAATGTTTGCTTTAAAAATGATTCATCACCATAAAAAACTTTTTTATTATCTATGAAGGTGTTTTTCGAGCTATCTTCTATTCTTTTAAATTTATTTATTTTAAAAGTAAAAGGCTTCTTTAAATGATGATTCAATCTATAAATGTTTTCTATATAGTCTTTTAATAGCTTATTTTTTATACTATATCTATTTTTAATTGTATTCTTTTCGTAAAAATTATTCTCAATGTGCTCATTTGCTTGTATAAGCTTATTACTTAAATACTTTTTGTGAATCCATCTATAAAAATCATTATTTTTATAATCTAATAAATAATTAAATACTTCTTTGTTTGAATTTTCAATGTTCTCATTTATGTTTAGAACAGCATTTCCTTTATTTTTCATGCTTGTTATATAACTTATATACGCTACATCATAATTCAATCCTTCAAAGTCTTTGTAGTTGCCTTCATGAAAAGGTCTTCTATTTAAGATATAATTTTGTAAATATTTCCCTTTAAAAGATACCCCCTCTATTTCAGTACCCTGGTTGATCATTTCATAGAAAAGTTCTCCCCCTTTAGGTAACATCAATGTATCTTTAAAGGAATTCATTTTCATTCTATTGTTTATGGTTTTGTTTATATACGATGAATCATTTAATAAAATATACGTCAAGCTATTATCTAATAATGCTTTCTTTAAAAATAATTCATCACCTTTATTAAAAATTCTTGTGTTATCTAAAAAAGTATTTTTTGAACTTTCTTCTATTCTTTTAAATTTATCTATTTTGAAAGTAAAAAACTTCTTTAAATGATTATTCAATCTATAAATATTTTCTATATAATCCTTTAATATCTTGTTTTTTATACTATAACTGCTTTTAATTGTATTCTTTTCGTAAAAATCATTCTTGATATTCTCATTTGCTTTTATAAGCTTATTGCTTAAATACGTTTTCTGAATCCATCTATAAAAATCATTATTTTTATAGTCTAATAAATACTTAAATACTTCTTTATTTAAATATTCAACATTCTCATTTATATTTAGATCAGCATTTCCTTTATTTTTTATATTCGTTATATAGCTTATATAGGCTAGGTCATAATGAAATTCTTCAAAGTTTTTAGGACTGTATTTATGAAAGTATCTTTGATTTAGGTTAGGATTTTGTAAATACTTCCCTTCAAAAGATACTGGGTCTATTTTCGTATCCTGATTGATTATTTCATAGAAAAGCTCTATTCCTTTAGCTGGAATAAATTCATTTTTAAAAGAATTTATTTCCATTCTATTTTTTACATTTTCATTTATATAGAATGAATCGTTTAATAAAACATTCATCAATCTATTATCTAATAATACTTGATTAAAATCTGATTCATCACTTTCATAAAGATTCTCTATATTATCTAGAAATACATTTTTCGGGCTTTCTTCTACTTTTTTAAATTTATTTGTTTTAAAAATAAAATGCTTCTTCAAACGATACTTTAGTCTATAAATATTTTCTATATAATCATTGAATATCTTATTTTTTATACTATAGCTGTTTTCAATTGTATGCTTTTCGTGAAAATTATTCTTACTATTCTCATTTGTTTTTATAAACTTATTGCTTAAATACTTTTTCTGAATCCATCTATAAAAATCATTATTTTTATAGTCTAATAAATAATTTAATCCTTCTTTATTTAAATACTCAGCATTCTCATTTATATTTAGAGCAGCATTTCCTTTATTTTTTATATTCGTTATATAGTTTATATAGGCTAGATCATAATGAAATTCTTCAAAGCCTTTAGTACTGTATTTATAAAAATATCTTTGATTTAGGCTAGAACTTTGTAAATACTTCCCTTTAAAAGATACTGGGTCTATTTTCGTATCCTGATTGATTGTTCCGTAGAAAAGCTCTATCCCTTTAGCTGGAATAAATTCATTTTTAAGAGAGTTTGTTTCGATTCTATTTTTTACATTTTCATTTATATAGAATGAATCGTTTAACAAAACATTCATCCAGCTATTATCTAATAATAATTGCTTTAAAGCTGATTCATCACTTTCATAAAAAGTTTCTATATTATCTAGAAATACATTTTTCGAATTTTCTTCTATTCTTTTGAATTTATTTGTTTTAAAAGCAAGATGCTTCTTCAAACGATAATTCAACCTATAAATATTTTCTATATAGTCATTGAGTATCTTATTTTTTATACTATAGCTGTTTTTAATTGTATTCTTTTCATAAGAATTCTCCTCAATATTCTCATTTGTTTTCATAAAATTATTGCTTAAATATTTTTTCTGAATCCATCTATAAGAATCATTATTTTTATAGTCTAATAAATACTTAAATACTTCTTTATTTAAATACTTAATATTCTCATTTATGTTTAAAGTAGCATTTTCTCTATTTTTTATGTTGGTGCTATAGCTTATATAAGCTATAGCATGATTAAATCCTTCAAAATTTTTATACAAGCTTTTATAAAAATGCATCTGATCCAAGATATTATTCTGTGAAATGATTCCATTACGGCTTACTAAATGATTGATGCTTTCATTATTTAGATATTCTATATGCTCATTTCCATTTAAGATAGCAGATCTTTTGTTTTTTATGTTCATTATATAGCTTATATAAGCTATATCCTTATTAGCCACTTCGAGATTTTTATACAAGCTTTTATAAAAATAGGTTTGTTTTAGAATGATATTTTTTGAGATTTGACTTTCAGGCTTGTGTATTATTTGATTCAAAGCTTGATTATTATATACATAATTATAATCATTATCATTTGAATATAACTCTTTCATAAGTTGTGAGTGATTTATATAATGATTTTTTGTATTCCTTAGATTTTTATAATTTTTTGAATCTAATATATTCTGCTTTAGTATTAATTTCTGCAAGTTTTTATTAAATGCTTTTGTTTTATCCAATTGACTTTTCTTTATTTTGGATAGTAAGTATTCTTGATCTTGTATAAAAGATTGCTCTCTATCCATTACAAAGCTATGCTTTTTTAAAATAGATAAATCTATAGCATCTAAGCTTAAATATAACTTATTAAAAAGATTAATTTGAAATATATTAGACGTATTATGATATATGGGTGATTTGTATGAATCAAAATCACCCTCATAAGCTTCATTTTCTAAATCATAAATCAATGTAAAATAAGTCCAAAAATCATCTATTATATTATTATGTGTATCTATAATACTTTCCACAAATAATGTAGTATTGCCTATGTTATCTGAAATTTCAGATGTTTTTTTTATAGGCAGTGAATTCACTATTTTTCCCTCAAAACTTAATATAGGTGTCTTTTTTATAATGGATATGTCTCTACTAACTTTAAGAGTCAAGCTTTTCACCACCAATCAATTTCATTTTTTAAACAGGAATAGGTATGGTTATTAACCCATCATGAATAATCTCTATCTTTGTTACTGCAACTTCACTTGAATTTGCATCTAAATCAGGACCTACATATTTAACAGGATAAGCTCCTTTAAATGCCCAAATTTTTACTGGTTTCCCTTTACTATTCATTAGCATGATCAAACCACCTAATTTTGCAATAGCACCCGTTTGAACGCCCATATACCAAACTTCAAGGGGATTAATATTCATAATTCCTCTTTCTAATACTAATCTTGAATGTCTCGTCTGGGTTGGTAAATAATGTACTCCTGTATTAACTCCACCTTCTCTATACTCTTCAAAAACAATTTCACTCTCTATTCCACTAACTCTTGCAAAATTTCCTCTAAGTTCAGGTCCTATCATTACCATAAATTTAAATTTACCTACAGGATCACTTTTTAACATGTTTTGTATTTCTGCCAAACTCGGTATTCTAGGTATTTTAGGCATACTAGGCATTCCAACCATATTACCCATCTCCTTTTAAAACTTCACATCAAATATATTCTCTGGTTCATCACTAAGCTTTTTATTAATTTTAGATACTTCTTCGCACCATCTTCTTCGTTCTCGATGATCTAAAGACATAACTTGCTCGTGTGACCAATGTAAATAATAAGCAAGAAATGATAATTCTTGATATAATCGATCTTCAGGGTAAGAGACTATTCCTACTTTCCCAAAAAATCCATAGGTGCCTCATATTCATGACCACATTTTGGACATACCGTTGGATATGTAGGTATTTCCGCCATATTAATCCTTTGATAAAAATCCTGTAAATAAGCTAAATCAGATGTAAATAAATTTTCACATACCTTATTGGTTATGGTTTTTAAATCTCCAAGTTTTACAATTACTCTTGATAATAAAATCAAGGTCAAATAACTAGGATTTTGTTGTACACGAGGGTCTCTCATGGGTAAAATTTCATCAGCAGCAGTTGCTAATCTCATAACTCCTTTTTTGTGAACAGTACCACTTGCGTCTACAAAGCCTTTTGGTAATTCAAATTCATATTCTGTTTGAAACATTTTATCACTCCTTATATTGTTATGTCTTAATATCTTGATAAGCAGGCAAGCTATGGCTTACCTGCTTGTTTTTAAAAATTTTATTCAGCTGGTTCCTCACCAGCAATTGGTGCTCCAGCATCTATTCTTTCTAATCCTTCATGTGCAAGTTCAATACTCTCAAAAGCTACTTCTGAGCCCATACCATTAAAATCTGGCGCAGTATATCTAACAGGCCATGCATTGATTAATTCCCATTGTGGTCCATCATTTCCATCATCTGTTATCAATGTGATTGTGATAGATTTTCTTGCAATCCCTGTAGGATTTTCAGTATTTTTACCAGCTACAGTAGCTAACCAATCAAACATCTCTTTTTCACTCACAACTCCCCACTTCAAAGTAATATTCCCATACTTTGAAAGGCCAGGCAATTTTCTAGGTGTATTTCTTAAGTCGTTTCCTTCTCTATATTCTACTACATCAACAGAAGCATCAAATCCAGTCACTTCACTAAATTGTGCTCTTGCAATCCCCTCAATATCTACTCTAAATCGAAAATTTCTGTATGGATAATTGGCCATATGCTTCAACTCCTCTCAAATTAATCTTTTTTACTATTCTCCTGATTCTGCTGTTTTTTGAGTAATTCTAAAGATTACAAATTCAGCTGGTTTCACTGGTGCAACTCCGATTACACATATTAACCTACCATTATCAATATCATCTTGTGTCATTGTTGATCTACCAATATTTACAAAAAATGCATCACTTGCAGTAGTTCCTGCTAGAGCGCCTGAACGCCAAACTGTTGATAAGAATAATTCAATCGTTCTATTTACTCTTGCCCATAACATCTCATCATTTGGTTCAAAAACAACCCAATCCGTATTTCTTTTAATAGATTCTTCTAAGAAAATAAATAATCTTCTAACATTGATATATTTCCAAAGTCCATTTGAGCTACAAGTTCTTGCACCCCAAACTCTGATTCCTCTACCTGTAAAGCTTCTAATTAAGTTAACTCCTTTAGGATTTAGGATATCTTGTTCCCCTGTACTATACTGACAATCTAAGCCTGTGCAAGCTCTAACAACTTCATTAGCTGGTGCCTTATGTACGCCTCTGCTTAAATCTGATCGAGAATAAATGCCTGCCATTGAAGCTGAAGGAGGAACCGCAATGGTACGTTTATCAAGCGGATCAAAAACTTCTAACCAAGGATGATACATAGCTGCATATTGTGTGTCAAACATATCTCTATGAGCTAAAACATCTGGCACTTTTTTCTCTTCTCTAGGTACATCTAAAATAGCAAATCTGCTTTTTAGATTTTCACAATGGGCTACTAAAGCAAGCTGTACATTCGGATCAACAATTCCAGGTATAGCCATAATGCTCACTTGATCATTATCTACAAAGGCTTGTAATCCACTTCTTTTACCAGGTCCTAAATCTTTTCCCATAAAATCAGAAGCTGCCATACTAGACACAGAACCATTGCTTCCACTTTCTAAAGAAATGGTTACACTTTCTGATTCTTCTTTTCCAAACATAGCAAATGGTGTTAGAATTCCTTCGACTGCTACTTCGTCTTCCATTGAAGGTTCAATTTTTCCAATATATTTAGTTTGAACCAAATCAGATTTAATCATCTTTTTCTCAATGTAATTCGGTGCTTGGATATTAAAAGATACCTTTTCATAAGTCTCAATCGTATCTGAATATTTCACTTCCACATCTATTTCGCATGTTATGATGAATTTTTTAGGTAACAAGTTTTTGTCAACTACATCTTCTTCAAAAGCATTTTCAAACTCAATAATATTATCCTGAGCTGTAACAACTTTATTTGTTATAACTGTATCGCCATCAACAAATCTCACAATATCCCCAGGATTAAATCCAGCATTGCTTTTAACTCTATATGATTTTTCACCTACAACCTCTAAGATGGGGGTCTTAGCCTTACTTGATGGATAAACAGAAACTCTAATGCCATTTCCCCACATACCTGGATTTTTAGCAGTAAATTGTACTACATTAGAGCATTTCTTACTTACAGAACATTTTGCATCCTCTGGTGCTACACGCATTACATAACAACGAGAACCTCCATTGATGAAAAAATGCTCAACTCCATAAGCTAAATACCTATAGTCTCCATATTCATTTTGAGATAAATAGCCTCCAAAGTTTCGAAGAAATTCAGAGAAATTAGTAATAAGAACGGGTTGCCCTTGAACATCTCCTCTTTCTGCCATACCAATAAAACCAGCAGTACTTGTACTAACTCCTTCCATTGGCACAGGACCTGAATCAAATTCTTCAACATATACACCTGGTGATAAATATTCAGCCATATTTTCCCAATCTCAAGCTATTACCTGAAATCAGTCCCTCCTTTATCATTTTATTTTTATTCATATTTTAATGAAAAACTTATTTATTGATCCTCATTTTCTATTGTTGTATCTCAAAATGGCTATTGGGTAGCTTCCAAAAGCCAAGGAGTTCTTCAGTACTTGAATTGCTTCCAATAGCAAATGCTAGCTTTATTTTATCCATAACAGTTTGATTTAGAGCTAAAACAGTTCCAGTAACTATTGCTTCAGTAAGAGCCATTAGTACCTCTTTATCAAAATTGATTGCTCCAATGAGTAATTTCAAAACACCTTTTTTTGCATCTAATTCAACAATCACCTTTGCATCCAATCCTTTAACTAAACTCTTAAAACCATGATTTCTCATATATACAATAGGAGCATACTGATCTACCCTATCTTCAATTTTACCTGCAAAAGATTTTAAATTAAGCGCTCTTATATCAAAATGATTATTTCCTTCCTTATCTTCAAAGGACCCTCCAATTTGCCTAATCAAACCTACACTCATTTCTGCTAGAGATCTTTTTGTTAAAAATGCATCTGTATCAACACCTACTTCTAATCGTTTACTTTTCAGATCTCCATTTTCAAGCTCTGTTGTCACTTTAGGTTTGTTAAATATACCTAATATAGGCCCCGGCGTTCTTACCCATTTTTCTTTTTCCAATTCATCTTCATCTTTAGCTTGATCATATATTGAGCTATTGAGTTTTTTACTCATAAAGTTTTTCTTTGTTCTCTTTCTATCTTCTTTAGATTTCCAGAATTTCCAATTATCCTCTACTTCTTCCTCTCTCCCACTGAGGGATAAATATAGCTCTTGAAGTGTTTCACTATCCTCTTCTCCTCTTAGTGGTTCTAGTGCTTTTTCTAATGTTTCTTTATCAATTCTTTTTCTTCCCTTAAGTAGCTCTGCCATCATTTCTACAGATCCAACCAACGTCATACTAGCACTACCACCCATGCTATCAACATTTCCATCCTCTATATAATTTTTTTCATTTTTCTCTAAAATACCAATGGCTTGACTTTGTTTTTTTTCTGCTTCTTCATATTCTCCATAAATCTTCTTTGTCAACCATTTTGGAACAATACTTTTACGTCTTAAACTATTGTACGTACTAAAGCTCATAAGCTTTTCACAATCATCTACTGTTTCTGCACTAGCCTTTGTAAATAATCCATACAGGCCTATATTCAATTTACCTTCTAATATGTAAATCAATTTCCCCGATACAATCATGCTTACATTATGTTTTGTAGAAATATCTTGTCTGATATTATCCTCTGAAATACTTCCATCAGAAATTACCTGATCATAATCATCTATATATCCTTCTTTGGACCCCTGATGATCATATCTTATTTTCATAGTAAACTTAAGTGGTATACCTGATATTCCAATCGTAATACCCGCCTCAATATTTTTACTACTCATCTCTTTTTTAAGACTATCAGAGTATTCGTCCTTTATATCAAACATATCTTTTAAATTTTTATCTTCACTTTCAATAAACTCCTGATTTAAGCCTACATCCTTGCTCAATATTTTATCTCTCATCAAGATAGCTGACTCTTGAGCAATCAAACCTTCTTCTCCAATCATTTTTTCAATGATTGGCTTACGCATCCCAATTGTTCCATCACCATCTACAGCATGTATATTTATCCAATCCCTACAAGCTATATATAAATTCTTCAATACCTGTGCAACCTGTTTTTGTTCCTGCTCATTATATTCATTTTTCACACGAAGCTTATCATATGCTACAATATTTTTATCAATCTTCTTAAGATTATTCCCTCGAGTTGAGAATATTCCTCCATCTGTTAATTTCTTAAATTGACCAATTGTAGGAATTCGCTTATTTTTGCCTTCTATTAAGCTATCCGTCCTTGCATTATTTCCTGTATTCTCTTCATTTTCCGAGCTTTCGCTACTATCCAAATTGCTATCATTTTCTACATTCCCTGTATTATCCACTTCCTTGTTTTCTAATAAGTTTTTTATCTGTATGTATAAAGCATTTATAACATCAAATCGTCTACCAGCACTATTATCCTTTTCTTGATCTTCTCTATGGATATAAAGCCAATCACCTGTACTATGATACATATACTGAATTATTTTTATTCGCTCATCATCATCCTTAGCTTCATGATATTTCTCGATTTGCTCTTCAATTCTTTTTAAATTTTTCCCTCTTGTTGCTGTTTTTCCACCATAAGTCATAAGCTCAAAATCTTCTTTAGTAGGAATATCTCTTCGTACTACTTCAATCCCTTTATGTTTAAAAATAGCATCTGCCGACTCTCTTGCATCTATTTTTTCTATGCTTTCTGTTTCCAATCCATTCTCTTTTTGTAATAATTTTTCTGAAACCTCTCCTAGCAGTCTAACAATAGGTCTTCTATGCTCTACACTTGCTGTTGTATCTTCCTTATGTATAGCTAACCAATAGGTTGTATTTTTAAATATCTTTTCTAGACTTATTTTCTTTTGTTCGTCGTTTCCTTCACGTTTATTTTTATGATAAGCATCAATGGCATGATCTATAGCCTTTATATTTTCTCCTCTTCTATGAAATACTCCAGCATCTGTTAATTCTTTAAATTTTTCCAAACGCAGAATATTGTCTGGCAATTGAATATGAATACTATCTTTTAAGCTACCTTCATCTTCTCCATTCAACTTTTGAAATGAATTCATAGAGCTTTCTACCATAGTTTTTTCTTGATCAATTGCACCACCCGCTTGAACAAGCTGTCCAATAAAATTCCTTCTTACAGTAGAAGGTGTTGCAAGGAGTGTCATTGCTGTATAAAGCTTCCCTTTTTTAGATTGATGCGCCTCTAACCAATCCTTACAGCGTCTTTCTAAATTCAAAAGATACGTATATTTCTCAGTTGAATTCTCCTTAGATACCGTATCTTCCTTACTTCTCTTATCATCAAAGAGTTTATAATCATCTAATATTTTATGCAAATATTTATGATCCTTGCTAATATCATCCTTAAATCCAAGGGAAATAATCTTACGCATCTTCGACAGCTTTATCATCTTAAGAATTTCGGGACTATTCATTTGTTCATAGAATTCATCATATGGCAATAATCCTCTTTTATAATCACTTATATTCTCACCCAATTCAATACCTTTATCTGAAAACAATTGTCTCATAATTTTTTCTTGAGCATCAATATGCTCATTAACACTTTTAAGTAAATCTTGCACAGGTTGATAACGTTTATTTTTCTTCAAGTCTTCATTTTCTTCATTTTCTTTTTTATTATGCTCCGAATTCCATTTTTCACATGCTACCTTTAATCGCTCTAACCTATGTATAGATTCTGTTCCTCTTTTTAGCGTCATTCCTGGATTTTGCTCTTCATTTAAACTATTGCTATATTCCTCATAATCCTTGAAGCTTTTTAATGCTTTATCAATTTCTTGTAAAGTCTCTCCTCTCCTACGCATTGTTTTATTCGTTCGCTCTTGAAAGGTTTCTAAGGACATGATCCCCTCGTCCGTATCCTGGTCCTGCTCTGTTTCTAGCTCTTGTTCTTCACTAGGCTGTACTTGCTGCTGATTTTCTTCTACCCTTGATAAATTCTCTGCTATTCTCTCAGTCATATAACACAATTCACCTCCTCTATTCAGCTATAGAATTATGTATAAACGAATTAATTTCCTATTTAACTAAACTCCTTTAAGGTTTCATAGTGTGCTTTAGCCGTTGCAATATTTCCTATCAACATTCTTTCAAAATAACCCATATCTAAGTATTCATCTCCTGCATCTATAGAGGTTCTAAAAGTGATCATTCCTTCGGAAAAGTCAAAATCGAAAGATCCCACAACCAACTCTCCATTAATCTCTAAAAGTTTGCGCATAATTTTATCATAATTAGATGTATCTATAAAAAAATGATAAACAGAACAGACTAAAAACACACGATTAGATTCATAAATAAAAACGCTCCATCGATCCTCATCAAAATAAACTTCTCCACGAATCTGTTCCTTTTCCCTTATATAAGGAATATTATATTTATCTAATATAGATTCAATATCTTTAAATTCATCTAAAAAGCTATGTAAATCCATCTCAATCCGATCCAATTCTTCATCTTGATTTTCTTGTCCATAGATAGTATCAAAGCCTTCTTCAAGGATTCCTTCTTCTCCCTCAGGTAAATCAACCAATTGCCCTACAGATAATATGTACCAATCCATTTCATGAAGTAACGTATCCTTTTGATCAGAATAGAAAAGAATCTCTCGAATTGCATCAGCATTAGGAAATGTAGTAAAAGATTTAAAAAGCTCTAAGCTAGGCTTTAATGAAATACGAATGAATTTATTAGGATCAAATGCTATCCCTTTAGGAATATCATTATACTTTAAATGAAAATAACCATTTTTTACAATCTCCCTGTATGTGGTAAATTCTATTATGATATCTAGCCTTATATTAATCAATAAGGCTTCTTTGTACCTAATATTTATATCTTCACATGAACCATTAATAAGGTTTAAATCATTTGTGAAAAATTGTACTTCTTGTTTCATATATAGCTTATCTCCTTTCATACAGGTATCTATATTTCAATCTATACCACCTAATTTTTATAATTATATATATATTCAAATAGTTTTATTTATTATTTTATCACATTTATTCTAATAGTGTAAATGTTTGTCTAATTAAGATAGTTTTTGTTGTACCATATATATTTATCGTATTTTTCCTTATTCATCCATTATGATATAATATTCTTACATTAAACTACTTGTATAGGAGATTGATTTTATGCTCTACACACAAAAAGAAAAACTCAACAAAAGAAAATCTACATCTTTTTTTCATTCCTCTATTTCAAATCATGAAACTATAGAAGATTCTATCAATCAACATATGAGAAAAGAGTTACTATTACCTCCATATAAATCTTTTGATCCCATCTATTTTGCAAGTAAAATTTTTAGAAAATGCTTTGTTCCTAATCATACAGATTTTGATAGCTATCAAACTGCCTTTAACAATGAGCAAAATTTTTATAAAAAATTCTCAAGCTATTGTTTTGACAAAGGCACATTAGCTTCAGCTATTCTAAAGGGGGAAGGGAAAATAATGATGCTAGCAGCCTATAAACAATCCTTAGAACATCCTTCAACCCTCCATCAGCAAAGTAAAATATTATACGGGTCTAGAATGAGTAGTAAAAAAGCTAGCCATATAAATATTTACTACAATCAATGTTATAAAAGTGCTTGTGGAATTGTTTTCAACGCTTCTTCACAAGCAAACAGAATCCTTAGTAATATAAAAAAAGCTATTGAACAAGATGAGGAGCAATCTGAAATATCAGGAAATGCTTTTGAAGAAATCCTTCCCTTTATATCAACAAAAAGAGAAGTAGCCTTATTAAACGAGTATAAGCATTCTCTAATAAATCTAAAAAAAATATGTAAATCTCCTACAATAAGTGAAGAAGAGCTTTCTCATATAAAAAAGAAAATCTATATTTTAGAAAAATCTATCAATAAAGTCAACACCATCATTCAGAAAAAAAATATGCATCGTTTAAACTTTTTAACTTCTATTCAAAATGTATGGGATAGACTCCATGAATTCGAACAAAATCTTACTTATTCCCCTATTAGAAATCCTATATCTATCTCTTCTGCTGAAGGTGAAGATTCCGACAATCCTACTTCTGATCCTGAAGAAGCTTCTCATGATTCAGAATCAGAAAACGAACAAGTTTGATGATTATTTTTTTAATCTATTTCTATTAGCTTTTAAGAAAGGAATTTATTATGCAAGAGCATATTTATAATCTATTTGATTTCAAAAAAATAACAGAGCCTTACTTGAATTTAAAAGAATACTATGAAGATCAACTCAATCTATTCAATATAAAAATAATTTTTTCATTAGTTTCTAATGAAAATTCTACGCTCAACTCTTTAAATCAAGATAATGAACAACATCATCTTATTATAAATAAGTTAACTTCAAAGCCTTGTATTTTTAAAGAAAACACATTTCACGAGGATTATTCAGATTATCTAGACCAATGTGAGCACTATTTATCCTCTAGGATCAATCTATCTATCAATCATTTATTTATTCCTGATTTATATATTGCAAATAGATTCAATTTAAGTTTTTTCGAACGCAATTGTCTATTGATGAGCTTTTTATCATCCTTAGATTCTAAATACGAAATGATATTTTCCTATTATCATAACAGTCCTACAAAAAAATATTTAACAATAGAAACCGCAATTATACTTTTAAAAGAAAATGATTCTTTAGGTATAGACTATCTAGAATACTTCCAAGAGCATAACCCTTTAATGCGTTTCTTTTTTTCTACCAAAGAAGAGGCTATCAATATATCCACCCCATTAAAATTAGATTCTAGAATTAGATATTTTATGATCAACCCATCTTCTTTCGAATATGAAAAATCTTTACCTTGGTCCTATATTGAAATAGAAGATATACCTGATAAAATGATCATCCATCATGAGCCTTATAATCAAGTAAATGATTTTATAAAATATCATAAAATAAATGAAAAACCCTTATTAATCAATCTCTTTGGAGAAGAAGGAAGTGGACGAAAGCATTTATTTCATCACCTATGCTACACTACAAAAAAACGAGGATTAATTTTAGATTGTACACTTCTTCATGATCAAGCTATATCTATTCAAAAAATAATACTATCCATTGTGAAAGAATCTATCCTCCAACAAGCATATATCTATTTAGATCATATAGATGAGTTCATTTCAGAACAAAAAATCAGTGAACAACTTTATACAATACTTAGTATTTTAGAAGAATATAGCCTTTTGATATTTTCATCTAGCAAGGAAAACACCTTACCCCTATTGTCTAAGACAAACTTTGATTTTCAATTATTTGCACGTGAGATTCCTATGCCCTCATTAGATGACAAGGTTAAGTTATGGCAAGATTATACGAAAAACATCAGATTGCATGAATCTATATCCATCTATGAATTATCTACAAAATTTAAATTTACTCCAGGACAAATCAAAAATAGTCTCAAACATGTCCTTCAAGAATCAAAAGCCCATCAGCATACATTTATACATAAGGATCTATTATATGAATCATGCTATAAACAGACTGTTCATCGACTCAAAGAAATGGCAACCTTAGTAAAACCTTCTTTTTCTTGGAATGATCTGGTTTTATCTGAATCTGAAAAAAAGACCCTTATAGCAGCCTGCAATCATGTAAAATATACTCATCAAGTATTTTCTGTTTGGGGATTTGAGAAAAAGCTTCCTTATGGACGAGGTTTATCTATGCTTTTTTCTGGTCCTCCTGGTACTGGAAAAACCATGTCCGCTCAAATTATTGCTAATGAATTGAATATGGAGATGTATAAAATACAACTATCAAAAATCGTTAGTAAGTATGTTGGCGAAACGGAAAAAAATCTTAAAGCCATCTTCGAAGAAGCAAATAAGAGCAATGTCATCTTATTTTTTGATGAGACAGATGCAATATTTGGTAAGCGTTCAGATGTAAAAGATTCCCATGATCGCTATGCAAATATGGAGGTTGCTTTTTTATTACAAGAAATCGAGGCTCATGAAGGTATTTCTATTATGGCAACCAACTTTTTGCAAAATATTGATGATGCTTTCCTAAGGAGAATCAATTATATCATTCATTTTCCTTTTCCTGATGCATCTTTTAGAAAGCAAATTTGGGAAAAAGTTTTTCCAAAAGCAACCCCTTTATCTGATCAAATTGATTTTGATTTTTTGTCTGGTAAATTTGAGTTATCTGGTAGTAATATTAAAAATATTGCTGTATTATCTGCCTTTTCTGCTGCATCTGAAAATAAACCGATTTCTATGAAGCACATTATTCAAGCTACAATATTAGAGCAAAAAAAATACAACAAAGTTATTCTTTCCAGCGATTTAGAGGAATATAGTGATTTTCTCACAAATACATAAACCTTAATTAACAACATTTACAAGGTTTTCATAAAGTTGAGAAAGATCATTATAAGCTTAATATATGACTAATGAATCTATAAAAGCACTATAAATTTAAAATTTATAGTGCTTTTGTAAAATTATAAAATCAACTATACAGTTTTTATTTCCATTCTTTTTTTGATCCTTTATTCTATTTTGCTTTTGTAGCAGTTTCTTTAGGCGAATTATCTATTTTAGGAATTTCAACAACTACAGACTTCCATAGATCATATTTTTCAAAGCCTGCTTCAATAATTTTATTTAGCAATTCCTTATAATTCAATCCTGTTTGGTAGATTAACTTACTAAAAATACTCATTTCAGCAATGACTGGCATCGTATTGATCTCATTAAATATAATCTTTTCTGAACCTTCCTCTATAAAAAAATCTAATCTCGCATAACAGGATGCATTCATACCCCTATATATTTTTTTTGCTTGTCTTTTGACTTCTTCCTTTAATTTTCCACATAAATCATTTGCCATAATGGTTTGAGTCGTTTCAGAAATATATTTCCCCTTATAATCTAATATTTCATCCTGATAGATAATCTCACCAGGATCAGAAATAATAATATCTTTTGTTCCAATAATAGCAATCATTACCTCTCTACCCTTAATATATTTTTCAATCAGCACTCTTTCATCATATACAAAAGCCTTTTTTAATCCTTTTATTAATTCGTCTTCATCATTAACAAAGGAAACACCAAAGGATGAACCTCCACATACGGGCTTAACTACACAAGGGTAACCAATTTCTTCATGAACTCTTTTTAATATTTTATCCTTTTTTTCTTGTTCTTTAATATGAACTAAAATATACTTTGCTATATTTACACCTAGTTCTTTTGCATATAATTTACTACTAACCTTATCCATACAAGCAGTAGCTGTTATATAATTAGAGCCCACATAAGAAATATTGAAATGATCTAAGGTTCCATTAATGGTTCCATCTCCACCAAACCTTGTTCCAAACACAATCGGAAATATCATATTCATTTCTTTAAGATCTTCTAATAAATCACATTTATTTTTTTTCATTTCTTCAAATTTATTATCTAATATATTTTTTATCTCTCCACAAACAATATTCCACACTCCATCTTCATCCACCCAAATAGGAATAGGTTCATACAACTCTTTATCCATGTATTTTATAATAAAATAAGCTGCAATTCTCGATACATCTCTTTCTGGTGACTGTCCACCAAATAAAATTCCTACCTTTTTTCTCATAGTATCCCCTCTATTCAAATATATTGTAGAAACACCACTACTACTGAATGCTTATTTATTATAGAATACATTTTAAAACTTCTTTTGACAATATTCATTTCCAAATTTATCTATTCATTTCATTACTTAAAATAAGCTACTCCTGCTCTAAAGATTCTTTGATCTTTACTCCCATCTACATTCACTGCAATATTTTCTCCCATTCTTTCTGTATGTCCCATTTTCCCAAATATTCTACCATCAGGACTTGTAATTCCTTCAACAGCTTCAAAGGAACCATTTGGATTATAATGAATATCATAAGTTGGATTTTCATTTAAATCTACATATTGAGTTGCAATTTGTCCATTTTGAATCATTTTTTCCATTTCTTCTTTATTAGCAATAAATCTTCCTTCTCCATGAGATACAGCAATTGTATGAACCTCTCCTAATTTTGTATTCATTAGCCAAGGTGATTGATTAGAAACAACTTTTGTTCTTACTAATCCTGAAATATGTCTTCCAATTTTATTGAAAGTAAGAGTTGGTGCATTTGGAGAAGTTTCTCGAATCTCTCCATATGGAAGAAGTCCTAATTTAATAAGTGCTTGGAATCCATTACAGATCCCTATCATTAATCCATCTCTTTGTTTTAATAAATTCATAACAGCTTCTTTTACTTCTGGATTTCTAAAGATAGTCGCAATGAATTTTCCAGAACCATCTGGCTCATCTCCTGCACTAAATCCTCCTGGTAATGCAATTATTTGTGCATTATTGATGTTCTTTACCATTTGTTCGATAGAATTTTCTATATCCTTTTCTGTTAAGTTTTTAAAGATCATGGTTTCAACAGTTCCTCCAGCTTTTTCAAATACTTTAGCTGTATCATATTCACAATTTGTTCCTGGAAATGCTGGGATAAATATTCTTGGCTTTGCAATGCTTATACTTGCTTTCTTTCTCATGCCTTTTTCATAATAAATATTTTTAGGTGTTCCTTCTATTGCTTCTTTCGTTGGAAACACTTTTTCAAGAGGTTTTTCCCATGTTCTAAGTGCCTCATCAATAAGAATCTCTACACCATTTATATTCATCACTTCTTCTTTTGTAACTCCAAGTACTTGATACTCTATGCCTTCTAATAATTTTTCAATTTCCTCTTTTTCATTGATTTCTAAAATAATTGATCCATATTGTGGCTTGAATAATTCTTGATGATCTATTTCTTCCTCAAAAGCTAGCCCTATTTTATTTCCAAAGCTCATCTTACTAATAGCCGCAGCAATCCCACCATTTCGAACAGATTGCGCCGATAATATTTTACCTTTATTGATTAAAGTAGTAATCCTATTAAAGTTTTGATCTAATTGTTCAAAATCAGGCAATTCATTCTCATCTCGCTTTAATGGAATCAATACGACCTTACTTCCAATTTCTTTAAATTCAGGTGAAATGACTTTTCTTACATCTGCTGTATCTACTGCAAATGCCACTAATGTAGGTGGTACATGGATATCTTTAAAGGTTCCTGACATACTATCCTTTCCACCAATAGCAGGGATATTTAATTGCTTTTGAATATATAAAGCTCCAAGTAATGCACTAAATGGTTTCCCCCACTTAGTAGGATTGCTTCCTAGCTTTTCAAAATATTCCTGAAGACTTAATCGAATATTTTTATAATCTCCACCCATACTAACAACTTTTGTAACAGCCTCTAATACTGCATATAATGCTCCATGGAAAGGACTCCATTTTCCGATTTTAGGATTATACCCATAAGTCATGATAGTACCTGTATTTGTTTCTCCCTTAAGAACTGGAAGCTTTCCAACCATTCCTTCAGCAGGTGTCATTTGATATTTTCCTCCTAGAGGCATCAGTACTGTTCCTGCTCCAATAGTACTATCAAATCTTTCAATTAATCCTTTTTGACTAGCCACATTCAAATCCTTTAAATTCTCCATCCAAGCTACTTTTAAGTCTTTAATATCCTCTAATCCCTCTGGTAGCTTTTCAAAATAATTATGATCAAGATCTGCTGCTTTTACCATTACCTTTGTTTTTTGCTTTACTCCATTTGTATCTAAAAATTCACGGCTTAAATCTAAAATGGCTTTTCCACGCCATTTCATTTTTAATCTATCATCATTTGTAACCTTAGCTACAACTGTTGCTTCTAAATTTTCTTCATGGGCAAATTTTATAAAAGCTTCTTCATTTTCTTTATCGATTACAACAGCCATACGCTCTTGTGACTCAGATATAGCAATCTCTGTTCCATCTAATCCTTCATATTTCTTAGGTACTTTATCTAAATTGATTTCTAGACTATCTGTTAACTCTCCTATAGCTACAGAAACGCCTCCTGCTCCAAAATCATTACATCTTTTGATCATCTTACTTACAGCTGGATTTCTAAATAATCTTTGAATTTTTCTCTCTGTAGGCGCATTTCCCTTTTGTACCTCTGCTCCACATGTAAGAATAGATTCTTCTGTATGCTCCTTAGAAGATCCTGTTGCTCCACCGCAACCATCTCTTCCTGTTCTACCTCCTAGAAGAATAACTATATCTCCTTCATTAGGCTTGCTTCTTACTACATTCTCCTTTGGTGCTGCTGCAATCACTGCTCCTACTTCCATTCTTTTTGCTACAAAATCTTCATCATATACTTCTGCAACTTGTCCTGTTGCAAGACCAATTTGATTTCCATAAGAGCTATATCCTGCTGCTGCATCACGGGTAATCTTTATTTGAGGAAGCTTTCCTTGTAGGGTATCTTCTATTTTCTTTCTTGGATCAGCACTTCCTGTTACACGCATTGCTTGATAAACATAGCTTCTTCCTGATAATGGATCTCTTATAGCTCCCCCTAAACAAGTAGCAGCTCCACCAAAAGGCTCTATTTCTGTAGGATGGTTGTGTGTTTCATTCTTAAACATAACAAGCCACTCTTCATCTTTTCCATCTATCTCAGCATTGACTACAATACTACATGCATTGATTTCATCTGATACGTCTAAATCATCTAATTTTCCTGCTTTTCTAAGCTCTTTCATACTCATAACAGCTATATCCATAAGGCATATATCTTTTTCTCTATCTTCATATACATATTCTCTAGATGATAAGTACTCATCATATGCTTTTTTTACAGCGCTGCTAAATGGTCCTTCTTCTATTTTTACCTCTTCTATTTTTGTTAAAAAGGTTGTATGTCTACAATGATCTGACCAATAAGTATCAATTACCCTTAATTCTGTAATGGTAGGATTTCTTTTTTCTGTATCTCTAAAATAAGTTTGACAAAACTTTAAATCCTCTATACTCATGGCAAAACCTAAAGCTTTATGAAAAGCTAAAAGTGCTTCCTCATCCTTTTTGATAAAATCTTCTATAATTTCTACATCTTTTATGGTCTCTAATTCTAATTCTAAAGTATCTGGTTTCTCTAAAGAGCTTTCTCTAGAATCTACTGGATTGATACAATATTCTTTTATTTTTACAAATTCTTCTTCTGTTATTTCTCCTTCTAATACGAAAGCTTTTCCTGTAATAATATGAGGTTTTTCACTTTGGGTAAAAATCTGAACACATTGCTCTGCTGAATCTGCTCTTTGGTCATATTGTCCAGGAAGATATTCCATAGCAAATAGATAATTTTTCTCATCATATGGAAAAGCTTCATCATAAACATCATCTACATTAGGTTCTGAAAAAATAGTTCCCTTTGTTTTTATATATTCCTCCTCAGATAACCCTGAAATATCATATTTATTTAAAATCCTTACCCCTTCTAAATTCTTGATTCCTAAACTTTCCACTAAATCCTTATATAAATGCTGTGCTTCTATATCAAACCCTGATTTTTTCTCTACATAAATTCTTCTCACTTCTCTATTCATTTCATCCCCGCCTTTTCCTTATAGTTTTTTATATTAACTATGTAAATAATCCTCTAACCCCTATAGATTTCTCAATCAAAACATCCATTTATGATGAATTCTTTGAATACCTTGAAACTACTGTTTTATCCTTTGTATTTCATAATAAAAACTACATTTAAAGCTTAATTTCTCTTTACAACTTAATTTTATCATAATAAAATTAATTAATAAAATTAATAATATTAATGATATATATTAGGAGTGATTATAAATGAATATCAATTTTGAACTATACAAAGTATTTTATTATGTAGCAAAATATTTAAGCTTTTCAAGGGCTGCTCATGAGCTTTATATTTCTCAATCAGCCGTTAGCCAATCTATTAAATTATTAGAAGAAAAGCTCAATAGTAAGCTTTTTCTAAGACACACGAAAAGAGTAAATTTAACATCAGAAGGAGATCTTTTATTTAAACATATCGAACAAGCCTTTAATTTCATCAAATCAGGAGAAAGAAGTCTTGAAGAAACCCATTCTTTAGAAAAGGGTACAGTAAAAATTGGAGCGAGTGATACCATCTGTAAATATTATCTCCTTCCTTATTTCAAAAAATTTCACGAAATGTATCCACAAATAAAAATCCACGTAACCAATCGTCCTTCTCCCATATGTGCAGAGCTTTTAAAGAAAGGTAATGTAGATATTAGTATCATCAATTTACCTTTTCAAAAAACTTATACAGATTTATCCTATAAAGAAATAAAAGAAGTTCAAGATGTTTTTATAGGCGGTGAAAATTTTAAGTCTTTACAAGGAAAAATACTTTCTTTAAAAGATCTAGAAAATTATCCGTTTTTAAGCCTTCAAAAAAATTCAACTACTAGAAGCTTTTTTGAAGATTTTATTAAAAAACACGAAGTGAATATTACTCCTGAATTTGAATTAGGAAGTATTGATTTATTAATAGAACTCACAAAGATTGGATTAGGAATCTCCTTTGTTATGTTAGATTCTATAAAAGAAGCATTAAACAAAGAAGAAATATTTATTCTCAATATAAAAGAAAAACCCCCTAAAAGAAGTATTGGGGTTCTTACACATAAAAAAATTCCTATGCCTATTGCTGCACAAAAATTTATCAATTTGTTATTACCTTAACAAATAAAAAAAATGACCAACCTTTTCACAAAAATTGGTCATTTCATTTTTTCTATTTTTGTCTAATTTTTAACTATGCCCATAATTCCTCATCTGTAGGAACTACTCTATCCGCCATATAATGACCAATTCTTGAAATGTTCATCATATGCTTGTAAGTAAAGTTTTCTGAAATGCTGTTATTTCCCCATGATCCACATCCTAATGTAGTTGTAGGAGCAAATCCATTGAAGAAACTTCCACCTGCAGTAGTTGAAGATGGTTGATTTACAACTAATCTACTTACTGTTAAGTTTTCTCCTGCATAGTCAATATGATCATTATCATTTGAGTGAATTGCAGCACTATGTCCTGCCCCTTCAAGGTTTAGGTTAGTTTGTGCAATTTTTACACCTTCTTCGAAAGTCTTGTATCTGAATGTAGCCATTACTGGACACATTTTTTCTTTACAAAGTACATCTTCTGCACCAATACCATCAGCTTCGATAAGGATTACTTTTGTCTCAGCTGGAACTTCTATTCCTACCATTTCTGCAAGCTTTTGTGGTGTTTGTCCTACTACATCTCTACTGATGTGACCATCTACGAAAAGAATATTTCTGAATTTTTCTTTAGTTTCTGCATCACTAATATAGAAAGCTCCATTATCTTCGAAAGATTTAATTACTACATCATAATCTGCTTCATGAGCGATAACAGTTTGCTCTCCAGAACAAATGATTCCATTATCAAAAGTTCTTCCTGCAATGATTTTCTTAGCAGCATCATCAAAGTCTACTCCTCTATCAACAACAACCTGTACGTTACCTGCACCAACACCATAAGCTGGCTTTCCACTGCTGTATGCAGCTTTTACCATACCCATACCACCTGTTGCTACAACTACGTCAGTAGCGTTCATTAATAGGTTTGTTTTTTCAATTGATGGCTCTTCTATAATTTGAATAAGGTTTTCTGGAGCATTATGCTTTTTAAGTGCTTCGTTGATTCTCTTTACAGTTTCTCCACTACATTTTTTTGCTCTTGGATGAGGTGCTACTACAATAGAGTTTCTTCCTTTAAGAGCAAACATTGCATTACACATTGGTGTAACAATTGGGTTTGTAGTAGGTGTAACTGCTCCAACTACTCCCATTGGCTTTGCAACTTCAACAATTCCTGTTTCAGCATCTCTATTGATAATACCAACAGATTTTTTATCTCTTAAGCTGTTCCAGATTGTTTTTGATTTTCCTTTATTTTTTGCTACTTTGTGGTCATATACACCCATGCCAGTTTCTTCTACTGCCATTTTTGCTAATTCTTCTGCATTATCATATACTACTTTACCGATCTCTCTTACGATCGCATCTACTTGTTCTTGAGTAAAACTTTCAAATTGTTTTTGAGCAATTCTTGATTTTTCAATCATAGAATCAATATACGCTTTAGCCATACTCCATCCCTCCATAATTGTTAACATTTTAACGTTAATATTTTAACACCTTAATTGTAACATATTTTCTTGTTAATTTCATTATAATTTCACATTTTTTCTATTAACTTCAAAAAATATGCTTTATTTTCATTTTTTTTGAAGTTAATATATGCACCTCTTGGATTTTTCAGAATTTTCACTAGCATTCAAGCCATTTTCTAGTCTTTTTTATTTATTTTTGATTCTTTTTTGAATAATCCCTGTATTTTTATGCAAAAATAATAAAACTGAGAATTTTCCCAAAATTGAGAATTCTCAGTTTTATTATTCTCGTTTTTTATTCACTTTCTAAGATTTTTCTGTAAAATGAGTACACTTTTCTCCCGTTGACCGATAAACAAGTATAGAAGGAGCAGATTTTGCTTTAATCCCAAAGAGTTTACATCCATTAGGAAATTTTACATCCCATGTAACATAAAAGTATTTACATTTTCTGCAAAATATTCTTGTACCTTTCATCTAATCACCTTTTTCTGTTAAAAAATAGCAACTACTGCCGCAAACGTACTAATAACCATCATACCAGCAATAGTTATGGCAATAATTTTTTTGGTTTGTTGCTTCATCTTTTCATCCCCTTTATTCTATTGATCATACTTATAATATTACTTGTTGCAATAAAAAAATTCAATAATTTTTCTACCAAGGAATATTGTCATAATGATCACCTCTAAATATAGGAATTAATTTTTCTCTTAAATCTTTTGGAATTTCTTTTAATTCTAAATGATCTACTTTTAAAAGATCTATAGATTCACATTTTAATTGAAAAGCTAGTTCTTTTACTGTTAAGGACATATTTTTCCTTAGTTCCTTAACGGTTTTATTTTTATTTCTGAAATAGAAGAACATAGGTACCGCTCCTTTTTCATATGAGTATTCATAAATAATAGCTAATTTCCTTATTATATTTTAGCATCTTCATATTTAAAATAGCAACTCCTACTCTGATGCTATTTTGTATTAATAAAAACCTGCTAGAATCTAGCAGGCTTCTATTATATTATTATTTTACAATTTCTACTTTTTTACTTGAAGGATGCCATAGTACATTGGCATCAAAATACTCTGAAACGTATCTAAGAGGAACAAAGGTACGATCCTTTATAATAGTTGCTGGTACATCTAATCCATCTACCTTTTCGTCAATAACCAAGCTTAATTTCTTATCTCCTAACATGATTTCAACTGTTTTGGTTTCACCGATCCATTTTACATCAGCCCCCATATTTTCTGCAATAAATCTTACAGGAACCATTGTGCGATCATTTATAATCATTGGTGAAACATCCATTAATTTTTCTTCGTTGTTTACAATAATGTTTTTCTCATCAATTTCTAGATCTATTTTCACTAAATCCTTTGCTTTTAAAACACCATATAAACTAAATTGATCTGTATAGAATGTAAAAGTTTTTGTTTTAGGATCATAATTTCCACCTAATTTCTTAGGAATAATATTTCCTTTTTTATCCTTTTCATATCTTATTCCTGTTAAATTCTTAATATCTTCTTTATTAAGCTTTGCATCTGATAGATCAATTGTTACTTTTACCGATTCATTAAATTGATCTATTTTTTCTTCTTTTGTAGCTTCTCCTTTATTATCTATATGAATAACTTGAACGCTTAAATCTACTATTTTCCCACCTATTTCAAATAATCCTGTTGATTTACCAATAGCTGCCTTCTTAATGATTTCCTTTTTATCTTCTTCTGTTACTTCCTTTGCTCCAATAGCTATTGTAGTGTCTTTCGCTTCTAATGCTTTATTTAATTTTTCTGTCATTAAGGATTGTACACCAAATGTTAATTGTACACCCTTGCTTTCAATTGTTAATGATTTATTTTCTTTTGCTAAATCAGATATTTTCTTTGTTGGAAGATATCCTTTCCCTTCTTTACTTTCCTTTATATCTAGCTTCGCTTCGCCTGTCTTCTTAATAGCTTCATCTAATTTATTTTCGTCAGCTTTGCTAGCTTCTTTGTAATTTATTTCTGTTTTAGCAGGAACCGAATCTCCAGAAGAATCTGTACTATAGAACCATTCTACATTATCATTTTCTTTTAATTGGTAGTTTATTGCTGAATAACTTGGTTTTATTCCATTTACTTTATACATCCATCCATTTAACCCTTCATTTGCTTGTCCTGCAATAGATTTTATAAAAGTAATATCGTCATAAGTATAGCTAAGCCCTGTTTGATCTAAAGCTCCTACAGCAGTTACTCCATGTTTATCATCTTTGCTTAATGTCACAGTACTAGGACCATATAAAGTCTCTTTATTCTTTCCTATTACTTTTATAGTAACAGCTATTTTGCCTTGGGTATTTCCACTTTCTCCACTGTTTCCACCATTTTCAACTGGACTAGTAGCTGTATACCCTAATTGTGTGTATACATCTAGTGCCCACGTATTTGATCCTATATTCTTGCTTGTTCCAAAAGTTCCATTGCTATTTTTTGCTTTTTTCATCATAAAATCTACAGGACTTTCATTTGAATCGCTTTTCCACGTAGCTGGATCTATTCCTAGAACTTTTAAAGTAATAATAGCTTCTGCTGTATCTGTAACCGTATCATCTGGATATGCACCTGAAAAATTACCAACACTTCCATCATCTTGTAGTCTTGATTTTATCCATTTTATTCCATTATTAATAGCACTTTGAACCTTTGCCGTCTTATCTCCTGCATAAGGCTCTAAATATTTCAAGACTCTTACTGCTTGAGTAGTAGACATAAATCCAGGAAATCCACTAGGAAATCCACCTGATGTATCTTGTAAACTTAATACATATTCAATACTCTTCCCTGTGTCAATTTGCCCTATAACTCCTGTTCTTCCTAAAGCATCAAATGTTGGTAAATTACTATATTCGCTGTAAGCACCTTTTTTAAAAGTACCATTTCCATTAGTTGTTTGTCTATTTTTCAATATAGTAAGTAATTGATTAGCTTTTGTATTTTCTTTCATGCCTTTTGCTGCTAAATATTTGTATGCTAAATATTTACAATCTTCATCATTACTTTTATCTGAATCAGCTTCCTTACTTATAGCTGTATCAACTAGACCCATAATTTTAGATTTTAAATTTTCTCCATCATATACCCAATCGGATACTGTCATCCCTGCATTACTTAATATGTAAACATCATAAGGATCTATTAGTCCTTGAGATGAATTCCCTATACCTATTCCATTTTTATACGCGTTATAATTGTTTTGTACAGCTTGTGTTGCTAACTTTTCTCCATCAGAAGTACTATTTTTAACTGGACTAGTAGCTGTATACCCTAATTGTGCATATACATCTAATGCCCATGTACTTGATCCTATGTTTTTACTTGTTCCAAAAGTTCCATTGCTATTTTTTGCTTTTTTCATCATAAAATCTACAGGACTTTCATTTGAATCGCTTTTCCATGTAGCTGGATCTATTCCTAGAACTTTTAAAGTAATAATAGCTTCTGCTGTATCTGTAACCGTATCATCTGGATATGCACCTGAAAAATTACCAATACTTCCATCATCTTGTAGTTTTGATTTTATCCATTTTATTCCATTATCAATAGCACTTTGAACCTTTGCTGTCTTATCTCCTGCATAAGGCTCTAAATATTTTAAGACTCTTACTGCTTGAGTAGTAGACATAAATCCAGGAAATCCACTAGGAAATCCACCTGATATATCTTGTAAACTTAATACATATTCAATGCTCTTCCCTGTGTCAATTTGCCCTATAACTCCTGTTCTTCCTAAAGCATCAAATGTTGGTAAATTACTATATTCGCTATAAGCACCTTTTTTAAAGGTACCATCTCCATTGGTTGTTTGTCTATTTTTTAATATAGTAAGTAATTGGTTAGCTTTTGTATTTTCTTTCATACTTTTTGCTGCTAAATATTTGTATGCTAAATATTTACAATCTTCATCATTACTTTTATCTGAATCAGCTTCCTTAGTTATAGCTGTATCAACTAAACCCATAATTTTAGATTTTAAATTTTCTCCATCATATACCCAATCGGACACTGTCATCCCTGCATTACTTAATATATAAACATCATAAGGATCTATTAGTCCTTGAGATGAATTCCCAATACCTATTCCTTTTTTATACGCATTATAATTATTCTGTACAGCTTGTGTTGCTAAATGATCTCCATTATACACCTCAGCTGCAACAGCTCTATTATCTTCCAAGCCATTTAAACTAGGTAGTAAAGGCACCAACAGTGTTGCTATAAAAACAATTAAAAGCATTTTTGAAATTTGGTTTTTCCATTCTTTCTTCATGAAGCAGGTCATTTTATTTCCTCCTAAAATTTTATTAGTTTATATATTTTTTTATTTATCAACTCTATATTTTTGTCTTTACTACAACCTTCTTTTCCTGATTTGGATTGTTCATATTATGTAATTTAGTAAACACAGTTTTCTTATTCTTATAATCCATCATAGCAAGTAACCCATGCCAAGATGCCATATAATTTCCTCTAGTAAAACTCTTTAAATGTTTGAAAGAACCATCTTCTAATTGATATTTTAAAAGTCTATTATATAAGGTTTTATCTATATCCATTCCTAGTTTTGTTCTTGCTAATATATAATAAGATAGTCCTTCACAACTTTCTCTTGTTTTTAAATTATCTTCAATGAAGTCAATAGCTTTTTTTACTTCCTCGGTCTTATCATCTAATCCTAATATGCTATATGCAATCAGTCCCATACTTGTCAAATCTATATCTGAATTTGGTGCTCCTACAAATACTGAAAATCCCCCATCTTCATTTTGATTTTCTTTCAACCACTTTAAGGCCTTATCCTTATCATAATTTTCTTTATTAGCTGCATACAATGAGATAACTCCCCACACATGAGCATTAATTAAATCATCTCCAGTACCATCAATATAATCTGCAAATTTTCCATTTTCTCTTTGGGTTTTAATAATTTCTTCTGCGTAATTAGTAACATCTTCTCCCTTTGGTATTGCCCCCATCATATAAGCTTCATAATCTGTTGTGGTAATAGATTGATCCACTTTTTTTAAAGGCTTATTTTTCACATCCTTCCCATAGGAATATAAAGCCATTATCCCCCATTCGTCTAATTTTTTCTTTTCTAAATACTTAGCTGTGCTATTTACATCTAATGCAAATGAAAAACTAGTAAAAATCACAAAAACCATCAGTGTTAAAGCAATTATTTTTTTCATCTTTCTTCCTCCCTCTTTTCATTATTTTTTAACTGCTTTATTATTTACTTTTTATAAAACTCATCAATACTTGTTGTCCTGTTGTATCTTCTTTACAGGAATTTCCGTATAGCTAATCCTATCTTTGAACCTTGATAATATATTGATAAAATCCTTTCCAAATAAATAAGCAAACACAAAGTTTCCTACCCCATGCATCAAGTCAAAATAAAAGCCATTCATATTTGTTATGATTAAACTTTTGAAGGTATGGGGATAAACGAAAAATAACCAATGCCACAAATTCATAATATAGCCAAATAAAAACCCCCATACAAATGCAAAAATACTAAAAAATAATCTTGAAGGGTTCTTAACATATTTTTTAAGTATCCCTGAGCTAAAGCCAGCAAGTCCCCAAGCTAGCATCTGCCAAGGTGTCCAAGGTCCTTGCCCTAAAAAGAAGTTTGAAGATAATGCTGCAAAGGCTCCTGTCATGAACCCAAAGCCTGGTCCAAATACATAGCCTGAAATCATCACCAAAAAGGTAGTAGGCTGTACATTAGGAAGTGCTACAAAAGGCACTCTAGCAACGCCAGCTAGTCCTGATAATGTGGCCATCAACGAAATTTCTTTTACAGATATATTTTTTCTTTCATAAGATGCAAACACTAAAATAAATGAAAAAAGTAATATTCCAGCTGATAAAACACCATAATTCATAATTAAACAACGCCTTCCTTCAAAGAATCTACTACAGACATAGCATCTTCTAATGTTAGAATTTTATCAACATACCCACTAAACAATTTATTCATTTGTGTAGCATAATAAATCCCATCTGTCATCACCTTATATTTTGAACCTACCTGTGCCACACTTCCGTCAAACATCAAGCAGACACGGTCACAATATTTCCCTACAAATTCAACATCATGAGTCACTAAAATAACGGTTTTTCCATTTCTTTGCAGTTCCTTTATAATCCTTCCTAATCGTTCTTTTAGGTTTCGATCTAACCCTCTTGTAGGCTCATCTAGTATCAATATTTCAGGCTCCATCACAAGGATAGAAGCTAATGCTACCCTTTGTTTTTCTCCACCACTCAAATCCCTTGGATTTTTATCCTTATACTTTAAAATATCTAGTTCCTTGCATACCTTTTCTATTCTTGATAAATCGTTTATTCCTTTTTGATCTAATGTATATTTTATTTCTTCATAAACCGTATCATTAAATAGATAATCGTTTGGATTTTGTGAAAGATATCCCACTTCTCCCTTTACCAAAAGCTTTCCTTTTGTAGGCTTTACTAATCCTGAAATATTTTTAAGAAGGGTAGATTTACCCCCACCATTTTCTCCCATAATCCCAAAAATTTCTCCCTTAAAAATGCTTAAGTTAACGCCCTTCAATGCTTTCTTTTCATTTTCATAAGTAAAACAAAGCTTTTTCATAGAGATGATTTCTTTATTTTTATGTGTTTCTTCTTTTATTCCTTGAAATAGCATAGGTTTTTTAAAAGCAAAATCTTTTCTTAATTTCTTTCTCCCCTCTTTTACAGTAAGAGGAATGCTCTTTTCTCCCAATCTCGCAAAATAATTCGCAACTGTTGGAGAAAAGTTTTTCTCCTTCCTATAGCTAAAGGCTGTAAAATCTTCTGGCTCTCCATCAAATACTATTTGTCCATCCTCCATAAATACAACTCGATCTGCTAAATGAAAACATCTATCAATTCTTTGTTCAATCAAAACGATGGTATAGCCTAATTCTTCATTTAATCTCTTCAAAATATGTAAAATTTCTTCAGCCGTAACAGGGTCAAGCTGAGAGGTTGGTTCATCTAAAACTAAAAACTTATATCCCATAGCAATAGTTGCACCAATAGCTACCTTTTGCTTTTGTCCCCCTGATAATTCATAAGTCTTTTTGTCTTTTAGCTCCCATATATTTAAAAAGCTTAAAATCTCCATTACTTTTTTTCGCATAGTCTCATAGTCTTTCCCTATATTTTCAAGTCCAAAGGCAATTTCTCTTTCTACTTGATCCATAACTAACTGCTTTTCTGGATCTTGAAAAACCATCCCAACCTCTACATCACTCTTGATATTTCCTTTTATTTTTCCACCATAAAATTCTGGAACAATTCTATTAAACACTCTTCCTAAAGTAGATTTTCCACAGCCTGATTTTCCAAGAAGCAATAAAAATTCTCCTTCTTTTATAGATAAATGAATATCTTTTAAAGCAGGCTCTTCCTTCCTTGGATAATAATAGGTTACATCTTCTATCTTAAAAATTTCCATTTTTTACACCCTCTCATGAACAGCATAGCTACTACTAAAGCAATATCTAGATAAATAAGAAAAATCATGTCTTCCCTACCAAAGCCTTTAAATGTAGGATAAAAATTCACAAAGCCCACATCATAAGCTATGCTCATGCCTAATAACAACAATAAAATTAAATTCATTCCATGAATCAAATAGTCTATCCTTTTCATCTTAATTTGAGAGTAGGAAGTTCTTACCCCTTTTCCATAACCTCTAGCATATAAGCTTTCTGCTCGATCTAATGCTCCTTCAAGGGAAGATATAAATATTACCTTTAAAATTGGATAATATGCTTTCACCCTTTTTATCAAATTTTTCTCCTTAAAATTAACTCCTCTTAAAACCATTACATCCTTTACCCTCATAATTTCTAATTTCAATCTATGAATAATATTTGTACTCATAGACAGGGTAAGGGTAAACTTATGAGCATATTTTGAAAAAAAGCTAAAATTTTCATCAGGGTTCGTCATAACACTAAAGAATGAAAAAATCAATAGTATACAAAATAATTTAAGTGCCATGTTTCCACCATACGCCAATGATTCTAAAGTGATTTTTAATTGTAAAGTAAGCTTTAGCTTTGCTATAAGGGATAATCTTGGACTCTTAAAAAGAATCGTTCTTCCACTTTGAGATACTAAAGGATTAATCATTATAATCCATACGCTCATCAACAAACCATATTTCATTGTTTGTTTCAATAGCTCTTTCTCCTCTAAAAAAAACATACTAAGCACTATAAAGATGAGTATAGATAGAATATAAAGAGGATGACTATAAACCAATGTCATGAAAAATAAAATACTTGAAAATAAAATCATCGTAAACGGATGAATCTTGACCATCTAATCACCTAATTCTTTATTGGAATATTGATTACTTCTTTTTCTGTTACCATTACAGAAAATTTCCCTTTAATCTTTTCTGGATTTTCATATAAAAGCTTTACTGCTCTTTTAATGCAATTTTCATCATTTCCAGTAATGAACCACATACTTGTTGCTCCTCCATACTCTTTTACAACAGATGCAATTACTGCTCCTTTTTTATAACTTTTTAAAGCTTCCCCTTTGTTATTTAATCCTTCAACCTCTTGATCTAGCTTAAAATACAATCCACACTTACTTCCATTTTCATAAAAATCTTTTATGTAATTCTTCTTTTTAAGATCATCCCACGAACCTATTACAATAGAATTCCTCTCTATATTTTGTAAATCTCCATTTTCTAAATTCACATGGTCTATAGCTTTAACCCCTTGTTCCTTTAAATAGTCTAAAAGAAGATCTCCTTGTTTTTCATAACTCTTTGTAGTTACTATTTCTGTCTTATATATATTCCCATCATGCCCATTGATAAAGTTTATAGGATATGCACCAATAATACTCGATCCATAAATATTGTTATCCCAATCATGATAATCCCATATAACAATATCTTTAGGATTTAAATAATAATCTTCTGCTCCTACCTCTGACAATATGCCATTTACATAATAAAACCAGTCGATTTTCTTTTTATTTTTTAGTCCAGTAAATTCTGATTTCAGCCCATCAATTCCATTGATAAAGCCTCCACCATAAGCCGTTTCAATGTTGAAATTTTCTTCCATTACTTCTATCACATTTGTATCCTTAGCTACATCTACAGCCTTTTCTGATAATTTTTCATTCCCAAATCCCTTTGAAACAATTACCTGAACCTTACCATCCTCTACTCTTGATTTTTCACCACACCCAATAAATGTGCATGTCATAACTATCATTAGTAGAAATAACAAAATTTTTTTCACCTGTAAAAACCTCCATTCATTCCAAAATAAATAACCTTTTCCGAAAAATGGAAAAGGTCAAAGATATATGTATCATTGATTCCTTATAGTCCATGGGATTATCCATACATACTATAATAACAATCAATCACATATATCTTCAATCCCTCTAAGTCGGAGGTTAATTGAAGAATGCCATGTTAGGTGTTCTGGCTCCCGGGTCATCTTTAAATTAGGCCTTCCCATCTAGTCTATACTAAACAGTGGCATATTCTAATCCTCATCGCCGGTTACAGCTGCGACTACAGCAAGGGCACCTCACCCTTTTCCCTAAACATTAGCAATAATGTTTTATACTACTTAGATAAATTTTATCATCCTATTTCAAAGGTTTCAACATGATTTGTCAAATTTTCTAAGTTTTACATACAAAAAAGCTACTAACAACATGCTAGCAACTCTTTTATGTAACGACACAAATATATTAAATAGCTTCGACGTAGTAAATTCTACCTCAATTTCTATAAAATATCAAGTATTATGAAAAAATTCTTACATAATATTCTTTTTGAAGTATATTATTCAAAACTGCTAGCAAATTTTGCTAGCAGTTTTAGCTCTATTGATTGACTAATTTATGAAGCTTATAAAGCATCGTAGCAGCTTGTGCTCTATTTGCATTTTGTTTTGGTGCAAAACTTCCATCCCCCATACCACTGATGATTTTTTCTTTTACGCAAAGGCTTACACCATTTTTTGCCCACTTAGCAATATTTTCAGTATCTTTAAAGATATTTAAATGCTCCAAGCTTGCTTTTTCATACCCTGATTGCTCAAGAACTTTTGCAACAATCACTGCCATTTCTTGTCTTGTAATATTTCCATTTGGATCAAATACAGTTTCACTTCTACCATTGATTAATCTATTTTTATATGCTACTCCTACAAAATCATAATACCAATCATCTTTAGCTACATCTGTAAATGCTACATTGGTGTTTTCAGTAGGATAATCCATCATCTTCGCAACAAGTGTTGCAAATTCTGCTCTTGTAATATTTGCGGCTGGATCAAATATACCGTCTTTACGACCATTTATGATTTGTTCCTTTGCCATGGCTTCAATAGCTTCCTTTGCCCACTCATAATCTCCTAAATCTCTAAATGTTTTATTTAATACTTCTTGTGTTGTTTCATCTACTGTTTTAGCAAAATATTTACTAAAGTGATTTGTTGTAAATGTGACAGTTTTCGTAACAGGATCATATTCTCCACCCATAGCTTCAATATTTCCATCATCTTTTAGATAGAATACTTCTACTTTTTCTCCTGTCTTTACTTCCCCTTCATATGGAACGCGAATCGTCATAGGCTCTGCAAACTCCGTTACTTTTTCTTTACCTACACTTGCATTTAAATCCACAATAATACTATTTTCTGGTACTTTGTTTCTTGCAACGGCGAGTAAACTATCTTTATCTACTGTTTTTGCACTTAAGCTGATTTCTTGATCTATTGCTTTTTCTCCAAAAGTCTTTGGTGTTACATGAAAAGATGCTACTTCTGTTTGAATAGATACTTTTTCAATACCATTTTCTTTTAAGCTTTTCATCATGTCTTTAGGTAGCTTTGTTTCTACTTCTTCTTTGTCTACGCGAGGAATTTGTATAGTTACTTTCTTTTCAAATGCTAGATTTTTTTCTATGTCATTTTCCTTTAATTTTTCCTTCATAGCTTTTTCAGTATTTACCGCTGTTTTTACCAATTCTTTTATATGCGTAGCATCTATCTTTGCAATTGCTCTATCCTTTTGTACTTTCATATCTGCTTTTTCAATTTTTTTGATACTAGCTTTTTCTACTGCTTTTTTTGCTACTTCTACTGCTTTTTCTTTGATTTCTTTTGCATTTTCTTTTCCTAATTTTTTCATTAAGCTTCCTGCTGATTCAATGACATTTCCTGCAATATGCTTTAATTCTTTGTTATTGATTTTATCTATCGCTTTTATAGTCATTTTCATATTTTCTGCCGCTGCTTTACTGATTTCTTTTTTATCATCTTTTTCATTCATTTGCTCAGCAGATTTTATTAAGGTTTTTACAACATCAATACTTTGATTCGCTAAATCCTTTGCACCATCTTCTGTCTTGATTTTATCAACTGCCTTTTCCATTACTTTAGACATATTTTTTACGTCTTTTACAAAAGCTTTTGCATCTTCTTTTGAATTAATTTTTTCTGCTTTTTCTTTTAATTGATCAGATACATCTTTTACTGTTTTTTCTATTTCATCATCCGTTATATTCTTATTATCTAATGTATTTTTTGCTACATCTATTTGAGCTTCTATTTCTGTATCTGGTTTATTCTCTGACTCAGTTCTATAATCAATAATGTAATACCACTCTATATTTTCTCCACCTTTTAATTCATAACTTTCTACACCTACAGTAATACTTTCATTATTAACTTTTACCTTCCATCCACTAAACTTTCCTTTGTCAAACTCTGCCTGCCCATCTATACTTTCTACATATCCATCAGATTTTATAGTAGCTGATTTACCATTTTTATCTAGTATCCTCTTTGTTGCATCCCATACACTTTCACCTTCTTTAATCTCTACTTCTTGTTTAGGGATAATTATTCCTTTATATCCCTTTATAGAAAGAGTAACGATTGTCTTTTTTTCAGGAATTGCAGGGTCTGTTCCAGCATCCTTGATGGCTAGAGAAAAATTTTCTTTCTCTTCATTGATATTAACGATTCCCTTATATGTCTTTCCTTGATCTAATGAAAAAGAAATTTGAAAGTTTCCATCTTTATCTGTATTTCCTTGATTAATATAACAAACTTTTTCTTTTTCAAACACTTCTATAGAAGCAGGTACTTCTTTATAGTTAGATGTTGCACCTATCGTAACACGTTCTTCTTCAACAGTACTTTTTATTTCTATTTGTGCAAAAGAAGGCATTGTCATTGTAATTACAAGTAGCATTGCCAATAGAAATTTTTTCATAATGTTCCTCCTTTTAACTCTTTCAATTTGACAGCTTCTCCCTTTTACAAAAGAAGCTGTCTATCTATAACTATTTTTGAACCTTTTCATTCACAGGATCTTTTAAAAGAACATTTTGTCCCTCTAGAGTATCCCATACAAAAGCTTTCACCTCATAGTTTCCATCCTTTGGAACAACTAAACTTATATTCATGTCCTTACTCTCTCCTGCATTAATATCTTCTTCTACAGGCTTATAATTGATCATTTTGCCATTATCTTTATTATATAAAGCTAAAATCAATGTTGCCTTTTTCATTTCTTTACTTACATTTTTCACTTTTACTCTTACTTTTGCTGTATCTCCATTTTTAAAGACTTGTTTATTCTCTTTTTGGATTTCAAAGTTCTTCATAAGCATTTCTTCTATATTAAAATCAATTGTGTCTTGTATTTTTTCATTTCCTGATACTCTTGCAGTAAATGTAACGTTACCAGCTTTCTTTGCTATCATTCTTCCACTTGCATCAATACTTGCAATATTTTCATCTGAGCTTTCCCACATTATTCCCTTTGTCATAATTTCTTGATTTTTTTGATCAAACACTTTTGCAGAAAGATCTATCATCATATTTTCTTTTATTGTTGTATTTTCTAGCTTTTTTATCTCTATTTTACTTACATTCGTTGGTTCTATATATTGAATGCCTAAAGCATGATACATAGATTTTTCTTTATCTAAATCTGCTAATGCCATGAATGCTTGTTCTGTTGATTTCTTATCTCCAAATCCATTTTCCTTCTTAAAGGTAAGTAATCTGTCTAAAATATTTTTACCATTTCTATCATAATCCTTAGACAAAGGATCTACACCTACTGCTACAAGTCCTTGTATAACAGCAGAAATTGTACACGCATTTTCTTTTCCGTTCATTGTACTTTGGATATATTGAACACCCTTATTGATGCAATCATTTACACCTGCTATTTCTTGATGCTTACCAAGTGCCATGATAGACATAGCTGTATAATCCAGATCTCCAAAGCTACCATTTGCCTTTTGGTAACTCATCAATGCTTTTACTGCTTTTTCTACTTCATAATCTGCATCTGCCATATCTAATGCTATGATACTAAAAGCAAGGGTCGTTGCACGATCATCCCCTGAACTAATGATAAATTTTCCTTGTTCGTTTTGTGAATCCATCAATGTTTTCACATAATTCTTACTCTGCTCATCTCTTGGATTTTTATTAGCTGCAATCAATCCTATAATATTTCCTGCATAATCACTAGCTTTCATAGATTGTTCAGCCATTTGTGTTATTTTATATTTTTTCGTAATTGTATCAATATCCTTTTGACTATTTCCTGTATATCTATATCCTATAGCTTCTCTGAATGTAAAAGTATCATCTTTAGCATAATAACTTCTTAATCCTTCAATATTTTCTTTAATCTTTTCTTTATTAGTCTTAGGGATTTCTTCTTTTATTGTCAATACTACAGAATCTTTTATTATACTTTCATCAATGACTAATTTTACAGTAATCTTAACCTTTCCTTTTGCTTTTGCTGTTACTAACCCTTTTTTATCTATTACTGCAATATTTTTATCTGAACTTTCCCAGATAACATTTTCTGTAGTTATTTCTTTATTCTTTTCATCAAATGCCTTTGCTTTAAGCTGAATAGTATCTTTCATTTTCAGGATTGTGTTTGATAGCTTTTCAACTAAAATTCTAGGACTATCTAAATTCTTCTCTTCAATAGTTAAATGGATTGTATCTTTTATTTCTTCATTTCCTAATACTTTTGCAGTAATAGTCACTTCTCCTTTTGCCTTCGCTGTTACTACTCCAGTTCCATTAACTACTGCAACATCTTCATCTGAACTTTCCCAGGTAATATTTTCTTTCATCATTTCTTGTTTATTTTGATCTAATACTTTTGGTGATAATTTTAAAATTTCTTCTACTTTTAGAACTGTATTGGATGGCTTTTCTATAATTATTTGAGCTGCCTTTTGATCTCCTAATACATATATCCATTCTATACGATCTTCTGCTGAGATTTTTACTTCTCCTGCTCCTATTTCTGGTGTAACACCATTTACCTTCACAGCCCATCCACTGTTTGACCCTTTATCATTCTCTTTTTGCCCAGCGATACTACTTACATATGCATCATTTTTTATTTCATACTTAATTCCTTTTTGATCAAGAATTCTTTTCGTAAAGCTAAGTATTGTATCGTCTTTTTCTATCTCTTCCTCTATCTTTTCAAGGATTGCTTTTTCTTTGTATCCACCAATATATATATAAGCTCTTTCTTTGGTTTCCACAACATTTAGATTTATTTCATCTTGTATATTTTTTTCACCTATTACCTTTGCTGTTATAATGACATTTCCTTTTGCTTTTGCTGTTACTACTCCAGTTTTCTCTACAGTTGCTATATTTTCATCGGAGCTTTCCCATACAATTTTTCCTGCTTCCATTTCTTGATCGTATTTATTATATGTTTTAGCTTTAAGCTGTAAAGATTCTTTTATTTTTAATGTTGTTATAGCTTGTTTTTGTATCTCTATTTTTGAAACCTTTAAATCCTTTTCTGCTTCTTCAACCATTAATTGAATATTATCTTGTATACTTTCGTTTCCTACTACTTTTGCAGTAATCGTAATATTTCCTGCTTTCTTTGCTGTAATTCTTCCACTTGTATCAATACTTGCAATATTTTCATCGGAGCTTTCCCAAATTACTCCCTTTGACATGATCTCTTTATGATTTTGATCAAACACTTTTGCAGAAAGATTTATCATCATATTTTCTTTTATTGTTGTATTTTCTAGCTTTTGTATCTCTATTTTACTTACCTTTGTTGGTTCTATATATTGAATAGCTAAAGCATGATACATAGATTTTCCTTTATCTAAATCTGCTAATGCCATAAATGCTTGTTCTGTTGATTTGCTATCTCCAAATCCATTTTCTTTCTTAAAGGCAAGTAATTGATCTAAAATATTTTTACCATTTTTATCATAATCCTTAGATAAAGGATCTACCCCTACTGCTACAAGCCCTTGTATAACAGCTGAAATTGTACACGCATTTTCTTTTCCATTCATTGTATTTTGGATGTATTGAACACCCTTATTGATGCAATCACTTACACCTGCTATTTCTTGATGCTTACCAAGTGCCATAATAGACATAGCTGTATAATCTATATCTCCAAAGCTACCATTTGCCTTTTGGTAATCCATCAATGCTTTTACTGCTTTTTCTACTTTATAATCTGCATCTGCCATATCTAATGCTATGATACTAAAGGCAAGAGTTGTTGCAGAATCATCTCCTAAATTAAGGATAAACTTACCTTGTTCATTTTGTGAATCCATCAATGTTTTCACATAATTCTTACCCTGCTCATCTCTTGGATTTTTATTAGCTGCAATCAAGCCTATAATATTTCCTGCATAATCACTAGCTTTCATAGATTGTTCAGCTATTTGTGTTATTTTATATTTTTGCTTGATTATATCAATATCCTTTTGACCATCTCCTGTATATCTATATCCTACAGCTTCTCTAAATGAAAAAGTATCATCTTTAGCATAATAACCTCTTAACGCTTTAATAGTTTCTTTGATTTTTTCATCATTCGTCTTTTCATCTATGATTGGACCTTCTTCTTTTTTTGTTTTAAATGTAAAATCTTGTTGTTCTCCCTCTATTAAAAAATATCCTTTGTAATCCTTATTAGGTTCTAACTGAGTTTGAAATTGAAATTTTCCATCTTCATTTGTTAATGCTTGATCAAAATAAACCTTTTTCTTGCCATCATTTATTTGCACCACAACAACTTTATTGTTATCATCTGTTGTTCCATTCATTTTGATATTACCATCATTTACATTGATCTTATAATCAATTTGTGCAAACGAAGTAACTGTTAATGATATTAGGAATAATAAAGATAATAACAAGCTACCTATTTTTCTTTTCATCATATCCTGATCTCCTCTATTGTATATTCAACTCTATTGGATTTTTCATATAACAAATCCCTCGATCCGAATCATCCCATACAAATCCTCTTACCTTATATTTACCTGTTTTAGGAACAAGTACAGAAGCTGATAATTTCATTTCTTTTGTCGGCTTGATAGTTTCATTCACGTAGCTATGATTCACCATTTTATTATTTTCATCATATAGTCCAACCATCAATGCAACCTTCTGTTCTTTGCTTCCTTCATTTTTTATTTTTACTTTTACAAAAGCCTCTTCTCCGTCTGAAAAATCTTGTTTATCTATTTGTTCTATTTTTAAATCATTTTCCTTTAAAATAATCTCCTCACTATTTGTAAAAGCTTTTAAACATACATTTGTATTTTCGTTTTTTATAGTTAAATCTGTCCAATCTTCTCCGTCACTACTGATAAAACTCTCATTTTTATTTGCTCTTGCTTTGCTTGCAAAATCTCCCTTAGGGCTTTCAATAACAATGGGATCTTTACTTCCTTTTGTAGTAAGCTTTACAATTACTGCAAATTTTTCATTTGGATTTAAAGCAATCTCATCTAAGGGAACAGTATGATATCCCATAGCTTTAATACTTCCATCCTTTATTTTTGTTTTATTTTTTAATGAATTGATATTATTAAAATCCCTAGCAATCCAAATCTCATAAGTTGAATCTTCTCGTGTTGTATAAAAGCTTACTGCCTTTAACTTTTCTTTGTAATTCTTAGATTCAAATACATTTGTAAACCAAGCTGTATCCATGGAAAAACCAGAGTAAGCAGTTTGTCCAAGTTCATCATATTGATAGATATTACTATAACTTTCACCATCATTTCCTAAAAAAACAGCGTTCTCCGTTTTTCCAATATTAAAATCATAATATGAAACATAAAAATATCCATCTTCTCCCCAATCAGAACCCCAATTATTTTTGCATATAAAAGCACCACTACCTATATTTTCATTGCTCTTAAAATGATCTTTTGAATAATCATCATCCCATCCTACAATAGTAACAGCATGATCATAACCCCTTAAACTACTATTGTTATAGGATTCTTTATCCCTATCATAGTGAGCATCATCCCATTTTAAATTTGTATAAACTGCACCATACTCTTTAACCGCTTTTTTTATTTTATCATTATCTTTAAAATTACTTCTCTTGGGTATAAATATTACATCCTGCACATGATAATCAGCTTTCTGTATCCCTCTATTAATAGGATTCCCAGCTAATGGATAGGGATCTTTTTCTTCTAGTACAGGTCCTTTCCAACTAGAAAGATACGCCGTTGCCATATACATATTTCCTCCATCTGTTGATTTTAAATCAAAGCCATGATGAATTAATATATTATTTTCTGAAAAATCCATTTCGCGATTTTCCCTATATTTAATACTTGATTCAAGGGAAGAAAGGGCTGAAAAAGCCCAGCACCCATTGATTTTCCCTTGATTTTTCACAGATGTTAATCTATTTTCTTCTCTTAAATCATATTTTGCTGGCAAATTAGCATCTGCATATGCAATACTCCATTGAGCTGTAATAAATAGTATAAAGCTTAATACAACTCCTAAGCACCTACCTTTTCTTCTCATCTTCATTTTTCTCCCCTTTAGTCCATAGTAATGATCTTAACTGGTTTGAATACATCTATTTCTTCTTTATCTGATAAATATACTTTTATTGTATACACTCCATCTTCTGGTATAGAAAATCCTGGTGAACAAATGGTTTCTCCATTTGCCTCTAAAGCTTTTTCTATACTACTTGCTTTTAATACTTTGTTATTTTCATCACATAACTGGATTTTGCAAACCATATTCTTAGGCTCTTCTAATTTATTTTTTACTTTAATATTTAATCTTGCTTCTTCGCCCTTTGAAAAATCATCATTTAGTACATTGATTTCAAATAAATCATTGATTGGGCTATTCGTAACCTTAACCTTGCAATAAGGTCTACTAATATCCACTACCCCTTTACTTATTCTCGTTGCACTAATAATATATTCTCCTTCTTTTTCAAATTTGAAAGTAGCTTTTCCTTCCTGATCCGTTAATACATTTAGATCATTTTTAAATGCTTTTTCATTGGATGCTTTGTACACAATATTTGCTTCTTTTATGTCTGTTTCAACACCCTTATCAGACCTACCTTTTAACTGTAATGTAAAGCTTTCATTAGGTGTGACAATAACTTCCTTTTGCTCAAAATAAGTATATGTGTTGTTTTGATGATCTTCTGCATAATATACACAAATTTCATTACCATCATTAATATTTATATTATTCATATAATCATTTACATATTGATCATTCACATAATATTTCCAACCACTATTTGGTCCTGCACCAAAGGTCTTTAATCCATTGATTTTATCTAATAATCCTAGCTTATTTCCAGCATCAAATTTTTCTTTATCCGTACAATCTATATTATTTTTTTGTAAAGCTGCAATCAATGCGTTCATCACTGTTGGATTTTCTTTTACTATACAACTACCATCACCATAAATCCCCATATCAAAGTTGTCTACTTCTAATTCTGTTTCTGGTATAATATTGTTTTTACTTCCTTCTACTCTTACCTTTACCTTTGCTGATTTTTTATCTATTACATCTATAGTGATTTCATGTTTTATATCTGGATTATCCTTTAGTGTTGCTTTTACAAGAATTTGTCCTTTAGTTAACCCCTCTAAATAGATTTTTCCTTCTTTCTCATATTTTTTAGCAATACTTTCATCATCTATTGTCCAGTTACATGGGTAATTTTTGATTGGCGTACCTACTTTATCAAAGGCTGTAGCTTTTAATTCTATACAATCTCCTACTCGAATCTTATCTTTATTACAGTCAATCTGTATTTTACTAATCCCTACACCTTCTATAGCTATTTCTATATTTGCGTTTACATCTGTATCCTTAACAGTTGCTGTAATCGTTACTTTCCCTACATTTTTCCCCTCAATAACACCCTCTTTTACAGTGGCAATTCCTTCGTTCGAAGATGTCCATACAATAGAAGAATTTTTGATCCAGTTATATTGATTATCAAATACAGCTGTTTGAAGCTTCAGTGTTTGTCCCATCAATAACTTGTCATTTTCTGGTTGCAGTATGGAAATAGTTGTTGCTTTATCTGTTTTAATACTTTCATCATAGTTTATTGAAAGCTTTTCAAACATAGATGCATCTTCATACATGTCAACTAATGCTGCAAAAGCATGATAAGTGGCTTTTATGTTTTTAAACGCTAGTCCTTCGCTCTGACAATATCCTGATTTTCTTAAATCTCCCGAAGCATCTACATATTTACTTTTTAGCATACCATCCATCATGGTCTTTTTATTTTTCATCCATGTTTTATCATAAAGAGGGTTGATATCATTTGCAATCAATCCTTGAATAACCATTCCTGTGATCACTGGACTATTTTTAAAATATCCATCATTGGTATCGAATCCACCATCTTCATTTTGCTGATTTCTCAAATAATCTATTAATTCATTAATTTTTTCAGGAACTCCTTGTATATCTTTATATTTTGCAATAGCTGTTAAAACGAGTGCTTCTGATTTGATTTTTTCATACCCAAGTACATCTTTTTCATCTTTATCTTCTATTAATTTTAATAATGCTTTTACTGCTTCTTCTTGATTATAATCTGCATCTACCATATCAAGAGCAATGATTGCATAAGCCAATGTTTCAATATTATCTTTGTCCATATTTTTATTAATAAGGAATTGTCCTTTATGTATACCTTCTTTAATTTGATGCGCTGTTAATACATCTACATAATTTTTAAAAGTATCTTTTTTATGTTCATCCTTTCTTGGATCTTTTCCACTTCCCCTTACAGCAATAATCATTCTAGCATATTGAAGTCCTGTAGGTCTTGAATATCTGAATAGATTATTTTGAATAACTCCTTTATTCATTCCTGCAAGATTTGCTGCTGGAGCTGCTAGAAATTCATATTGGTTATCTACTTCATAGTGACTTTTTAAAAATTCTATTTCGTCTTTTGCTCTTTGTTTTAAAACTTCATCAGAAATACCAGATTTTATCTTTATATTAATCTGATCTGCAAATTCTCCTTTGTCTTCTATACTTACCTTTATAGTAACTTCTCCTTCACTTAAAGCAGTCACTATTCCATCTTTTATTGTTGCTTTTGATGGATCTAAACTTTCCCATATGATTTTTACATCTTTGATTTCATTGTTTTTACTATCATATGCTCTTGCTATTAATGTAAGTTGATCTCCTTCTACCACTTGGATTTCTCTATCTCCTACTATATTAAGGTGATCTATTTCTCCAATTTGAACATATTTCACTTCATTATATACACACTTATTTTTATACAATGATAATAAAGCATTAAAAGCTGCTTTTGTTTGTATATTAGCAGTACCATATGAATCTGGTTTCGCTTTGAATTTTCCTTGTTCTCTACAAGATAATATTGCATCTAACATGGTTGTTTTGTTTCCAAGTTCATCAATCTTTACCCAATCACCTATTAATGGATCTTCTCCAATAGCCATTAAACCTTGTACTACAAAAGATGTATCTGAACAATTCTCTATAAAAGCATCCTCTTCTTGCTTACTTTTTAAATATTTTTTTATCCCTGCTATGGTTTCAACTACATTATTCATGTCTTTATATTTTGATAAAGCCATCAAAGTATAACAAGTTGTCTCTACATCAGCCGAATAATTATAAACCCACTCTTGATCCCAATCATCCCAATAACTACTTTCACTTCCAAAGGATATTTTGCCTTCACCTTCATCTTTTCCTTTACTAATTAGCGCTTTCACAAACTTTTCTTTATCATAACTAGCTTCTGCCATGTCAAGAGCAACGATAGCCTTTGATACAGCTTCTCCATCTTCATTCCCTAAATTCGCTTTTAATATTCTCTCAATATAATTTTTATTTTTATAGTCATAGGGATTATTTCCTGATGCAATGATGGTCATAATATTTCTTGCATTATTATGTAAATCATTCATAGGATAAATATTCATCTTTGACTCAATATCACTTCCATCTAATCCAGAAGCTTTAAGCCCTACAGCCATTTGCTCATCATATGTGTTACTGAATCTTCCATCAAAGGTTTTAAAATATTCCTTTACATCATTGATGGCAGTTGATAATTTTTCTTCCTTGCTTTCTTCTTTTTTTATTTTTAGTTGAATAGTCTTTTCTAATTTACTTCCATCATTTTTCTCTAAGAAAGCAGTTATTGTTACATTTCCTTCTTTTAATGCAGTAAATACAGCATTTTCATCTATATTTCCACTACCTTCTGGATTGATCTTCCACTGAATATTAGCATCCTTTATCAATTCATGATCTTGATCATATACAGTTGTTTTTAATTGTATTTTCTTTCCCACTTCTATATTATTTTTATCTATTGTTACTTCTAGCGTTGTTGGCATAACAGGTTCTATATTTACTTCAATCGTATTTGTAATAGATTGTGATTCTTTTACCTTAGCCATAATTTCTACTATGCCTATTGCTTTTACTATAATTTCTCCATTTTCATTAATTGTTGCTATATTTTCATCATTACTAGACCACAAGATTTCTTGAAGTGGCATACTACAATCATCTTGATCTAGAATCTCTGCTGTAAGCGTTAAGTCTTCTTTATTTTCTTTAATATGCAATGCTTCATTTACTTCTTTTTTATTAAAATATATTTTTATTTTTGACGGCTCTCTAGTAGCTATTTGAATATCTATACTATCTTGAATAGACGGATTATTTTCAAGTTCTGCGGTAATTGTTACCTTTCCTTGAGTTTTTGCTGTAACTATGCCTTTTTGTACAGTTGCTATATCTGTATTTGAGCTTTTCCAAATGATTTTTTGTCCCCATATACTTTTATTATCATCATCTAAAACCTTATATTTAATTCTTAAAGTTTTTCCTTCTATTATCTGATTTTTTTCTGTTTGTAATATAATCTTAGAAGGAATTAAATCTTCTGTTTGTCCTGATAAATCATGATACATAGATCTTTGTTTCTTTAAATCTGCTAGTGCAGCAAAAGCAGCTTCAGTAGACTTTCGGTCAAAATAATTTCCCCATGATGAAGATTTGAATCTTCCATCATCCATTTGATACTTCATTAATTTATCTAATATGGATTGATCCTTTTTTATAAACTCTGCTGATAGAGGGTCTTTCCCTACTGCAACCAAAGCTTGGACCAAACTTCCTAATACCTCTGCATTCGCTGAATATCCAAAGCCACCATCATCTTCTTGCTTTGATTTTATATAATTTATACATTTATTGATTAAATCTTCAACTCCATCTATTTCTCTATGATTAGAAAGAGCAATCATTCCAATAGCTGTTTTTATGTAATTAGGTGTACTACCATATTTTCTTATATAAGCCTTATCTCCATCTATTGTAAAAGCATCCTTCACTATCTGTATTGCTTTTTCTTTATTGTATTCTGCATTTGCCATATCTAATGCAATCATACAATAAGCATGAATATCTAAAGAATTAGTAAATTTCCCATCATCTTTTTGCATCCCTACAAGTGCATCCACATAATTTAACGTTGCTCCATTATATTCAAAACTTTTAGGGTCTTGTCTTGATGCAATGGTACTCATTATCCCCTTATAGCAATTATATACATTTCTTGTAGATGTGTATTTTCTCAAATTACTTCCTATAATAGGAATATCTGTATCTAGCTCATCACTTGCATGACAATATGCCATAGCTGGTAGATAATCCATAGAATTCTTTTGATAATATATTTTTAATTTATCTAGTGCATCACAAACAACCTGATTATAAACATTTTGGCTAACTGTTACATTTTCATTTTCACTAACTATTTCTAATTTTTCTTGATCTATTTTCTTTTCATCATAAACCTTTTCTGTAACCGTAACTAATTCTTCTCCATATACATTGCTATTTGGAAAATACAAGATATATGAAAAAAGCATCGTAAAGATTAAAATTATGCTCATCTGCTTTTTTATCATGTTATTCCTCCTATCATTTTGTAGTAAATAATTTAAATAAATTTTAAAGAATGCTGCACTTGCTGCCTCCTTTCATCTTTCATAAAATATTTATTGTATAAATACATAATAAAAAGCCTTGACTTCCATTGAAAGTCAAGGCTATTGTTATAATATAATGAAATACCATCTATATGGTATCGTTCACATACATTTCTGCCTTGTATTTCCCCTTTCCTTGGAAGGTTCATACACAAACTAATTAGGCAGGTATTCTGACTTATGGATCAACGTTTTCCCTTCGCCTTCCCAGTTTCCCAGTGGCATATTGAAAGGTTACTCCCCAATTACAGCGGCCGGACCGTTCGAGATTTTTACTCGATTCCCTTTTCAGCTTTGATACATGATACATATCAACGCACCTAAATAGTATTTTATTTATTAACTTATTTTAAAATAGAAAATGATGTATCATTTTCTATAAACAATACATCTATCTATATCTTATTGAATTCATTCGAGATAAATTTTATCTCACTTTATATATAGTGTCAACATTAATTTTACAAAGTCACCATAATTTTCATGTATTTTTAATTCAAAAAGAAAAACTACCAGCAGTTTTTGCTAGTAGTTTTTCATCTAAGTTTATTTGTTGATTAGATTGTAAATCTTATAAAGCATTGTAGCAGCTTGCGCTCTATTTGCATTTTCTTTTGGTGCGAAGTTTCCATCCCCCATTCCACTGATGACTTTTTCTTTTACGCAAAGACTTACAGAATTTTTTGCCCATCGAGCAATATTTTCAGTATCTTCAAAAATATTTAAATGATCTAAATTTGCTTTTTCATATCCTTTTTTCTCTAAAACTTTTGCAACAATCACTGCCATTTCTTGTCTTGTGATGTTTCCATTTGGGTCGAATATAGTTTCACTTCTACCATTGATCAATCCATTTTTATATGCTGCTCCTACGTAATCATAGTACCAAGCATCTTTTGATACATCTCTAAATGACAGATTCATCTCTTCTGTAGGATATCCCATCATCTTTGTTACTAATGTTGCAAATTCTGCTCTTGTAATATTTGCTGATGGATCAAATATACCTGCTTTTCGACCATTGATGATTTTTCCCTTTGCCATAGCTTCAATAGCTTCTTTTGCCCATTCATAACCTGCAAGATCCTTAAAGGTTACTTTTACTTCTACTATTTCATCTTCATTTGCTTTCTTAGCAAAGTATTTACTAAAATGAGGCGCCTCAAAGGTTACCATTTTTGTATCTGGATCATATACTCCACCCATACTTTCAATAGTACCATTATCATTTAGTAAGAATACTTGTACAGTTTCTCCTTTCTTCACTTCTCCTTTATATGGAATACTTACACTGATTGGTTCATTGAAATTGCTTACCTTTTCTTCTCCAACCTTAGCATTTAGATCTACTACCATGCATCCTTTTGGTACTTTATTTTTTTGAAGAGTAGTTAGACCGTTTCGATCAATAGCTTTTGAACTTAAAGCAATTTCTTTATCTTTTTCTTCAAAAGTATCTCGAGTTAAAGTAAATATAGTTGTTTCTGTCTTAATATGTGCTTGTTTTATATCATTTTCCTTCAATACTTTCATCATTTCTTTAGGTAATTTAGCTTCTATTTCTTTTTGGTCTGCTTTTGGTATTTTAATCATTACTTCATTTTCCATTTTCTTTTTACTTTCAAGACCATTTTTCTTTAGTATTTTTTTGATCTCTTTTACTGTAATATCTGTATTTTTAGCTATTTCTTTTATTGTACCCTTATCTACTGTTACTATAGCCTTTTCTTTTTCTACTACTATTCTTTGTGTATCAATTTCTTTTATAGTTGCTTTTTCAACTGCTTTCTCTGCTATCTTTATTGCCTTTTTCATCATATTCTTTTCATTTTTCTCTCCAATATTTTTAGAGATGTTCTTAATATTATCTATCACATTGCTTACAATATCATTTAGATCTGTTTGATTTTTTATTTTATCCATTGCTTTTAATGTGATGTCTATGTTGTCTTCTATTACTTTGCTGATATCCTTTTTATCTTCTTCTTTTGTTAATTTTTCAGCTGATTTTCCTAGAAGATTTATAATCTTTGTACTCTCTTTGGCTATATTTTTTGCACTTTCTTCATTTTTGACTCTTTCTATAGCCTTTTCTATAATTTTTGAAACGTCTTTTCCATGGCTGATTAATTTTTTAGCATCTTCTTCTGATTTTACTGCATCTGCATTTTTACTTAACTTCTCAGCAGCATGATCTACTGCTTTTACTACTTCACTCTCTTTGGCATTTTTATCATTAACAACTTTGCTTTCTTCTTTATATTCTGCATTTTCTACCTTTTGTTCAGGAGAACTTGATTCTCCTGTTCCTACTTTAATGCTAATTGGTACAGGTCTTGCGATATCTATATATCGTTTGCCTCTTTCAGCATATCGAATTAACGAAATTTCATACATGCCATTTTCATCAAATTTCAATGTAGCGTTTCCTTCCCTATCCGTTTTCACTACTTTTCCATCCATTTCAAAAGGCTCTCCATTTACTAAAACAGTCGCATCTTTTAATGGAGATACATTGTTACTAAATCCATTTTCATATCCATCTGTATGAATTTTTACTTCTACACCTACGCCTACAGATGTTTTATCAGCAGTCATTTTTGCATATACATTATCAAATCCATAGGCTCCATAGTACCAAACAATTTCATCGTCCTCACTTATATTTGTACCTTGGCAACCTACTTGTGCTAAGCTATCATTGATTCTATACAACCAACCAGACATACCTTTGTGATCTTTTTCTCTTTCACCATCAATCATAGCTATATATAATCCCCATCCATAATCTTGGAAATCATAGCGTATACCATTATTTTCTAATGCTTTTACAATAGCATGGGCTACTGTAGGAGATTTGAATTGATCTACTCCCCAATTCCCCTCGTCTGTAGCCGTATCACCTGTTCCTTTTTTTAGATACTCAGTAAGATCAAATAAAGGTACTGTTATTTTGGTTCTTGGTAAAATCGTATGGTCATATCCTTCTATACGTATATATACACTTTCTCTTTTTTCTTCCGGTTCTTCGACTTCACCTGAAGTACCTTCCTTTGGTGTAGTAATCTCTAGTACTTCACTAAAATCAGAAATATTTCCAAATACATCTACTGCTTTGATTTTATATTGATATTTTGTATTGGGTTGTACTTCATCATCTAAGAATTGATTTGTACGAGCTATAATAGCAGGTTCTTCTTCAGAATAATCATCTCTAAATATCTGATATTCTTTTACTAATGAATCATCCTCTGCTGATAAATTTAGTAACACTTTATCTGAAGCAACCATTTTACTTTGTACACCAACGTTTTCTGGTGCCTTTTCATCTACTAATATTCCATAAACAGAAAAATGTGTTACCTGTGCAATGAGTTTTCCTTCTTTATATGCACTAGGAACATACTCCCATTTTTTTGTTTCTTTATTAAAATAATATAAAGAAGCTTTAGAAGGATTTATTCCCTCTTTTACAGATAATCTCAATGTAGCTGGATGTTGCTCATCAACATGTATTCCTTTAAAATCAAAATTGATAATCTGCCCAGCTACTTTTAATCCTATATCTTCACTCGGCTGATAAGCTTCATTTTGAGTCTCATCCGTTACATTTAATGCTGCTTCATTTTCTACATTCATCGCTCCAAGGTCTATATCTATTGTTCCATCTATACCTTCTATTTTTATTGGTACATTTTTCTTTAATGCAATATTTTGACCTGCTTGATAAATTTGTTTATATCTTATAATTGTATATTCTTTTTCAATCTTATTATTTGAAGCATCTGTTGCCACAACAGTAATTGTATTTTTACCTTCTTTGAGAACAATCTCATATTTTCCTGCTCCATTTTTTGGAACCACTTGATTGTCAAACTTCACCTGTGGCACAATATCTCCATCACGATTATCTTTTGCATGCACATCAAACTGTATTTTGCCATCTTCACTTACGATTTCCTCTGGAAGATTTTCAACTTTTATAGTTGGTGCTATATTGTCTTTTCCCCAATGATAAATAGAACCTTTTCCTTCTAGATAATACATATATTGATCTAACGCATATAAAGCTTGTTCATTTGACATTCCATTTAGCTTCAACTCATCATTTACTATCATATGAGCAAAGCCACCATGATTAGGAAGTTCAAAGCTTAATAATGCATCCAATAAGTTGTTTCCATTTTTTGTGAACTTTTCTGATAATGGATTGATTCCATTTGTGCAAAGTCCCATGATTGCTTGTGCACAAGATTCTGAATTGGCTGTATTCCAAGAGAAATATCCACCGCTATCTTGTTGTGTTGCTGATAAATATTCTACAGCTCTACCTATTGCTTCTTTTACTTTTGGATGTTCATCATTATTATATGGTGCAAGTGCTGTCATTGCCATACCCGTTATATCTGGGTCTGATGGTGGATTTGGATTTGCATCTGTTTTTAATGCCCATCCACCGATTAATTCTTTCTCATCCTTTGTATAAGTACATTCATTATCTAATAGATTATGTATTAATTTTTCTCTTGTCCACCTTGCATCCTTTGGTACATCAAACTCGCCTGCATCTAATGCAATCAATCCAAAGATCACAGAATTGATTCCTTGTCCTTCTAAATCTCCACTATATGTTTTTTCTACTAAATCATATCCAGCTATATTTCTTGGATTTCCTCCTGCTGCAAGAACTCCTAAAACTCTTCTTTCATATTCTGTAGGAGCTGCAATCTTATCATCTTCTTCTACCTCTTTTGCTTTTAATTCTTTTATGGTGTTTTCAAAGTAATCTTTAGGAATCATTTGGCTTTTTCCAGCCCTTGCTAGTCCTAAAGCAACCCAGTCCATACTATATTGACTATCTAATGCTACTTTTGCCGCTCCATCAATAGCTGCTTTTATCTTTTCACCATATTCATTTCCTTTTTTGATTTCAACATCTATAGAAGTACTAATTCCTTCCTTCTCCTTTACAGATGCCGTGATGGTTACTTTTCCTGAAGTTCTTGCCTGAAGAATACCCTCTGGAGAAACCATTGCCACACCTGGATTACTTGTTCCCCATGCAGGTTGATAATCAGCTATATTTTTTCCTTTATCATCTACTGCTGTAAGGCTTAATTGGAAACTTTCCCCTGTGTATATGGTTTTATTAGGTGGATTGATCTCAATAGTTTGAGGGATTTGAAATGTGTTAATACTCGACCATTGGATATCTTTATTGGTATAATAATCATCTTTCAAATAAGGATTCATTGTTTTTGCTTGAATAGCTCCCCAACTAGGAATTATACTGTATTCAAAATTTTCCTTTAATCCAATAGGCTTTCCTTCTTCATCACATATTTGTATGGTAACTTTTTCTGGTGTTTCATCACTAAATATTAACTTATGCTTAACTTCGGCATCATAATTAGGATATGATCCTATCCACTCGCCTTCTTTATCATAATATGGAATATATACTTGCTCCCCAGAAAAACTTTCATACTTTTCATTGAATTCTACAGGCTGATTAAATATAAGACTAAATTCAGTATCTGTCTTTAGCCCAATAGAGCCATCTTTAGGGTACATATCTACTAATTCTAAAGGTTTAGGATCTGGTTCAACAGGTATCTCTACTGATTGGTATACAGAACCACTAACCGTCTCATATACTGCATAAACTACTGTCGTAACAGTTTCTCCTGTATCATTGAAGTCCCTACGCAAATGATTATCTACTACTTTGCCTGTTCCACCCCAGTCATGTTTTTCGCCATTTTCATCTATTTCATACCATTTCATATGTCCATCTTTGCCATCTTCTGCTGTTAGCTTAATTGTCTGACCTGAACGATATGTATCTTGTTTAGGTTCTATGTGAATACCATCTGCAAATGATAGAAAAATAGTTGTAGCTATCATTAATACTACTAATAAAAAACTGAAAAATTTTTTATTTATTTTCATGATTTTTATACGCCCCCTTACTGAAATAACTCTAGGAGAATTAGATAGCTAATTCTCCTAGAAAGAAAAATATTCAGAGATGTTTTTTAGATTCTTGTTATTTTTACCACTCTTCACCCCAAGTAGTAAATGCCCATTTTTCTTGGTTTCCATCTTTTAGTTCATATTGAGCAGCTCCAACCATAGGTAATACATTGTTTACTTTATACATCCATCCAGTCATTCCAAAGTTTTCATAAACCCCAACCTTTGAAACAAAGTTACCACTATAACCAACTGTAACATTTTCTCTTACCCAATCCCAACCATCAGTATGTCCTTCTGGATCGCATTTTTCCTCTAAAGCATATAAAAATGCATGCATAGCAGTTACTTTATCCTTCATTACAGCAGAATCATTGTATCCTTGTCCATAAATATCCTTTAATGAAAAGTTAGTTAATTGTGGGATCGTCACATCAATATTATCTAATAATTCATTGTCACTTACTTGACTTGGATTTTGTAATTTGTCTTTACTAGGGAAGATCACTTTCATATTTACATTTTTTACTGTTGCTGTACTAGTTTTAGGCATTACAGTTACATGACTCTCAATAGACATACCATTATAAGTTGCTGTAATCGTAGCTTTTCCTTGTCTTCCAGCTCTAACAATTGCTGTTTTTCCTGATGTACTTCCAAGTCTTACTATAGATGAATTAGAAGTGGTCCAATGAATGTTCTGTGCATCTGTAATATCTATTTTTTCATAATTTCCTGCAGCATTCTTTACCAAACCCTTTACTTCATAGCTAATTTGTTGCCCTGCTCTTACACTTACTGTAAACTTATTAGCATCATTAAAAGTAATATCCTCAATTCCTCCGGCTGCAAAGGCTTGTACCCCTGCAAGTCCTAAAACAAGTGTTAATACTAACATCAACGAAAATACTTTTTTCATTCTTTTGTCCTCCTTTAAATTTTTATTTATTGAAATATTTCTCTGAATATTTTCCAAGTTAACCCCCTAGTTCAATACATACTAGATTCTTCTTTGATCAAAACTCCTACAAAAACATAAAGAGACACCACCAATAATAGGTAGTGCCTCTAGTTTTCTAGTCAGCTCTAACTTTTTATATTTTTTATAAAGTTTTTATAACTTGATTGATTTCTTTATTTCTTCTACTCTTATTGGATATTTATCCTGTACAATAATACGAATTTCACCATATTCAGTTCCACGTATTAATTCAATAAGATTTTTTTCCTTTTGATTTACATTCACCTTTATATTTTCTTTATTCAAATGAATTTCCCCCTACCCCATATGCATATCAAAGATTTTTCAAATAATATGATCTTACTAGAGGTCAACCTGGTGTAAAATTAAAAATCCCTATCTTCCAATGAAGACAGGGATCATATACTAATCTTAGCTCGTTTAAAGCATCATAAACGAATCTCATATAGTACCGCTCCTTTCCTCGGAAGGATGTATACCTAAAGCCTTTGGCAGGTCTCCTGACTTATAGATCAAACGCTTTCCCTCACCTTCCCAGTTTCCTAGTGGCATATTGAAGGATCACTCTCCATTTACAGTGGCCGGACCGTTCAGGATTTTCACCTGATTCCCTTTTCACCTCTTATCTTTAAGATAAAAGAACCTAAAAGCTATGTATTCAATTTTGATGAATATTTATGAAAAAAACAAATTTCTTCCTTACACTGTTAAATTTTATACTGTTTTACATATGATGTCAATTATTTCATATATATTTCCTTCCACAATCGTTTTACATAATTCGTCATTCTTTTACATCTCTATCCATTTCCAATGATCATTTATTGTGAAAATTGTAATCCATTGATTACCTGCTCTACAAACATCAATGCGCCTTTTACGCCCATCATGGCTTTAGGGGTTATATCTATATATCCTAAAGAAGGCAATCCAATTTCAACACCTGTGAAGCTTTTATTCTTTAGCCTAAGCTGCGCAATAGTATTTCCATCTGCAAAAACTATCTCTGCATCTTTTGAATAAATATTGCTTTCAAGTGTATCTTCAAATCCTATTTTCTCTAAAAAAGCATACAATTTTTCTTTGATTTTTTTGTCATTACTTCCTAATAGCTGAATAGATGCTGGAATCATTCCTAAATAGCTATAAAGCCACTTTGTCATAGCATATGCAACAGAACCTTCTCCCTTAATAGAAAAGGATGCTCCCTTAGGTAGTCCCGTAAGAGAATTGAATCTAGATAGGTATAAAAAGCTTCTTGCCCTTGCCTTTTGTATTTCTTCTAGTGAATAAAAAGGATCTACGCCTAGCTTTTCACATATATTTTTTATAAAATTTTCCGTGCTTTCAAATCCAATAGGTACGCCATCTTTACAAAATACATAGGGCATATGGTATTCTTTTTCCATCCATTTAGCAAGTTCTAAGCCATATTCTGGATATAATATAACATTTAAAGCTGCTTGATTACTATTTTTTATAGTATCAAAATCATCTCCTGCACAAAGAGTAGAGATCACCCTGATACCACAAAGCTTCAAAAGCCTTTCAATTTCTTTTATATTTCCTTCATAATATTTGTTGTTGATAGATATGCCTACAAGATTCACGCTCTTTGGAATAACTTTTCTAGGCTTCATCGGAACTGCTTCTAATATTTTGATCACTGCCTTCTGAAAACCATCTCCAAACTCCCCTGAAAAACCAGTACTTTCTATTGAAAAGCATAGGGTATCTTTTACTTCATTTTTTAAAAAGCGATTCAAATCATCTCCAATCAAAGCTGCTCCTGGAGAATTCACTACAGCTACTAATTTGTGCCCCTTTCCTTCTATATCTCTTAACATCTTTTCTAATTTTTCACTTGAACCATAAACATAATCATATCCATCAAGGTAGGTACATGGAATTCTAGGTTGCCCAAAATAAAATTCTTCTGGATAATTTAATGGATCAAAGGATAATTCCCTTGGAAATTGATAATCTGATATGGCACTATGATAAAATTTGCATCCAGTCGGTCCATTAAGAATCACTGCTGCATCTTTAATTCCTTCCACTGCAAATAAAGCCCCTGTTAAGCTATCGGGCATAATATTTTGAAAATAATCCTTCATCTTCTTTCCACCCTTCCCTTAAATTCATTTTAAAAAGTCCTGCCCACCTTCTTGCTAAATTCAATCCACTGAAAAATCCTACATCTGGACAAAGGGGGATGGTATCCGTCATAGCTGCTCCATCTAAAGCATTAGAAGTATAATTGGAAATCACAATATCAGGGCTTAAAGCCTCGATATCTTCACTTCTCTTATTTTGATCATAACTTAGTTCAATTTCAAATCGACCCTCAAATTTTGTTTTAAAAAGATTTTCTTGAGAAAAATTGAGTATGCATAGCTTAACAATATTCATTTCAAGCTTTAAAGCCGCTTCAAGTATCCAGTCAATATGATGATTATAAGTAACAATCATCAGCTTTTTCCCTTTTAGATAAGGTTTTATTCTTTCAATTTCTTCTTCATAAAGGTTTTCGTATTCTTCAATCACAGGATGAACTTTTTCTTTTTTATCAAAGGTATCAGCTATTTTATATAGCCAATTTTTCGTTTCTGAAAAGCCTACAGGAAATGGACTTTCTAAAAAGTTTGTATCATATTCTTCCTGTAAAAAGTTTTTCATCATTCTTCCCATATAATCCTCATAAGCTAATATATTTACCTTTGCCTTTAAAAAGTTTTGAATATCTTGAACCGTTGTCCTACAAATAAACCTACAATTAATCCCAATATCCATAGCTGCTAATAGCTTCTTCATGGTTTCAAAATTCGTTTCTGTATTTTTTGCAATAGATTTTTCAGCAATAATATTTACCGTATCTTCTTTTTCCTTTATATCCTTTTTAATAAGCCCCCTTGCTATTTCAATATAGGCATTGATCATTCCCTGTAAAAAATCTCCTGTAATATTTCCATCTGTTTTGATGGGAATAATAGGTTGATTTGTATTTCCCATAGCTCTCGTAACTTCTACATCATCTCCAATAATCCCAGAAGGACAGGTAGTGACTACAAACATAGCAGAAGGGTCATATTTTTTCAGATGATTGATTTTGTTTTTAAGCTCCTCTATTCCTCCAAATACCATAACCCCTTCATTCATCTCTGAGCTTACAAGAGGTGGGATAATTTGACTATTCATTAAAGCTCCTCTTTCAAAAAGGCTTCTTCTTCCTGTAGAGGTAATGGCTTGATAAGTAATATGGGCACAGCTTCTTGGTCCATGGGCAATGGTTATGGCGTCCTGTATTTGTACAGCTATATTTACAGCACCAGCGAAAGCACATCCATGAAGAGGTTCTCTCATTAATACATTTTTTGAGAAAAATTGATTAGGTTTTAAATTCTCTTTATCCTTCTCTTTTCTATTCTCAATTTGTTTTTCCTTTTTTGTAAAGCTTTCTATATGTTTATTTTTATATACATTCATTTTGTTTCCTAGCACCTGTTTTTCAAGTTCTTCATCTGTAAGAGGACAAGCTTCATGCAAGTCCTCATGATTAACAATTCTTTCTGCTAAATTTAAAAATTTCGTAGCTATAGAAGAATGCTCCATTTCTACTAAAGGAACCCCCATTTTTTCAGCTTTTGTAAACTCATCGCTCCTTGGGAAAATTTCGCATATAGGTAATTTAACACTCTCTGCAAATTTCTTGATTCGTGCATTTTCCCCTTCTATCCCCCTTTGGTTAAAAATGATTCCTCCAACTCTTTTTAACCCTTCATCATAATTTTTAATTCCCTTTAAGATATTGTTTGCTGCATAGATAGCCATAAATTCTCCAGAAGTTACAATATATACAACATCTGCATATTCATGACGAATAGGCACCGCAAAGCCTCCACATACTACATCTCCCAATACATCATAGATAATCAGATCGTGCTCTAATTTTTTTATATCTAGCTTTTCTAATAAATCAAAGGTAGTAAGAATCCCTCTTCCAGCACAGCCAACTCCTGGTTTTGGCCCTCCTGCTTCAACACAATCCACTCCTTTATATCCTTTGAACAATACATCCTCAAGTCTCCATTGATCTGGTGCTGTAACCTTGATATAATCAAGAACTGTAGTAATCTTTTCTCCTCTTAATAAAAGTCTTGTAGAATCATGCTTCGGATCACACCCTATCTGAAGTACCTTTTGATTTTTCATGGCAAGGGCAGCAGATAAATTTGAAGAAATCGTGGACTTTCCAATACCGCCCTTTCCATAAACGGCTATTTGTTTCAATGACTTCACTCCTTTTCCTTATTCTAACTCTAAATCAAGCATCCAGTAGTTTTGAATCTTAATCATTTCTTTTTGCTTTAACTTTAATGGCGTTTTAAATATAGGTCCATCTATGACCGCTGTATGAAATTCTCCATTTTCTCCACAAGGGTCTATGCCTAAATCTTTAAATTCTTGTATTAAGCTTTTATCAAAAACCCTTCCTAAATATTCCTTAGGCATTAAATCTCCATTTAAAGTAACAATGATAGATTTAAATCCCTCATCTACAAATTCCTCTATGATCTTTCTTCTTGATTCCTGCCATAAGGGATGATAAACTTCCATATTTGTATGACTACAAGCCTTTACGACCCATTCTCTATGATCAATGAGATCAATATCACCAAATATTCCTATATTTATACCTTTATTTTCTAAATAAGACATCTTCTCTTTAAAGATTTCTTCGTACTCTCCCCATGTAGCTTTTCCATAAACAAGATTCATATCAAAGAGTTCTGCATACTTTTTGATAATTTCAGGCTTTAGTCCATGTCCTCTAGATCTTAAACCATCCTCTTTGAACATAGTAAATAAATATTCTACTTTTATACCTTTTTTCATAGCTCTATAAAGAGATAGACAAGAATCCTTTCCTCCACTCCATGAGCAAAATCCTTTGTATTGTTTGTTCATGATAAACCTCCTTATATACTGTAGTCATAAATATTAATATAGCACTGTTTTACTTTTGATGAACATTAAAATTTTGCCTCTATAAACTATACTACTCTCGTTCACATTAATTTTCCATAATTGTTTCTTGAAGGAAATGCAGAAAACTGCTAGACAACAACTAGCAGTTTCCATATAATCTCCTACAATACTTGATCCAAGTTTTACTTATTATATATATTTTTCTACAAACAATCTTAATTTTTAGCTACATTATCCTTAAATTTTAATGCATTAATACATACAACAACTGCCATTTCTCTAGTAGCTTTATCCTTTGGATTAAATTGATTACCTAAACCACTTACTATCTTTTCCTTGTATACTGCATTCACATAGGGATAAAACCAATCATTTTCTTCAACATCTTTAAAGTTGACTACCATATATTATAGATTTATGCAATGTTCTTGTAAAGTTTTTGTAAACTTCTTGTAACATTATCTTCTGTTTTGCAAAATTATTGATAGATTGTATTTCTGATTTTTCCTAAAGCCCAAGCACATTGTGCTTTATTTACTGGTTTTTGAGAGTCAAATTCTGGATAAACCCATCCTTTTTGTTTTGCTATTTCTAGAATTTCTGATGGATTTCCTGCCTTTTCTTCTCCTGAAGCTTTCACTAAAAGCCCCATGAATTCTTCTCCTGTAACTGTATCCTTGTCTATATGAATATCTTCTTTTAAATCAAAGGTCTTTTTCATCCATTTAGATAACTTCTCTTTTTTTACAGGCTCATTTGGTTGAAAAGCTCCATTTTCATCTATAGTAATTACATAATCATAAACTAAATCTGCTGTTTCCTTAAAAGCAAATTGTCCTGGCTTAAAATCCTTGAATAAATGTTTTTCAGCTGTTGGTCTATATTTTTCAAAAAGTAGATCATAAGCACCCTTTTTATTGTATGCATCTGCCATGCCATAAAGGGCTTGCTCTGTTGACATGCCATTGCTATAAATAGGTAGATCTTCTTCTTCATTTAATACATGTACAAAGCTTCCATCTTTTATTTGAAATTGAAGCAAAGCACTCACAGGATTATCTCCTGATTCTGTCGTCCACTCAGGTCCCATAGGATCTTGCCCTATTAGGGTCAGGGCTTGTATAGTCCATGCACAGCTTTCTGGATTAACCGTTCCCCAAGATTCAAAACCACCATTGTCTAGCTGCTTGCTATGTAAAAAACCTAATGCTTTTTTTACAGTTGGATTGCTTTGATCTTCTCCCAATATTGCAAGACCCATCAATCCTGCTGCTGTCATATCTACATCTGATTCAACTAATTTGTAGTCTTCTGGATCATCAAATCGTTTTACATCAAAGGTAAATCCACCATCTAAATTTTGTTGATCCTCAAGCCAGTAAAGGCACATATCCCTATTAGGAATAGGCTCTCCTGCACAGTGAAGAGCAATGATTCCAAATATATGAGCATTGACTAAATCTTCTCCTACAGGCTTTCCTGTTTCATTATCCATAACACTATCTGCAAAATGTCCACTTGGAAGCATTGTACTTTTTTCAATTTCAACTAGATTCTTTTCTCCAAAATTTCTTGGATCTTTCCCAGCTGCACATACAGCAATAATGGTTCTTTGATAATCTGTATTCACTCCTGATCTTAGAGCATTTTCATAATAATTTGGTTCAAGCTTTGCTTCCTTTACTTGTTGTTCTCTCCAGTAAGCTCCGTTTTTTCCATTCACAGTCCACTTTGGTCCACTTACATCCTCTCCAAAGCCAAATAATCCTAATGCTGGCCAGTCAAGGATTCCTGCATACTCTTTGTCTTTATAAGTATCATGATAATACTTAATCGTCTTTTCTGCTGCTTTTTTTACATCATCTCTTGAAATTTTAGATTCTGTAGCATAAACACTACTAAAAGATACACTAAGCATCATGATGATACTTAAAAACAATACAAACAACTTTCTTGAATTTTTTTTCATTTTCCCTTTACCCCCTATATTTTTAATTTTATAATAAACAATTTCATAAATTTAATTATCTATATCTTCTTCTCACCCATAACTCCCCAATAAACGCTATTAATGCTAATGGTAATAATATGAAATCTAAAGGTATATTCGATCTATTTCTCTTTTCAATAGGTAATGTAAATATATTCGTATTTTCATCTAAAAGCTTAGCTCCTAAGGCTAAAGAAATATTTTCTAATCCTTTTGCATCCTTTAACGCATATTCTGGGGAATAATCAAGATGTATACTTCTTGTGGTTTTCTTTACTATTTCCCCATTCTTCTTTAATTTAAAAGTAACTAAATAGTCTCCTTTTTTCTCTAAGAAAGCTTCTCCTGTAAATTTTCCGCTCCTTATTTGATTCAATAACATTTCTTCTTTTATATCCGCTGGCCCTTGCATACTCATCTCAACCATCTGATCTGAATCTAACAACATTGTATCTACATATACATCTAAATTAGCTCCTTCTTTATTCATCTCCACAGCCATTCCTTCTCCATCATATGTGGATAAGCAATAGTTGATCATATTTCCCCAAAACTTTTGAAAGCCTTCCCAATAAATCCAATTTTCACTCCACTTTCCATTTAGATCAGAAGTAAAGGTGACCACATTCCCTAGCCCATATTTCCATGAAGCAAGGATAGGATCATCTTGATCACTTTTTAATATAAGCTTTGCATTTTGTTTTATTCCTGTTCCCATATATCCCTTTAAGCTAGGAACCCTATTCTCACGGAAAAATTCTGCTTCATTAACAATTTGGGGATCAAATACTCGGTTATTTAAATATTTTTTAGTAGCAAGATAAGTTTCTCTAGCAAATATTTCAGGTATACTATGAAAATCTTTAGCAAAATAATATCTACCATCTGTATGCTGACTTAAATCTCTCAAAAGATGGGTATCTGCATCTTTCCCAAAAGCCACTGTAGAAACAGTTATTTTTTCTTCCTTCATAGTATTTATTAAAGATTCATACCCTTGTTTTTCTCCTTGTCCATCTGTAAGTAAAATCATATGCTTTACTTTTGTATCGATCCCTTTTAATTTTTCTAAACTTTGACTGAGTGCAGGCTTTATAAGGGTACCTCCCTTGGAGGCAAGTTTTCCGATTTTTTCATTTATTTTTTCTTTATCCTCTACCTTTTCAAAGGGTACAACCCACTCTACTCGATCTGAAAAAGCAAGAACTCCTGCATAATCGTCCCTTTCTAAAACTTCTATAGACCTTTGTGCAGCTTCCTTTGCCATTTCAAGCTTTTTAACTCCATAGCTTTCATCCTCCATACTCCCTGATGCATCAATAACAAGAACCAAGCCTGTATTCGGTTGCTTTTTATTTCCCTTCATCCTACAGGACACGGGAAGAATTTTTTCAAGAGTTGTATTTTTGTATTCCCCTAATGCAAAAGTTTTTTCTCCCCCTACTACTATAAGTCCTTTTCCTTGCTCTTTTACACAAATATCCAAGTTTTTTTCAAAGTCTTTTGATAGATCTTTATGAGAAACATTCACTAAACAGAAACCATCAAACTTTGATAAAAACTTTAGGGTATCTACCACTTCATTTGGTGAATTCTTTTGATACTCTATATTTAAGCTACTCAGTACCCCTTCTAAGTTTTTTGTATCTTCTTTTTTTCCTATGATTAGAACCTTCGTCTCTTCTTTTCCTAAAATGGTCCTTGTCAAAATATTATTGTTAGGATTAAAATCTTCTTTGAATTTGATCTCTCCTCTAAAATCTATATTTTCTTCTTTTATAGGAACATGAAAAGTAAAACTATTATTTCCCTTATTGACTCTTATACCTTTTTCTAAAATTTTATTTTCATTTTTGAAAAGATAAAGTGTTCCTTCTGTTTCTATATTTGCATCTACTATAGCACTTACAGGAACTATCTCTCCCTTGTGAATATTCTCAGGAATTTTTAAATCTGTGAGCTGTACATCTTTTTTGTTTTTATTTTTCAGTGGGTAAATATAGCTATTTATATTTTTTTCTTTCATTTTGCCTAAAATATTTTCTGTTTTCCCCATATTTTCATTACCATCTGTAAAAAGAACCAATCTTTTGTTGGTATTTCCCGGGAAAAAATCTGTCGCAAAGGATAACGCTTTTTCTATATTTGTAAAATTCTTCTCCACTTGGGTTTCAAACTTTATATGATTGAATTCCTTTGTAATAGGATTTTCTATCATAGGCTCTTTCCCAAAGGTAATAATACCAAAATCATCCTTCCCCCTTTTTTCTTTTATTTGTTCATTGATATAGCTTTCAATTTGATTCTTTTGCTTTTCTACACTTAAGGATTGATCTACTACAAAAAGAGTCGTTGTATTTTGACTCGTATAAATAATTTGTGCTTTGATCATGACAAGCATCAAACAAGTCAATGCTAAAAATCTTAAAGATGCCCAAATACAAAATTTCTTTTTAGAAAAATTTTTATATAATTTAAGGGCTTGTAGAAAATAGTAAATAAATATTCCAATGAAGAGGATTATATATTTTATATCTATATTTCCATTAAGCTGCACGTTTGTACACCTCCCATTCCATAATCATGAAAAGAAGTGCCAACCCCGCTAAAAGTGTTGTGAAATCTTTTTCTAAATTTTTTCTAATTTCTTTTGGTTCTTCTATATCTTTTATTTCCCCAACTACAAGTTTTGGTGGAGGATTATTTAAAACATTGATTTTTCCACCATCAAAAAACCAATCCATGATATTCTCAATAAATATTGGAAAATCTGGCATCATGACCAAATTAGTTTTATTAAAATCAATACTTCCATAAATGATTTTTTGCATTTTTTCTTTCCCATAAATCATAATAGGTTTTTCATTTGCTTGAAGGATTGTACTATACCCCTCTTGGTCTTTTAAATACGAAATAGGCTTTGTATATACTTTTGTCATATCTAAATCTTTTGAAAAAGGACTATCTATCGCCTTTATCATTGCTGCTACCTTCATTTTTCCATCTATATGCTCAACATCTGGATTTATGTACCAAATATTCGCACTTTCAGGTAGTTTTTGTGCTTCTCCTTCTTTTTCTACAATGTATAAATCATAACTTTTATTGATAGGTTCTTTGTTTCTTTCTCTTTCTACATGGATAAAAGGAACACTAAGAAGCGCTTTCTCCAAAAATACATTTTCTCCAATAAAGAGCACTTGTTTTTTATGGTCTTCTCCTAAATTCACAATAAATACATTATCCTCTTTTAATACATCTTCATTCTCTATTTTTAGTGTCCAATTTTTAGCCACTTTCAATCCTTGAAAGCTCACATCCCTTTCCTCTTTTGAATCTAAGCTTATACCCTTGAGATCTCTTTTTTGATCATCATAAAGTCCAACCAATACCTCTTTTTTACTTTTTCCATAGTTTTTTATTCTACAAAGTATTGTATCTGTGTAGTAATCATAGTTTGCATGGATGATTCCTACATTTTCAAATTTATTCCCCACCTTGATCCTATGACTTCCTAACGATAAATCCTTATCCGTAACAATAATCTTCTCTCCTGATAAGCTTTTTAAAGTTTCCCTAGCATAATCTATATTCAACCCTTCATTACTACAAGCTAAGCTTTCAATAGCCTTTTTTGCTTCTTCCTTTTTGGCATCCTTGAGATAAATACTACTACTGTTTTTACATAAAACAATATTAATTCTTTTTTCATCATCTAAATTTTCAATATGATTTTCTATTTTTTCCTTTGCCATTTGAAAATGAGTTTTCCCATTTTCTACTGATTTCATGGTAATAGAGCAGTCAATAGCAAAGGTAATTTCTTCTCCTTTAAAATCCTCTACCCATAAGGGCTTTGCAAAGCTAAGGACAATGCATCCTCCTATGATTAACTGAAGGATCAAGGATAGATATTTGTTGATTTTTCTTGACTTTACTCCTTCTACTTCCTTGATGACTTCATCCCAAATAACAATATTTGAAACTTTTTTCTCTATAATTTGTTTCTTTTTAAAATATAGAAGAATAATCAAAGATAATAACAATCCAAGAAGTAACCCTAAAGGGTTTAAAAATTTCATTTAAACCCCTCCCAACAAATTGGTCATAATTTTAGTAGGATATTCATCTGTCGAGGCAAGTGCATATCTTACTTCTCTAGATGTACAAATATTTTTACAAGCAGTAATAAATGCTTTCATTTTTCTTATGTAGATCTCTTTTACTCTATCGTTAAAATGAATTCTTCTTATATCTCCTGTTTCTAGATCAACAAGCTTTAATTCTTCTTCATGATTAGGATTTAATTCATCTGGGGATAATACATGGATTAAAATAACTTCCTGCTCATTTAAACATAAAAGATCTAATATTTGTTCTAATCCCTTTCCAAAACAGTCAGAAATAATAAAGGTAATCCCAGACATAAAACCATCTACTCGTGAAATATTGCTAAAATCTGTAATTCCCTTAGGTTGATTTTGAGAAATAATTTCTAATAATTCGTAGAAATATTCCTTTCCCTTTACATTTTTTTGAATGCTTTTTAATGCATCATTTAAGACATAAAAGCTCAAATGATCATTTTGTTTTAGTGTCAAATAGCTCATGCCTAAAGCAAATTTTTTCGCCATCTCCCATTTATTAGGATATCCAAAATCCATAGAAGCACTACTATCTAATATGACATTTACATGCATTTGCCGTTCTTCCGTAAATTCTTTTACATAAAACTTTTCCGTTCTTGTATAAGCTTTCCAATCAATTTTTCGAATATCATCTCCTAAAAGATACTCTCTATGTCCATAAAAATCTAATGAATTGCCAAAGCCTTTCCCTTTGTAGTTCCCTTTTCCTCCTCTTACAAGTCTTCCTTTTGGTAAAATCTTCAAATTTTCTATTTTGTTCAAAAAAGCATCCAAGCTATTTCACCTTCTTCAATATTTCCTTGATAATCCTATCCGTATCTACCTGATCTGCCATTGCTTTAAAGTTAAGAAAAATTCTATGTCTTAAACAAGGAACAGCTACTGCATAGATATCTTCTAATGAAACATGAAATGTGCCTTCTGATAATGCCCTTACTTTAGCAGCTGCAACAATGGCTTGTATACCACGAGGACTGGCTCCACACTTTACATAATCCTTTACTAAGGCTATTTCACTTCTATCTGGATGGGTACTGAGCATGATTTTTATAGCCTTTTCCTTTACATTTGCTGCTACGGGAACCTTCATAGCCATTTTCTTAAGGGCTAATATTTTTTCTTTCGTTGCTCTTTTTTCGATATTGGGCTCATTTTCTTCATCTACTGTTAAGTCTATAATTTTAAATAAATCCTCCATCTCTGGTAGATCAATATTTAATTTGAACATAAATCGGTCTAATTGTGCTTCTGGAAGAGAATAGGTTCCTTCCATCTCTAAAGGATTTTCTGTTGCCAAAACAAAGAAAGGTTCCTCTAGCTTATAAGTATTTTTCCCAATAGTAACTGTTTTTTCTTGCATGGCTTCTAAAAGAGCACTCTGAGTTTTAGGTGTAGCTCGATTGATTTCATCTGCTAAAATCAAAGAACTAAAAATAGGTCCTTTTTCAAATTGAAAAGCTAATCCCTCTGCATTTTTGTTAATAATCTCTGTTCCTGTTATATCAGCAGGCATCAAGTCAGGAGTAAATTGAATCCTTGAAAAGGGTAAATCTAATACCTTTGAGAAAGTCTTTACTAAAACGGTTTTTCCAAGACCTGGTGTTCCTTCCATCAGTATATTTCCACCTGCTATAATCCCAATGAGTACTTTTCTAATAATTTCATCCTGTCCTACAATCTGCTTTTTTATTTCTCTTACAATCTCTTCAAAATCATCATAAAAATTGCTAATGGTTTGTTTCTCCATTTTCTGCTCCTCCATTCAGCTTATTGAAATATGCTAGTACCAATTCCCTTCGAGATAAGGGTATTTGCTGCTTTTTTATATATTCCATTCCCTGTTTTTGAAACTTTCCATGTAAAACGTCCAAAGCTTCATGTTCTCCTCTTTGTGCCATGGCTTGATCTGATTCTTTATCAGTAAACTTTCCGTCCTTTTGCCATGAAGCTTTTACAAAAGAAGCATCTTCTTTGTCTTTTCCTAGTCTTGTGGCATTCTCTTGTCTTTCTACTTTTCCTAATTTTTCTGTAGCATTTTCATTTTCAAAATTCGTACCATTGCTTCCCCCTAAACCATTTGCATTTTCCATATGTTGATTTCCTCTATCTCCTTGGGCTATTTCATTTCCCTTTTGATGGGTCATTTCTCCATTTTGGGTATCTTCATTTTGACCCTTTGCAAAATCAGAAGCTTTTTCTTCTCCTGAAATTCCTTTAAATCCTTCATCTCCTTTTGCTAAAAGTCTTTCCTTCATGCTATTTAATTTACTTTCTGTCTCTTTCGCCAATTGCTTTAATTTTTTAGTCTCTTTCATATCTTCTAATGCTTTAGCAAGCCTTTCTCCTGTAGGTTCTTCTTCTATAGTTGTTTTCATCTTGTTTAGTAATTCCTTCTTCATCTCTTGATTTCCTAAATTTTTTTCTATTTCGTTCATATTCTCAATGATTTTTTTCTGCTCTTCTTTAGAAAAAAACTTGCTTTTCAGCTGTTGGTTTATTTTTTCTACATCTCCTGATGCAAAAGCATCTTTTATAGATTCTTTTTGTCCGATCCCGTCAAATGCTCCTACTAAGCTTTTTAATTCTTTCCCTAAATTCTCACTATTCATTTCTTTTATTTTTTTCTGAGCATCCATAACGTCTATTGCACCTTCATCATAATCGAAGCTACTTTTTAATTTTTCTTCCGTTTTTTCTAGTGTTAAAATGATTTTTTCCTTTTGTTCCATATTTAAGTTTTCATCTTCTAAATCATTTTTAATCTTTTCTTTTAATTCATGAATCTTTTTCGATTCTTCTTTTAATTCTTTATGAATCATTTCTTGATTCGTTGCTACATTCATAGATGAAGAAGGAATAAAATAAATCCCAATAGCTAAAATGCATACTACAAAATTGATTAAAATTCTCTTAATTGATAATTTGATCTTATATGCTTTCACTAAATCAAAAACTCCCAAAGTACTAGAAAGCTCCTCTTTAAAATTTTCTATCATAGCACTATCTTCATTCTTATATTCTAAATAAGTAACAAGTCGCTCTTTAAGTCCTAATTCATCCCCAATAACTGCAGTTTTTTGTATGCTTGGTCTTCTAAAAAAGCCTACACATACACTTAAACCCATCAGGATCAATAGCATTAGAACAGATTTTTTTAATACATAAACTATAGGAAAAAAATGTGCTATAGTAACAAAACTAAAAAAAATGATACTCGAAATACAAAATCCATTGATCATGTTCTTTAAGATTTCCTCTATCCAAATTTTATTACGAAGTTTATTTAAAATCATATCTACATTTTTCATACCCTACACCCCTTGGTCTTTTGACCTTCTACTCGATAGGTAGATCATGCTACTTGAAATAATTCCCCAAAATACAAAACATATGATTAAAGGCGTATTTCCCATTTGATTGCCACCACCCATTTGTTCATATAAAATTCCTGTTAATGATACTAAGGGATTTAAGAAAAACATATTTGGAATATCTTTATCAAAAATAGTGGTAATGACAAGATTTGCATATTGACTATAAAAAAATAAGTAAATAGTACTAAAAATCAATACAAAAAAGTTAAAGATCACCAATGAAAAAGCTCTTAGCGTACTATGTAACTTAAAACCATTCAACAGATTTTTCATACTTAAAATAACTATTCCCCATAAAATTTGAATCAAAAGAGGTAAAACCATATGGGCTTTACTAATTTGTCCTACCATCAATAATATTAAAACAAGAGGTATAATAGAAAAGGTAAAGAACAATAAATCTACAAATCCCTTTAGATAATCATTCTCTTTTATTTCCCATAAAGGAAGGATCATTGTAGCTAATAAAAAGGATACAGCCATAAAATACATATATCCTCTTTCATAAATTTCTGGTTGATACCCCTCTACTCTCATAGCAATCATAAATAGATATCCTAATAGAACCATACTTAAAATGGATACATATGACAAAACGAAACCTTTGTTTTTTCTATTTATGTGTAGAAGTTTAAGCATCTACTCCACCCACTTCCCCTTTTCTTCCTTTTATATCAAGCTGAGGAAGAATGATTCTTCCGTTCCCCTTTATTTTGATCATGAGAGGTGCTTTTTCAATATACTTTCTTACATAACCCTTTGTAAGCTTTTCAGAAGTTAGTGCCTCCCATACTTTCATATCTTGATTATAAACTTCTAAAATTATTTTTCCCCCATCAACCTTTGTATAGAGATTGATTTCTTCTACCTTCAAGCCTTTAGGTATAGAATAATATACACTTATTTCTTTTCCTTCTTCTAAAATATATTCTCTTTTTTCTTCTTTTTCTTCATTTTCTTCACAGCTTACAATAGGCTTAACGAACTCACAAGGCATATAAACCTTTTCCTTATTGCTTAACTTTACATCAAATACATTTAATATCATTTCTTTTGCTTTTTCCTGTTGACCATTGCTATTCACTTTTTCCATATCCTTACTAAATCCGAAGACATGTCCATTGTATGGAGACTGATCCATGTGATAAAAATAATATTCAAACATTGGGCTTTCATAATCCTTTAAATTTGCTACTTCATAAATTTTTTCAAGATAATTATAATCACCTAGTAGCTTTAGATTATTATCTAGTTGATAATCGATAGACTTCTTTTCTTTCCCATCCAAATCTCCTAAAGAAATAACAGTATCCCCTAAAAGTAAAAAACAATTGTACATTGTTTCTGGCATAGGATTTATTATTTGCCCTTTTAACGAATCTCCTTCTAAACTAAGAATCATAGGAGAATTTTCTCCAAATCGTGTTTCTTCTCTATATAAAGAATAAGGCTCCTTTTCTTCTAATTGTTCTTCTTCATTCATAGAATAATTTACTACTTGATTAATTGGGTCAAGTATATAATCTGTACTACCCAATACATCTATAAAATCATCGTTCACAAATTCAAAAGACATATTCTCTTTTTTATCTGGATAAAGACTCGTAAATTTATAAGAATCTACTCCATGATGATTTATTTTTATAGCTGCGCTAACAACCTTACAAGGAGCAAATCCTCCTATAAAAGAAAATCCATAAAATATAAAGGAAAAGCTTATAATGAGCATTGGAAAAATCCATTGTTTCTTTCCAAAAAACATAAATAAACCTAATAAAAGTAGATAGATCACTAGAAAGGATACTAAAAAGAATACCCTCTTGTATGTAGGGTTTAATAAATGATCTACTGCCCCATAAATATTTTTCGAAGCATTGATTCTTTTCTCAAATTCATTTATATTGACTACTTTATTGATGCCACAGAAAGTCATATTTTGATTTATTCTATTGCCAATAGCTTCTATATCATTAAAATCCTTCACCGGAATGACCCATCCATCCCCTATATTTTGCTTTTCTTCTATTCCTTCAAATATCCCTGTTAAATTCTTATAAGCATATTGGTTTTTGCCAATGAGTACAATGTTCCCATGAGCAATCCATTTTTTTAGGTTTTCTTGTGTTTCACTAGATAAATTCTCTATGAGAAAGTTATCTATGAGTAATAAATTAAAATTTTCTAATTCCTTTAAAGGATATGTCATTGTATCCTTTAGTTTGATCACTTCTATATTTTTATCTGCAAATAAATCGTTCTTTATTTCCTTTATTCCATAATAATTCTCAGGTTGTTCACTTAAAACCCCTATGAACACTGTATCTTCAGGAAATACCTCTAAAGATAAACTTTCATTTTGTATAATTTCTTCGTCTCTTTCAATACTTACTATAATCTCTTCATTCCCTTTTAGAACAGGAATAGAAAAAGCAACTTCTTTTTTTGTATTTTCTGCTAAATTTATAGGATGAGTATATACCCTTTCTCCTATGATAATTTTCAAAGCCCCTTTAACAGGGTCTGTTTTAGTAGTTAACATAACTTTTACTGGATTCATGCCCCCTAATTTGCACTTCCCATCAAAGCCAGTCTCTATATTAAAATCCATATTAAGGGTTTGTGCTTGTCCTACAATAGAAAAGCAAACGATGAAAATAAGTAGATTCAAAAAAACACTTATTTTTTTCATATTTTCACATCCTTTAATGACTATATGGTACATTTTCTATTCCGTTTTTTGATACGACTACACTAAAATGTTTGTCTATAGCCTTTGGTTGATTAAGTAATACATCTAACGATTTTTTTACCCCTTCATCATCTGTTCCTGTAACCATCCATATAGGACGAACACTTCCTATTCCAGGTGCATAGGCATAAATAGCACCCGCATGCCCATAAGAAGATCTAGTTTTTCCTTTAAAATCTAAAGCTTTTACCTTTTCTCCTTCAAATTTCACATAAGTACCTATTAATTTATTTTTTCTATTGATATCTTTGATTAATTTACTGTTTTTTGCCAATTGATCCCATGGTCCTAATAGAATATAGTATTTCTTTGGTTTTTCTAAAACCTTTGGATTATAGGCTGATAAATCTATTTGCTTAACACCTTGTTTTATAAGACTTTCCTTTAGCTTCTTCGCTTCATCTTTATAATCATCTGTATACATAATAACCGTTCCTGGATTTTTTCCAAAAGATCCACTTTTAAAGGGTTGAGGATAAGAACCAATAACAGCTGGTGCAAACATAGTTGTCCCCCAGTCATGATAATCCCACCAAACCACATCCCCAGAATGTGGTCTATATTCAGCTACTCCTACTGGTGCTAAAATTCCATTTACCCAATAAAACCAATCTTGTTTTTTTCGATTCTTTCCTGTATAAAATGTAAACTTTGATTCAATACCATTAATAGAATTGACAAATCCCCCTCCATAGGCTGTTTGAATATCTAAGTTTCTAAATAATACTTCCATCCCCACTTCATCTTTTACAAGGCCCACATTTTTTGCATAGACTTTTTTATGTCCAAAATCAGTAGTTACTACTAAATCCACATGATAAGGGCTTTCAATATCTCCAGATGCTTTACGTATCTTCGAATTTTGACTTGCTGGTCTACCTTCCTTATATTTGATTTCTCCTTGAACAGGACCTTTATAGTTTTTATAGGTGACACCATCTATTACGACTACATTCGTTCCTTCTTTTTCTTCCTCTGCATAACTCCATCCTAAATTCGTCATCATAAGGATCATAATCATCCACAAAGAAAAGATTAACCTTATTTTCTTCATTCAATATTCCCCTTTCATAAAAAATAAAAAATCATCTTCCAACTTGAAAGATGATTCAGATATACTTAATTTTTATAATTTGAAAATATTGGGTTTTCCAATGTAAATTCTCATATTATTATATTTATATACCTTCTTCTCCTCTAAGTCGGAGGATTTCTGAAGCATGTAAAGACAGGTCTTCTGACTTCCGGGTCATCTTTAAATTAGGCCTTCCCATCTATAGACAGTGGCATATTCTAATCCTCATATCCGGTTACAGCTGCGACTACAGCAAGGGTTTTTCACCCTTTTCCCTAAATCATTACACGTTTTATTCAATTGTTATACCACCCTCATTATAGCATTTTATTCCACTTTGTCAATTCATTGGTATGTTTTCTCATTCTTACCTATTATCATTTTCTATTAATTTTTTTAGCTTTGATATATTTATAAATTCAATTCCTTCTCTTTCTAAAACAGGAACCATATTTTTTATGCCATTGATTGTAATAGTGCCCCCTTCTGCCCCTACATGCCCTATCCCTATTGCATATCCTTTTTCTAAAGCAACAACTTTGAGCTTTTCTAATTGCTTTTCTATAGATTTTTGATCTTTTATATTGTCTAAAAATATATCTCTCTCAAAATAAGAAACATCTAATTTCTCTGCTACATCTTCTACAATAGAATTTGGATTTGTCTTACTATCTAAAAAGAATAAATCTTTCTCCTTTGCAATTGCCAAAATGTCCTCCATTACTCTTTTGTCTTGAGTAGCCTTTGAACCCATATGATTATTCATCCCCACAGCATAATTTATTTCTTCTAACCCTTCTTTGATTCTAAGCTTTATTTCTTCATCTGATAAATCACAAGTAATTCCTCTTGGTCCTAACCATTCTTTTTTTCCAACAACAGGCTCCATAGGTACATGCATAATCACTTCAATTCCTGCTTTATGTGCAGCTTCTGCATCCCTTTTAGTTAATGGTGAAAAAGGCATTACAGCAGCCGTAATAGGTATATTAAGCTTAAATAACTCATCTGTTCCATTCCCATGATATCCAAGATCATCAATTACTAATGCAACATATCCTGCTGGAGTTGAATTTATTTTTGAATCTTTGTTGTATTTTGCAAAAATGCCTATAATTAATAAACATATAACAAAAATAACAACTTTATATAATCTTTTTTTTGTAATGATTAAGAACATACACACCACATCCCCTACTAATTTTCACTTTAATATACTATACTATAACAATAAAAATATATTCCTATGATTTTGTGTATACTTATCCTCAATAGCAATTATTCCATTTAAAAAGCACATACCTCTATAGATATGTACCCTTCAAATAAATATTCTTTTAATGGTTCCATTATTCATATTCCAAGATGACTACGCATAAATGTCTGAAAATTCAACATTTATCCTTTCAGCATGAGGTTGAGAAATGTTTGATTTTATCATATTATGTTTTCCTTTATCTATTATATTCACCGGAAGTTTTATGATAAATCTAGTTCCTTTACCATATTCACTTTCAACATGAATATCTCCTCCATGCATTTTTACCAAAGACTCTACGAGGGATAATCCTATTCCACTTCCTTCATGACTTCTCCTTAATGATTTATCTACCTGCCTAAATCTCTCGAAAATAATTTCCAACTTATCTTTTGGAATGCCTATCCCTGTATCTCTTACTATAATTTCTATATATTCTCCTTTATCAAGCATATTTACAAAAATACTTCCTTCTGAATCTGTAAATTTTACCGCATTTGATAATAAGTTTAATATAATCCTTTCAATTTTATCTGGATCACAAGCAATAATTTTTTCTTCTATATCCGTATCAAATTGAAGGTTTATTTGTTTTTGTTCAATATATTCTGCTACTGATAATGTGATCTCCTCAACAATATTTATAATGTTATAGTTTTGCATCTCTAATTCAAAATACCCTGAATCCATTTTTGTAATATCAATTAAGTTGTCCACCAATCTTAGTAATCTGTAGCTATTTTGTTTTAATACCTTTATTCGTTTTCTTATATTTTTTCCATCATATGATGCAAAAGCGTTTTTTAAATCTAACTCAAGTAATTGTATACTACTAAATATTACATTCAAAGGCGTCCTCAATTCATGAGATAGATTGGCAAAAAATTCTGTTTTTAATTTATCTTGCTCCTCAGCCTCCTGTATTTTCCGCTGTAAGATTTCAGCTTTTTTACGTTCTGAAAGATCTCTTATAACAACCATTCGTTTAGTTCTTCCATTATCCAAAAATGGCGTAGCCGTAACTTCTACATCTATTGTTTTCCCCTGAATTGTAACAATTTTTTCATTTAGTGGTGGAAGGGTTATTTCTTCTTCCTTTCCCTGTCTAACTCTATTTATAACAATTTCTTTATGATCTTGATGTACAAACTCCATCAAATTTTTTCCAATAATTTCATCTTTCTCTTTAGCCCCTACAAGCCTTAGTGCTGCCTTATTTACAAATTCTATGTACTTTTCCTCACAGGTAATAATACCATCTGGCAATAATTCTAATAGTTTACGATATCGTTCTTCACTCTCACGTATTTTCTCTTCGGCCTTCTTACGTTTAGAAATATTTCTTGATAATATTATAGTTATCATAACAAGAACGATGATAATCAACATCAAAATATTGTAAACAATCTCCTTTTCTATAGAATAAACAGATGAAGGCTTTTTAATAATCCTACTATTTTCTGGTAAATCAGAAAGCTTTATTCCAAATCTTTTCATTTCTTCATAATCAAAAATATATTCATTCAAGCTTTCTTTCATAATAGGTATATCTTTAATCCTTTTTCCTTCTAAAATCCTTATAGCTTTTTGAGCCGCTCCTTTACCTTGCCTATATGCACTTGTAATTTTACCTCCTATAATCCCTTTTCCTAACCACATCTCCCAAGAACTATATAAAGGAATTCTACATTCTCTTAAAATCATTTCTATGCTATTTTTCTCCGAAATAATTCCTCCAGCATCATTTTTAAACACACCACTAAAGAATATAATACTTGATTGTGGTAAATTTTTTATTCGATCTTTAATATCAGAAATATTTTCCTCTTCTAAAAAAATAAATTCTCTCTGTTCATAAACTTTTTCTAGCTTCTCTATTTCTTTTTTATATTTAATACCATTAAAGCTTTTATCCAATACTGCAACAATATATTTCGTATTTGGGTGCAGTTTAAGACTTATATCTAAAGTATCTTTTACATCTACTTTTTCAACGACTCCTGTAAAATCATTATTTCCTATAAACATTGATTCTTTGAAATCATTCACACCACAAAAAACCACAGGTATATCATCAAATAATCTTTCTTTATATTCGAGTAAAAATTTTAGGGCATCATCATCGGTAGATATAATCAGATCAAATTGACTGTTTTTAAATTTATATTCATATAATTCATATATTTTTTTAAAATATTCCTCATCATGAATTCTCTTTGTATCCATATATTCCATATGAATTGCATAATTTTCATCGTTACTATTTAATGTTTTTACAATACCTTCTTCTATACCATCTGTCCATTTAAACCCTTTATGATAAGAATTAAGAATCAATATATGTTTTTGTGCTATATTTTGTGAAAATGAAAAATTTGCTGATAAAATAAAAATAAAGATGATACAACAAATAAGTTCTATTCCTCTGCTACTCTTTATATTGCCCATACCACTAGTCATCCCCCTATATATACCACATCTTTTCATCTCTTTCCTTTATTCTACATTTTACCATTGCAAACCTTCAATGAAATATCACTTATTTTGTCATATATTGAAAAAAGCACCCTTTTGGGTGCTTTCCATTATATTTATTGAATCGCTTTTTCAATTCTTTTTAATCCTTCTTCAATATTTTCAAGAGAAGTAGCATAAGATAATCGAATATAATGATCTGCTCCAAAAGCTACCCCTGGAATCACTGCTACATTTACATTTTGTAATAAATACTCAGCAAAATCCATTGATCCATTAATAGTAAATCCATTAAAAGTTTTTCCTATTAATTTTGATATATTTACCATTACATAAAATGCTCCTTCTGGCATTCTGCAAGATATTCCATCAATAGTATTGATCTTTTCAACCATATAATTTCTTCTTCCAACAAAAGCTTCAATCATTTTATTGATTGGCTCTTGGTCTCCTTTTAAAGCAGCAATACTCGCATATTGTGCGATGGTGTTTGGATTAGAAGTAGCATGACTTTGAATATTATTGATAATGCTAACGATTTCTTTATCTGCTGCTAAATAACCGATTCTCCATCCTGTCATTGCATAAGCCTTAGACATACCATTGATCACAATGGTTAATTTCTTTATGTCTTCTCCTAAAGAAGCAATGCTTACATGTTTTCCATCATAGATTAATTTTTCATAAATTTCATCAGATATAATGAAAATATTATTCTTTACTGCAATCTCTGCAATATCTTTTAATTCATCTTCTGTATATACAGTTCCAGTTGGATTATTCGGGCTGTTTAAAATAATCGCTTTTGTATTTTCATTGATCGCCTTTAATAAGCTTTCTTTTGTATATTTGAATCCTTCTTCCTCTGAAGTTTCAACAAGAATAGGAGTAGCATCTGCAAGCTTTACAAGCTCTGGATAACTTACCCAATAAGGAACAGGTACAATTACCTCATCTCCTGGATTACATATTGCCTGTAATGTATTGAATAATGAATGCTTTGCACCATTAGAAATAACGATATTCTCTGGCTTATATATTAAATCATTATCATTTTTCAATTTATCACAAATAGCCTGTTTTAGATCTGGAAGACCTGATGCAGCAGTATATCCTGTACACCCCTTCTCCATTGCATCTACAGCAGCAGCTCGTATATGCTCTGGCGTATTAAAATCAGGTTCTCCAGCTCCAAAGCTTACTACATCAATACCATCTGCCTTCATTTTTTTTGCCTTTGCTGTAATGGCTAATGTAATAGATGGAGATATTTTCTTATTTTTTCTTGATAATTGATCCTTCATGATCATTCCCCTTTCTTTATACAGGATAAGTCTTTTGTTCCTTATCAGTATATTCACTATCTATTTTATATTTTTCAGCCTGTCTGTATTTAAAAAATTCCATAGCTACCGGTGGGAATAAAGCATAAGATAATACATCCTCTTCTTGTTCTAGGTATTCCTTCATTTCATTTCTTATGCTTTCTAATTGAGGTTTAATTAAATCAGCTGGTCTACAGGTAATAACTTCTTCATCCCCAATAATTTTTTGAATAATTTCATCTTTAATTGGTACAGTTGGCTTTCCATACATGCCTTTTACATAAGCTTTTACTTCCTTTGGAATCATCTTATATCTTTCACCAGTGATTACATTTAATACTGCCTGAGTTCCTACGATCTGACTTGTAGGAGTTACAAGTGGTGGATGACCTAAATCCTCCTTAACTCTTGGCACCTCTTTTAATACCTCTTCAAATTTATCAAGGGCATTTTGCATTTTAAGCTGTGATACAAGATTTGAAAGCATTCCTCCTGGAACTTGATAAATTAAAGTATTAATGTTTACCCCTAATACTTTTGGATTTAGTAGGCCACTTTCTATACTTCTTTCCCTTATTGGTCTAAAATGCTCCGCAATTTTATTAAGCTTTTCAATTTCAAGTCCTGTATCATATTTTGTTCCCTTTAATGTAGCAACCAAGCTTTCTGTAGGTGGTTGGCTTGTTCCCATTGAAAATGGTGAGATGGCTGTATCAATAATATCTACCCCTGCTTCAATTGCCTTTAAATAAATCATATCTGCTAAACCACTCGTCATATGAGAATGTAGTTCTAAAGGAATTTTTACTGCTTTTTTTAATGCTGATACTAATTCATAAGCATAATAAGGCGTCAAAAGACCTGACATATCTTTTATACAGATAGAATCTGCTCCCATGCTTTCCATCTCTTTTGCTAATTTTACATAAGTCTCTGTTGTATGAACTGGACTTGTTGTATAGGAAATAGCTGTTTGTGCATGAGCTCCTTCTTTTTTAGTTGTTTCTACTGCTACTCTTAAATTTCTTACATCATTTAAAGCATCAAATATTCTTATCACGTCTATTCCATTATAAATAGATTTTTTAACAAATTCAATCACTACATCATCTGCATAATGCTTATAACCTAAAATATTTTGTCCTCTTAAAAGCATTTGTAGATTCGTATTTTTTATTTTCTTTCTGATCTTTCTTAATCTTTCCCACGGATCTTCGCTTAAAAATCTTAAAGAAGCGTCAAAGGTTGCCCCTCCCCACATTTCTAAAGCATAATATCCAACTCCATCTAATTGTTCTAATATAGGTAACATCTCTTCTGTTTTCATCCTCGTTGCAATTAATGACTGATGTGCATCTCTTAAAATCGTTTCTGTTATTTTAACTTTTGCCATATTTTAGCCTCCCATTATTCATTTTACACATAATTCAAATTATTCTCAGAATCGTTTTCCTCTTGTTTTCAGTTTTCCCAAAATGTATCTATGATGTTTTTTCATTTTTATGCATAATATCATGGACAAACTTGTATATTTCTTATTGCACTATTATTTTATCAACCCAATCCCTTTATGTACAGTTTCTACGAAAGGTGTTATAATATTATTACTTTATTATCACAATTATTATTTGATTTTTCTTTATTTTCTAAGGGGAGGGTAATTATGGATGCTACAGACTTAAAAATTTTAGAACTATTGCAGAGAAATTGTCGAATCTCTATGAAGGATTTAGGAAAAATGGTAGGATTAACTTCTCCTGCTGTATCAGAAAGAATAAAAAAATTAGAAGAAAGTGGTGTGATCACAGGGTACAAAGCCACTGTTAATCCACAAAAGCTTAACAAAAATGTGCAAGCATTCATAGATATCTCCATGGATCGAGATCATTATAAAAAATTTTTAGATTATGCACTACACAAGAACAGCATCGTTGAGTGTCATCATGTTACAGGTGGAGATTGCATGACTCTAAAAGTTATGGTAGCAAGTATGGAAGAACTAGAATATTTAATTGATTCCATCAAAAAAATGGGAAATACAAAAACATCCATCATTTTATCATCACCTATCGAAAGTAAGATTATTCTATAAAAATAAAAGGGGTTAGATTTAGCGTATTCTATACGCTATCCTAACCCCTTTTTTTAACTTATTCAGTAATTGTTCCTGATATCTTTTCTAAAAATCCTATATATTCTTCTTTTGTCATCTTTGGTTCAAAATCTTTTATGATCCCTTTTGCTACTTTTCCTTCATCAAACAATAAATCAACAATTGTCATAGCCATTGATTTTGCTGGTATAATGTAACTCAATTCATGATCTTCGTTTTTAAATTCACGAGTATGTAAATCCCCTTTAATGCCTCCTATAAAAGGATGTAATGATGGAATCAAATGAGATACATCTCCAAAATCAAAGGAACCTGTAAAATCTCCTTCTTTTATAATTTCTTCTGGTTTTACAAAAGACGATACATTTGCCTTAAAAATATGATCTAATTCAGAGTGATTTAAAAGAGGTAAATATCCTGGTATTTCAGATATCTTAACCTTTGCACCTATAGCCATAGCACCTGCCTTTAATGAACGATTTACCTTTTCATTTGCATCAATGATTCCTGGAATAGTTCTACCTCTTACATACATTTCCATACGTACATCAGCAGGAACTACATTGACAATATCGCCACCCTTTGTAAGAATTGGATGAACTCTGATTTTCTCACTTTCTGGGAAAGTCTCTCGCTGTGCATGAATATTATTAAGGGCTAACATAGCAGCATTTAAAGCATTTATCCCTTTTTCTGGTGCACCTCCAGCATGTGATTCTTTTCCAATAAACTGAACATTCTTTCCAATAAATCCGTTTCCTTTTCCACCAATTAATACTTTTTTATCTTCTAGATTTAATACATGCATCATCATGGCTAGATCTACATCATCAAAATACCCTCTATAAATAAGCTCTTGCTTTCCACCAAAATATTTTATTTTTCCTTCTTCTTTTAACTTACTTCTATAAGCAAGCTCCACATATTCCTCCGCAGGTACTGCTAAAAAATCTACTTTCCCATCTAATTTTTCTAAAGCTCCTGAAAGGCTTAATCCCACTGCTGCACCAAACATACACGCTACTTGAATATTATGACCACATGCATGAACAGCTCCCGTTTCAACGTTAGCATCATCATGTTCTTTGCATACAACAGCATCCATTTCTCCTAAAACAGCAACTCTTGGTCCATCCTTCTTTAGATTTCCTCTCGCTCTACAGCCTGTAACAGCAATATTTTTTTCTACAGCTAATCCTAATTTTTCTAACTCTTCGCTAATAAAATTCGTAGCATAAACTTCCTTATACCCTAATTCAGGATTTTTGTAAATAGCTTCTCCTAAACGAATAATTTTTTCTCTATTTTCATCGATTACTTGACATACTTTTTCTTTCAATTGTTTTTTGTCCATTATTCATAGCTCCTTTCATTATAATAAACTAAAAAATATAAAGGTAATCTATTGAAATAGATTACCTTTCCTACATGATTAAATAATTCCTTGCATTTTTAATATGGTTTGTGCAACAAGAGCAGACCCAAAATATGTACCGATAAATACAGCTATAGAAATAATCACAAGCTTCCAACTGATTTTTTTCAATTGATCAATTTTATTTCCAACAGAAATACCTGCAAAAGCTAAAATTGGTGTAGTTGTTGCTAAAAAATTCACATGATTTGTATATTGTAAAAATATTTTTGCTGTAGGCATAAAAGGCATACTCAAAACCAATGCAATCAACGTAGCCCATGCAAATGCTGGAAATTTTAAATTGGGTAACATTTCTTTTATTTTTAAAGAAATCACACAAACAAATAAAACTGCTAGTATCCCTGGAATTGCTTGCCCTATTGGTGTACCTGGTTTTCCACTAACCAATTGACCAATTCTTTGACCGATTAAAATCAACATACCAATAACTAGCATAATTTTCGACTGATTCATTGTCCTAGTTAGCATCTACATGACCTCCTTTTTTATCAAACTTTGGCGCTAATTTTTTATACAAATAATTTGATAATGGTAAAGCAATAAATACAACAGAGTAAAGTCCCGTTACACCTGTTAACATATTACTTGTAGCTGCATAAGCAAGGATCGTATCCTTCATAGCTGGTACCGTTTCAGCAAGGGATGATGAAGCTGCTGTCATCATACTTCCACTTCCCATTCCAGATGCCATAGCTAATGCTAAAGGATGAATCCCAGTGGACGCAGCAAAAGATGCTAAAAGACCAAAGAATATAGTTCCAAAAACTGTTCCCATCATATAAGTTCCTAGAACACCTGTACCTTCTGGAGAATTGATTCCATACCTTTCTCCAATAACTCCTAAAGTAGGCTCTCTACATATACTAACCGTCGCACCTACAGCTTCTCTCTTAAGTCCTAAACAAAGTGCTAATGGAAGTCCTATAAATACAGTTCCTAAATTTCCTAATTCTTGAAGTAAAAAGGCTGGTCCTGCTTGCACGACCTTCACAATATTCGGTCCTACTAAGGTTCCATACTTTACGCCTAAGGGAAGAAGCGCAAACATAACCATTGTACCAGCAAGATCCATTACTTCATCTGGAATCAATGTTCTTAATGCCTTTACTGACTTTCCTAAAAGATCAGGCGTAATAACCATTCCTATGATAACTGCATATAACATAGGCAGTAGTACCACCTGTCCAGGTCCAACAGCAATTTTTTTAATTCCTATAAATTCACAAATAATAACAATTAATAATACCGAAATATAAAGCTTTGTAAATATTGAACCTCTATTTTTCATTTCTATCAGCTCATCTTCTGTTAATCTTCTCTTTTCCATATTCACCCTACCTTTCTTTTTTAATGGGATTCCCTTATTTGATGTTTTGTTCGTTCGTTACGTACAATTGTTTCCCTAGAACAAACCATACCATTAATAGTACCACATTCATTCTACATATACAATATATTTCCAAGGAAATTTTTATTTAATTTTACAAAATCAATCAAATCCTAAGAATAATTTTTTCTTCTTTCATCTTTTGTCAAAAGAAATCACATTTATCACATCAATTATCTCAAGTAAATAGATATATGCTATAATGGTAATAAATTACATATATTTTTTATAGAAAAGGACGTGAGTTAATCTTGGAACAAGAAATGATTACGGTTTTCAAATTAAAAAACTGGATATTATTTTTTCTACTCCTTTATTTTTTTGCCATTCTTCTCTCCGGATGGTATTATTCTAAAAAAGTACAAGAATCAGATGATTTAGTTTTAGCCGGTAGAGGACTTACTTATCCATTTTTAGTAGCTTCTACTCTTGCTACTTGGATGGGAGCTGGCATTATTTTAGGAGGAGCAGGTGAAGCCTTCACCTTTGGCATGCAAGGTGTTATTTTTGATCCCTTCTCACCAATGATCACGTTAGTTCTCACAGGACTATTTTTTGCATATCGTCTTAGAAAAGCTAAATATACAACTATTGTAGATTTTTATACAAACCGTTATAGTGAAAAAATGGGAGCTGTTTTCGTTATCATGCAATTTTTAGCTGGACTTTCTTGGATTGCAGGAGAACTAGTAGCCCTAGGGGTAATCATTCACCTTTCAACTGGTTTTTCTATGAACACAGCTGTATTTATTAGTACCCTCACGATTATTATTGTGATTCTTCTAGGAGGATTATGGGCTTTATCAAGAGCCGATGCTATATCTATTACTTTTGTCATTATCAGCTTACTCATTATGATTCCTTTTGCTCTAAAAGAAGTAGGAGGAATTCATGGTTTTATTGAAAATGCTAGTAACTATAGAAACCTTCCAGCATTCGCCTTAATCCCTGTTTCTCCTGAAAACGGAGGCTTTAAAGGGTATTCAGGAATTATGGGCTTCACCTACTTTATTGCTGCATGGGCTGTTATGAGTTTAGGAGATTTAAATAACTCTACATTAATCACAAGAGCACTTGCTGCAAAAAATGAAAAGACAGCAGCGTTTAGCTTCATTACCAGTGGCTTATTATACCTTTTTATTGGAATGATTCCCGTATTTATTGGTATGAGCGTATATATTGTATGCCCCGATTTCCCCATAAATCAAGCAGAACATGTACTTCCTTGGTTTGCAAATAAATATTTACCTCCTTGGATTTCTGTCTTCTTGATTTTATCCTTAGCAGCGGTAGTTGTCAGTGGAACAGGAAACAATTTACTTTCCGCTTCGACATTAATCGGTCACAATGCCTATCGATTATTCAAAAAAGATGCTACAAATAAAAATATATTGGTAGTTATTCGAATAGCCATTGTGGTATTAGGTCTTTTATCTATGAGTATTGGCATCTATTTTAAAAGCGTTTATAAACTTATCGTTTTCGCAGGAGCATTACTATTCCCTACAACTACCATCTCCTATATAGGGGGATTATTCTGGAAAAAGTCAAATACCTATGGTGCCTTCAGCTCCTTTATTTGTGGATTAGTTTCTTGGATTATGGGATACATATTGATTTATCCAAGCATTGCCCCACAAAATATAATTGATGATGTTTTCTTCAGTAGCTGGGCCATGTGGGATACTATTTATATATCTGCTGTTCCTGCATTTATCATAAGTATCATAGCCTTTGTTATTGGTTCTTTAGTAACACAAAAGATAGACCCTCCTAAACCAATGATGGATGCTGATGGAAACATTATGGATCATGAGGGCTTTTTCTTCTGGTCAAAGAAAAAATGTGATTCAACAAAATAAAAATAAAGGTATAAATCTTTATGAACAAACAAAAAGATTTATACCTTTATTCTTTTAAATACTTTCAACATTTTAATTTATATTTCTTAGGTTTCGCACCGAATACTTCCTCAATAACCCCTTTATTTAGTAAATTCAAAATCAAATGTTTCATAACGATTTTAGGATTTGTCACTTGTAATTTGTTTTTACTCCAAAACAAAGAAGCTTTTGTTCCACGAATAATTTTTTCGATTTCCTTACTCGTAAGGGTCTCTGTCTTTTTTAATTCTTTTACAATTTGATCTTCACATTTTTTATATAATAACTTTAATAATTCCTCTGTCTTTCTCTGTTGCTTCACATATCCCCACGCAAGTAAAAAAGCAATGGTTACACCAAATAATACTACCTTTCCTATAAATCCTATCATATTATTCACTTACTTTCTCTAATGTAATGAATTTATTATTTCTTAAAATATTTATATAAGTCCCAAGTCTTTCATATAGGGGTTCTGCATCTTCTCCAAACTCCCTTTTTATAATTTTACCAATTTGTTCAATATTTCTATTGCCATCAATAGCTTTCCATACACAGCTACCATGAGCATCTAAGTCAATTCTCATAACCTTAGGTGTCTTAAAGAAAAATCTTACAGTTTTATCTAAAACACCATCCCTTGGAATAATAAGTTGAATGAATCCTGCATCATTTTCTTCCCATTTTTGATCCTTATTTCTAGAAGGCACTAGCTCTAAATAATTATCATCCTTCTTTATTTTTTTAGCCATGGTTTCACCTCTTTTTATAGATTTAAAAGAGGATATTAAAAATATCCCCTTTTTATTCTTTCAAATATTATACTATTTTCTTCCTAATTCTTAAAGCTACTTAGATGAGCTTTTCTTGAATAGTGAATATTTCATAAGGGTAAAGGTTAGTCCTGCAAAGAATAATAATGCTCCTATTTGCCCTAGATCAATACCTAATACAAGGTTAATTTGAGCTACAGCAAATAATGCTAATAATATACCTACTAATCCTTCTCCTGCAATTAAACCTGATGCATAAAGAATACCACATTCAATTTTTTCTTTGATACTATGAGTATCTTCACTTGATTTTTCTAACTTTTTATCTAAGATTCCTCTAACAACACCACCTACCATAATTGGTGTACTTAAGTGGATTGGTAAATATAAACCGATAGCGATTGGAAGAACAGGTAATCCTAATAATTCAATTGTAATCCCTACGCCTATTCCAGTAAATACAAGAGCCCATGGTAAGTTACCACCCATAACTCCTTCTATAACTAGTCTCATTAAAGTTGCCTGAGGTGCTGGTAATTCAGAAGATCCGAATCCCCATGCTTCATTTAATAATGTTAAAACAAAACCGATTGCAAGAGCAGATGCTAATGCACCAATGATTTCACCATATTGTTGCTTATAAGGTGTAGCCCCTACTAAGAAACCTGTTTTTAAGTCCTGAGAAGTATCTCCAGCCATTGCAGCAATGATACAGATAATAGCACCAACAGTTAATGTTGCAATCATTCCTGTTTGCCCATCATTTCCACTTGCCTTAAATATAATAGCAGTAATGATTAATGTTGCAATAGTCATTCCTGATACTGGGTTAGATGAACTACCAACAAGACCAACGATTCTTGATGAAACTGTTGCAAAGAAGAAACCGAAAATTGCAATTAATATAGCTCCACCAAAGCCTACTGGTATAATCGGTAACATCATCATGGCTAAAACAACTGCTAATGAACCAATTAAAACCATTTTCATAGACATATCATGATCTGTTCTGATATTTGCATTTCCACCTGCACCACCTGAATAATCCTTCATAGCATCTTTAAAAGTCTGAACGATTAGTGGTAAAGATTTAATTAAACTAAATACACCACCAAAAGCAACAGCTCCAGCACCTACATATCTTATGTAATTATCCCAAATTCCCCAATATCCTAATTCATTGATAGGAACTGAAGCTGGATACATTACAATATTACCCATATCTCCAATGTTAGCAATTAATGGAATAAATGCAAACCATCCAAGAACAGCACCACCTAACATATATGCAGAAATTTTAGGTCCTATAATAAATCCAACACCTAGCAACGCTGGTAATACATCTGCACCGATAGCTGCTCCCTTATATCCTGGGATTGCTGTTTCTATTTCACTTGGGAATAATTTAAATCCATCAGCTACAAATTTATATGCTGCACCTACTCCAAGTCCTGTAAATGTAATCTTTGCCTTTTCTCCACCTTCTTCACCTGCAAGAAGAACTTCTGCACAAGCTGTTCCCTCAGGATAAGGTAATACACCATGTTCTTTTACTATTAATGCTTTTCTTAAAGGAACCATGAAAAGTACTCCTAAAAGACCACCACATAAAGCAATTGCTGTTATAGTTATTAAATCAGGAGCCCCCATATTCCATTCTTTCATCCAAATATAAAGAGCAGGTAATGTAAATATTGCTCCTGCTGCTAGAGATTCTCCAGCTGATCCAATCGTTTGAACCATATTATTCTCAAGGATAGATTCTTTTCTCAATACCCCTCTAATAACTCCCATTGATATTACTGCTGCTGGGATAGATGCACTGATCGTCATCCCTACTTTTAATCCTAAATATGCGTTAGCTGCACCAAATACTACAGCCAATATAATTCCTATGATAATTGAAGTTAGCGTAAATTCCGGTAAAATCTTATCGGCAGAAATAAAAGGTTTAAATTCTTGTGTCTTACTTTCACTTGCCATACTTTTCCCCCCTACTAAAATTTTCTTATAAAATTTTCTTAAATTTTGTTTAATTGTTTCTGTTCTTTTGAATATTGCGACAATTTATGAACATTCATTTTTACTAGCAGGTTGCAACCTTGATTGTAGTATAGATAACTTTTTTTTGAAAGTCAAACACCCATTACACTCCTTATTTTTATAAATTTGCCTCTATTAATTCATCTATTTCCTAGATCATAACAAGGGTTAGACACCTGTTTTTTTCTTTATCTAACGGTCGGTATATAGGTATAATAAGCATTTTTCTGCACCTATATATTTTTTATAGTTATTTTCATAAAGAGATTTTATTTTATCTAACAACGTTCGATAAAGATCATTTGACACTTTTTCATATTTATACATAATTTGCGAATAAATATTTTTTTATTTTATTACTCTACTAAAGAAAAGTGTTATTGTAACCATAAAAAAAGAGCAATCTTACCGACTACTCTTACTCATATTCTTGAATATTTTTAAAGATGGACCATCTCATAAGCATATATACGAGGAATCCAAATAAAATAACCGTTCCAAAAGCACCAATATTTACCCCTATGGAAAGGTCTATATGTAATACAGCTAATAATGCTAATAGTACACCTACTACCCCTTCACCAGCAATCATTCCTGATGCATATAAAATCCCAAAATCTATTTTTCCATTTCTTTCAAAATCACTTAGTTGAATACAATCTAAGTCTAACAATCCCCTTATAAGTCCTCCAATAAAAATTGTAGTCGTAAGATTAATAGGAAGATAAAGACCTATCGCTATAGGAAGAATTGGTAATTCCAAAAGCTCTATAACAATTCCGATGGCTACACCGATAAAGATTAAAGACCACGGTAAATTCCCATCCATAACCCCTTCCACTACTAAATTTACTAAGGTTGCTTGTGGAGCAGGCAGTTCAGATGAACCAAATCCCCATGCTGTATTTAATAAAACTAATACACACCCTAAAGCTAGAGCGCTTACTACGCCACCTATTATTTCTCCTATTTGTTGTTTATAAGGAGTTGCTCCTACTAAAAATCCTGTTTTAAGGTCTTGAGAAGTATCTCCTGCCATAGCTACAATGATGCAAATAATCGCTCCTACAGTAAATACATTCAATATAGTTTCATTTCCAACACCACATGTTTTCTTAAATGCTAAAGATGCAATGATCAGTGTAGCTATGGTCATTCCAGAGATAGGATTAGAAGAACTTCCAATAAGTCCTACAATTCGAGAAGATACAGTAGCGAAAAAAAATCCAAATATGACGATTAATAAAGTCCCCATTATACCTATTCTAATAGATGGTAATACGGTTATTGCAAATATAATAAATAAAATAGTCAATCCTACTGTAGATAAAGGGATATCTTGTTCTGTTCGAAGGGCACTTTTCCCCCCTATAATTTCATGATAATCTTTTATAGTCTCTACAATAGTTTCATAGATGATAGGAATAGATTTTATAAGGCTAACCATACCCCCAAAAGCTACAGCCCCTGCTCCTATATATCTTATATAAGCATTCCATATATCCCAACTATTCAGTTGTCCGATTTGATTTACTGCAGGAAATATGATAGCTTGACTATTCATTCCAAATACAGATATCAAAGGAATGATCACAAACCACCCAATCAATGAACCTGCTAGCATAAACCCTGCAATTCTTTTTCCTATAATAAACCCTACTCCTAAAACAGCAGGTAATGCATCCATCCCTATTAATGTAGAAAAAGGATTCCTAATATGGATTTCTAATTCTGATGAAAATAACTTCAGTCCATCTGTCAGCATCTTGTATATTGCCCCAAAACCTATTCCTGCAAAGGTTGCTTTCGCCTTCTCTCCACCTTCTTCACCTACTAAAAGTACATTGGCACAAGCAGTCCCCTCAGGATAAGGTAAATGACCATGCTCTTTTACAATAAATGCTTTTCTTAAAGGAATCATAAACATGATTCCCAAAATTCCTCCAAATAAAGAAATCAATGTTATAAACTTAACACTTGGTGCATCTACACCTGCTCCATTTGCCCATAAAAACATTGCAGGAATTGTAAAGACCACTCCTGCAGCTAATGATTCCCCAGCTGACCCAATGGTTTGGACCATATTACTTTCAAGTATAGAATCTCTTTTCATAATCACCCTTGTTACACTCATTGCTACAACCGCTGCTGGTATGGACGCACTGATTGTCATACCAACCTTTAACCCTAAGTATGCATTTACTATACCAAATACTATTGCTAATATAATTCCTGATATAACAGATGTAAACGTCAATTCAGGAAGAATTTTATCTGCAGCTATAAATGGCTTAAACCCCTTATAATTATTAGCCATTCTGTCATCTCCCTATATTTACTTAAAAATTTTTCGTCCCCTTCTTTATTTATTCCATTATATACTACTTCCCTTAGGCTTACAATTTAATTCTTTTTTGAATCTCTTTCTAAATTGAGATATAATATTATCAAATAGAGAGTAGGTGATACAATGACTACGAAGGATAGAATTTTAATAGCTTCTTTAAAGTTCTTTTTAATTGAAGGGTATGAAAATACGACTTTAAGTATGATTGCAGATGCAGTAGATATAAAAAAACCTTCTATTTATTATCATTTCAAATCAAAAGAAGGCTTATTATTTCATAGCATTTATTTTATATTAGATACTTTAGAAGAACAAATCACACATTCAGTAACCAACTCAAATACACCTAAGGAACAATTAGAATCCTTTTTCGAATGTATTTTAGATTTTAATTCTAAGCTTTCTTTGATAATTGGTAATGATTTTAATGAACCTATTAATTTTATTACAATGATTCAGATTCATTCCAATAGGTTTAGGGAACTTTCTGAAAGAATCCATCAATATTATGAAAAAATTAGTCATATCTTAAAAGATATTATGGAACAAGGGCAAAAGAAAAACCTGATCAAAGATACTCTTGATAAGGATATGGCTGTAATTGATATTATTTCTAGGATCGAAGGACTTATAGCCCTTTCAACAGTCTATAAAACTATTCATCTAAATACGATTAGAAACCAGCTGTACGAAAATTTATGGCTAAGTCTTGCGTCGCAAAATAACCCGCAAAAAAAAGACAGAAAATTCTTTAACTATGGTCCCATTAGCTTAGGTCGGAAATGGTAGCTTTAAAAGAAAGGACAGATTTTTTAATCTGTCCTTTCTTTTGTTTAAAATTTGAATTTATCCACATTTTCTATCAGCAGGTTTGACAATTCCTTCGTTTTTTGTGCATGTCCATTCATCTCTACCATAGAAGCGGCTTGCTCCTCCGTACTAGCTGAAACTTCTTCTGAGGTAGCCGAAGCCTCTTCAGTTATAGCTGCTATATTACTTATTGCTTCAATAATTTCATTTTTATGTTCTTCTATTTTTTGTGTATTTTCTCTTACCTGATCTAATTTATTCACTAATGTTACTAACGATGTTGCTGTTTTATTGAAAATTTCTTCTGTATTTTTAATAGACTCATTTTGTTCTCTTTGTGTATATGTCACATCAGCCATTACAGATACAGCATTTTGTGATTGATTTTGAATATTATCAATCATTTCTTTTATATCATTTGTAGCTTCCGATGTTTGTTCAGCCAATTTTCTGATTTCATCCGCCACAACAGCAAAGCCTCTTCCCGCTTCCCCTGCTCTTGCCGCTTCTATAGAAGCATTTAGTGCTAAAAGATTTGTCTGATTTGCAATATTATCAATCAAAGTAATAATCGTTTCTGTATTATTAGCATATTTATTTACTTGCTGAATAATTTCATTAATTTCTACAGCTTTTTCTGTGGTTTTTTCTGTTTTTTGATTTAAAACTCCCATAATTTTCAATCCTTGTTCACTTAGTTGATTAGAATCATGAGATAGATCAAATGCATCTCCAACAAAATTTACCATTTGTTGAATATTATCTCCCAAATCATTCGTTTTAAAGGTTACCTGCTCTGCATCCTTTGCTTGCTCTGAAGAACTAATAGCAACCTGTTCTATGGCTTTAGCAATTTGATCTGTTGCTTGAGAAGATTGATCTACTATTTCAGCTAAACTTTCTGCTCTTTCGTATACCGTATCAGAAGATGCTTTCACATTTTGCATAAGCTCTTTTATGTTTTTCATCATTTGATTGTAACTATTTGAAAGCTGTCCAAATTCATCTTTACTTTCAATATCTGATACAGCTGTTAAATCTCCTTCTTCTGCTTTTTTCATTAATCCCATTATTTTTTGAATAGACCCATTAATATTTTTTGTAATTCCTATAATCATCATAATAGAAATAAGTATAATACTGCCTATCAAAATTAAATTTATAGTAAGGTGTTGATTGTAATCTTTTAATATTCTATTCTTTGGTACAAAGGTTAGAATAGACCAAGCTGTTTCTAAGCTTTCAAAATATAATGGTTCGTAAGTAATTAGAGCTTCTTCATTAACTTCTTCTATATTTTCAAAGTAAGAATCTCCTTTATTTGATTTTATATCTCCTATAATTTTTTCACTTAAAAACTTTTCATCCATAAGATTTTTCATAATCATTTCTTTGTCTAATCCACTAGCAATACAAATACCTCCATCAGATACAAGCACACCTATTCCATCTAATTTATTGATGCTCTCTATTCCTATAATTCTATCTTGTAAATAATCTAAACCAATATCTGCCGTTACCACGCCTAAAAACTCTCCATTCTTACTAATAACTGGATAAGATATGGTCGTCATTAATACATCTTTTCCATTCACTGGATATATATAGGGTTCTGTTAAAATAGGCTTCTTTGTTTTTTTAGGAATCAAATACCAATCTCCATCCCCTTCTACATCATAGCCCACTAGAGGCTCCACACCTATTTTTCCATTTTCATTTTTATATACATAAGGAAGAAATCTTCCTTCCTCATTACTTCCTAATTCTCCTCTATTTATGTACGATGCATCCCTTTGGTCAAAAGCATTGATCTCCCATCCTGATCCATGTGCTATAATATTTGAATTCGTATCTAAACTTTTCCCTAGCATTTCAATAGCTGTTTCTCTACTTAATTCTCCTTTATCAGCTAAAATCCCCATATTATTTGCTAAATCCTCTACAGATTTTTCTACAAGCTCTATTTCTTTTGATACTTTTTCAGCCTCTTTTTTAGAAGTCTCTACTACCATACTGCTTGTTTCTATAAGGCTCGTCTGTTTTAAATCATTTAAAATAAAAAGTACCATCCCAATAGATAAACAAAGAATCATACCTGCTAATAAGGTAATCTTTATCCCCGTTTTCAAATCTTTAAATTTTTTCATCAATCTCATCCTTCCCAAAAATAAATCCTACTATAGGTTATGGGTCAGTTATACCCATATATATTTATTTCTACCATTTTCGACATATTTTTTATATTTCCTTCTACGATTTCTTTGAAATTTTATCCAACTACCCTTTTTCATGATTTCTATTTCATTGATTATATTTACACAAAACAGCTTTGATAGCTAAATAATCTACATCCTTTGGCAAAGCTTCCTTTATAGGCTTTAATTTTTCTGCTCCTATACTTTTGATGGTTTGGATGATGAGTGATTCATATTCTTCTGGAATAAAATCGTCTAAATCTACAGCTAAGCCCTCTGTTGCACATCTGACCATATGGTTTTGAATCGTAAAAAGTGTCATCTCCCTTGTCAATGCAATTTCTTTTAATGACTTTCCTTCTTTATATAAGTTGAACGTAACTACATGACTAGCTACTTTTTCATCTTTTATTTCTTGTATACTTTCTTCAATATTTATTTTTACCTTCTCTATCCCCTTTTGTTTTACATATTTTCCTATTGTCTTTAAAAATTCTCTTCCATATTTTTTAAGTTTTTCTTCCCCAATCCCTTTTATTCTGATCATAGATTCTTCGTCTATTGGATAATATTCACTCATTTGTCGAAGGGTACTATCTGAAAAAACAATATAAGGAGGCACCTTCTCCCTTGTTGAAATTTCTTTTCGTAGTTTTCGTAAAACTTCAAACAATGCATTATCCGTAGTAACTTTTTCTTTCTTTTTGTGTACCTTTTGCAATACTTTTTCTTTATTCTTTAATACACCTACAGATTTTTCTCCTAATTTCACTATAGGATATTGTCCCTCCGTAAGATGGAGATACCCTTCTGCAATAAATATATTTATCATGTCTTTAATTTCTTTTTCCGTATACTCTTTCATGATTCCATAAGTAGATAACCCATCAAATCCAAAGCTTAAAACCTTTTTATTCTTAGAGCCTCTTAAAACTTGCGCCACTAAAGAAGTTCCATACTTTTCCTTCATTCGATAAATACATGAAAAGATTTTTTGTGCTTCTATAGTAACATCCATAAGTTCACTATCATCATTACAATTACTGCAATTATTACATAGATCTCCTACCTTCTCTTCTCCAAAATACTCTAATATATATTTTCGTAAACATTTAGGTGTATGACAATAATCTACCATCTCTTGAAGCTTTCTATATTCATTTTTCTCTCTTTCTTCTGGTAAATTATTTTGTTCTATTAAATATTTTTGAAGCAATACATCCTGAGGTGAAAATAATAAAACACATTCACTATCATCTCCATCTCTCCCTGCACGCCCTGCTTCCTGATAATAAGCTTCCATGTTTTTAGGAATATTATAATGAATCACATATCGTACATTTGATTTATCAATGCCCATTCCAAAAGCATTAGTAGCTACCATAATGTGTATATCATCATATATAAAATCCTCTTGACTCTTCTTTCTCTCATCACTATTAAGCCCCGCATGATATTTTCCTACAGCATATCCTTTTTTCCTTAAATTTTCGTATATATTTTCTACTTCTTTTCTAGTAGCTGCATAAATAATTCCAACTTCATCCTTATTTTCCTTTACATAATCATATATAAAATCTTCTTTATTTACCCCTCTTATAACAGAAAAGGATAAATTCTTACGATCAAATCCTGTCACATAAAGATTTGGACTTTTAAACCCTAAAAGACTTACAATGTCCTCTTTTACTCCCTTTGTAGCTGTTGCAGTAAAAGCAGCAACAATAGGTCTATTAGACAATGTTCTTACAAATGGTGCAATCCCCCCATAACTTGGTCTAAAATCATGCCCCCACTGAGATACACAGTGAGCTTCATCTACCGCTACTAAAGAGATATGTAAATTCTTGAGTAGATGACAAAACCCTTCTGATTCTAATCTTTCTGGCGCAACATATAAAAGCTTATATACGCCATTTTTCGCATTTTCTATACGTTCTCTTACTTCTATAGCTGTTAATGAGCTATTAATATAAGTTGCTTTGATTCCATTCCCATTTAATGCATCTACTTGATCCTTCATAAGAGAAATTAAAGGAGAAATCACAAGGGTTAACCCATCTAGCAAAAGGGAAGGTATTTGAAAACAAATAGACTTTCCTGCTCCCGTAGGCATAATAGCAAAGGTATCTTTTCCATCTAGTATACTCTTAATAATTTTTTCTTGCCCTAGCCTAAAGGTTTCATACCCATAATATTTTTTTAATATCTTTTGTGCCTGTAGCATACTACTACCCCCAACATTTTTGATAATGAATATTTATAGTATATCATTTATCCCTGAATTTATGAATTTGAGTATGTATAACATAAATATGATATAATTTCATTTAAACAATCCTTTAAATATTCCTTATTTATGGAGGGTATCTATGAAAAAATTATTGATTATTAGTTTAGGAAAAGTTACAGGGTCTAGTATTGCCCAACAACTTAATGCTTTAATAGGTGATTTTGTAATCATTAAAACGATCCGAGCAACAGAAATAAATGACTCAGATATGGATTGTGACCTTATATTATTTACAAGTGATGTTGTCCAATCTGTTTGTATGAATAAAATAAGAAAAGATATAGATCATATCATAGCAAAAAGAGTCATCAATCATAAAAATATAGAAAAACTCATCTCTCTTCCTTATGATACAGAGGTATTACTTGTAAACGATGCAGAAAATTCAACCTTTGAAGCAATTCGGCAGCTTGAGGAAATTGGTGTTGATTACCTTAAATACTACCCATTTTATCCTGGATGTAAAAAACAGGCTACTATTCCTATTGCCATTACACCTGGAGAACCTCATCTCGTTCCAGCTTTCGTTACAGAAACCATTAACATTGGGACTAGGATATTAGACATTAGTACTATTTACGAAATTATATTAAGGCTTCATTTAAAGAAGTTTATTAATGAAAGCCTTACTACAAAATATATAAAAGATATCGTTGAAATTTCTAAATCTATTGATATAAATAGAAAGAAAATTAGACAATCTGAAAAGCTCCTTAACAATATATTAAACACTGTAGAATCTGGAGTCGTTTATATCAATGGTTTTGGTAAAATCATAAGGATGAATAAACAATTTGAAAATTTATTAGGTAAAGATGAAGATCATATGCTTATGAAAAATATCCATGAATTTTTCCCTGATATAGATGTTTATTCCACTAATAATAGTTCTATGATTACAAATATACAAGCTAAAGAAGTATTCATTACTATTGACCCTATTGTTTTTGAAGATGATTTAGGATATGTAATCATTGCAGAATATACAGATAAAATATCAAAGCTTGACCATAAAATCAGAAGAAATTATGTGAGTAAATTTGCACCTACGCTCTACACCTTTGGTGACTATATTACTATTCATGAAGAAGTTCAAGCCTTGTTAAAAAGAGCAGTAAAATTTTCTAAAACGGACGCAACTATTTTAATACAAGGAGAAAATGGAACAGGGAAGGAAATTATTGCCCAAGGAATTCATATGCATTCCTTTCGGAAAAATAATATTTTTGTTCCAGTAAATATTGCAGCTATCACTCCTAATCTCCTTGAAAGTGAACTATTTGGTTATGAAGAAGGATCTTTTACAGGAGCTAAAAAAGGAGGAAAAGCCGGTCTTTTTGAAATGGCAAACGAGGGAACCATCTTTATAGATGAAATAGGAGATGCACCTTTAGATTTTCAAATGAAACTCCTTCGTGTTTTGCAAGAAAAGAAAATCAGACGAGTTGGTGGAATAGAAGAAATTCCTATTGATGTAAGAGTCATAGCTGCAACAAATAAAAACTTATTAACCCTTATAGACCAAGGCAAATTTAGAGAGGATTTGTTTTTCCGATTAAATATACTTCCCTTAAAAACAATTCCCCTAAGGAGAAGAAAAAAAGATATTACTCATCTCTTGAATTATTTTATAAACATCTATTTTAAAAAAGAACAACTCAAGCCTATAACCAATTTATTTGAAGAAGAAACCATTGAGTTTTTAAAAAGTTATAATTGGCGTGGAAATGTACGAGAATTGATTAACCTAGTAGAGTATTTATCTTATATCTATGAAGGAACAAATTTTAAGTTATCAGATTTACCCTATTATATGCTTGAACCTATAGATCAAGAGGAAAAAATATATTTAGATTCATATGAAATTTGGGTACTTGAAAATATTGATGAGAATGAAGGAATCGGAAGAGGCAAACTTAAAATTTTAGCTGAAGATGAAAAAATAGACTTAGGTGAAGGAAAAATAAGAAGAATCCTAAAAAATCTAAACCTGAAAAACTTAATTGAAATCAAAGGAAATAAAAAAGGATGCTGCATTACAAAAAAAGGAAGTTCCCTTCTAGAAAAATTAAAGTAAATATCTTCATCAAGTATTACAGCCAAGCACTCATTTTATATGGTTATATTTATCCTGTACTTGGACAATAAAAACCTTTAACAAGGTTTTTATTTTTTATTATTTTTATTTTAAGCTGTGTATCTGTTTTTCTTTTCATTTGCCAAAGTGTAGGAACCTTCTGAAAAATAAGGATTTTTACTTTATCACTTTAAATCATTTATTTTAAATTTTCATATTTTTATAAAATTGGCATAACATTTGCTTTATGTATTCCCAAATAAAAAAAGGAGGCAATATGCTTATGAAAGAAAGTAGTAAAAAGAAACCCACCCTAGTTCAGGCACTCATCCCTATTATTTTTATGATTTTAGCATTGGCAATTGGTTATGGACATTTTAAATTTAGAACGGAACCTTTACTGATTCTCTCTGCCTTTGTTGCTGGAACAATTGCTTTAAAATTAGGTTATACTTGGAAAGAAATGCAAGAAGCAATCATCGAAAAAATAACAAGTGCTCTTCCTGCAACCCTTATTCTTTGGAGTGTTGGATTCTTAATCGGTGCTTGGATGTTTAGTGGAACAGTTCCTATGATTATTTACTATGGTGTTCAAATCGTAAATCCTAAATTTTTATTAGTTACAGCCTTTATTATTACAGCTGTAGTATCTACCGTTACAGGAACTTCATGGGGATCTGCTGGTACTATAGGGGTAGCTCTTATGGGGATTGCAGGAGGTCTTGGTGTGTCATTACCTGCTACAGCTGGTGCTATTGTTGCTGGTGCATATTTTGGAGATAAGATTTCTCCTTTATCAGACACTACAAACCTTGCTCCTATCGCTGCTGGTAGTGAACTTTATGAACATATTAAACACATGTTATACACAACTATACCTGCTACCATCGTATCTTTGATCGTTTACTTTATCGTAGGTCTTGGAGCATCTGGAAATGTGAACACACCTGAAAAAGTAGAAGTAATGTTAAATCAACTAGATGCTATGTTTAATTGGAATATACTACTTATTTTACCAGTATTCCTTATCATTACAGGTTCTGTTAGAAAGTGGCCAACTATTCCTACCATGCTTGGAACAAGTCTTTTCTCTGTATTTTTAGGTGTATTTGTTCAAGGCTTTACCTTCAAAGATGGTTTCACTTCCCTTGTAAAGGGTTTTGATGTAACTATGACAGGCTTTGAAGGAGAAGCTATTTGGGAAGTAACTAGGCTGATCAACCGTGGTGGCGTAGTTTCTGTTACTGGAACTACCGTACTGATCTTCTGTGCTATGGGATTTGCTGGAATTGTTAGTCGATCAGGCATGTTAGATATGGTCCTTCAAGCCATCATGAAAAAAGTAAAATCAACTGCTGGTGTTATTCTTTCTACAATCGCTTCATGCTTTACAGTAGCCTTTATTACAGGAAGCTCTTATTTATCTATATTGATTCCTGGAGAATTATTTAAAGATGTTTTCGTTCAGAAAAATCTTCATCCTAAAAATCTTTCAAGAACACTAGAGGATTCAGGAACCGTTTTAGTTCCTCTTGTACCATGGTCAGCTGCAGGAGCTTATATGGCATCTACTTTAGGGGTTCCAACTTTAGAATATCTTCCTTGGGCAGTCCTTAATTATATGGGAATCGTATTTGCAATTATCCTTGCTTTAACAGGGATAGGTATTGCACCACTTGATCCTAATAAAAGGAATACTAATAATTAAAAAATATGACAAAAGGGGTAGACTTATATGTTATTGATAAAAAATATTGAGGTTTATAATCCAAAATATTTAGGGAAAAAAGATGTATTCATTGGTGGAGGAAAAATTTTATCTATAGAAGATGAAATAACCTTTCCTCATGAGAAAGTAAAAATCATTGATGGGTCAGGAAAAAAAATGGTACCAGGTTTTATCGACCAACATGTTCATATTACAGGTGGAGGTGGAGAAGGAAGCTTTAAAACAAGAGTTCCTGAAATCACTTTATCAAAGCTTACAAAAGCAGGAATCACTACAGTAGTAGGTCTTTTAGGTACAGATGCTACTACAAGAAGTGTTGAAAATGTTTTGGCAAAAGCAAAGGCCTTAAAAGAAGAAGGCATCTCAGCCTATATACATACAGGCTCTTATGAATATCCTACAAAAACGATTACTGGCTCTATTAAAAAGGATATCGTATTTATTGATGAAATTATTGGTGTAAAAATTGCTCTTTCAGATCATCGTTCATCAAACATCAATGAGCATGAGCTTGCAAAAGTATCATCAAGTGCAAGAGTTGCAGGTATGATGTCAGGAAAATGCGGTATAGTAGTGGTTCATATGGGAGATGGTCATAAAGGATTAAAGCCTATTATGAATGTAGTTGAAAATACAGAAGTACCTATAAAAATCATCCGTCCAACACATGTAAACAGGAATGAAAAATTATTAATAGAAGGCTTTGATTTTGCAAAGAAAGGTGGAATCATTGATTTGACCTGTGGCATCTATGAACATCTAGCTCCTGGTAACGTGATTTTAAGAGCTAAGGAAGAAAATATTCCTATAGAAAATATCACCATGAGCTCTGACGGATATGGTAGCTGGTCAAACTATGATGAGTTTGGAAATTTGATAGAAATCGGTGCTTCTGAAGTCAATAGTATTTTCTATGAATTTAAAAAGATGGTTACAACATTAGACTTTAGTATTGATGAAGCTCTTACTTACCTTACATCAAATGTTGCCAAAGCATTAAATATTTATCCTAAAAAAGGAACACTTCAAGAAAATTCTGATGCAGATTTACTGCTTCTTGATGAAGACCTTCATATTGATACAGTAATTGCAAAGGGAAAAATAATGATTGATGAAAAAAAAGTTATCATAAAAGGGACTTACGAATAGAAAAAGCGACCACATTAGGTCGCTTTTTTATTCTACAAATCCATCATAAATAGCTTGTACAGCTCTTTCAAAATCATTTGTTTCAACACCCACAATAATATTGATTTCACTAGAACCTTGATCAATCATTCGGATATTAATATTGGCTTCAGCTAAAGAGGTGAATAGCTTGGCTGCAACCCCTCTTGTATAAACCATTCCATGTCCAACAGTAGCAATAAGCGCCATGTTTGGATATACCTCTATAGCATCAGGCTTACATTGCTCCCTGATTTCTTTCACAACTTTATTGAGTTTACTTCCTAGATATTCATCATCTATTACTATAGATATATTATCAATACCAGATGGAAGATGTTCAACTGGTACACTATTTACTTCCAAAATAGAAAGAATCCTTCTAACAAAGCTAATATCTGCATTCATTCTATTCTTTTGAATAGAGATTACTGTAAAATCCTTTCTTCCTGCAATCCCTGTTATAGTATTGGCATGAATACTCTCCTTATCACTAATAATCATGGTTCCTTTATTATCAGGTTCATTTGTATTCCTAACATTTATTGGAATACATGCCTCTCTAACAGGAAAAACAGATTCTTCATGTAAAACAGTAGCTCCCATATAAGAAAGCTCTCTTAGCTCTTGATAAGTAATTTTTTCTATTTGCTTTGGTTTTTCTACAATTCTTGGGTCTGCCATTAAAAATCCTGATACATCTGTCCAATTCTCATAAACCTTAGCTCCTACAGCCTGTGCAACAATAGAACCTGTAATATCAGAACCTCCCCTAGAAAAAGTTTTAACTTCACCACTAGGCATAGCCCCATAAAAACCTGGAATCACAGCATGTTTATGCTCCTTTAAAGATTTTTCTACAAGTTCTTTTGTCTTATCTGCATCTAAAGAACCAAATTCATCAAATACAATCATATCCTTTGGATCTACAAAGTCATAACCTAAATACTCAGCTAAAATAATTCCATTTAAGTATTCCCCTCTACTTGCAGTATAATCAACAGATGCCCCTTTAGAAATTTTTTCTTTTATCTCTGAAAGATAAGGCATTAAATCCATGGATAAATCAAGTTCCTTAACAATTCCTAAATAGCGTTCACTAATCATATCAAACATTTGATCAAAAGGAACAGAATGCTTTACATGAGCATGGCAAAGATAAAGTAAATCTGTTATTTTATAGTCTCCTCCATGTCTTTTCCCAGGAGCTGATGGGATAATATAGCGTCTACAATCATCTGATAGAACAATGTCTCTTACCTTCCTAAATTGTTTTGCATCTGCTACCGATGATCCTCCAAATTTTGCTACTTTTATATTCATTTTTATGCTTCCCCCCAATTTATAAATATCTATAAAAACTTTATATATAAAGTTGAATATGTATAGACATTATTTGAATAAATATCAATATTATAAACTGAAAATTCTTTAAAGTCAACATTTGTAAAAAAAAAGCTAATGGTTAACCCATCAGCTTTTCTATTATTTATTCAAATTTTCATCAATCACATTCCATATATCTTCTGTTTCAAATCCTCTTCTCCAACTAGCAACCCCTGCAAGGTTATACTTATTGATAATATCCATTCTTCCTTTCATAGAAGTTGCATCTTCTATCCATATTTTTTTAGTTTCATCATTTTCTACATATTCTACATAATTTTGACCACTATTTTCATCCAATACCTTTTCAAGATCTTTTTCTTTTAGTATTTCATTCACCGTTTCCATACTTGCAGCCTTTGATTTTACAACTATCTTAGTGGGGTCATCCGCTGATGGAGTTTCTGTCCAAATTCTTGTATAAAAAGGAACTCCTAATAATAGCTTTTCTGCTGGTACTTCTTCAAGTAAACCATTAATTCCTTCTTCCACCCAACCAAGGGATGCTACTGATCCACTTACAGGGCTTGTCCCCCAATGTTCATCATAAGCCATCAAAGAAACATAATCTACAACTTGTCCTAAAGCAGCTCGATCGTAACATTGAGACCAATTTTCACTGCCTCCCTTTTTCGTCACATCTACAGAAACAACTAATCCATTCTCATGAAAAACAGCTGTAAGCTCTCTTACAAATAAAACGAATTCTTCTTTATCCTTTAAATAAATATTTTCAAAATCAATATTAATACCATCCATACGATTTTCTTTTATCAGCTTTAATACTTCATTGATTGCTTTTTCTCTTGCAAGAGCATCCCCTAAAAATGCATTTGTTAAATCAGGATCAAAATTATTTTTAAATAATGGCCATACCTTGTAGTCTCTATCCTTCGCCCAATCAATATAATCCTTACTAATTTTATCATCAACATTTCCTGATGCATCTTTTAATCCCATCCATGTTGGTGATACCACATTTAATCCTTTGAATTCTCCCCTAGTAGCATTTTTTGAAACGTTTTTGTAAACATATTCCCAAGTCAAATTAATTTTTCCATTTTCAGGCTTCCAAATAGGTTTATTTGTTACTGCTAATCCCATAGTTTCTTCTATATCTGTTACTTCTTTCTTTTGTACATACCCAGTTTTTCCTCTAGGGGTTAGTACCTTTAACCAGTTTGTTTCTTCCTTTAAAATTTCAACTCTCTCACCTTCTTTTAGCAAGTCATTCTCCATAGAAGCTGTACTTGCTTCAAATCGCACATTTACAGTATCTTTTGCTGCTTTTGCAGTCATTTTTTTATCTAATTGATTTTCTAAAGCAAGAGATTTATTTTCCTTCGAAAAGATAAATTTAATCTTCAAAGGGTCTGTTAATTGATTAATGGGTACAAAGCTTTTTCCATTAACGATCTTCATAGGTGAGATAGTATTGACCCTTTGCCCATTTACTTTTACTTCTTTTTCTCCATAAAATCGTATCACCTTATTCGTATTTGTGATTACTGCTACTTGGTTATTTTCATCATAATCCGTCAATAAATTTAAATGATTGTTTAAAATGTTTAAATCTATATAAACATTTTCATCTTCAACCTTTACGACTTCATCATAGTTTTCATATTGTATTATTTCCTCACCGTCTTTGATAAGGACTCCTTCTTTATATTCCTTTGCTAAAGAATAATGGTCTGTAAAAATAAATCCTATCATCAAAATAAAGCAACCAAGCATCATGTAAATGTCTTTCTTTTTCAAAATATCCCGCCTTTCTTAGAGTTATATTTTTTACATAAGAACTGGAAAATTTGTTGTGTCATACTACTATGTTCCAACTTTTCCATTAAAATACGTAACCTCACCCATTAAGGGTGAGGCCTCTTTTATTTCCTATCTTTATTATACATTACTCTTATCCTTTTCTTTGTTATGTTTTTATTACAAATTGATTTTTCGATCTAGTAAATATCCTGTAATGCTAAATAATAAACCAATTATACATATACTGATCATAAAATATTCGTTACTGATAGAATCTATACTACATCCATTAGAAGTAGTCATCTGTACTGAATAGGCGGTAGCACTATCTGCTAAATTTACTAACTTACCTACTATTTCAGCTATAATAATAAAGCACACAAAAGATAATAATTTCCCATATTTAAAAACGGAAAATATGCTTTTTGCTAAAACCACAGATAAATACGCCATTAATAAAAATATAATATATCCTAATAAACAAGCCATAAAAAATTTAAAAATCATAATAATCGCTTCGTTAGGAATATTAGCATCTATCTGCCACTGGGGAATTTTTCTTGAAAGGATTTTATAATCTATAAATATCATTAATATCCCATATAATGAAAGTCCTAAACATTCTATGATTACAGTGATGATTTTTCCTCCTAAAATTTTATATCCACTTAAAGGGGTCGTAAATAGTAGATATCCTGTTTCTTTGAATAAGCTATTATACATTCTTCCTAAATGATCTACCATTAAAACAATTCCTGCTACAAAAATAATAATAGACGTAATACCAAATACCCTTGGGTCTGTAGTTTCAGGTGATTTTACAATATAGAAGTTGCATAAGGTTAATAATATAATCCCACCTAGGAAAAATCTCCAGCGACTCATCCATTCATATTTCATTAATTTAAGCATCTTGATATACCTCCCTATACAATTCATCTATAGACATTCCCTTTTCTATTCTAAAATCCTCTGCATTTCCTGCTAACGCCACATTTCCCTTATCTATAAAAATTACTTCATCTAAAATCCTTTCTAGTTCCTTTACAAGATGACTTGAAATAATGAGTGTTTTTTCTTCATCACAAGCATTTAAAATGGTCTCCATAATTTTTTCCCTAGATACAGGATCTATTCCATTTAAAGGTTCATCTAATATATAAAGTTTAGCATCCCTTGAAAGAACCAAGCTAAGCTTTAATCTTCCAAGCATTCCAGTAGATAAAGCTCCCACTTTTTGATCTTCATTTAGTCCCATAAATTTAATTGTCTCTTTTGCCTTTTCTTGATCAAAGTCTTCAAACATATCATCAAAATACTTTATACATCCTTTTATTTTCATCCATTTAGGAAGATGGTTACTCGTGGGCATATAAGAAACTATTTTCTTTGTTTCTGTGCCTATTCGCTTTTCACAAATATATATTTCTCCACTAGTTGGCTGCAGCAATCCTGCTATCATTTTCATCAAAGTTGTTTTCCCACTACCATTAGGACCTAACAGTCCATATATTTTTCCTGTCTTTATGGTTATATTTAATCCATCTAAAGCTTTTTTTGTAATATATTTTTTCTTCACATTTTTTCCTTCTAAAAGCTCCATTTCTATTCCTCCTTCATATATTCATTTATACTTTTTACAATTCCTTCGTTTCCGTAGCCTAATTCCTTCATTCCTTCTACAAAGCTTTCAATCAATCCCTTTGCCATATCATCCTTTATTTTACTAATCATTTCCTCATCTCCCGTTACAAAAGATCCTTTTCCTCTTTGGGTAGCTGTAATACCTTCTCTCTCTAGCTCTTGGTATACCCGCTGAATTGTATTTACATTTACCTTCAGTTCACTTGCCATACTTCTTACTGAAGGTAACTTTTCGCCTTTTTTTAACTTCCCTAAGGTAATATCTTTTTTTATTTTTTCAATGATTTGTAGATAAATAGGTATTCTTGTATTAAAGTCCATTTATTCACCTCTTTCGTATTACTGTTATGGTTAAATAGTACACTATTGTTTTGTTCATGTCAACCTATTTCAAATAAAAAAAATCATACTCTATCTAGCAACTCCTAATAAAAAGAAGTTTTCCTATAGCATGATTTTTTAATATCCTTTAAAAGCATATAAATATTTTATGAAATTTAACTTGTTATAGCCCTATTTTTTAACCTTTATAAATACAACCTTTAAATAATTTCCCTCTCTAAATTCCTTTACCGTTCTAAAATCCTTGGGTAATCTATATTCTTCTACTATTTCATATTTTTTACCTATTTCTTTAAAAGCTTTGTCTATAAATCCTTTAAATTTTTTCATATCAAAGCTAGCACAATTGGTTGATGCTACAATAACACCATCATCTTCTGTTATGCTTATAACAGACTTTAATAAATCCTTATAATCTTTTGCAGCGCTAAATCTAAATTTTTTAGATTTAGCAAAGCTAGGAGGATCTAAAATCACTAAGTCAAACTTCAACTTTTTCTTTTCTGCATACTTAAAATAATGAAATACATCCTCTACGATAATGTCCTGTGTTTCATAATCTATCCCGTTTAAGCTAAAATGCTCAATAGTTTTTGATAAACTCCTATTGGCAAGATCCACACTAGTAGTTTTTTTTGCTCCCCCTAAAGCTGCGAAGATAGAAAATGCTCCTGTATAAGAAAAAGTATTTAACACATTTTTTCCCTCTGCATATTTTTCTCTAATTTTTTTCCTTACCTCTCTTTGGTCTAAAAATACGCCTACCATAGCCCCTTCATTTAAGTATATGGCAAAATTCACATCATTTTCTTTTACTACTAAAGGCTCTGGTGCTACCTCTCCCAAAACAAAGCTATCTTCATCTATAAACTTGCCTGATGTGTCAAATCTTCTCTTTTCATATATTCCTTTGCAATGAGGTAGCTTTTTCAAAGTATTTATGACATAATTCTTAAAAGCATAGATTCCTTCACTATACCAATTGATTAAATAATATCCATCAAAATAATCAATGGTAAATCCGCCTATCCCATCTCCTTCTCCATTAAAAACACGAAAGGCTGTTGTGTGAGAATTTGAATAAAAAACTTCTCTATTTTTAATTGCTTTCAATATCTTTTTATTGAAAAAGGCTTCATCTATCTTCTCTTTTTCATTTGAAGTAAGTACCCATCCAATCCCCTTATTCTGAAGACCATAATATCCCTTAGCAATAAATTTATTTTTCTCATCTATCAGCTGAATAATTTGACCTTCTTCTTTTAAAACCTCTATATGCTGTAATGCTTCTTTTATAATTAGCGGAGATCCTTGTGTATATCTTTTTAAAAACTTATTTTTAATTTTTAATCTTGTCTCTTTCATAAATGTGTGATAAGAAAATCTTATAGCTTATCACTTTTGCACCTCCATTTCTTTTGCTAAAATATTATAACACACCAAAAGGATTTATAACTTATTAGATATGCTATTTTCTCATAAACTCAATACATATAAGAAAATAGCATCTATTTTTCAATAGATGCCTTTATTTTACTCTATTTCTTCTAGCCTTTTCATAATAATCTTTTCCATATTTTTAAGTTTTTCTTGTGAATGGTCTAATGTATCTCCCTTTGTATATAAATAGATTTTAATTTTAGGCTCTGTTCCTGATGGACGCACAGCATACCAGGAGCCATCATCAAAAGTAAATTTTAATACATTGGATGCAGGAATGTCTATAGCTTCTTCTTTCTCCTTTAAAAAGTCAAAAACTACTTGTTTTTGATAATCTATATATTTAGCTAATTTGCTATCTCCTATTTCTATAGGATATGTATCTCGATAAATTTTCATCATTCGATCAATTCTATTTTTCCCTTCTATCCCCTCTAACACTAGAGATATCAATTGCTCTTGATAATACCCATGTTTTTTATAAACTTCTTCTAAGACATCTAAAAGGGTTTTTCCTTGTTTTTTATAGTAAGCTGCTGCTTCACATAAAAGCATAGATGAAATCACCGCATCTTTATCTCTCACAAATGTTCCAGCTACATATCCAATACTTTCTTCATAACCAAATACAAAATCACGATCTCCTGAATTTTCAAATTCGTTTACAATCCCACAAATATTTTTAAATCCTGTTAAGGCCTCATAAGTTTTTACGCCATAAGCTTTAGCAATAGCTTTTCCTAAATCTCCTGTAACAATAGATTTTACAATATATGAATTCTCTTTTAATGTTTTATTTTCTATCTTTGCTTCTAATATATATTGAATCAAAAGTGCTCCCGTCTGATTCCCATTTAAAGGCATATATTCATTCTCTTGATTTTTAACCATACCAGCTACTCGATCACAATCAGGATCTGTAGCAAGTAACAAATCTGCACCTATCTTTTTCCCTAGCTTTTGTGCATATTTAAAAGCTTTTACATCTTCAGGATTTGGATATCCAACCGTTGTAAAATCAGGATCTGGCTTTTCTTGCTCTGGTACAACGGTTATATTTTTAAATCCTCTTTCTTTTAACACTCTTCTAACAGGAATATTTCCTGTTCCATTTAAAGGTGTATATACGATATTTATTTCCTTATCTATATCTTCTCTTAAACTTAATCCTTTTACTTTTTCAATATATTCATCATCCATTTCTTGCCCAATTATTTCTAATAGCCCTTTTTGGGTAGCTTCCTCCTCATCCATTTCTTTGATGATAGAAAAGTCTTCTATAAGGCTAATATTTTCTGTAATAGATGATGCCACATCTTCTAGAATTTGTGAACCCTCTTCCCAATATACCTTGTATCCATTATATTCTTTAGGATTATGACTAGCAGTAATAACAATGCCTGAAGCTGTACCTAGTTTTCTTACGGCGTAAGAAAGTTCAGGAGTTGGACGCAAATCTTCAAATAAATAAGCTTTTACATGATTTCCGGCTAAAACTAATGCTGCCTTTTTTGCAAACTCCTTTGAGAAATGTCTAGAATCATAAGCAATCACAACACCCCGATTCATATATTCTTTTCCTTTTTGAACAATAAAATCTGCAAGACCTTGCGTTGCACGTGCTATAATATACACATTCATTCGATTAGTTCCTGCACCAATTTTTCCACGAAGTCCTGCAGTTCCAAATTCTAAATCTTTATAAAAACGGTCTTCTATTTCTTCATGATACTCTTTAATCCCTAAAAGCTCTTCTCTAATCTTTTCATCAAAATATTCATCCTTTACCCACTGATCATACTTTTTTTGATAATCCATATACCTTTCCTCCTATAGATTTTCATCATTATTTTTCTGGTTGATTATTTGTAAATATTCATCCTTATTCATTGGTTTAGAACAGGCTTCTAATGGTTTATAACCTTCCGTTATATAACATATACTAAAAAATAACGGTTCTATTTTACAGCCTAATCTACATTGATCTTCATTAAGTGCATAACACCCATTACAATTCTCCTGAATCATTATTTGTCTCCTCTTTTATAAGAACTTTTTGACTTATAGCTTTTATTTTTTTATGTACATTCTCAAATTTTTAATATGATTTTTCTTTTCCTCTATGATAGATGATAGAATTTTATATGCTTTCTTTTCTGTATCCTCTGCTCTTTTTACTAATCTTCCTTGAATATCTATATAAAATGCAACAACTTGTCTTTCAAAGCTTAATGAAAATTCTAAAAAATCCTCCACATCCCGAATCTCGGGATTTTCAAATCTTTGTGAAAATTTATTAAATAAATGAGAAATTTTATCATAGATATCAAAATCAATGTATTCATCATCATTTTCAAGTTCCATCTTTAATTTTTCATAATAATCAATATTCTTTTCCACACTTCTTACTAATATATTTGCCGCAACAGCAACTTTAAAATTTTTTTCCATATCTTTACTAATTTTTTTATACACTTCATGTCTTTTTTTTGCAATAATAATTGCTTTTTTAATCAAGTCTATCGCAGTATATGCCAAACCCATTCTCCTTCCCAATAGTTTATGGCTTTTTACTATTAATATACCATAAATTGTAATCTTCAATACATTTTTATCTATTATACATTATACACCAAAAATACCCCTTCTTTTCCAGAAGGGGTACTCATACTCATTATTTTTTTATAATAATTTTTTTCTTTTCTTGAATCCATTTTACATCATAATGAAAACCTTCCGATACAAACCTTAATGGTACAAAAACACGATTGTTGATAATCTTTGGCATTATATCCATTTCTATAGGTTGATTATTCATATAAGCTTTTTTCGAATCAACATATACTTGAAGGGTCCGATCACTGCTAGTCAATAAAACACCTCTTATATCTTCTTGCCAAGTTGTTTGTACCCCTAATGCTTCAAAAATACCTCTTAGAGGAACAAGTGTCCTTCCATTTTCAATAATGGGTGCTGCATCTAATTTAATATTCTCCTCAATGCCTGATCGCTCAACATTTATATTGGGACTATTAATATATAAGTTTAAGGTAGTATTCATTTTTCTTTTAGATGGATTTTTATACTCTTCAACTTTTAGTTTTAGAGAAACCTCCTTAAAGAAATCTATATCTTCTTCACTCGTAATATCTAAAGATATACTTCCATTATGCGTTACTTGAATGTATAAAGGTATATAAAAATATACGGGCGAATCTAAATCTTTTTTCCCTCTATTGATTGTTAATACTGCTTTTTGATCATTGATCTTCTGTATAGATAAAATTTTAGCATCCTCTACATTTTTGATAATAGCATTTTTAATACTTTCTTCTAAGTTTAATTCTTCATCATTTACCCACTTCGAATTCGTAAGGGTTAAGATAAATCTTTGATTTTTTTGACCAAACTTTCTCCCTAAAGGTTCTTTGATGGTAAGCCACACGGGATGATCTTTTCCAAAAATATGTCCAATAGCTACAGTAGGTCCATTGCCAGAAACTTTTCCTATAGAAAGAGCATATTTATATGTGCCACTAGACACAGCTGTATCTGAGTCGATAGTAACCGTAACATCTCCTGCATGATTTACCTTTGAGTATAGAGGAATCTTAAAAATAGCTTTTTTATTAGTAGGATAAGTCCCTCTATTAAGAGTAACAGATACTTCTTTAGACGAGAACCTTCTAATGTTCATGGTAATGCCACTACTACTCATATGAATCCCATCATACACCATATCCGCTACACTCACTTGATCATCAGTCTCAAACCACTCTGCATTTTCCAATGTAAGATCAAATTGTTGATCCTCTGTCCCAAATTCATTAGGATTCTTTTCTTGAATTACTAATATAGGTGCATAATTATCTTTAAATTCCCAGTCATCCTTTACATGCGGAATTCTTGTAACATGATTATCTGATGCTGCAAAGGACCCACTTCCCAAAATCATGAACATCATCAGAAATACAATAAACCCTCGCCTTACTCTACACTTCATTGAAAACACCCCTTTACCCTTTTTAAATTACTTCTACCTTTATTTTATATTAAGTACATCTGTATTATCAATTCAATCATTCATTTTATTCAGTAATTTTTAGGGTAAATTGTTTTCAATATAGTATAGATTTCTCAAGGAATGCATTCATTTATGATGAATTCTTCGAACACCTTGAACATGCTATTTCACAAACTCATTTTATTTATTTTTTAGTATTTTTGAATTACATATGTTTAAAAGTCCAATCTAACAAATCAATTGCTAGCTCAGCAGTCATATCTTTTCTATCTAATAGTGTATTTAGCTCTACAAAATCCATAGATTTTATTAATTTTGTTTCTGCTAAACACTTCAAAAAAGTTTTCGTTTCATCAACATTCATACCTTCATCTACAGGAGTTCCTGTCCCTGGTACATATTTTTTATCTATAAAATCCATGTCAAAACTTAGATGAATGGCTTCAATATTTCTTTCCTTTAGCTCTTTTAAAATTTCATTGACTACGTTTTCTATTCCCTTCTTTCGAATCTCTTCTACTCCATAAACTTTAAGATCTTTTTCCTCTATTAATTTTTTCTCTCCTGAATCTAAATCTCTTGCACCTATGATAAATACATTTTCTGGAGAAACCTTTTGTCCTTCAAAATAAAGATCTTTTAAATTCGTATTCCCTATCCCCATAGCCTTTGCCAAAGGCATCCCATGAATATTTCCACTTTCACTTGTATCTTCCGTATTAATATCTCCATGAGCATCCATCCAAATCACTGCAAAGTTTCTATTATTTTTACTAACTCCTGCAATACTTCCAAGGCCTACAGAGTGATCTCCTCCTATAACAAGGGGAAAGCTTTCTGCTTTTAATGAAGAATACACCATTTGAGCAAGATTTGTATTTACCTCTTCTATCGTTTTTGAGTACTTCATATTTGCATGCTCATAATATTTATTGTATTCTTTCACTTCTGGCACACGTACATCTCCAAAATCATAAACTTTGTGATTATGCTTTTTTAAAACAGATACAATATTCTTCTCTCTTAATTTAGCTGGACCAAATTCAGGACCTCTTTTATCCGCACCATAAAAAATCGGAACTCCAATCAAATTAATATCCATAAAAATTCCTCCTCGTATTTTTATATAACCCATCATTAGTAATTCGAAAAAGTTGAAACAATGTTTCAATGTTGTTTCAAAAAAAATATATATTATTACATTCGAACAAATCTCTATACTATGGTTTTATCATATTTCGAGAATATTTTCAATATCTTTTGAAAAATGATTATTTTTGCATAATTATCCACATTTAGCCTGTTCTTTTCAAAAAAATATCCTCCCAATAATATTACTTTGAGAGGTCTTCTAAAAATTATATTTTCCACATCTACAAATGTGTTTTTTTTATTTGTTCAGAAATTGCATCTACCGTTTTTCTTATTTCTTTTATAAGATCATCCATTTCTTTAAATTTTAATCTACTTGTTGGTCCAGAAATACTAAGAGCTGCTATAATATTCTCTTCTTTATTTTTTATAGGACAAGCAATACAGGTTAATCCATACTCATATTCCTCATTGTCATAAGAAAGCACATCTCTTAGTATATCTTCTCTTTCTTTCATGAAATCTTCGTATTTTGTAATGGTATTCATGGTTCTTTCCTGTATTTTATTTGTATCAAAATAGCTTTTGATTTTCTCTTTTGTCATTGTAGATAAAAAAATTTTCCCCATAGAAGAACAATATAGTGGAGATACAGGGATTAATTTTGACACCAAAACAGAGGATTCTCCCTCCTCACTATATATGGTAATAACATTTCCTTCATGATAAATCCCTAAATTAACACTTTCTCCAATAGCTTCTGCTAAATTTTTCATGAAAGGTTTAGCTATGGTTTTTAAGTTTAATTTTGACTTTACTTTTTCTCCATACTGAATAAAAATTAGACCTAATTCATATTTATCTGTTTTTTCATCTTTTTTTATAAAATTTTTTTGTTGTAAAGTGTTTAAAATTCGATAAACAGTAGCTTTAGGCAAATCAAGTTTTTGGGATATTTCTGTAACTCCCATGGCATCCTCTGCTAAAAAAAGCTGATTCATAATCTGTAATCCTCGTTCTACCATCGTAATAGTAGTATAATTACTTTTTTCTTTTGCCATAAATTCACTCCTTCAAGGTCTATCCTTTATTCATAGAAAGCTAAAGCTCCAGCTCCTACTAAACCACAGTCCTCTCTATTTGCTTTTTCTATTCTGCAGATTTCAATATTTGGCTTTAAAGACATATTGTTGATGGTTTTCATCATTCTTTCATAAAAATAATCTAAACCATTAGAAACACCGCCACCTATACTTATTTTTTCAGGATTATAAAGGGCAATAATATTATAAAGTCCTATGCCTAAATAATATCCTTCCTTTTCAATAATCTCAAGGGCTAATGAATCCCCCTCCTTAGCTGCTTCAAATACGTGCTCGGCTCTTACCATATTTTCCCCTGCTATTTTTGAAATGATACTTTCTCTTCCCTCTGAAAGCTTTTCCCTTGCAATTCTGCCTATAGCAGTTCCTGAAGCATAAGCTTCTAAACATCCATAATTGCCACAATTACATTTAGGTCCATTTAGATCTATAATCGTGTGTCCTACTTCAAAGGCATTTGAATTTCCACCCTTTTGAAGCTTTCCATCTATAATAGCACCACCACCAACTCCTGTACTTACAGTTATATAAACAAAGTTTTTAGAACCCTTTCCAGCTCCAAATAAGTATTCTCCTAGAGTTGCAGCATTTCCATCATTTTCTAACTTTATAGGAATATCTTTAAAATCCTCTGAAAGACTTTTCACGATTTCAACATTTTTCCATCCCTTTAAATTAGAGCTCCTAATAATGATTCCTTTTTCACTATCTAAAGGACCAGGTGATCCTATCCCGATTCCCTTTATATTTTCTTTTTTTAAGCTAAGTTTTTCTAATAACGCATATATAGTCTCTTTCATTCTTTTTATAGCTTGCTCTGATCCCTTTTCTACAAAGGTAGGAATTTTAATATGGTCTAAGACTTTTCCTTCTCTTGTCATCATTCCTATATTCATCTTTGTTCCACCTAAATCAATGGCACAATAAACGTTCATCATACATCCACCTCCATAATACTTATTATAACAATAAAGTAAGTAAATCCTCTACTAAAAATATATAGAACCAGCAAGAAGCTGGTTCCTTTTTACTTACCCTTTTTCTTTGTATAAATATCTACAAATACTGCAATAATTAAGATCATTCCTTTTACGATCAATTGCCAATAGGCTTGTGTATCAAGAATAGACATACCATTATCAATAGACGCCATTACTAATGCTCCTAAAACTGCTCCTATAATGGTTCCTTCTCCACCTAATAAACTCGTTCCACCGATTACACAAGATGCAACAGCATCCAGTTCAAAGCCATTCCCTGCATCTGTCGTAGCAGTTCCTAATCTTGCTGTCAATAAAATCCCCGCAACAGCTGCCATAAGCCCTGAAATAATAAATATTTGTAGCGTTCTCTTCTTAATGTCAACACCTGAAAGTCTTGCTGCTTCTTTATTACCACCTATTGCAAATACTTGTCTACCAAACTTTGTCTTTGTTGCAACGAAATTAAGAATAAGTGCAAGAACCATAACAATTGCAATAGGCATTGGAATTCCTTTATATGAATTCATCACAACTACAAAAGTCATAATAATGCCTACATAAATCACCATATAAAAAGCTTCTAGAGCCATAGGCTTTACTTCAAATCCAAATTTTATTCTACTTTGTCTTTTTCTTATAAGCATATATACAATAGCGATAGATGCAACAATTCCTATCATCCATCCAATACTATGAGGTACATAAGCAGTTCCTAGGAAACGAAAAGCTGGATGGCTAGTAGGTATAGACTGTCCACCTGAAATCCCCATGATCAATCCTCTATAAGCAAGCATTCCTCCAAGGGATGCTATAAATGCTGGAACCCCTGCATTTACCCATGATCCTGTGAAAATCCCACAGCAAACACCAAATAGCATCGTAAGAATGATTGCAAGGAATGGATGCATATTAAAATTATACATTAATAGGGCACATACCCCTCCACTCAAGCCTACAAGGGAACCTAATGATAGATCTATATGAAGATCTACTAATATCATAAACATTCCCATTGCAAGTATTGCCGTAACTGACATTTGTTTAAAAAGGTTTGCTAAATTTCTAGATGTTAAAAATGTTCCTGTATCATCTAAAAAGGTAAATAATAACCATATGCCTACAAGGGCAATAATCATGGTATATTTCCTTATGTTAAATTCTCTTTTTTTATCTAATGATTTAACACTCATGGCTCGTTCTCCTTCCTGTAGCAAAATACATGATTTGTTCCTGTGATGCTCCTTCAAATAGTTCTCCTTTAAATTTTCCCTCATGCATGACAAGGATTCTATCGGACATCCCTATGATTTCAGGAAGTTCAGAGGAAATCATTACTACTGCAACACCTTTTTCTACAAGATTATTCATAAGATTGTAGATTTCGTATTTTGCTCCTACATCAATTCCTCTAGTCGGTTCATCTAAAATGAGTACTTTTGGCTCTGTCATGAGCCATTTACCAATAACTACTTTTTGCTGATTCCCACCAGATAAATTTTTTGCCAATTGTTCTATACTTGGCGTCTTCACCTTTAAGTCTTCTACATATTTATTGGCATAAGATATTTCTTTATTTTCATCTAAAATACCACCTGTAAGAATTCTATCCAAAGAAGCTAATGTAGTATTGATCATGATACTTTGCCCTAAAACTAATCCATTTCCTTTTCGGTCTTCTGTAACCAATCCTATTCCATGTTTAATGGCATCCTTTGGCGAATTTATCTTAATTTTTTCTCCTTCAAGATAAATTTCTCCTGATACATTTTTTCCATAACATCCAAATAAACCCATAACTAATTCTGTTCTTCCTGCACCCATAAGACCTGCGATCCCTAATATTTCTCCTTTTTTCACTTGAAAGGATACATGCTCTACTAGCTTTCTATTACTGATTGGATCATGTACACTAAAGTCCTTCACTTCCATAATCACATCTTCACTCTGATGGGTTACTTTTGGATATCTATCATCTAGTTCCCTTCCAACCATCTTCTGAATAATAGCATCCTCATCTAATGTTTCTATAGGATGGGTTGATATGGTCTGACCGTCACGTATGATAGTTACTGTATCTGATATTTCAAAGATTTCCTCTAATTTATGAGTGATAATGATAAATGTAATTCCCTTTTCTTTTAATTCTTTTATTATTCTAAATAAAGTCTCAACCTCACTATCTGTAAGAGCCGCTGTAGGTTCATCTAAAATAAGAACTTCTACATCCTTTGATAAAGCTTTGGCTATTTCTACTAACTGCTGTACCCCTACTCCTAAAGTCCTTACCAGTGTGTTTGTAGGAATTTTAAGTCCTAATCGGTCTAACAATTCCTTTGCCATATAATTTAACTGTTCATCATCTATGGTCGTTTTTCCGTAAACAAGTGGCTCATTATTTAAATATATATTTTCTGCCACTGTCATTTGAGGAACTAAAGCTAACTCCTGATAAACAATAGCTATTTTTTTCTTTTCCGAATCAGCAATACTATTAAATTTCTGAACTTCCCCTTTAAGAACAATATCTCCTTCATAAGTTCCATAAGGATATACACCACTTAAAACCTTCATAAGGGTTGACTTTCCCGCACCATTTTCTCCACATAATGCATGTACTTCTCCTTTTTCCACTTTAAAATTCACATTATCTAGAGCCTTTACCCCTGGAAATTCCTTTGTTATTCCCTTCATTTCTAAAATATATGATTTCATGAAAGGGACACCTCCAACTTTTAAATTCTTGTAATTTTTTTAGGAAAAAAGAGGTTAGCAACTAACCTCTTTTTTTGACAATTATTTTTTTGGTCTTTCTGATTCTGGAACATTCTTATAAACTTCATCAAATGGATGATATCCATCAGAAATGATTGTATCCATCATATTTTCTTGATCAACTACTACTGGTTCAAGTAGGTAAGAAGGTACATCAATTTTTCCATTCTCTACAGTTGAATTTGTTTCAATCTTTTCCTTGTTTGCCATTTTTATAGCTAAATCTAATGCTGTTGAAGCAAGCTTTGGAATTGGCTTATAAACAGTCATAGATTGCTGTCCTTCAACGATTCTTTGACAAGCTGCAAGCTCAGCATCCTGACCAGTTACAGGAACCTTTCCTACAAGTTGTTGCTCTGCAAGAGCTGATATTGCTCCTCCACCTGTACCATCATTTGCACAGATTACAGCATCTACTTTATTTTTATTAGCTGTTAATGCATTTTCCATGTGCTTTTGTGCTTCTGATGGCTGCCAGTCTTTAGACATTTGATCATATACAATATTGATATCTCCACTATCTACAAGTGGTTTTAATATATCCATTGCACCTTTTTTGAAAAGAGTTGCATTATTATCTGTTGGAGAACCACCAATATATACATAATTTCCTTTTGGAACTAACTTAGTAATATACTCTCCTTGTAAATTACCAACCTTTTCATTGTCAAAGGATACATAAAGGTCTACATCTGCATTTTTAATCAGTCTATCATATGAAAGTACTGGGATTCCTTCTGCATGGGCATTTTCAACGATTGCAGCTGCAACTTCAGCATTATGTGGTGCAACCATCAACACATCTACCCCTTGAGAAATCATATTCTCAGCTTGAGCAATTTGTTTGTTGTCATCTCCATTAGCCGCTTGGATCAATATTTTTACGCCAAGCTCTTTTGCTCTAGCTGTAAGAATATCTCTATCCTTTTGCCATCTTTCTTCCTTAAGGGTATCCATTGAAAAGCCTATGACGATTTCTTTCTTTTCATTTCCATCTACTTCTGCTGCTTTAGGTTCTTCCTTCTTTGCACATCCTGCAAAGGCACCTATAGATAAAGCTAATACACAAATAATTGCCAACGTCTTCTTAAAAAGTTTACTCATTAATAATTCCTCCCTTGTGAAAATGTTTTCCTTAAACTTATTATAGCTTCTTTGATCTTGAAATAGTTGTCGAAAATCTTACAATTATAGTTCATTCTAAATTTCCAGAAAACGTTTTCTTCACTTTTTTGTGATTTACCTTGCAAAAAAGTGAAGATTCTATAGATTTGTTAATATCCATACTTAAATTAATGTTTTTCTTGAGAAATCTTTTCTTATGCTATAATAAAATAAAAGTTTAGAATATTGTCAAAAAGGAGGTTGTGCTTTGAAAAAATATGTCCTATTCCTTATCATTCTACTCATGGTTCTTACTATTCTTCTACGCCCACAAAATATATACAACACCCCCAACCCTTCATCCTATATAAAAAATGAAGCGTATCACTTTATTTTCATTCCAAAGGAAGAAAATAATTATTGGGACAAAATCAATAAAGGAATTATTGTTTCTGCCAATGAAAATAATGTGAGTATTAGTATACTAAGGATCGACTATTTTAATAAAGAAAAACATCTTGCATTGATTGATCGTGCCATAGAATCTAATTGTGATGGGATCATTTCCTATGCACGTAATGACACTGACTATAAAAATTTAGTAAATAAAGCTATTGGAAGAAATATTCCTTTCCTCACCATAGATGGAGATGTTCTAGATAGTAAAAGAAATGCTTATATTGGAATCAATCATTATTATGCTGGAAATATGATGGCAGAAAAACTCTTTGAAGTTTTAGATTATAAAGGAGAAATTGGTCTGATTATGAGCAGTGAAGAAAATACGTTAAGACTCACAGGTATTTATAATAAAGCAAATGAATACGAAGAAATAAAAATCATAGATGTTTCCTATATGGATGAAAAAAAAGTAAATACCTATAAAATTATAGAAGATATGGTGATGAAAAATAAAAATATAAAAGGAATCATTTGTAACGATGAATATTCCACATACCTAGCTGGACAAGTTCTTGTAAGACTCAATAAAGTTGGTAAAATTAAAATTATTGGTATGGGTGGTATGCAAGGAACAAAACGATTTGTACAAAAAGGAGTTATTGAAGGTGTATTTATAAAAAATCCATATAGCTTAGGAAATAAAGCCATCGAAAGTATCATTGATATAAAAAAAGGAAATTTTGTTGAAGATGCTGTTTTTGATGACCTAATCTATATAGACAAGGAGAATTCAAATGAAGAATAGATTCATATCCATCAATGAAAAATTAATCGTCAGCTATCTACTCCTTCTCATTCTCCTTGCCTGGGTTGCTCTTTATAGTCTCTATACCATTAATCGGATTTCTAATGAATACAATCATTTTATAGAAGATATAAGTATGTTAAACAACATAAAATCCTCTATTACCAATAGTAAAATAGCCTTAGATAATCTTTTGTTAACTAGATCTACTAATTATATTGATACCATCTATTCTTCTATAAACACAGCATCTTTTGCTATACGTGATTTCAAAAATGAAAAGCCACCTATAGAAGTTTATAATACATGTACAGACCTTCAAAATCTTTTAGCAAACTACGAAAAATACTGTGAAGGTACTTTTCGAGTAGCCCTTAGTACAGCAGATGAAAGATATATAAAAAACTATAATAATGCACTAAAAGTATACAATTATATCCTTGAAGGATTAGATGAAATCAATAACCATATTTACCAAAATAGATTTAAAAACTATTCTCTTATTATTCAACATAATAGTAATTTTTCAAAAACAATATTATTTATATTTGCATTAAGTATTTTTTTAAGTATCCTCTTTGTTTTCATATTTTCATCTAAATTGATTAAAAATGTAAAAGAAATTACTAGAAATGCCCGTGAAATTTCTAAAGGGAATTTTAAAGTTTCAAAGCTTCAGGTCCATAGCCAAGATGAAATTTCTATTTTATCAAATACCTTCAATCTCATGGTTGAAAAAATAAAATCTCTTTTAGAAGAAGTTCGACGGAAAACAGAACTTGAAAAGGAAGCTCAATTTTTAGCATTACAGTCCCAAATCAATCCTCATTTTCTTTTTAATACTTTAAATATTATTGCCAAAACATCTATCATTGAAGGAGCTGATGAGACCTGTGATTTAATAGAATCTTTATCAGATCTTCTTCGATATACCCTTAGGAATCCTTCTTCACAAGTAAGACTTGAAGAAGAAATACAGCATCTTCGGGAATATATATTGATTCAAAGAACTAGATTTTCTGATCGTGTTGAATTTATAGAAAATATTGATGAACGTCTTTTAAACTACAAAATCCCCCTCCTTTCCCTTCAACCCATCGTGGAAAATGCTTTTAAGCATGGACTTGAGGGAAAAGAAGAAGGTGGCAAAATTATGTTTAGTCTTATAGAAAAAGGAAATTATATGCTCATAACAATAGAAGATAACGGAAGAGGCTTTTCTCATGATTACAACATAAAATCAGAGCCTTCTAGTAGTATCGGTCTTCATAATGTAATAGAGCGACTTAAATTATTTTACAAAAATAAAGGGCTTTTATTTTTCTATAATAAAGCCAGTGGCGGTGCCATGATCAAAATAATGATACCAAAGGTGGAATAAAAATGATAAAAATATTAATCGCAGATGATGAACCTATTGAAAGACAAGGAGTTCGCACGATTATTACAAAAAATTTTAATGATATAGAAATCATAGCTGAAGCAAAAAACGGAAGAGAAGCTATTGAATACGCAGAAGAATATCGACCTGATATTATATTTTTAGATATTAAAATGCCTGGTATTGATGGTATACAAGCAGCCAGAGAAATAAGAAATAGGAGAAAAGACGTTAAAATCATTATTCTTTCCGCATATGATTGTTTTTCCTATGCAAAGGAAAGTCTTTCCTTAGATGTTTATGATTATCTTTTAAAACCTGTTAGACGAAGAAAGCTCATTGACCTTCTTTTAGAAGTAAAAGAAATGATTGTAAAAGAAAAGGAGGATCGAAAAGAAAAATTAAGATTAAAAGAAGATCTTATCGGTATAAAATCTGTCATGCAAGAAAGATTTATTTCTATCATCTTAGAGGAAAACATAAAAAGAATAAAGGAAATTGTAGAGACTACTCACCTCTTAACATTTAATTTTGAAGATTACTTTTTAATAGGAATTCAAGCTAAAAATATAACAAATTCTACAGATTTAAAAGAGTTACATGATACTTCCTATAAACTATTTAAAAAAAGAAATGAATGTATCTTATCTTCTTATCATCATATTATATATATCCTTATTGAAAAATTTGATTTTGATAAGATTGACGTGGAAGAAAATTTACAAGAAATCTATTGGAACTTTAAAAGAAAAAATATCCATATAGATTATTCTTTTGTCCAAAACCAACAACTTGAAAACCTTAAAGCTAGTATCCTTAAAGTGAGAAAAAATCTTTCCCTAAAAGCAGTAAAAAACCATGATTATTCTTTAGTAGAAAGATTCAAAATATGTAATGAAATCATACACTCCAACGAAAAATATCTTATAGAATTTGAAAAGATAATTGAAAGTATTACTAAAAAAGAATTTGATGATGAAGAATTCTTCTATTTTGAAATACTTCAAATATTAAATGCTCTACAATATGGCGCCTATCAAGAAAGAGAAAAAATATATTTTGAAACGAGTATACAACTTATAAGAGATAAAAAAAACAGTTCTATCATAAAAAAATCCATCTCCCAAGAAATAAAAAATTATATGGAGGATCACGAAAACAAAAACAGTCAAATCATTCATGCTGTCAAAGAATATATCCTCAAGAATTATCATCTTGATCTAAAGCTAGAAGATTTATCCTATCAATTTGCCATCAGCAGTTATTATCTTAGTAAATTATTTAAACAAGAAACAGGATCTAATTTCATTGAATTTCTAACAGAAATAAGAATCGAAAAAGCAAAAAAAATGCTCCTTGAAAACATTCCTGTGAAAGAAATCTATAAGAAAATAGGTTATAGTGATCCTAATTATTTTAGTAGAGTATTTAAAAAGATTACAGGAGTATCTCCTAGGAATTATAAAGGATAAAGCATTTTGCTTTATCCTTTATTGTTCATAACTCTCATAGAGTTAAGTATAGCAATCAAAGCCACTCCTACATCTGCAAAAACTGCTTCCCATAGGTTTGCCATACCCGCTGCACCTAATACCATAACAATCCCTTTGATTCCCAATGAAAAGATGATATTTTGCCATACTATTTTTCTTGTTCTATTTGCAACCTCTATAGCCATTGCCATCTTGCTAATCTCATCTGTCATAAGAACTACATCTGCAGCTTCTATAGCTGCATCTGAACCCAGTCCGCCCATGGCCACACCTATATCTGCCCTTGCAAGCACAGGCGCATCATTGATTCCATCTCCTATAAATGCCATATTTCCTTTTATGCTTTTTTGTAAGACTTCAAGTTTTTCAACCTTTTCATGAGGTAATAATTCTGCATGCACCTCATCGATTCCTATTTCCTTTGCAATGCCCTCTGCAACCTTTTTATGATCTCCTGTTAGCATAACTAATTTTTTAATCCCTAATTTTTTAAGCTGCTTAATTCCTTCTAAAGAATCCTCTTTGATTTCATCAGATATGATGATAGCTCCTGCATATTTATCATCTACTGCAATATATATAATGGTTCCTAATGTATCTATTTCTTTGTAATCTATATGATATTTTTCCATTAGCTTTTTATTTCCTGCTAATACTACTTTTCCATCTACCATTACCCTTACACCATGTCCAGAGATTTCTTCATAATCTTTCATCATTTCTTCTTTAATTTCTCCATCATAGCTTTTTCGTATAGATACGGCAATTGGATGATTTGAGTAATATTCAGCATAAGCAGCATAATAGATTAGATCCTCTTCTTTGAAATCTTTTGCTGTATTTATTTTTGTGACTTCAAAGATCCCCTTTGTGATGGTTCCTGTTTTATCAAATACAACTGCCTCTACCTTATTTAAGGCTTCTAAATAGTTTCCACCCTTAATAAGTATGCCATTTTTAGAAGCAGCACCAATTCCTCCAAAGAATCCAAGGGGAATAGATATGACTAATGCACATGGACAGGATACAACTAAGAATATAGCTGCTCTATAAATCCACTCTGTAAGCATAGCCCCCTCAATAAAAATGGGTGGTATTATAGCAAGCATTAAAGCTACAAATACAACAGATGGCGTATAATATCTTGCAAACTTTGTAATAAATTTTTCTGTCTGTGCTTTTTTACTACTTGCTTTTTCAACTAATTCTAATATTTTAGATACAGTTGACTCTCCAAAACCTTTTGTAACCTCTATCGTTAAAACACCATTTTGATTTATGGCTCCACTAAAAATATCATCTCCTACTTGAACCTTTCTTGGCACTGATTCTCCTGTAAGTACAGATGTATCTAGCATAGATTTTCCTGTCACAACTTTTCCATCTAATGGAATTTTTTCTCCTGGTTTTACAACAATTTCTTGACCAATCATTACATCCTCTGGTGATACCTTTACTACACCTTTCTCTGTTTTTAGATTAGCAAAATCAGGTCGAATATCTAATAAAACCTCAATAGATTTTCTTGAACGATTTACAGCTACACCCTCAAAGAACTCTCCTACTCTGAAGAATAGCATAACTGCTACAGCTTCTGGAAATTCTTTTATTGCAAAGGCACTAATACCTGCAATAGTCATTAAGAAGTTTTCATCTAAAAATTCTCCCTTGAAAATATTTTTTATCGCTTGCCATAAAACCTCTTTACCAATTAATAAATAACTCACTACATATAATGAAAGTTCTGTATAGAAGCTAAACTTACCAACAATCGCTATGAAAAACAATATAGCTCCACTAGCCAGGGTAATGATTTCACTTTTATTAAGATCTCCATGGTCATGATTATGTCCATGGGACCCTCCACAGCACTCTTCATGTCCATGGTCATGTTCATGGGTTTTTCCGCAACACCCTTCATGTCCATGGTCATGACCATGGGATTCTTCACAGCAACTTCCCTTCCCATTTTCCTCATGATCCCTTTTATTCTTTACAATCTTTTTCTTTTTACTTCCATCTATTACTTGTACATGAGGCTCTATTTTTTGTACAATTTCTTTAATTTTTTGCTTCATTTCTTCTAATTCATAAGTATTCCATTCTATTGTTAGTTTTTTAGTAGCAAAGCTTATACTTACATGGGTAACTCCCTGTATTTTTTCTATTCTTCTTTCCATTTTCGCTGCACAATTAGCACAACCAAGACCTTCTAGTAAAAATTCTCTTTGCATCTTACTCATATTCTTTCCCCCTTTCATCCTAATCATCGATGAATAATATGGTTAAATCCTTGCTCAAATATTTTTTGAACGTGTTCATCATCTAAAGAATAATAAACTACTTTTCCTTCTCTTCTAAATTTAGCAAGTCTTTCTTTTTTTAGAATCCTTAACTGATGAGATATTGCTGATTGCTTCATACCTAGTAATGCTGCAATATCACATACACACATTTCCTCTTCAAATAAAGCGCAAATAATTTTGATTCTTGTAGTATCTCCAAATACTTTAAAGAATTCTGCTAAATCATATAATTTCTCTTCTTCTGGCATCTTCTCTCCGACTCTTTTTACAACTTCCTCATGAATCGTATTGCAGCTACAATAATCTTTATTCTTTTGTTCCATCATACTCCTCCTTAATAAGTTAAATTCAGCTATTTCGTATTATTTACACGAAGCTTTTCAGACTTAATCCTACTAGTTATTTTGATAACATATGAATATATGTTCATATGTTTACATATGTATTATATTCTCTATATTGATAAAAAGTCAACAATATTTTAAAAAAAGTATTGTAAACTTCATTTTTGTTCCGGTTGACAATATCTTTTTTTAAGGTTATTCTATAGAAAAGTATAAGTACATACTATAAATAATCTATTTATGATTTGAGGTGTAAATATGTCAAAAGGAATTTTTATCGTTGGAACAGATACAGATGTAGGAAAAACCGTTGTCACAGCAGGACTTATGCATCTTCTTCGTTCAAAAGGTTATCCTGCCTGTTATTTTAAGCCTGTCTTAAGTGGTGCTAATTTAAAAGAAAATACATTGATTCCAGGAGATACCCATTTTGTAAAGACAATAGCAAAGCTTCCTGAACCACTAGAGAATATGACCCCCTATAGGTTTCGTACTCCTGTTTCCCCTCATCTAGCTGCTGAAATAGAAAATATACAAATTCAAATTCCTAATATTAAGGAACAATTATATAAGTTAAAAGAAAAATACCCCTATATGGTTATAGAAGGGGCAGGGGGTTTAATTGTTCCTATCCTAAAAGACTATATGCTTTATGATTTAATCAAAGAATTAAATCTACCTATTCTTATAGTATCTCGTGCAGGATTAGGTACGATCAATCACACTATTCTTACTGTGAATTTTGCAAAAAGCTTAGGAATTGAAGTAAAAGGAATTTTATTGAATGGTTATGATCCTTTAAATATCTGTCATCCTGACAATAAAAAAACCATTGAAAGAATTACAAATCTTCCTATCTTCACAATCCCAAAGCTCAAAAATGTCAATGTAGAAAAAATGGAATATGGCAACTTAAAGGAAACTTTCGAAGAAAATATTTCAATAGAAAAGATTATTAAATGGATGAAAACTTATTAGGAGGGATTCTGATGAATGAATTACAAAAAAAAGATTTAAAGTATATTTGGCACCCCTGTTCTCAAATGAAGGATTATGAAACCTTTCCCCCTATCGTTATTGACAAGGCAAAAGGTCCTTACCTTTATGATGTAGATGGAAACAAATATCTAGATGTAGTTTCTTCTTGGTGGGTCAATTTATTTGGACACTGCAATGAAAAAATCAATCAAGCCATTATCAAACAAATTAATCAATTAGAGCATACAATCTTCTCAAATTTTTCTCACAAACCTGCTATAGAATTAGCTGAAAGACTTGTAAAAATAACACCTCCAGGGCTCAATAAAATATTTTTCTCTGACAATGGTTCTTCAGCCGTAGAAAATGCTTTAAAACTAAGCTTTCAATATCATCAACAAACAGGAAATCCTAACAAAACTAAATTTGTCGCCATCTCGGATGCTTACCACGGCGAAACCATGGGGGCCCTTTCTGTAGGAGATATTGATCTTTACAATAAAATTTACAAACCCCTTCTTATAAAAACCCATAAGGTTCAAGGGCCTGATTGTTATAGATGTCCTTATGATCAATGCAGAACCAATTGCAATGCAGAGTGCTTTGAAGCTATGGAACAACTAGTTATTAAAAATCATAAAGAAATTGCAGGTATCATCATAGAACCCTTGATTCAAGGAGCTGCAGGCATGAAAATATATCCGCCTATTTATCTCAAAAAATTAAGAAAGCTTTGTACAACTTATAATATTCATTTTATTGCAGATGAAATTGCAGTAGGCTTTGGAAGAACGGGAAAAATGTTTGCCTGTGAGCATGCAAATGTATCTCCTGATATTATGTGTGTATCAAAAGGAATTACAGCTGGCTATATGCCTCTATCTGCTATGCTTATGACAGATAACATATATGATGCCTTTTATAGTGATTATGTTAATTTGAAAGCTTTCATGGATAGTCACAGCTATACAGGAAATGCTATGGCTTGTGCAGTTGCATGTGAAACCTTAAATATATTTGAAGATGAAAAAATCCTTGAGAAGAATAAAGAAAAAACTAAAATCATAAGAGATACAGTACAATCGGCTTTTCATAATCATCCTTTTGTAGGAGAATTTCGCCAATTAGGAATGGTTGGAGCATTAGAGTTAGTTCAAAATAAAGAAACAAAGACTGGTTTTGATTGGAAAGAACGGGTAGGATATAAAATTTATCAACTTGCCCTTAAAAAAGGTCTATTACTTCGCCCTTTAGGAAATGTCCTCTATTTTATGCCTCCCTATGTTATTGAAAAGAAAGATATTGAATATATGGTATCGGGTGCATTATCCTCAGTAAATGAATATTTTGGTATATAAACATTTCTTAAGTTCATAGTCAGTTGATCTGAGTATGAACTTTTCTTTTACCAACCCAAATAGTCTATAATCGTATTGCAAAGCTGTACAATAGCACGTCTATTCTTCTCATAGACTCTTTCTATAATAAATTTTTTTTCTTCTTCTGATAACTCTTCTATTTCTATAGCTAAATCTTCTAATCTTTTCGCTATAAAATAATCTTTTGTATTATCTGATTCTAGACAATTGCTTATTTTTTTTATCATACACTTACCTCCAATTTTCAATAATCTATTATTGTATTATTATATAAATATATACAATTTTTGTCTTTTCCATTCCTTATTAATAAGGATCATCTTAATAAATTGAATATTTAACTTGTTTATCTATATTAAAATAATCCATGCATCCTTTGGAAAATCTAATAGTAATATTGTTTTTCATTCTATTCTATTTATTTACTTGAATAAGCTAAACTTTGATGAATCATAAAATTTCTATTCATTGTAAATATTATACAATTTTCTAAAACAATTCATAACAAAATATAATTTTACAAAACATTTGCTAAAGTAATCGTAATAATTTATAATAATTATAATAAGTATAAATAAAATTTTTGACTTAATAACTTAATGAAAGGAAGTAAACTACATGATCGCAAGCCAAAGATTATCAAAAATAAAAGAAATACTATTAATGGAAAAAACCGTTAGTATTCATAAGCTTCGTTCTATCATGAGTGTAAGCGATGTTACCATTCGTAAAGATTTATCCGAATTAGAAAAACAAGGTTTTTTAATAAAAACTAGAGGTGGTGCGACCTTAGCAGAATCTTCTAATCAACAAGTATCTCAAACGCCTTCTATTCTTAACTACGATTTAAAAGAATATATTGCTACGATTGCTGCAAATACTATAGAAGATGGTGACAGTGTCTTCTTAGGATCTGGTGCTACTTGCTATTTACTTGCAAAAAAATTGAAGCACAAGGATGTAACCATCATTACAAACAACATTAGTGCCTTATACGAATTAACACCTCACTTAAAACGTGTATTTTTAATTGGAGGAGAATTAGTTTATCGAGAAAATATGATCTCATCTAGTAGTGAAAAGGTAGATGATTATTTTAAAGATATTTATGTAAATAAAGCATTTACCAGTATATCAGGTATTGACTTAATGGCAGGTCTTACAGTAGATCATACTTTAAGTACCTTTGTTTATAAACAAGTACCAAACATTACTCAATGCTGGACACTTCTTGCAGATCATATGAAATTCAACAAGATAGCACTTTTTCAAGTTGGAACCATATCTACACCTGATCGTATTATCACCAATCAAATTGATGATGTTTATAAGGATGCATTCGTAGAAAAAGGGGTAGAAGTTATAACAGAATAATCCTGTTATAACATTCTAAAAGAGAGGAACAATAGAACAATGAATAAAAAGACAACCTTTGCAATAGTAACTATACTTTATTGGTTTTCCTTATATACTTATGTACCTACTCTACCTTCTTATGCAGCATCTTTAGGTGCTTCTTATAAAGCGATTGGTCTTATTGTAGGCTCTTATGGTTTATCACAAATGCTCGTTCGTATTCCTTTAGGCATACTTTCTGATCATTTAAACAAGCGAAAAATATTTATTCCTCTTGGACTTTTATTGTCACTCATAAGTTCACTAGGATTTTTGATGTCATCGTCTATTCCAGCTTTATTTCTTTATCGGATTATGGCAGGTTTATCAGCAGCAACATGGGTCATCTACACCATTTTATTTTCTAGCTATTTTCCTAAAGAAGAAGCTCCAAAAGCTATGGGACTGATTAATTCTTATAATTATATAGGTCAGCTTTCAGCTATGTTCTTAGGAGGATTAGTTGTAGAAAAGTTTGGTGTATCTTCTTCTTTTATGTTATCTTTAGGAGCTGCTGTTTTAGGAATTTTATTAAGCTTTAACATTTACGAAGAACCTAAAGTTTCTAGCACCACCATCACCAAATCTGATTTAATATCGGTTTCTAAAAATACATATTTGATGACTATTTCTCTTTTAGCAATACTTTTTCAATTAATCAATTTTTCTACTGTTTTTGGTTTTACACCTATTGCTGCTGAAAAAATTGGCGCTACTGATTTTCAATTAGGCTTACTGGGAACCCTTTCTATTCTTCCAGGTGTCTTTGCAGCACCACTAAGTGGTACATTTTTTACAAAGCAATTCGGAGAAAAAAATACGATTATAGGAGGATTTATTGTAACAGCCCTTTCTACTTTCTGTATTCCTTTGATTTCTACCGTGCCCCTTTTAATGTTTAGTCAAATTGTAGGCGGATTTAGTAGGGGACTTGTTTTCCCACTATTAATGGGTCTTAGTATTAAAGATATTGAAGAAAGTAAACGTGCTACAGCTATGGGATTTTTCCAAGCTATTTATGGCCTTGGTATGTTTTTAGGACCTTTCTTCACTGGAATCTTAACAGATTTTAGTGGATTAAAATTTAGCTTTTATTTTCTAGGATTTTTAGGACTTTTTAGTGCAACATTATCTAAAAAATTAATTAAATATTGATAATAAATGTGTCAGCTATTCTTATAAATGTTTTATTTTTTACAATTTCTCATTTTGAATCTGACACATTTTTACAATATATTTTTATCAGGGGGGCTAATAATGTTAGTAAATTTAAACAATATGGTAAAGGATGCTATGAATCAAAACTATATTATTGCTGGTTTTAATGTTTTTGGATACGAGGATGCTCGTGCAGTTATTGAAGGTGCAGAAGAAAAAGGGGCTCCTGTTGTATTATTAACCCATAAAGCTGCAAGAGACTATATGCCTATAGAATATACAGCTTCTCTTTTTAAAACAATGGCCAAGAAGGCTCGTATTCCTGTATGTCTTCAGCTAGAGCATGCAAAAGACTTCTCATTAATTGAAAAAGCTATAAATCTTGGTTATACATCTGTTATGTACGATGGCTCTCAGCTTCCACTAGAAGAAAATATTGAAAATACAAAAAAAGTAATCCAGCTCGCTCATTCTTTTGATGTAAGCGTTGAAGCTGAAATTGGTTCTGTGGCTTATGAAGATATTTATCAGGATAACGCTTCCATATACACATCCCCTGAGGATGCCGAAAAGTTTGTTAATGAAACAAAGGTAGATGCATTAGCCATTGCTATTGGAACCGTTCATAGACAACAAAAGCAAAGTGCACAAATACAATATAAGCGTCTTTCTGAAATTGAAAAAGTAACAAATACCCCTCTTGTTTTACATGGCTCTTCTGGGATTTCCCATGAAGATTTAAATAAATTATCAAAAACAAATATTTCTAAAGTAAATATCGGTACAGCGCTTCGTGTTGCCTTTGGAAATGCTTTAAAAGAAGAGGTATTAGATGAAAACCATCTTTATAACCGAAAGGATTTATTCAAAAGTCCAATACAAGCAGTGAAAGAAACTGTTATACAAAAGTTGTCTGCACTGGGCTTTTAAACTATCTTATCTAAAGAGGAGGCTTATTTCATGGAAAAAATAAGAATTGGTATTGTAGGGTTAGGAAAATTGGGTTGGAAGCATGCAGAAAACATTGCTTATAAAATTCCCAATGCAGAATTGATTGCAGCTTGTAGTGCAACCACTCAAAAAGTAGAAAAAGCAAAAAAAGAATTAGGTGTGAAATATGGCTATACGAATTATGAAGAAATGGTTAAGAATCCTGAAGTTGACGCCATTGCCATTATTTCTCCATCGAAATTTCATTACGAGCATATTGAATTAGCTTTAAAAAATGGAAAGCATATTTTTTGCGAAAAACCTTTAGCTTTAACTTTAGAAGAATGTGAAGAAATTGAAAAATTAGTTAAAGAATATCCTGATCTTTATTTTATGCTTGGATTCATGAGAAGATTTGACGAATCTTATGCTTATGCAAAGCAAAAGATCAAGGAAGGTCTTATCGGTAAGCCATTTATGGTAAGATGTTATGGACTAGACCCTATAGCCCTAGTAGATGTTGCCATTCCTTTTGCTAAAACAAGTGGAGGGCTGTATTTAGATATGATGGTTCATGATATCGATTTAGCTCGTTGGTATCTTGAATCTGAGGGAAAAACTGCTTATGCCCTTGGTGGATGTTATGTGCGTGATGAATTTGCACAATATAATGATGTTGATAATGGTGTAGCACTTATCGAATTCGAAAATGGTGGTATCGGTATGTTTTATGCAGGAAGAACTTGTGCTCATGGTTACCATATAGAAACAGAAATTATCGGTACTAAGGGAAGTTTAAGAGTAGGTTCAACACCTGATAAAAATTTAACCTCTCTTTTCAATGAACATGGTGTAGTAAAAGAATGTTCTTCTAGCTTTTTAGAGCGCTTTGATCAAGCTTATTTCAATGAAGTTAATTACTTTATCAATTGTTTAATCAATAAAGAAAAACCATCTGTAGCTGTTTCTGATGGTGTTCTTTCTACTAAAATTGCTTATGCATGCCAACACTCTTTAGATGAAAAATCTATTATCACTATTAAATAATCTGAAATATAAGGATTGTTGATCAGAATCAACAATCCTTTATTTAATTCTTCTTTATAAGATAAAAATACGCATTACGCTCTCGCATATGCTCATTTCCCAAGTTTTATTACAAAGCACTCTTTTGTAATAAAACTTACTCAAAGTGATTCAACATTTGATTTTCCAATCATAAGTTATCCACAAATTTTATAATTTCTTATTAAATAAAAAAAGCACTACGAATACTATTATTCATAGTGCTTTTATTGTATCTAATATTTTATAAGTACTATATAACTTAAGCAGCAATTCCAAATTTAGAGAATATAGCAAATAAGATTAGCATTCCTGCCATAATTCCTAAAGATGCTGGCTTTGTGTATTTCCAAGGAGTAATATCTACTTGCTCAGTATATTTTTGTACATATGCTGTTTCTCTTGGCTTAATTTTACCAACTGCAAGCATGATCATTACATTTACAGGGAATAACACAGCTAGTACATATAAGAAGTGTACATCTCCTGCTACAAACTTAGAAATCGTATATAAAACGATATGTGAGAATAAAGCAATCTTTGCTCCTAAAGCTGGAACTCTCTTTGTATAGAATCCTACCATAACAGCAGCTACGATTGGTACATTGTAGAATCCAAAGCATTCTTGTAGATAGCCAAATAATCCATCTGGTGCATAAATAATAAATGGTGCAATAATCATAGAAATTACTGCTAAAACAATTCCAAACTTTTTACCTGTTTTTACCAACTCTTTATCAGATGCTGATGGTTTGAAAACAGGTCTATAAATATTTAATGTAAATAACGTTACACAACTATTTAATGCACTATTGAATGAACTTAAAATCGCTCCAAATAATACAGCTGCAAAGAATCCCATTAATGGTTTTGGTAAAACATCACTCACTAATGTAGGATATGCCATATCTGCATTTGTTAATGTATCTCCATATAAATGGAATGCAATAATTCCTGGTAATACTAAGAAGAAAGGTCCTAATAATTTTAAAAATCCTGCGTAGATAACACCTTTTTGTGCTTCTTCTAGATTTTTTGCTCCTAATGTTCTTTGTACAATAGATTGGTTTGTACACCAGTAGAATAAATTATTAACTACAATTCCTGTAAATAATGTTGGCCATGGTATTAATGGACTCTTTGCATTCGCTGCTGCAATACCATTTAATTTTTCAGGATGTACAGTTACAAGTGTATGTAATCCCGCTGAAAAACTACCATCTCCTAATGCAATTAATGCAAATACAGGAACTAATAATCCTCCGATTAATAATCCAACACCATTGATTGTATCTGAAACTGCAACGGCTTTTAATCCTCCAAATATTGCATAAATAGAACCTGCAATTCCTATAGCCCAAACAGTAATCCATAACCCTTGAAATTCAGTAATTTTTAAAAGCCCTGGTACGTCAAATAATCCATTTAGTACTAAAGCTCCAGAGTATAATACTGTTGGAAGATAAGTTGCTGCATATCCAATTAAGAATAAAACAGATATGATCTGTCTTGTTTTTGCATCATAACGATCTTCTAGAAAGTCTGGTATTGTGGTAATACCACTTTTTAAATACTTTGGTAAGAATATAAATGCCATACATATTAATGCAAAGGCTGCTGTGATTTCCCAAGCCATTACACACATATTTGTTTGATAACTTACTCCATTTAATCCTACCATTTGCTCTGTTGATAAGTTAGTAAGCATTAATGACCCTGCAATAACTAAACCTGTTAAACTTCTTCCCCCTAGGAAATATCCATCTTGCGTGTCTAAATCATCATCTCTAGTCATTCTCCAAGATATAAATGCTACTAATCCTGTGAAAAATATAAATGATACTGCTGCCCATAAATTCAATTTAAATTCCTCCTATGCTGTAAAATATTAAAATACTTTGTCATATAAGAACTTTCTTTTGCTTAAGCCTCCTTTCATTACCATCTTATATTTCATTAAATAAATCACCAAAATATTTAGATTTTAGAAAACGTTTACCCTTGTTTTTAAAAAAAAGCTTCTATTTACTATTCTTTTTTAATTTATAAAGGATAAATATCGAAATAGATGTATAAAGAATATTGAATACAATGTTGTTTATTTTTAGATTGTAATGACTTTTTTGAATTCTTGCACAAGTGAGAAATTTTCGTAAATTTTAGTAACTTTTCGAAACTTTTTGTAAGTTAATATAAATATTTAATTATTAATTTTGTTATATTTTTAACATTTAGATAACATACCAAAACGTTTTCATAAATATTCGATACTTATAAAATAGATTATACACTACTCTTTTCGAAAAATCTATCGTTTTTTGTCGTATATTTATTTTTTTTTGTTTTTTTTAGCACTGTTGTATATATTTCAAAACTAAAAGTAAATTTTTTAGTATTTTTTCGTAAAATTGCAAAACATTTTTGTAATCATTCTACGCAATCGAAAATTGTCGATAAAAATATAAAAAGTATTCAAACTTTATTTTCTGCATACTTTATAAAAAAGAGAATCCTTTCAAATATTTTTGAGAGGATTCTCTTTTTTCATAGCTTATTCTATTGATTTATTTTAATTGATTCTTCTTAGTCTAACATGATTTTACCAAATAATTCTTCATCCGTTGGCTGTGTAGATTCGATTGGTGAAGATACCCAAGTTACATTGATTAAGTGTTTCCAAGTTACGTTCTCAGATGCAATATTTCCACCCCAAGTACCGCATCCTAGTGTTAATGTCATTGGCATACCATTTGTCCATGCT
>JAOARP010000064.1 GCA_025210525.1 Marinisporobacter sp.
ATCCGTATAAATAATCTGGATTTATAGGTGAGGTACTAAAAAATCTATATATTCTTTTAATTTTACTTTCTTCAGTTGCATCAGTGAAACTATCTTTAAGTTTTTTAGATATATCAGAAATAACAACTGATTCTGCTAATACTATTCCAATAATTATATACACTAGGTTTTTCAACCTCTTTGGGGTTATGGGTAAAATTGCATATAGCATTTTTTCTAATTCTGATGTAATATATTCTTGGTTATTTGTCATAGTCAAGCTCCTTGCATATAAGTTTCGCCAAACTTATATTTTAAAGGATGACTATGACTTTTTTCTACACTTTTTTAATGGTAATTTAAACCTTGGATAGTAATTCCTTTTCACTGTCCGTAGGTCAGCTATGGTACAATTAACTTCTCGATTGGACTTATAGGTGCTTTTATTAAGCTGGTCAACAGCTTTTGTAAGTATATCCATTTCTTCTATATCTGTAGTACTCTTATTTTTCTTTATGTATTTAGGGGTATATATCTTTATTACACTATTTTCAGCATCAATATGACATACGCCACCAAGTAATTCTACTGCAATCTTTAAAGGGACATAATAAGTACCATCTTCAAGTAGTGGATTTCCTGTTGATGCTAGTCTTGAATCATTAAGCATCACCCCATTATCATCCATTACAAATGTGACTTTTGCATAATCAGTTTCAAAACAAAAGGTGCTTTCATCATAGGTAACCTTTGTAGGTATGACATTTTTAAATTGGTCTGCATTTACTAAAACGACGCCATTCTTCACCTTTAAATCCTTCAATAACAATGAGCTTTTTTTATCAATGCTAATTTTTACTTTTTTTACATCCATAGATTGTTGAATCCCATGATCCTCTGATGGTGAAACTACATGTATATTTTCTGGTATTTCTATTAATCCATTCATATCAAAATAAACCTTCATCGACACTTCTGGTATATCATCAATAACTTTTATAATTGTCGATAAATGTTGATCTTTGACCTGTCCTTTAAAATCGCACTTTACTGTCCAGATTAAGCTTTCTACAGAAACTCGCTCATCATTTTTCAGCTCATTTAGTTGCATTGCATCGCTATATTCATTGCCTAAAATATTTAACAAGCAACTTACATCTACATTTTTTAGTGTCACATTATAGCTATAGCCGTCTGATTGTCGTTCTTTCTTAATGAGATTCTGGTGCTCTATGAAAAATGACCAGTTATCTATTTTTAATTCTAACGCTTCTCTATTTTTAATACTTTCTTTAGACCATGTAGCTTTTTCTTTAGTAAATGCCATATCTTCAAGTAAAATTAGGCTTACTTCTTCTTTATCTACAGTATCATATCTACTTTTAGATATTGCTACGTCATATTGATAACTATTATGAATACTATCTTTTGTCATAACTGTTACCATTTCTACCTGTGGAGTTTTTGCCATAGACTGATATTGTTCCATTAATTCTTTATCTGCAGAAGTAAACTCTTTTATACCTGTTTTCATGTCTAAAGTTTGTTTATAGGAAGTTTCTTCTAAACCTTTTAACGCTTTGTTTAAGTTTGGGTATAAGGCACTAAATTTCTTTTCTCTTTCAATTTGTCGTTTTTCCACTTCATTCTTAGATAAAATACTCAATTTAAGATTTTCTTCATAATCTATCCCTACAACCTCTTTTATTAAAGACAATGGTATATATAGATTCCGATTCATTATATAAACCCCATGATTCATAGGATGATAACTATCATTAATCATAAACTCTTCATTGTACGCATCATAGGTGAATGTCTGTCCTTCCAATGTTGCTGTAAAACTGTTTCCATCAATCCTCACATCAGCTTCTAAAGTATTAAACAAATCTATTGCTTGATAAGAAACTCTTATTTCAGATAAAGCTACTGGCTTTTGAGCATAATAAGTTTCTACTGATGCAAATGCTGAAACACCGTTAAAACTTAGAACAAACGCTAGTATAAATCCTATTATTTTCTTCATTACTTGCTCTCCTTCAAATATTCGTAAAATAATCATATCTTTATTATTGTGAATCAGTTATTTGACGATAACCTATATCTTTTAATCTTGCTAATACTACTTGCTCTTCAACTGGGTAACTGGTATTTAATCTATAGTCATAACAATAATTATAATCGCTAGGGTAAATTACTCATTAAAGGTATAAAAACAATCATGTTCACTGTAATTATTTAAATTTGTGATGTAATCTTGTACACTTGGATTCTTCAACTGATATTTTGTGTTATCTATGATGTCAATAATCACCTGTCCTGAAAAGTACCATTCCAAATCATTCATAATTACAAATTCAGGATATATCTCTTCATCTGTCTCATCATCAACAGCAACTGCTTCATCTAAATAAACAATAGTCTGCAAATCTAAAAAATCTGTGTTCTTTTTAACGTATAGATCATATGCTTCTAATATCTTATGATCAATTGCAACAAGTTCTTCAATCTTTAAAGGCTCTCTAATAAATTTACTCATAAATAGTTACCTTTCTTAACAGCAATCCCATGTATAATAAACATTAGAAAAATCCAGTTTTAGCAAATCTTCTTTTTTTATAAAAAAGTTTGCTACACCTGCATCACTCCACATCATATCAATTGAATCATCGGTATCTAGTTGTAACAGCACAATATTATACTCTTGGTCTGCTTTCTTTCTTGGATCATCCTGTGTAAAATAGGCATAGCCACCCATTTTATGCTCCCATCCAGGAAATATATCTCTATATAAATCTATTTCTTCATCATTAATAATATAGCGTCCTGACTCACAAAAATACTTTTCAAATTGAAAATCTTCTATAGACACAGCTTCTTCATCTAATTGAAAAAGCATTTTTGCTTCAATAGGTGCTGGAAACCATTCGTCATTCGATACAAATGAAAAATCCGCAATAAGTTTATCAATATCTTCATTTACATGCCTATGATATACAACTCTGTAATTCTCTTGACAAGTAATATCTTTATCATTGAAACCGTAAATATCATCATCTGTCGAAATAAAAAACTGTAAAAGTCCATCAGTTGGGAAGAACTCCATATGTGGGATTTGAGAAAAATTTAGCTGTGCTAATAATCTCATTGGATTTCCATTCATGTCATTGGGATAATCTTCATTATCTAACTCCCAATAAGGATTACCACCAATTTTACTATCCCATAATAAAGTGCTTGCTTCTTGAGCTTTAATCTTAACAACAGGCTTCATTGAACTATTAATAATATTCCTAAACTTTATCAATTCTGCTGGTAAAGTATGTTTCATAAACTCCTCACTCCCATCATCTAACTTTTAAACAAGCTTTTCTCATTAATAAATAAACGCATATACTTATAACTAATTTCACCTTCTGCGTAAGCTTCCGATGTATTGCCACTCCAAAATTGACGACCAGCATTATAGCTCAGCATATATTGTTCCCATGAAATAAAATGTTCACAGTATTTATCATAAGTGCTTAAAATATATTTCCATGCTTCTTTTTCTGTTAAAAATCCTGCTATAAAGCCTATTGATGCTAAGAACTGTCCTCTACAAATATCGAAGGCTTGGCCACCACATTTTCTCAGATCATATTTATAAGTATTAATAACAATCAACTGATTTTTAACCATTTCATCATTAATACTGTTAATATAGTCAGGAATCTCTTCTTCATCCATTCCCAGTAACATTTCTTGATACTCCATATACTCTAAAGAATGACCATTAGCATTTGACATTATATCAATTTGTTCAATTAACTCTACACGTTTTCTTATCCCCCAATGATCACTTAACATAAATCTGGCCTCTTCTTGGTCTACA
>JAOARP010000065.1 GCA_025210525.1 Marinisporobacter sp.
GTGAGGATTTAAATCAATAGAAAGAGGGTTAATAGATGAAGTTTAAGTCAGGATTTGTAACAATTATTGGAAGACCTAATGTAGGAAAATCAACACTAATGAATCAGATGATTGGAGAAAAAATTGCAATTATGTCTGATAAACCTCAGACAACTAGAAATAAAATTCAAACCATTTATACAGAAGAAGATTTTCAGATTATATTTTTAGATACACCAGGAATGCATAAACCTAAAAATAAATTAGGAGAATTCATGCAAAAATCTGCTCAACAAACCCTTAATGAGGTAGATGTAATTCTTTTAGTTATTGATGATACAGCAGATATGGGACCAGGAGACAAATATATTTTAGAAATGTTAAAAAGTATTAAAACTCCTATCGTCCTTGTGATCAATAAAATGGATAAAATACCTCCTGAAAAATTTGAAAAAATCTACAATATGTACCAAAATGAAGGAATATTTAAAGATATTATGGCCATATCTGCACAAGAAAATAAGAATGTTCAAAAGCTTTTAGACAAAATTGTAGGATTATTACCTAAAGGGCCTCAATATTTTCCATCAGATATGATTACAGACCAACCAGAAAAGGTGATTGTTAGTGAAATTATACGAGAAAAATTACTTCATTATTTACATGAAGAGGTGCCTCATGGTGTAGCTGTAGAAGTGATGAGCATGAAAAAAAGAAAAGATAAAGATATTGTAGATATTAGTGCAACTATTTATTGTGAAAAAAAATCCCATAAGGGAATAATTATTGGGAAAAATGGGAGAAAATTAAAAGGAGTAGGAAAAAGTGCAAGACAAGATATCGAAAATCTTTTAGGATCAAAAGTATTTTTGGAACTATGGGTAAAGGTGAAAGAAGATTGGAGAGATCAACAAAATATTTTAAATACCCTAGGCTATAAATTATAAGAGAATAACAAAATTTACAATGTATACAAACACCCTAATGGAGAAAAAAATAAGATATGAGGCATAACCAAGAGAGGTGACTTAGGGTGTTAGAAAAAATACTATGGAATTTGTTTTTTACTACAGGAGATATTCATGTTTATCTAGATTATAAAAAGGTTGAAGAAATGACAGAAGGAGATGAAAAGGAAGAAGCTGTTTTTTTAGATACCTATTCTTTGAGGTGATAGGATGCTTTTAAAGACAGAGGCTGTGGTTTTAAAGCAAAAGAGTTTTGGTGAAAGGAATGCGGTTATTACATTATTTTCTAAAAAACTAGGTAAAATACAAGGCGTAGCAAAAGGATTTAAGAAATCTAGAGGAAAATATTCAGTAGGAACACAACCCTTTTGTCATGCAGAATTTGTATTATTTAAAGGAAAAGATTTATATCAGATTTCTCAAGTAGATCTAAAAGACTCTTTTTATAAGCTTAGAGAAAATGTTATAAAATTAACCTATGCTTCATATATATTAGAATTAACGGAAAGTATTATTACAGAAGGACAAACCAACAATCGTTTATTTGATTTATTAGTTGAATATTTACATATTTTTTCTGATATGAATAAAGAATATGAGACCTTAACAAAAGCATATGAGTTAAAACTTTTGATGTATTCAGGTTATAAACCAGAACTTAATAGGTGTGTTAGTTGTGGAAGTATAGAAAATGAAAAGATTAAATTTAGCGCTAAAGAAGGTGGGCTTTTATGTAGAACTTGTTTAGGTGTTGATCCATATAGTATGAAAATTTCAGGAGTTACTATTAATGTAATGAAATATTTAATGCATACGGAGTTAATGAAAATAGCTAAACTTAAAATAAAACCTAATGTACTAAAAGAGCTAGAAAAGATTGTTAAACATTATATTCAAATACACATAGATAAAAATCAATTTAAAAGCTTACAATTTTTAGACGCTATAAAAGAATAATAAAAAGGGTGGTGCTATAATGGAAATTACATTAGAAATGATTGATCAAGTAAGGGATCGAACTGGTGTAAGCTATAAGGAAGCAAAAGAAGCGCTAGAAGCAACAGATGGGAATATTATTGATGCCATTATTCATATTGAAGAAAAACAAAATACAAAATGGACAGATAATATTTCTGGAGTTGGAAATGAAATCGTAGAAACACTAAAAGAAATTGTCAAAAAAGGAAATGTTACTAAAATTGTATTTAAGAGAGATGGAGATGTGATTATGAACATTCCTGTAACAGCTGGGGCTGTAGGAGCTGTCTTATCTCCACCTATTGCAATGGTTGGAACTTTAGCTGCTTTGGCAACAAAATGTAAAATAGAGATTGTAAAAACAGATGGTCAAATTGTAGATATTAATGAAATGGCAGAAGAAACATTAGAAAATATGAGAAATACAGCAGGAGATACATTAGGAAATTTAAAATCAAAAGTAGATGAGTATACGAATAAAGAAAAAACAGAAAAGAAAGATGAAACCATTGATTTAAATAAAGATCAAGATCAAGAATAAAAAATACACCTTTACAGTATTAGGTGAATATGCTAAAATTACATAAAAACATATTTTGCGATGACAAAGAAGAGTAATCAAAAGGAATTATACTAGAGAGTCGGTGTTGCTGTGAATCCGATATAATCCTTTGATGAAGGGCGCTTTTGAGCAATCAATCTAAGTGGATACATTTGTATCAACTAGGGTGGAACCGCGGAAGGAAACCTTTCGTCCCTTATTATGGGACGAGAGGTTTATTTTTTTTAGTAAATAATAAGGAGGATTTTAAATGAGTACAGAGAAAACAATGGACAAAATTGTTGCATTGGCAAAAGGAAGAGGATTTATATTCCCAGGATCTGATATTTATGGAGGATTAGCCAATACATGGGATTATGGACCAATGGGAGTAGAGTTAAAGAATAATGTGAAGAAAGCTTGGTGGAAAAAATTTATTCAAGAATCTCCTTATAATGTAGGACTTGATGCTGCTATTTTAATGAATCCACAAACATGGGTAGCTTCTGGTCACGTAGGAGGATTTAATGATCCACTTCTTGATTGTAAAAAGTGTAAAGCAAGATTTAGAGCAGATAAGTTGATTGAAGATTATTTTAGAGAACAGGGAGAAGAAGTAGAACCTGTAGATGGTTGGGCAAATGAAAAAATGGAAAGCTTCATCAGCGAAAAGGGTATAAAATGTCCAGAGTGTGGAGAATTAGATTATACAAAGATTAGACAATTTAATCTTATGTTTAAGACTTATCAAGGGGTAACAGAAGATTCAAAGGCAGAAATATTCTTAAGACCAGAAACCGCTCAAGGAATATTTGTGAATTTCAAGAATGTACAAAGAAGTGCAAGAAAAAAGATGCCTTTTGGAATTGGTCAAATCGGTAAATCCTTTAGAAATGAAATTACTCCAGGAAACTTTACTTTTAGAACTCGTGAATTTGAACAAATGGAGCTTGAGTTTTTCTGTAAACCAGGAGAAGATATAGAGTGGTTTAATTATTGGAAGGATTATTGTCAAAATTGGTTATTGTCTCTAAGTATAAAAGCTGAAAACATTAAGATGAGAGACCATGATCAAGAGGAATTATCTCACTACAGTAATGCAACAACTGATATTGAATATAGATTCCCGTTTGGTTGGGGTGAACTTTGGGGAATTGCAGATAGAACTGATTTTGACTTAAAACAGCATTCAGAGCATTCAGGAGTTGATTTAAGATATCAAGATCCAGTAACAAATGAAAAATATATACCATATTGTATAGAACCGTCTCTAGGGGCTGATCGTGTAACGTTAGCATTTTTAGTAGATGCTTATGAGGATGAGGTATTAGAGGATGGAAGTAGTAGAACTGTTTTAAAATTACATCCAGCATTATCACCATATAAAGTAGCAGTGCTACCTCTTACAAAGAAATTAAGCGAAGGTGCTGAAAGCTTGTATTCAAAATTGGCTAAAAAATTCATGGTTGATTATGATGTATCTGGAAGTATTGGAAAAAGATATAGAAGACAAGATGAAGTAGGAACACCACTTTGTGTCACTTATGACTTTGATACTTTAGAAGATCATGCTGTTACTGTAAGAGATAGAGATACAATGACACAAGTAAGAATAAAAATAGAAGATTTAGAGAAATATATTGAAGAAAAAATTGCTTTTTAACATAAGGATTAGATTCTATGGAGACAATAGAGGAGATAACATACGATATTTTCTCTATTGTTTTTTGTTGTAGTATATTCATACTTTACACCTAAAACCCTTATAGGTACATCCAAAAGTTATAATAATTATAAAAAAACTAAAAAAGTATAGCAAAAATCATAAATATTTGTTACAATGATATATATAATATAACACATAAAAAATAATAGTATAACATATTAAAAATTCTATAAAAGAGGTGATCCCTATAGAATTCACAGAACGTCAACAAAAAATTATGAACATTGTAAAGGAAAAAGAGCCTATTACAAGTGAACAAATTGCAAAGCTATTAAAAGTTACAAGAGCTACATTAAGACCAGACTTAGCCATACTTACAATGACTGGAGTTTTAGATGCTAGACCAAAGGTAGGGTATTTATATTCTGGGAATCATCCAGTTAATTTGATTTCTGAAGAAATTCACCGTATAAAAGTCAATGATATAAAAGGTATGCCTGTAGTGGTTGAAGAACAGACTACACTTTATGATGCTATTGTCACATTATTTCTTGAAGATGTTGGAACTATGTTTATTGTATCCAATGGATATCTGACAGGTGCAGTATCAAGAAAGGATTTTTTAAGAAATATTATGGGAGGCACGGATATTAATAAGGTGCCAGTAGGTTTGATCATGACTAGAATGCCCAATATTATTATGACTTATCCAAATGAAACTGCACTAGAAGCTGCAATAAAAATTATAGATCATGAAGTAGATAGTCTTCCAGTAGTAGAAAAGGTCAAAGAAAATGGAAAAGAACACTACAAAGTAATAGGAAAAGTATCTAAGACCAACATAACGAAATTATTTGTTGAGCTTGGAAGTCAATAATGGAAGAGGGGGCATAAAAGAATGAATCGCAGACTAGTAGTATATGTAATCTCCGATTCAATAGGAGAAACTGGAGAACAAGTAGTAAAGGCAGCTATTAGCCAATTTGTGTGTAAGGATTGTGAAATAAGAAGATTTCCATATATATCAGAGGAAGAACAAATTATAGAAATTGTAAATGAAGCAAAAAATGAAAAATCAATGATTGTATTTACCATGGTTATACCAAATTTAAGAAAAGTTTTGCTTGAAACTACAAAGAAGCATCAGATTATAGCAGTGGATGCTATGACACCTATTGTAGAAGCTTTAGAGAAGGCTTTAGAAGAAAAACCTAAAAATGAACCAGGATTAATTAGAAAGCTAGATGAGAAATATTTTAAAAAAATCGAAGCCATTGAATTTGCAGTAAAATATGATGATGGAAAAGACCCTAGAGGCTTGAAAAAAGCAGACATTGTTTTAATAGGGATATCAAGAACTTCTAAGACACCACTTAGTATGTATCTTGCTCATAAAAATATAAAAGTAGCAAATGTTCCATTGGTTCCAGAAGTTCCTGTGCCAGATGAATTGTTTAAAGTTTCTTCTAGAAAAATAATAGGACTTACAACAAATCCTATAAAGCTTAATGAAATTAGACAAGAAAGATTAAAAGCTTTAGGACTTAAAAATGAAGCAAATTATGCAAGTATGGATAGAATTCTAAAGGAACTAGATTATGCAGAAAGCTTGATGAAAAGATTAGGGTGTCCAGTTATTGATGTAGCTAGCAAAGCAATAGAAGAGAGTGCAGGTATTATTTTGGAAATTATAAAGGAAAATGACTAAGGGATTGCAAAATTAGGGTGTACTATAAGAAAGGAGTTTTGGGTGTGAAGAAATATATATATGCTTTTCATGAAGGAAATAAGGAAATGAAATCATTACTAGGAGGAAAGGGAGCTAATTTAGCAGAAATGACTAAAATAGGGCTTCCAGTTCCTCCAGGATTTACTGTTACGACAGAAGGATGCAACAAATATTATGAAGATGATAAAAAAATTAGTCAAGAGATCATAGATGAAGTTTTTGATCATCTTTATGAGTTAGAAAAAAAGATTGATAAAACATTTGGAGATATAGAAAATCCTTTGCTTGTTTCTGTAAGATCTGGTGCTGTAATTTCTATGCCAGGGATGATGGATACGATTTTAAATTTAGGTCTCAATGATGAATCAGTAGTAGGTCTTGCAAAAGCAACTAAAAATGAAAGATTTGCTTATGATAGCTATAGAAGATTTATTCAAATGTTTAGTGATGTGGTTTTAAGTATTCAAAAATATAAATTTGATCATATTTTAGAAAAAGAAAAAGAATTAAGTAATATCCAATTAGATACTGATTTAACTGTTGAAAATTTGAAAAATATTATTAAAGAGTATAAAAAAATTGTGAAAAAAGAAACAAAAAAAGAATTTCCACAAGATCCTAAAGATCAGTTACTTATGGCAATCGAAGCTGTTTTTGATTCATGGAATAATGCGCGTGCTATTGTTTATAGACAAATCAATGATATACCAGGACATTTAGGGACGGCCGTGAATGTGCAATCTATGGTTTTTGGAAATATGGGAGATTCGTCAGGGACAGGAGTAGCATTTACAAGAAATCCTGCAACAGGTGAGAACAAAATGTTTGGTGAATTCTTGATGAATGCACAAGGGGAAGATGTTGTAGCAGGAATTAGAACTCCTCAACCTATTAACCAATTAGAAAATACTATGCCTGAGGTGTATGAAGAATTTGTAGAGGTTGCAAATCTTTTAGAGAACCATTATAAAGATATGCAAGATATTGAATTTACTATTGAAAAAGGAAAATTATACCTATTACAAACAAGAAATGGCAAAAGAACGGCAGCAGCAGCTATTCATGTAGCAGTAGATATGGTAGAAGAAAGAATTATCGATAAAAAAACTGCTGTTATGAGAATTGAACCAAATCAGCTAGATCAATTATTACATCCAACCTTTGAAGAAGAAGCTATGGAAAAAGTAGAAAGAATTACAAAGGGATTACCTGCCTCTCCTGGTGCGGCGACAGGAAAGATTTATTTTAATGCAAATGATGTGGTAAAAGCTAATAATGAAGGGGAAAAAGCTATTCTTGTAAGACTTGAAACATCTCCAGAAGATATTGAAGGAATGGTATCAGCACAAGGTATTTTAACAGCAAGAGGAGGAATGACGTCTCACGCTGCTGTTGTAGCAAGAGGAATGGGAAAATGCTGTGTAGCAGGATGTGGAGAGATTAAAGTTGATGAGATTAATAAAGTCTTTAAGGTAGAAGGGAAGATCTTTAAAGAAGGGGAGTACATATCATTAGATGGGAATACAGGTAATGTTTATGGAGGGAAGTTGCCAACAAAAGAACCAGAATTGTCTGGAAGTTTTGGGAAATTAATGGATTGGGCAGATGATATAAGAACATTGAAAATTAGAACCAATGCAGATACACCGAGAGATGCTCTAACAGCTGTAAAATTTGGAGCAGAAGGAATTGGTCTTTGCAGAACGGAACATATGTTTTTTGAAGAAGAAAGAATTCCTGCTGTAAGACAGATGATAGTAGCACAAAATATAGAAGAGCGAATGGAAGCTTTAAATAAATTACTTCCATTTCAAAAAAATGATTTCGTTGGAATTTTTAAAGCGATGGGGGAAAAACCTGTAACAGTAAGATTACTTGATCCACCTCTACATGAATTTTTACCAAGTAATGATGAAGATATAAAAATATTATCTGAACAAATTAATGTTTCATATAATACATTGAAAGAAATTGTTGAAGATTTGAAGGAATTTAATCCTATGCTTGGACATAGAGGTTGTAGACTTGCTATTACTTATCCTGAAATCTATGAGATGCAGGTAAGAGCAATAATTATGGCTGCAATAGAAGTAAAAAAAGAAGAAAATATCTATATTCAACCAGAAATTATGGTTCCCCTTATAGGGCATGAAAAAGAATTAGAGATTATCAAGGAACTTATTATAAAAACTGCTAATGAAGTGATAGAAGGAAGTGATGAATCTCTTGAGTATAAAATCGGTACAATGATAGAGGTGCCAAGGGCTGCATTGACAGCTGATGATATAGCAAAACATGCAGAATTCTTCTCTTTTGGTACAAATGATTTAACTCAGATGACTTATGCTTTTTCAAGAGATGATGCAGGAAGATTTATTGGAGAATATAGAAAGAAACAAATCTTTGAAAAGGATCCATTCCAAAGATTAGATCAAAAGGGTGTAGGTAAATTAATGGAAATTGCTACACAATTAGGAAAGAAAACAAGACCTGATATTAAATTAGGTATTTGTGGAGAACATGGTGGAGATCCAGAATCTATTGATTTTTGCCATAAAATAGGACTAGAATATGTTTCTTGTTCTCCTTATAGAGTACCTATTGCAAGATTAGCAGCAGCTCATTCAGCTATTAACAATAAATAAAAAGTAAAGGCATGGAAGAAATTCCATGTCTTTTATTTATACAAGATACATTAGATAAAGGAATAAAATAAATATTGCAGTATATATATAAATACAAGATATTTTTTCTATGCTATTAATAAGAATAATTTTATATAAGGGATTTGTTTAAATGGTAGCTTTTAATGGATAACCTGCTTATGTATGAGAAAAGAGGGATAGAAAAAATGATATTTAGAGAAATAACTGAAAGCATGGAGGAGAAGAATCTTTCATATTTTGCTGCAAAGTCAATTCAAACAAAAGGAAGAAAAACATCAGAAGAAAAATGTATGATTCGTACAGAATATCAAAGAGATAGAGATAGAATACTACATTCTAAGGCTTTTAGAAGACTGAAGCATAAAACTCAAGTTTTTCTCTCTCCAGAAGGAGATCATTATAGAACAAGGCTTACCCATACGTTAGAGGTGTCACAGATTGGACGTACTATCGCACGAGCATTAAAGTTAAATGAAGATTTAACAGAAGCTATTGCATTAGGGCATGACATAGGGCATACACCTTTTGGGCATAGTGGAGAGAAGATATTAAATAAAATTCATAAGAATGGATTTAAGCATAATGAGCATAGCTTAAGAGTGGTAGATTATTTAGAAAAAAGAAAATTAGGATATGGATTGAATCTTACTTACGAAGTGAGAGATGGTATATTAAATCATACAGGAGAGAAGGAACCAATAACTTTAGAGGGTCAAGTTGTAAGGATCAGTGATAGAATTGCCTATATTAATCATGATATTGATGATGCAATAAGGGCAAATGTTCTTCAGTTTAATGATCTTCCTAAGGATTGTCTAAAAGTATTAGGAAAAACTCATAGTGAAAGAATCAACAAGATGATTATAGATGTAATAAAAAATAGCTATAATAGAAAAAAAATTAGAATGAGTGAAGAAAAATGGGTATATACAGATAAATTAAGAAAATTTATGTTTAACAATGTATATCTAAATAAAAAGGCTAAAAAAGAAGAAGACAAGGCAAAATATATATTAGAGCAGTTATATAATTATTTTTTGAAAAATCAATACAATATACCTGATGAAATAATAAAAAGAAGAGAGTTATTTGGGTTAGAAGAGATTGTGAAGGATTATATAGCAGGCATGTCAGATAGATATGTTATTAATAAGTATCTAGAAATTTATGTGCCTAGTGTATGGGAGTGAGAGTTCAGAAAATTATGCATTTTGCTTTTCGGATAATTATAAGAAGGATTAAAGATACTTATGTCGAATATTGTGATGCATAGAGAAAAAAAGGTGGGCATGTATATAAATGACAATATTTGTTGATGGTGATGCTTTCCCTGTAAAAAAATTAATTATTGAGCACGCTTTCAGACGACATATAAACATGAAAATTATGAGAGGAGGAGGTAAAATCAAAGGATATGCTAAGGGTAGTAAAAAGGATGATACTCAATTTGTTATGAGTTTAAATAAAGTGATTAATCAGTCTCTAAAATACTTTGATTCTTAAAGGATTAAATTTCATAAAGGGAAGGAAATTTAATAAATATGGAGAAACAATAATAAAAGATGATATAGGTGATGGATATGGGGATTGTATTTGATGAAGGATTAATCGATGAAATAAAGTCACAAAATGACATTGTAGATGTTATTTCAAAATATGTAAATTTAAAAAAAACTGGACAAAATTATAAAGGTTTGTGTCCGTTTCACAATGAAAAGACCCCTTCTTTTATTGTTTCAGATGAAAAACAGTTTTATCATTGTTTTGGGTGTGGAGAATCTGGAGATGTAATTAGCTTTATGATGAAACTTGAAAATCTAGATTTTATAGATGCTCTTCGTCTATTAGGAGAATGGGCAGGAATAAATATTGATGAAATTTCTACATCTAAGAAGGAAAAAGAAGAAATATATCGAAAGAATAAGATATACGAAATAAATAGGGAAGCAGCTTTTTATTACTATAAGAATTTAGTAAAAGAAAAAAATGAAGGAATAAGTTATTTAGTTAATAGAGGGCTTCATATTCAGACAATAAAGAAGTTTGGATTAGGATATGCAAAAGATGATTGGGAAGGGTTAAACAAATACCTTCGGAATAAAGGATATGACCAAGAATCTATCTTTAAAGCAGGGTTGGTTTTAGAAAGAAAAAAGAAAAATGGATATTATGATAGATTTAGAAATAGAGTGATGTTTCCAATTATCAATACAACAGGAAAAGTTATTGGTTTTGGAGGAAGAGTCATAGAAAATAAAGAACCTAAATATCTTAATTCTCCTGAAACGATAGTCTTTAATAAGGGAAATAACCTTTTTAGTCTAAATCTTGCAAAAAACGAAGTGAGAAAAAGGAAACAAATTATTGTAGTAGAAGGCTATATGGATGTGATTGGGCTGTACGAAAATGGTATAAAAAATGTTGTTGCATCTTTAGGAACAGCTCTTACTAAAAATCAAGCCAATTTACTAAAAAGATATGCAAATGAGGTGATTATTGCATATGATGCTGACATAGCAGGACAATCAGCTACATTAAGAGGACTTGATATTTTAAAAGAAGTAGGATGTCGAGTGCGTGTAGTACGTTTGTCTGAAGGGAAAGATCCCGACGAGTTTGTTAGGAAGAGAGGAAAAGAAGCTTTTCTAGAGGAAGTTAAAAATGCGCTGTCTTTGGTAGAATATAAAATTATGCTATCTAAAGAAGGAAATAACTTAAAAACTACTGAAGGAAAAGTGAAATTTGTAAAATCTATCACTCAGATATTAAAAGAATTAAAAAGTCCTGTGGAGATAGACGCTTATATAAAAAAAATAGCGCGAGATTCAGGAATTGCAGTGGAAGCTATAAGTACAGAAATTTATGGAAATACTAAAAAAAATAAAGAAAAAAAAGAGATAGGGAATACTAGTAAGTATAGAAGTAAACATGATAGGTATACTAATAAATATAATATACAACCATTAAAACCAATACAAAGAATTGGATATATTGAAGCAGAAAGAGCTTTGTTGAAATTAATTATAAATAATAATAATTTTTTCAAGAGGGTAAAGGAAAAATTATCTTTTGAAGATTTTGCAGATCAATCAAACAGTGAGATTGCAAAACGAATTTATGAATTATATGAGAATACGGACAGTATTGATTTAGAAGTGATTCTGAATCAATTAAATATAGAAGAGATTGAAGTACTCCATCAAATTAAAAGGAGCATAGTGCCGGAGGAAAATCTTGAGAAAGCCTTAAATGATTATATGAAGATGATTCAGAAGCATAAGCTTGTACAGAGAAAAATTTATATAGAACAAGAGTTAAAAAAACTTGAAAAAGAAGAAAATAAATCGAAAGAGCAGATAGTGAGGATAAGAGAGTTATGTATAGATTACGAAAAGTTACTGAAGGAATTGAAAAAATTGTAAGGATGATGGAAGGGAGGGGTGTATAATGAGCAAGAAAAATCAAAATAAAAAGGTACAATCTGTAAAGAAGCTTATAGAAAAAGGTAAAAAAAGAGGTATGTTGACATATGCTGAAATTATGGATACCTTAGAAGAGATAGATATAGATAAGGAACAAATTGAACAAGTTTATGATAATTTAGCTGCAATGGGAATAGAGATCGTAGGAGAAAAGGAAGAACGCGTTAAAGAAACAAAAGAAGAAGAAGAAGAGGAAGTAGTGGAATTAGACATTTCTATTCCGAAGGGGATTAATATAGATGATCCAGTAAGAATGTATCTTAAGGAGATTGGAAAAGTACCATTACTTTCAGCTACAGAAGAAATTGCGTTAGCGAAAAGAATGGAAGATGGGGACGAAGAAGCAAAAAGAAAACTTTGTGAAGCAAACTTAAGACTTGTTGTAAGTATTGCTAAGAGATATGTTGGAAGAGGTATGTTATTCTTAGATTTAATACAAGAAGGAAATTTAGGGCTCATTAAGGCTGTAGAAAAATTTGACTGGAGAAAGGGCTATAAATTTAGTACTTATGCAACCTGGTGGATCAGACAAGCTATTACAAGAGCTATAGCGGATCAAGCAAGAACCATAAGAATCCCTGTTCATATGGTAGAAACGATTAATAAACTTATAAGAATATCAAGACAGCTTCTTCAAGAATTAGGAAGAGAACCAAAGCCGGAAGAGATTGCAAAAGAGATGGATCTTCCAGAAGAAAAAGTTAGAGATATATTAAAAATTGCTCAGGAACCAGTATCTTTAGAAACTCCTATCGGTGAAGAAGAGGATAGTCATCTTGGTGATTTTATTCCTGATGATGATGCTCCAGCTCCTGCAGAAGCTGCTGCTTTTTCAATGCTTAAAGAACAATTAGTTGAAGTTTTAGATACTTTAACTCCAAGAGAACAAAAAGTTTTAAGGCTAAGATTTGGCTTAGATGATGGAAGAGCAAGAACGTTAGAAGAGGTTGGTAAAAAATTTGATGTTACAAGGGAAAGAATAAGACAGATCGAAGCAAAGGCTTTAAGAAAGCTGAGACATCCTAGCAGAAGTAAAAAACTAAAAGATTATTTAGAATAAAGATTCGCGTATACGCGAATCTTTATAATTACCAATATTGCCTTTGTGTACCATATTCTATTTTCTTTTGTTTTTCTTCTGGACTTTCTTTGGATTTTAATTGTTCTTTTAAATGATTCACAATTTGAGTAGCTGTTTCTTCCCATTGTGGAGTTGTGCCACCCCATTCAAAAGGGGCTAATTTTTCAATAGTATCTTCAGGTTGCTTTTGTGATTTTTTAATATTCATAAAAAAACCTCCTGAATATAATTTTTGTAGGATTACAAAGAATTATGTAGTTAACATCTGGGTTTAGAGGTACTATCTGATGTATATAAAAATAAAGGTCAAATAAAATTTAAGAAGAATTGAAGATTTTTTGAATTTGCAAATAAACTTTTTAAGTGTGAAAATATATTGTAGTGAGAGGAAATATTATGAAACTGACGCCTAGATTATTAAATATTGCTAAATTGGTAGCTAAAGGATCTGTTTTAGCGGATATTGGAACAGATCATGGGTATATTCCCGTATATTTAATGAAAAATGAAATTGTAAAAAAAGCAATTGCAGCAGATGTAAATAAGGGACCATTACTGAGTGCGCAAAAGAATATAAAAAGTAATGGGCTAGAAGATTATATAGAAACAAGACTTGGAAATGGTTTTGAACCCATAAAACCAGAAGAGGTAGATACGGTAATTATAGCTGGTATGGGAGGTCTTTTAATTAGAGATATACTGATGAATCATCCTAAGGTTACAAAATCCATCAAGCAGTTTATTCTACAACCTATGGTAGCGCAGGATGAATTGAGAAAATGGCTTTATGATAATAATTTTAAAATAGTAGATGAGAAGCTGGTATCAGAAGACCATAGGATTTATGAAATAATCGTTGCAGAGCATGGACATGAAATGATTGAGGATGAAATATACTTTGAAATAGGAAAAAAATTAATAGAGAATAAAGACCCTCTATTAGAAGCGTTTATCAAAAAGCATATCAAAAAGCAAGAAGATATTATCAATAATTTAATTAATCAAGAGACAGATAAGGCAAAAAATAAACTAAAGGAATGCAAAGAAAAGATTCATAAATTTGAGGAGGTGCTTCTATGGCTGAAAAACTAAAAAATGTATTGAAGCTTGTGGAGGATATAGCACCGTCCTATTTGGCAGAAAATTGGGATAATGTAGGACTTCAGATAGGAAATGAACATAAAGAGATTCATAGAATATTAGTAGCTTTAGAAGTAACTGACTCTATTATTGATGAGGCTATATCAAAGAAGGTAGATATGATTATTTGTCATCATCCTTTGATTTTTAAACCTTTAAAGAAGATAAGAACAAATAATCCTATAGAAAATATGGTATATAGACTTATTAAAAATGATATAGCACTATTCTGCGCCCATACAAATTTAGATATTGCCTATGGGGGTACAAATGATGTTTTAGCAGAGACTTTAAATATTATGCACACAAAGCCTCTAAGGGAAATGGGGAAAGAAAAGTATTTTAAGCTTGTTGTTTATGTACCCAAAACTCATGTTGAAAATGTAAGAGATGCCATATGCAGTGCAGGAGCAGGACATATAGGGAATTACAGTTATTGTACATTTCAAACAGAAGGAACAGGTACCTTTAAACCATTAGAAGGAGCGGACCCTTTTATTGGAAGAGAAGGGGAAATAGAAAAAGCAATAGAATGTAGACTAGAAAGTATTGTGTCAAAAGAAAAATTAAATAGTGTTATGAAGAATATGTTAGAAGCACATCCTTATGAAGAGGTAGCTTATGATCTTTTTACATTAAATAATGATATTCATTCATATGGATTAGGTAGAGTTGGAAACTTGATAGAACCTCTAAAATTATCTGTATTCTGCCAAGAGATAAAATCGAAACTATCAATGAAGCATATTAGAATCGTAGGAAATCCGGAAAAAAGTGTACAAAGGATAGGACTATGTACGGGTAGTGGAGCAGAATTTATTTATGATGCATATAAGCTAGGATGTGATTGTTATATTACAGGGGATGTAAAATATCATGATGCCCAATATGCTGCATCTTTAGGAATTGCAGTAATTGACGCAGGTCATTTTGAAACAGAGCAGTTAGTGTGTAAGCCTTTATTTGAAAATATGAAAGAGTTAATAGCAAAGAATCATTATGATATGGAAGTTTTGTTAGCATCTAATAATATAAATCCTTTTAAAATGGTATAAGAATAGGTTTTTTTGCCTATTCTTTTTTGATGTAAAATTTTGAATAAAATGAGAGGGTGGGAGAATATGAATCAAAATAAAATTTTGTGGAAATATCAAGAAATAGAAAGCGTATTAGAAAAGGAAGAAAAAGTATTAAAAGAAGTCATAAAGGGAAAAGAAATAAGTCAAAGAATTAAGGCGCATAAATTATTTAAAAATGATTTTGAAGCCAAAAAGAGCATGTTGAAAGAGAAAGAAAATAGATTAAGAAAGTTAGAACATGAACGCACAGAAATTGAGTATGAGGTAGAAATAATAAAAAATCAATTATATGGTGGAAAAATAAATGATTTAAAACAATTAGAAAATCTGATGAAAAAGGAAGAACAGAAAAAGGAAGAGTTAAACGAAATAGATTCAAGGACCCTTGAAATGATGGAAGAGATGGATACTGTAAAAGAAGATATAAAAACAATAGGATGTAAGGGACGAAAATTGGGAAAGATCATTAAGAATATGCTTGAAGAGAGAAAGAAAACTATAGAAAAGATAGAAAAGTATATTATAGAAAAAAAGAGAGAAAAACAAGATATAGCAAATAAAATTACAAAAGAAAATATAGAAAAATATCTGGATATTAAATCTAGAAAAAAAGATCCTGTAGCCATGCTTAAAGGAGATATTTGTATGGGATGTCATATGGATTTGCCTGTTATGACCCTTACCCGGTTAAAAGAAAAAGAAATTATAGTATGTAATAATTGTGGAAGGATACTATATCCTTGCGAGGATGAATAAGGTTTTTGAAAAAAATGGATTTTGACAAAAGTAATTGTTTATGATAATATATTACTTGTCGTTAAAAATGAATATTTCGAGTAAGTCAGATGGTCGCGGATCGTGCATTGTACGAACGAGGAAAGTCCGAGCTCCGTAGGGCAAGGGTGCTGGGTAATACCCAGTCAGGGTGACCTGAAGGAAAGTGCAACAGAAATAAACCGCCAATATGATTGGTAAGGATGGAAAGGTGAGGTAAGAGCTCACCGCCTCTCTGGTGACAGAGAGGGCTCTGTAAACCCCACCCGGAGCAAGACCAAGAAAGGGACTATTATAGCGACGGCCCGTCGTGTCCCAGTGGTAGGTCGCTTGAATCTACCGGCAACGGTAGATCTAGATAGATGGCTGTCAAATACAGAACTCGGCTTATAGATTTGCTCGTTTTATAATATTTTTAGACAATAGCGAAAGCTCAGTATTTTACTGGGTTTTCGCTATTTTTTTGTCAAAAACAATTACGACTTATTGACCCGTTTTTCTAAAACCGATATTCTATTAATTTAAGTGCTTATATCCCTAATTCCAGAATTGGTTGGTTGCATTATATCTAAGATGTAAGAAAAAATCAATATAAAATTAAAAAAGTCCTAAAAAATTTAGGACTTTAACCTACTAATGAAGAAATATCATCTAAATCTTCAGTTTTTAAATGAGTATATATTTTCAATGTATTAACGTCTTTATGACCTGTATATCGAGCTATTTTTTCAAGGGGTATATTTTTTCTAACTAAAAGGGTAATAAAGCTGTGTCTAAATGTTTTTGCTGTTATTTCAAAGTTTTTTTCATTTTGGATATCTGATAGTTCTACATACTTTTTTATAACTTGTGTGAAAGCAGTTTTAGACAATGGGTTACCTTTATTAGACCTAAAAACATGACCTGATGGAGATTTTTGGGTTTTCATATAGTCTACAAGAGCAATCTTCAATCGTTGTGATAATGGAACGGTTGAAGTATTTTTTGTTTTTTGATGTTTAATTAGGATTGTCCCCTTGAACAAATGGATATCTTCCCATTCAAGATCAAGAACACTACTCCTTCTACATCCAGTTGACCTAAGCAGTTCTAAAATACATATATCTCTTAAAGAGTTAGAAGTTTTTGTATTCTTTGCGGTTTGTATTATTCTATCTATATCATAGGGTTCTAAGAATTCAGGAATATATAACTCCGCATTTTCCTTATCATATGAGCCTTTTGCTCTTGTAAAGCTAAATCCTTTTAGAAAGTTATCACTTATATGTCCATAATGTTCTAAATAATCATAGAAAACTTTAAGTGAGTCGAACTTTCTATCTGCAGTAACTTTTTTATATATGCCTTCTTTTACCTTATCTATTAAAAAAGTTTGATAAAATACAATATCACTTCTTGTAATTTCTTTAATCAAATACTTAGTTCTAAAACTATCTTTCATAAATTCCCTAAAAATTTTTAAATCACCTATATATGCTTTCATCGTGCTTTTAGTTTTGCCTTTTACATATAAGTAGTTTGGAAATTCTTTTATAGCTTGATTTATTGTAATTCTTTTTTTATCTATATCAATTTGATTTTTTTTCATATAACGCACCAGCCCTTTTATTATTACTAAACAAGATGTTGTGTATTTGGTTAATAGTCTTGTTTGCCAGTCCGTTCTATCCTCCCTTAAACTGTTTAAAACTCTCTCTAATTGGCTGGTTTACAAAATAGTGATGCACGTATATAAAGTTTTCAAAGAACACTATCAAGTGGTGTTTCCTTTGATGAATTCATTATGGGCATATGAAGCAAAAAATTTCAATAGGTAGAAGAAAATTTTTCGAAAAAAATTTTTAAATCTGATCCAAAGTGCATATAGTGCAACAAAAGCAACAAAATTATTAAAAAATAAAGCAAAAGAAATTAAAAAGGTCAGGAAAACATTTAAGGAAAAAAATGTTCTAACAAAATCAACAGGTTAAAATCATCTAACGATGATTTGATTTTAGGACAGATAGAAAACAAGGGAGGAATTTCAGATGAAAAGTAAATTATTTAGTGAAGAATTAGTAAAGGAGCTTAATATTCCTGAATTATATTCACAAGAAGATGAAGAAAATCCAATGGCATATGTGAAATTTTTCGACATTTGTAGTAATTGGACGTGGTATGTTTTAGAGTGCCAAAAGCAGGAAGATGGAGATTATCTGTTTTTCGGGTATGTTATGGGGTTAGAAAATGAGTTAGGTTATTTTTCATTGGCAGAATTAGAGAGTGTAAATAGTAGTTTCCCAAGAATTGAAAGAGATTTATATTTCAATCCTACTGAATTATCTAATATAAAGAAAAAACATCAAGAGTAAGAATATTAGTAAACCAAGAGTGAGCCTTTACAAAGTTATTATTTGTAAGGGCTTTTTCTGATTTTTTGAAGGAATTAAGAACTTTTAAATTTAGGACAAATAGAAACAGTTTTAAATTATCTAATGGAAAAATTTGATTTTAGGATTGCTATTAACAAGGGAGGAATTTAAAAATGGAAAGGACTTTAATCAGAGAAAGAGTTGAAAAATATGGTGTATATTCATTGATGGACTGGGAAGTAGTATCTTTAATTACTTCTATTAAGGTAGAGGTATTAAATCAGTTTAAGAATTTCGATGAGCTATATAATAAAATCAATCTGTTAGAAGTTACTAATTTACAAAGGCAGAAGATTAGAGGATTGTTTGAAGTAGCATTTAGGATTAATGCCAAAAGCGATAAAAGAATAAAAATCACATCACCTACGGATGTAGCGAATTTATATATGTCTGAGATGAAGTATTTGAAGAAGGAAGAATTTAGGGTAGTTCTTTTAAATACTAAAAATGAGGTAATTGATACAAAGACAATTAGTATTGGAACACTTAATAGCTCGCTGGTAAGCCCTCGTGAAGTGTTCAAGGAAAGTATACTAGAGAGTTCTAATTCCATAATTTTACTGCATAATCATCCTAGCGGAAATTCTAGCCCTTCGAAAGAAGATGTTTCGACTACAAAACGTCTTGTTGAAGCTGGAGAAATTATTGGTATAGAAGTTCTTGATCACATCATTATAGGCGATGGACAATATATTAGCTTAAAAGAAATGAACATTATCTAGGAGGGATTTTGATGGATTTATATTATAGATTTGAAAAACGTAAAGGCATTTTTAATGATGCGGTTTTAAGTAATATTCATTTAGTTTTAAATTCATTCAAGAGAAAAAACGTTGTTAAAGATATTGTTATAGACAAATCTAAAATAAAATTCAGCAGTGATGAATTTGAGGAATTTTATTTAACACCAAGTAATATCAAAAGAAAGCAATTAAATTGTGATGGAGATTATGGTTTAGTTTGCTGTTTAGTGATTCTTATTCTTAAAAAACATTATGAGGCTGATTTTAAATTTACAGCAGATTGTTTCTTAAATAAAACAACAGACGATATCTGGTTTAAAGCAATCAAGTATGTTAATAAAATGCTTCAGGCACGAATCAAAATTAAGAATAATCAATTCATATTTTAGAGGAGGAATTACAATGGATAAGAAAATTCAAGTTATAGGAAATTCTATTTCTAACATTGAAAAAGAAATTCTAAATCATTTGAAAAATAAAGGCTTAAGTTATAAATATGATAGCTTTAGAAGAATTTTAGGAGTTTACTCAGATGAGGTTATTTCAGAAGATGAACATAATGTATTAATTCACGTTCATTCTGGAAGTAATGAAGGTTATTATATTTGTGTTGGAACAGTTAAAGGAGATAAGATTACAAATTATTTTCTGTTTAGATTTCATAGCGATTTAGAAGCTGTAATTCAAGTTCAAAATGAGCTTTTGAAAATATTAGAAATATAGGGGAGGAATTTACAATGGGAACAATGAATTTCGGTTATTATTATGATTATCCCAAAGAGGGTAATAATGAGTATTCATTGGAGGTAGATGGTATTCCAATGATACCAAAAGGCACATATCATAGTGTTTTAAGAAATTTCAATGCTGATAAAAACTATCACGAAGAAAGAAATATTAAGAATATCAGTATTGTGATGAAGAAAATATATGATAAAAAAACAGGAGATTGTGATATTATCATTCGCAAATATCCTAAAGATTAGAAAGTCCTTGATGATAGGGCTTTCTTTTTTTTACGACCATTTAAGCATTATAAATTACTTTTCTATAAACTATAATATAATTAACATAAAAAATATATTAAGTGATGATATATGTAAATATCTAATGATATATTATTTAAATTATCTAACGATAATTTGATTTTATGACAATCAATGTTTGATTTTAAGGCAAGAGAGTTAATTTGATTATAAGACACCTATTATGAAATTTTGAATTTATAACTGAGAGAGAAAGGAGTTGATGAGTTTGTCAAGGATAAAAAGAGATAATAAAGATGTTATTGATAGATTTATAGAAAAGTGTAGAGATAAAAAATATTTCCCATCATTGAAAGAACTTGTAAATGAAGAAGAATGGGAAAATGGAAAAATAATTAGATCTATTATAGTAAATAATTTTAAATCATTAAAGAGTTTTTCAGAGGATTATGGATTAGAAGAGATTTGTGAAAAGAGTAAAAAGTTGAGATTAAAGAATAGAAAGACCAAGAAGGTGGATGTAGAAGAATTTGAGAAAGAATGTAAAAAAATAATTAATAAGAATGTTAAGAAGATAGGAAATAAAAAAGTTTTTGTAGGAAATATAAAAGACTTGAATTTGAAGGTTTATCCTAAGACCAAGCGACATTTTAGAACAACAGATTATCTAAGAAAAAATGATATAAGGAAAATACCATCTCATGTTTACAAACTTATTAAAAATATAGAAAATGAAAAAAATAGGAATGGAGAAATTGATTTAAAAAAGTGGAGTAGAGTAATACATACAGATAAAAAAATCATCTCGAGCCTTTATAACATATATAAAAGAGATGTTTTACAAAAATTGTTAAAAGATTATGACTTATAGGTTTTTCTTTAAATAGAAGAGCCTTATTTTTTTACCTATATAGTATATATATACCTTATATATATACTATCAAAAGCAGTAATACAAGGTGTTATAGCAACTTTAAAGTATTTTTTAATAGAAAAAGGTATATATGTTTTTATGAGAGTTTAAAACGTTTTTATATGACTTAAAACCATATATATAACATGTATATATATAGTTATATATACTCATGATTTTGAGGAGCATTTGAGAAAAATTGAATAGGAAGATAGGTATATCCCTTGCTGAAAGAGTAGGGGATTTTTCTTTTTAGTCAAACATAGTTCGCCAATTTTTTTCTTGAAGATTGAATTTTTGGAGTAGTAAATGTATATGATGTAAGAACAATAAAACCTAAGAGCCGTGAAGTTTGATTATGCTTGATAAATTCCACTCCCCCCTTTAATAAAGCATATCAAAAGGAAATAAATATGCTTTATAGTCGAGAGGACAGCCCGTGGGGAAACTCTAAATTCATTCTTCGCCTAGAAAAGATTTGGGGTAAAAAAGTCGGCTTGAATTCATTAAGAGTTGTCCAACCATTGCCCATCCTCAGTTCGCTTCTGGGGGGAGTTTTCTGTAGCCCAGCAGAGCTGGTGCGAACTGGTCTGGACAATTCCACGGCCTGTCCTCTCTCCTTTCGGGGGGAGTGGAAAAGTGTTAATCAAGCTTTAGTTCAAACTTCACTCAAATTCAAAAGATAAAAGAGCAAAAGACAATTTCTTTTCAAATTTCATTTCAAAAGAAATCCAAAGATTGAGAAGAAGCAGAAGAATTAAAAGTAAGCTTTTAATGATTTTATAACAACATGAAGAAGAATGATGCAATTTCTTTTCAAGAAATTACGACTATAAGATACATTACGAGGAGGTGAAATTATGGCAATACGATTTTTAGAAAAGGATCAGAGCTTATTTCAAGCATTAGCCAAGACAGGAAGATGCACGCATGATTTATCAGCAAAACACTACAATGTAAAATACAAAAGATTAGAGAGATTTGTTAAAGAAGGATACCTACAGAAAGAGCCAATTATGATAGATGGGAGAGCCACCTATTGTTATCGCTTATCAAAACAGGGGCAAAAATTTGTTCGTGAAAATATACCTACAGTCAACCATTTTTATAAGTGCACCACTAAAGGGACAAGTCATGATGTTTTTTTATTTGAAGCATTCGCAAAGCTGACTGTTTACGAACAACAGATATGTTTGACTGAAAGTGATATTGTAGAAAAATATGGAAAGCTAAAAGGGACAAGCCCACCAGATTTTTTAGTTCCAAAATATGAGGTGATATCAAAAACAGGTCTTAGAAGAACTGTTAAAATGCAAGTCAAAGAAGTAAAGACAAAAAATTATACAGCTGAGGATTTAGCTGAAAAAATAAGCTACATTGAAGAATTGATCAGAGAGGAGGTAGATTACGATGAAATCGAAGCAAAATAAATTCAAAATAAAGAAAATGCCAAAAGATATAAATAAACATATTTCAGAAAGATATATAGAAGAAATAAAAGATAATGATCAAAAAGAAATACAGAGATATTTAAAAATAAAGTTAGATGATGAAATTACACCAATTCATGATTTACTAATTAAGTTATATTATTATCCTTATTTGAAATACATATATGAGCAAGGAGCTATTATTTTTTATAAACAGTTAGAAGAATATATGGAGAAAGTTTATAAGGAAAACCCTCATAAAACAAGAGACATAGTAAAAGAAATGGAATTATTCAACTTGATTAAAACAGAAATTTATTGGAATAACAGTTCCATAAGGCTTACCAAGCCTGCAATGCTTTTCTTTGGAGAGATTAAGAGAATTAATAAAAAGGAAATAGGTGAAGGGATGATGAGTAGAAGAACTTTTATAGCAGAGCATTATAATAAATTTAATCCAACGAAGAGAGAAGCACTATCCAGTAAGATCATTAAATATGGTTTTATGACTGCTAAAAGGTTAGAACAGTTGAAGATGAATAATATATTTGTAGAAGATGTTATCGAGAACAGCAAAGGAGAGTATTTAATTGTTTTAGGGCTTTTGGACTTTAATCAATCATTAGAGGCAAATACAATAGTAAAAAAGATAAAATTAGTAAATTCATTTATAAATCCATCATTTGAGAATGTATTTTTCAGAATAAATATATGTGCTTACAATAATCAAAGACATAATTTTTTATTAGAGAATTTTATAATAGAAGCTGGAAAAGAGTATTTAGAAAAACATCAAAGAGCGGAATATGAAGAAGAGCTTAATAAAAAAGATTGTCGCTATATAGTTGCAGATGAAAAACGTAAGTCTTATGGGAATAGAAAAATATACAGCAGAGCAGAAAAGTTAAGGGATATAAAATTTACTAATTTAAATGTAGAGAGATTCTTTAAATATAGTAGTTCAAAGAGAAAGTAAGTTTAATAAGAAGATTTCTAACAGAAATTTGGCTAGATGATGATAATTAATGCATTTTTATAAAAAATGCGACAATATGACTAAACCGAGGAGGTGAAATGGTTATGCTACATAAATTTTTAGAAAAAAAAAATATACAACCTAATAAGAGCATTATTAAAGATATTGAAAGACTCACAAAAGATATTGATACTCAAAAGGTTACTATTAGAAATAAGTATGAGGTATTTAATGCTCTAGCTAAGATATTCATACAGATACAAAAGCACGTAGCGTTATTGGATAAGATGGGAAAGGAAGAAACTGATTATCATAAGGAGTTAAGTATTTTAGAGCAATTTATAGAGTATCTGATAGATTTATATTCGTTCGATCAAACATTAGAAAAGCTTATCGAGAGACAATCTAATCATGTAGAGTTTAGGGTATCAAATCAAACATTTGTAGATGATACAGCTCAATTTGATGAGATTGAAATGGTAAGTGAAGTGATTGAAGTAGATGAAGCTGATATTGAGATAATCAAAGGAGCGAAAGAAGAAGTGAGTAATCAAGAAGATAGTATTTTTACAAAGGGAGATTTTTAAGAGCTGTCATCAAAAGTGATTCAAACAGTATCATTGTAACGATGATATGAATTTTGGACTATGTGATAAAACTTCATTCTGAAATTTTGATTTTATGACCATAACGAAAGGAGGGTAGGATAAAAATGAAAGAAATTATAAAACAATGCGAGAAAGATATTAAGTGGTTTTCGATATTTTTAATTATCATACAAAGTATAACAATAGTAGGATTCTTTCTTGGTAAAAAGAGTCCGTTTTTATTTTTTGTAATTATATCGTAAGCGTAAAGCTTAGGTCACATACAAAACTGAACTTTTAAGTGATAAAATCATCTCAAAAGAAATTGAGGTGATATACATATGGATCGTAAAGAAAATCGGAAATATTGGGAAAGAATAATCCATAATCAAATGGA
>JAOARP010000066.1 GCA_025210525.1 Marinisporobacter sp.
CCTTTTTCCCTTAATTGTTCAGCTAATTTCAATCCATTTTTACGATAATCCTTTTCATATAAAACTAAATAATCTGTACTACATGCAAAATCTTTATTCATTTTATACATACTAAACACCTCCAAAAGTGCATCAATATTTAATCCAAAGCCTGTAGCAGGCATATAATAACCATATTGCTTTGTAAGTTTATCATATCTTCCACCACTCAAAACCGTTTTTCCATAATGATTGACATATCCTTTAAAAATGACCCCTGTATAATATTCAATGTGATGGATCATTCCAAAATCCATAGATAAATATTTTTCATACCCATAATCCTTTAAAATACTGTATACATCCCTTATATTTTGTAAAGCTATTTTCATTTCTTCATTACAAATAAATTTTTCTGCTTCTTCAATAGTTTCTTCAGGTTTTCCATATAAATAAGGAATTTCGAGAAGTGCATTTTTAAAAAATTCATCTATATCTAATTCCTTTAAAAAAACTTGCAGTGCCGCAAAGTTTTTTTCCTCTATAAAACCTCTCATCTTTCTTTGCTTTTCTTCTGGCAATCTACTTTCTTTAATTAATCCTTTAAAATATCCTGCTTGCCCTAAATCAATCTGAAAATCTTCTATCCCACAGTTTTTAAGACTTTTTATGGCTAATGCCACAACTTCTGCATCTGAATCTGGTTGATCATTTCCTAAATATTCAATTCCTGCTTGGGTAAATTCTCTCTTTTTCCCATTTTGTTCATCATGAATTCTAAAAATATTAGTAGCATAAGAAAACTTTAGGTGCCCCCTACTGGATGGATAATTATTCGCTACCATTCTTGCAATAGGAGTTGTTACATCTGGTCGTAAAACTAATATTTTCCCATTTCCATCTATAAACTTAAACATTTCATCCCTATGAATTGTTCCTTCAACATCTGAAAATAAATCATAATATTCAAAGGTCGGCGTTAATATTTGTCTATATCCAAAGCTTTTAAATATCCTTTTTATATCGGTGATTGTATTTTCTTTGATTTCATAAGCATTGCAATGAATATCTTCTACCCCTTCAGGAACAAAATGATTCACTCTCTCCATAACCCCACCACCTTTAACTTTATCAATTTATCGCTTTATCGTGCTAAATCATATTAACATTCTAATATGCTTATTTCATAAAGTCAAGTAATTTATTTATTTTTTATAAAATAATTTGACCAAATAAATTTATTAGATTACAATAAGGATAATCTTTTAAAGGAGAGGAGTAAAAAATTATGTATGACTATCATATTCATAGTCATTTTTCATCTGACTGTGATGTAGACATGGAAGAAATGATTCGAAAATCTATCAATATAGGTTTAAAGGAAATTTGTTTTACAGATCATATAGATTATGATTATCAAGATTCATCTATCAGCTTTGAATTTGATATTCCTTCTTATATAAGCCATATCAACGCTTTAATAGAAAAATACAAAAACCATATAAAAATTTTACGAGGAGTTGAAATCGGTATTCAACCCCATATTGTAGAAAAATGTAATCAATTAGTCACTGAAGGAAAATTTGATTTTGTTATATCCTCTATTCATACAGCAGATAAAAAAGATATCCATTTGGGAGATTTTTTTGTGGGAAAAACACCAAAGGAAGCCTACGAAAAGTATTTTAGTGAATTACTTATCTGTACAAAAAACTTTAAGAATTTTAATGTATTAGGACATATGAATCTTTTAAAAAGATATCACCATCATGTAGAGATTCAAGATATTAAAAACTATTTTCATATTATAGAAGAGATTTTTCAATATCTTATCCATAGTGGAAAAGGCATTGAAGTAAATACGTCAGGGTTTCGATATGGTTTAGGTGAGACGGTTCCTTGTAAGGAAATATTGTCCCTTTATAAATCCTTAGGAGGAGAAATCATTACAATAGGTTCTGATGCCCATACTCCTGAACAATTAGCTTGTAAATTTGACTATGCTTATGATTTACTTAGAGAAATAGGGTTTAAGTATATTGCTGTTTTTGAAAATAGAGAACCTATTTTTAAAAAAATATAGGATGCTTTTAGCATCCTACATTCTAATCCTTTGAATTGGAATTCTCTTATCATGTTTACATGCTTCACAATAAAATAAATGTACACATTGATCATAGGATGCACCATCTACTAGCTGTGTCACATCCATCGCCAAATAAGGACTATACTCATCTAAAAAGTCCGCCACCATTCCTCTATCTTCCATCTGTTTGCCACAATGGGGACATCTTAGCAAATAGGTAGCCATTCCATTACAAACAGGGCAAACGTATTCCATATATTTTTCCTCCATTTCTTTTCTTTATGTTATAGTGTCTGTCCCTCACAAAATTTCATACATGGAGAAAAATATTTCCTCTTTTATTATTTTGTCTCTAGCATCATCCTAGAAATCAGCTTTTTTTCAGGATCTAACTCTGGATACCAAAGCTCTAATTCATTTACAAAAGCCATTTCTTTTAGTTTAAACTCTCTCATTTTATTAAAAGCTTCTAAGCTTTCTTCTTCACTCCACTCTCTTCCATGTATTCCTGCTAAGGTAATATGAAATACAATTTCTTCAGGACGAAAGTCTCTTACTTTAAACCCTTTTTCCTTCATTTCCTTATGGATCAAAGTATATATATTTTTCAATTCTTCTGTTTTTACAATATGAAGGGTAATACAATTATGAGGATGGGGAATATACCCAAATCCATTGGCTCTGACTTCAAAGGGTTCTATTTTAGATATTATTTCATGAAGAGCTATTTTTATTTTTTCTAATTCTTCTAGACTTTCATAGTAAAATGCATCTATGGTTAAATGAATTTCAGGCAGCATATCCATTCCTAAGTCATATTCTTTCCAAAGGGATTCTTGTATTTTTTTACAACAATGGTATAGAGCGCCCTTTGGAATAGTCACTAAAAAAATCATATTTTCCATTTGTATCCTCCCATATGCTAAATTTATATATATATTTAATGATACAACAAAAGGACATAGTTCAAACATTATTTTTTCATTAAGTGACAATATTTTTTTAACTCAAATTTAACAAAATAATAACTTTCCAATAATCCATTTTCTCTATAAAACCCATACAATGATTTTAGAGAAAATTTTACTTTATGGAGGATCTTTATATGACAAAAAAACTCGAATCAAAATTTAAGGTAAAAGCAAACTACAAAACCCTTATGAAAAGCAAAGTATTTTCAAGAAATAAAAATTTTTTTACTACAAATCAAAATCGTCCTATTCATAGAAAAATATCTAACGCCTTTACATCTTTAATTGTTCTAATTTTACTAGTTTCTATTATTACAAATCTTTCTATACATATTGCTGGAAACAATCTTAAAAAAATTGAAGATCTGATTAATCATCAAATTATGCTCTCTTCAAAGCTTCAAGTTTATAGTTTGCAAACAGACATCCTATTTCAGAGATATCTTTCTGGAAATAACTCTATTGAAGATGTTAAAAAAAAGCTTGAAGAAATGGATAAAACCAACAAAAATTTTCTTTTATCTTTCCATGAACAAAATAAAAATATAAATAAAGATCATATTCTAAAAGAGATTGAATCTTTCCAAGATATTTACACAAGGCTTAAAGAACATATAAATGAGCTTCCTACTACCTTCTTAGATCCATCTCAATCTACAAAGGATATGCATGTATTGTTATCTTTAGATAGAATTGAAAAAATGGATACAGTATCTACTAAAATTAATATCCACACAATCAATTATTCAAAACCAATTATTGAAGATATTCATACAAAAAATAATCTTTATTCACTTCTCTCTATAGCCATAGGGATTGTATCCGTGATTATATCTCTCTATTTTGTAATATCTATTACGGAGAATGTAAGATCCTTTAGACATATTCTCAACCAATTAACAAAGAAATTAGTTATAGAAACAGACAAGGCACTGAAAATATCCACTCATCTAAAAGAAGATGCTTCTCATTCAAGCAAACAACTTCTTTCTACTTCTGATAATATTAATCTTTTTCTCTCAAGTACAGAAGATATTAGTGCTTGTGTAGATAACGTTAATAGTGGTATTTCTCATGTAAGTCAGCTTAATCAACAATTAAGCTATTCATCAGATTCAATGATTAAATGTGTCAATCAAACACAAAATACCATCTATCGTTTTAATAATCAATTAAAAGATGATTCAGAACATATTCATGGTATTATTGATAGCCTAAATAAAAATTTAGTAGAAATTACCCACGCCTCAGATGAAGTAGTAATTTTATCAAATAAAATCAATAATATTCAAAGTATCTTAACAAGTATCACGAATATTTCAAAGAAAACAAATTTGCTAGCTATTAATGCTTCCATTGAAGCAGCCCATGCTGGACAATATGGAAGAGGTTTTACAATTGTTGCTGAAGAAATAAGAGCACTGGCAGATCAATCTGCTCAAAATGCTCTCCAAATTAAACATATTATTAATGAGTTAGTAGAATTTAGTACTTCTACCATTCATACTTTGAAAAAAAGTTCTGAAGGAGCTACCATTTCCATAAAAGAGACAAAAGAAATTATCACAACCTTTGATGCAATAAGTAATGTATTTTTATCTATTGTTGAGGATATGAAAAACATTAAAAAGCTTACTCTTTTAGTCTCTAACAATTCCTCTAAAACAAATAAAGAAGCAGAGAAAATAGAAATATATTCTCAAAACATCGGTGCTAAAATACAAAATTTTTTATCTTCTATTCAAGAATTCGGTAATGCACTCATAGATCTTACAGATAATACAAAAACTTCTCTAAATGGTATCAATCATCAATTTGAACTTATTGATGAACAAAAAAAGAATATTGAAAAAATATATAAAACCGTAAAAAAACTCTAATGACTAAGAAATTTCTTAATTATTTCTTATTTTCATTTATAAAGAAAGTCATATAACTGTTTATATAGGAATATCTATTTAAAGTAAATTTCTATATAAAGAGGGGACATTTATGAAAAAAAATTCATTTCTATATGGAACTTTCATTCTCATTGTTGTAAATTTTATTGTAAGGTTTTTAGGTTTTGCCTATAAAATCGTACTTTCTCGAATCATTGGTGCAGAAGGTATTGGTTTATTTCATTTGGTATTTCCTATATTAATGATCCTAATCACCTTCACAACAGCCGGAATTCCCGTTGCTGTATCAAAGCTTGTAGCCTATCACGCCTCTCTTCATAACAAGAGAGGCTGTAACAAAATTCTAGGATTATCTCTAATATTAGGTTTACTGATTAGTAGTCTTTTATCTATCTTTTTATTTTTTTATGCAAAGTATATCAGCATCCACATCATAAAAAATGAAAGTACCTATTTTAGTCTCATTGCTTTAACCCCTGCTATTCCTTTAATCACACTATCTTCCATATTTAGAGGCTATTATTATGGTATAAAAGATGTAGGACCTCCTGGTATGTCTCAAATTTTGGAACAAATTTTTAGAATTGCCTTTGTTCTTGGAAGTTTATATATGATCTCTCCTATACCTACAAAATATGCGTCTATGATTGCAGTCATGGGAATTTCTGTGGGAGAATTAACCGGATTATTGTGCCTTCTTTTTAAATTTAAAATCCTTGAAGCCTTTCATTTAAGACGAACTTATTATGCTCTAAAAACAAAAAGTAAAGGAGTTTTAAAAAAAATCATCATCATCTCAATCCCTATTACCATCACAAGACTCGTTGCTGTAATCATGCAATCCATCAATGCTGTATTGATTCCTCAAAGACTTCAAGTGGCAGGATTTACATCACAAGAAGCCATCGCTACCTTTGGAAAGCTTGCAGGAATGGCTATGCCTATCTTATTTTTACCATTTATTGTAACTTCTGCATTGGTTGTAAATATTATTCCCTCTGTATCGGAAGAAATGGCACTAAAAAATTGGAAAGATATTAGTCAAAAATCAAGCCTTGCAATACGAATCACCCTACTTGTTGCCATCCCCACAACCGCATTATTTCTCTTTTTTGCAGACCCAATCTGTATGTTTATCTATAATCAACAAGATGTAGGAACATTTCTTTCATTATTAGCTTTTTCAACTGCATTTTTATGTCTGCATCATACAGTATCAGGCATCCTTCATGGAATGGGTAAACAAGTAGTTACTACAATTCATCATCTTATAGGTATGAGTATTCAACTCCTATGTACTTATTATTTAGTAGCAAATCCTGCATTCGCTGAAAAAGGATTTATCTTGGGCTTTTTATTTTCTACTTTATTGATCTGCCTTCTCAACCTTAGGAGCTTAAGTCATTATATAAAATTAAACATAAAGATTATAGATCATGTATTCAAGCCCTTTATGGCAACTATAATCATGGTTTTTGTTGTTATTTACATCTATAAGCTATGTATCTATATCCATTTACAATCGGTTATTAGTATTTCCTTTAGCATATGTACTGGATTTTTAAGCTATGGATCCATCATCATTCTATCTAGAAGTATTAGCTTTGAAACCATAAAATATATTTTTTCAAAAAAATAAAAAAGCCTTTCAATGAAAGACTTTATTTTCCCCAGAATGCCGTCCGCCCTTAAATTCACACCCGCCACTCACCTAGGTGGGTGATCTGCCTTTTACTTCTGAATTCCACTCGTAGATGGCTTTTCATCTATAAAAGAACACGAGCTCCCGGATGTCTTTTGTAGGTTGAATTTTCAGGCTTTAACGTACACCCCAGGACTTACTGTAAATATATTATACAACATTATCATACAAATGAAAAGGCTTGACAATCTCTAATTCATCTGTTTATACGAATTTATGATGTTCTTTGCTTATCATATGCAAACATTTCTTGATTATAAAGTTTGGACTGTTTTATTAATCTATCAACATCCTCTTCGTTTAATGTCTCTTTCTCAATCAATTCTTTAGCAATAGATTCTAACGTTTCTCTATGGGTATAAACTATGTTTTTTGTCTCTTGATATAATTTTTCCATCACCAATCTAGCTTCTTTGATGATTTCACCATCTACACCGGTTCCTCTCATTCCCTGAAGAACGTCATAATTTAACAAACCCACCTTTTTATTCATCCCAAATTTTTTAATCATAGATACAATGATTTGTGTAGCTTTTTCTATGTCATTACTTGCACCCGTAGTAATATTCTCTTCTCCAAAAATAATTTCTTCTGCTACTCTACCTGCTAATGCAATTTTTATATGACCCATCATATCTTTTTTTGTTTGATACATTCTATCTGGTGGTATATTCATACTAAATCCGCCAGCACCTTTTGTACTTGGAATAATAGTAACCTTCGTTACCTTATTAAGAGGAGCCATTAATTTAGTCATTAAAGCATGTCCAGCCTCATGATATGCAGTAATCTCTTGATCTTTGTCTGAAATTGCACTTCTATCTTTTTTCTCTTCTCCTGCTATTACTGTATAAAAGGCTTTGTCCATATGATCTTTATGGATATATTCTGCATTTTCCTTTGCTGCCAAAATAGCTGATTCATTCATTAAGTTTTCCAGTTGCGCCCCACTAAAATAAACAGTCTCATGGGCTATTCTTTTTAGGTCTATATTTTCCCCTAAAGGCTTGGTATTGCCATAAAATTTTAAAATCTTATGTCTTGCCTTCACATCAGGTAGCCCTACTTCAATTTGTCTGTCAAATCTACCTGGGCGAAGCAATGCTTCATCAAGAGTATCTAACCTATTGGTTGCTGCAATAACAATAATACCTTCATTTTCATGAAAACCTGACATTTCTGTAAGCAGTGCATTTAATGTTCTATCAGTCTCATCATTTCCATTTAGTCCATCTCTTTTCTTTCCTAATGCATCAATTTCATCAATAAAGATTACACATTTGCCCTTTTCTCTAGCTTTTTTGAACAAGCTTCTGATCCTTCCTGCTCCTAAACCTGCATAGATTTGCACAAAATCAGAACCAGATACAGCAAAAAAAGGAACATTTGCTTCTCCAGCCAATGCTTTTGCAAGAAGTGTTTTTCCTGTTCCTGGAGGACCATAAAGAATAACCCCTCTAGGCATTCTTGCTCCATACTTTCTATACTTCTCTGGATTTTGTAAAAAGTCTACTAAATCCATTATATTTTCCTTTGCTTCTTCATTCCCTGCCACATTTTCAAAAGTAACTTTTATATTCCCTTGATCTATAGCCTCCATATTTGACATTTTAGAAAATTCCCTTGATGTTTGCTTAGAAGACTGTCTAGATAAAAATATAGCCATAGCTCCAAATGCTATAATAAATCCAACGAAGCTAACAATATTAGTGATCATAAGATTTTCTTTGTTTTCTTCTACTAAAACATTATTAATCAAAAGAATTTCTTTAAAATTTTCTGTTCTAGGATGATCTGTTGCAAAGCTACTTCCATCCTTTAGTGTTCCTTTTAATTTAGGTTCATCTACAAGGTATATGTTTTTTACTTGTCCTGCTTTCATTTTTTCTATAAATTGATTGTAAGATAGATTAAGTATCTCTTCTTTATCATGAAGCTTAAAATAAGCTAAACTCGAAAGCAGACCTAATAGTAAAGCAATCATAACAATGATTATGGTTTTTTTCTTTGCTCCCATAATAATAACCCCCTTTAAATTGTTATGTACATAGCGGGGGGTGGTTTACATAATATATTATAGCATATTTTCATCCCAAACTAAACCTATTGAGTTCTATATATATATTACAATTTTTCATTATTTTTACACAAAAAGAAAAGCCAGTTTTATTGGCCTTTATGGTTTCTTATGGTATTTTTTAGTGACTCTATATAGGAATTAACTACTCTATAATTATTTGATACCTCATGTGTCTCTTCTAAAGTACTCATATCTTCGAGATTATAAGCTGACTCTTTTTTGTTTGAAAGATTTCTTTCGTCTATATGAATCTCCTCCTTTTAGTACTATTTTACGCATAAAAACAATTTTCATACTTTATTATGTACTATAAAGATTTATATTTTCTATAGATAAAAAATCATTTTTTCATAATTGCCTTGATTTTCTCCGTCCTTTTTAAACCCTATTTTTTTCCAAAATTTAATTGTTTTAGGCTTTGTCGCCGATAATCGTATTGTTTTAAATTGATCTAAGTTCTCTATTCTTTTCAAAAATTTCCCCCAAATTCTTGTACCTATTCCTACACCAGTAGGAGTCACCCTCATATAAAAGATTTTTATAAAATCGATCTTACTAATCTTCTGTATTTTCTCATCTAATCCTTCTTTTTTTTCATATTCACATCCAAATGTAAAAACCAATCCTCTTTCTGTATTACTCACATATACAGTATACTCCTCTTCATTCCTATTCCCTATAATTTTCATCATTGGATTGAATCCTATAATTTTTTCAAAATCTGTATTCAAATATTCACATAGATACTTTAAACTCATTTCACGCTCTTTATGTCTTTGTAGTGTCCAATCTTTTCTTATCTCCTTCTGACTATATATTATCCCCCCATAAATCCAGCCCCCTTCTTTTCATCTTTAAATTACCTTTATTATACCATTTTTTGAATCATTTTTCAGAATATTTATTTTTTACAAAAAAAAGAGCGCTTTTTCGCACTCTTAAAAACTATATACCTCTATTCTATACTGCTATCCTCTGATTCGATCATCTCTGAATAAATAAATCTATCGATAATAATCTCTTCTATATGAGGATTATTCTTTTTAAGTACGCCCTGCACAAAATCAAATAAATCCTCTGATAAATTTTTATAATTTTTATTAATATTTATAATCACATGGATCATTGGTTCACAAATGTTTTCAAAGAACTTTTCTTTCATTTCTTCATTTGGAAGTTCTGCTTTTATATATCCTCGCCATAGGGGTTGCTCCATCATCATTTTCTTATTGTTTTCTGGAGATATGTAATGAATATAAACATCACAAATACCCTCTTCCTTTTTTGTATTGCTAAAAATCCATGATTGAGAGGTATCTGTAATGAAATGAGCATTCATATTTACAGATATTCTTTTCATACTCGTAATATTTTGCTTATCAATATTTAAAAATTTTAACATTTTCTTCTCCTCCTTATCGTTCTTGAAAGCTTCTTACATTTTTTATCATGATATTAATGGTACCATCTCCATTTTTATAGATTTCAAATTTCATTCGATCTTCAAAATCTTCATATTCTCCTTTGATCTCTATTCCTGTATCTGTTTTCATTACTCTTTTTTTCATTTTCTTCTCAACCCAAGATTTATCAATTTCAAAGGCTTCGAGCTGTAACCCTTCATTATCCATATGGTTAATGAAATTGTCTTGTGCTTCTACATCATTGCCAAAAACATTTTGACTAAATTTTTCTACGTCTATTTCTGCACAATTTTTAAAAGAAGAAATAAGTTCTTCTCTCACCTCTTGGGCTTTGTCTATATCTTCCTTTAAATTTTTTCTCGTCCATTTCTCTGCGGCTTTTTTAAATAGCTTTGTCTTATCCCTATTATCTACTAAAACCTGACAGTTTAAAAAATCCTGTACAAAAAATTGGGCAATTTCCCCATCTTCATCTTTTCCATATACTTGCTTATCTAAGACAATCATATCATATTCATCATCTTCATCTATTCTTTTGATGAATGCACATTTTTGAAGTCTTTGACTCAGTCCTGGAAGCCCAATACTTTGAGGAATAATAGATACTTTTAATTGATCTTCTACGAATTCAATATTGTGAATAAAAGATTTTTTATAATCTAATTTTAATATACCAATATAATCTTCTTCCCCTGCTGTATATAGACAGACAACTAAATCGGAAGAAGAAATATTATTATTTTTCTTCATTGCTTTAAATAGTTGTTCTGCAATAGCCTTTGAAGACTCTACAAAAGTTTCTTCATTTTGAAATATATTGTTACTTGCATTCTTTACAACACTTAATCCGCCTCTAAATTTTCCTTTTCTATTTTCCTCATCCTGCAAAGATTTGATAATATGTTTTTCTAAAAATTCATGAATATCTTCATTGATCTCTTGTTCAAAATCTGTAAGAATCGGAGCATCTCCATTTCTATCTAACACATGAATAATCGCCTTTTTTATCATGACAGCATCCGTATTTCTCATAATCCCTCTCCTCTGATTATAGTATAAGCGCTAACTTTTATTATACTATAGTTGCCTTTCCCTTAAAAGCTATAATCATTTTAGCCAGTCTGGCTTTTCTCTTATAATAGGACGAATACCGTGCTTTTCATTATATTCTTTTAATATTTTTTTCCGTATAGAAGACTGTCCTATATTTTCTATTAATTCTTTAGGAAGGTTATCACTAAATGGACAATTTGCAAGACAAATCCCACAATCTGTTCCTAATGCTCTCCATCTCCTATAGCATTCTTCTGATTGAATCTGCCAACGTTTCATTCCATCTATTTCCTTTTTTTCTCCAGAAGGAATTGCTTTTCCAGGGCAAGTTCTTACACACCTATTACAAACAGCACAAAATTCTTCTAACCCAAATTCATCTGACTTATCACAAATAAGAGGTAAATCCGTAGTGACTACCCCTAGTCTAACTCTAGGTCCAAACTCTTTTGTAACTAAAAGACCATTTCGTCCAATATCACCAAGCCCTGCATCTCTTGCCACAAGGGGAAGCACTGTTAAATAATTTCCATCCATATGATTTCTTGCATCATATCCTAACTCACGAATATAATAAGATAAAACCATTCCAATAATAGCTGCTTCTATATATCCCTTTGTAACCGCTACCGATTCAGCAATCTGTGGTGCTCGAAAGATCATTTCCTTTTTCATCTCAACAGCAAAAACAATCCCATATTTATGATAATTTTCTATCTCTTTACCGTAATCCTTTATTTCTCTTCCTCTATGGGAATAATAATGTTCCGGCTTCATTTCTGTAATCCCTACTAATTTAGCGTCATAATATTTAGCTAATCCCTTTAATTTTTCTGTCATTGTTGCAGGATCGATCTCGTCTACTTTTTTATCATTCACTTCTCCTTCTGATAATCTTTTGATATCTCCTAAAAATCGAAAACAAGCATCCATAATAGGAGAATTGATAGGGTCATAAGTAGCTGTCCCTTCTCCCCCTATATTTGGCATTCCCCTTAATACATCATCTATTTCTTTTTTCTCTGGATTTCTTTTATAATAATCCTCATATTCCTTTGTTCCTTTTTTGTAATTCATACGAGAAAACATAACATCTCGTTCATCAATTCTTTTCATCTTTTTCCCCTCCAATTTTTCTTCTCTTAATCTTTCAGCCCCTATAATTCTTCTTACAAGAAATAATCTATATTATTACAAATTTCTCTATTTTGCGATATAATATTCGTAACAATAAATGTCATTTCAAGGAGGCTTCTATGGAATACGCATCAGTAATTCAATTATATGATAAAATATCTAAAAAATTATTAGATATTAGGTGGTTAAAAGAATTATCATTAGATAAAGAATTCATCAAAAAACACCTTACAGACCCTTCTTTTTTAGAAAATCTAAAATGTATGTTACATAATCAGAACTACAGTTGTAGTACTGTCTTAAATTTATGTAAAAAACTCCTTAACGAGCTATCAAAAAATCATCCTCCTAAGGATTGGCTTTTTTATATCTATCAATTCACCCTACAAAAGTCCTTTCCTCATGCAGTAGAAATCAGCCTTAAAAAGGATCTTGATTCTTGTTGCTATTTATATTTAGAGATCCTAAGAATTATCTCAGAATTTCAAAAATTTACAAAGGATCCTACTTGGCAAAGTCAATATCCTTTAGTTTTTTTAACGAAAGAAGAAATCAATAACCTTGAAGACCCTACAGAATATGAACAGTTTTTAACTGCATTTGAGGATAATTATGTTTATGAAATGATGAAATTAAACCATGAAGTAGCAGGATACAATACGATTGATCATATATGTGGTGTCCATTATCTAGCCCTTTTTATTGCACGTCAACTAAAAAAGAGTGGTATTCCTATAGATTTAGGAAGAGTCTCTGGTGCTACAGCTGGACATGATATTGGTAAATATGGTTGCACAAAAAATGAACAGCATAGGGTTCCTTACCTTCATTATTATTATACAGATTTATGGTTCTCAAACCAACAAATTGTTTATATTCGTCATATTGCCCTTAATCATTCTGTATGGGATTTAGAGCTTGAGAACCTATCATTAGAATCCCTTATATTAATTTATGCTGATTTTCGTGTAAAGAATCATCTAGATGCTACAGGGAATTTTTCTATGTATATATTTAGCCTTTCGGAATCCTTTAAAGTGATTTTAGAAAAGCTTGATAATGTTAATGTAGAAAAAGAAAAAAGATATCGTCGTGTCTATGCAAAGCTAAAGGATTTTGAAGATTATATGATCCATTTAGGTATTCATGTAAATCCATCTTCTAATCAAACAATAAGTCCTATTGAAAATAAGGCGAAAAAATTTCATTATTCTTTAATGCAGGGAAAAGAAATTATTGATCATGTAAAATATCTTTCTATCAATCATAATATCAACCTTATGTATTCCCTTCGTAATGAATACGCTCTTGATGCAATACTACAATTAGCACGTAGTGAAAAGGACTGGACAAATCTTCGTGAATATCTACGAATTTTTGAAGAATACTCTACTTATTTAACACAAAAACAAAAGCTTATTACATTAAATTTTTTATATGAAAATTTAATTCATCCAGAAGATGATATAAGAAAACAAGCTGCTGAACTCATAGGTACTTTAATTGCCATGTTTGATGAAGTTTATCGCAAGGAAGTTCCAGAAAATGTAACATTGATTTCTCCAGATGTGACGAGCCTTGAATTATTAGAAAAATATTTAAAACTTTTTATTTTCCCTGATCACAAGATCATCCCAAAACATCGCACATGGATTGGTTATAGTCTTAGTACTATGATTTCATCTTTATTTAAGCATAGCAAAAAAAGAAATAGTTCTGAATTTCTTCCACAAGCAGATGCTTATATTGACCTGCTTTTAACCTATTATGATAAAAAGTATTACAAGAATCAAGATATTGCTTTTTATCTTCTTGAAACATTAAAAAATATTCCAATGATTCATGATCCTAACCGATTTATGGTGTTTTTCAAATTTATTTTTGAAATGTTAAAGAATGAAAAGGAACTTTTAAGAATTGCTGCTTTGGAAGCTACTTATAGATTAATCTCTCCTATTCAAGGTAATGATGAATTAACAGATGAACTTTCGTCAATCCTTACAAATGGAAGCTTTTTGTCCGATTGTACAACAGAAAATTTCTTGAAGATAAAAATCGCAAAAAATTTGAATAGACCTTTGCTCACAAAATATACAGCTTCCTTTGAGATCCATAAAAGTAAAATAACTTCTATGTTTTTAAGTAACTTAAAAACAGCTACAGAACATATTGTTAAGAAGGTTCAAATAGAAGTATTATTAGAAGAAGCTCTAAAAGACCCTGAAAATCATGGACTCCAAACAGCTCTTCATTTTTGTAACTTACTAAAAATCAGTGCATCTGATAGAATAAAAACCCGTGCTGGTGGAGCTATATTAGAAATCGCCCATTATTTATCCTTTGAACAAAGAAATGAAGTAGCTGTTGAATTATTAAGTGCTCTTGAATTAGATGGATATCAGTTTACTGAATATATTCCTCCTTTTTTAGGACAATTGATCTTAATGCTTCAACCCGTAGAATTAGATGAATTGATTGATGAATTGATTGAAAAAATCAAACAATCTAGTCCGATTCTTAGCTCATTACTCTTAAAGACTCTTGGTATTGCTATTGCCAACTATCCAAAATATGCACTCCTCTTTCATGAGAATGAAGAAGCTTTTGAAAAGCGTCTCATGAAAATGCTCGGTATTTTACTCAATGGTCTTGTAAATTATAATGTAAGAGTAAAGCAAGTAGCTTTTTCTGTTATCGGTAAGGAAATATTTGGATCAACTTACTTGAGTTTTTCTGAAAAAAATCATATTTTTCAATTTATTGCAAAAAAAATCCTTACATTACTTACTACGAATCAAGAAGAAACTTTATTATTCTTAGGAAACGCCGCAGCACTACATCATATATATAGATTTATTTCTGATTATATATTCTTTAAGGGAGATTATAATCTTTTTATACCTGAAAAAGTAGCCTTTTTCCCAGGTACCTTTGATCCATTTTCTTTAAGCCATAAACAAATTGCAAAATCCGTAAGGGATCTTGGCTTTGAAGTATATCTTTCTATTGATGAATTTTCATGGTCAAAACAAACATTGCCTCATTTGCTTCGAAAAAATATTGTCAATATGTCTATTGCAGATGAATTGAATATTTATCTATATCCAGAAGATTTTCCTACAAATATTGGGCATCCCAAGGATTTAAAAGAATTAAAGAAGAATTTTCCTTATTCTGAAGTACATATTGTCGTGGGAAGTGATGTGATTTTAAATGCTACAAGCTATCAAAATCCAAAAGAGATAGGTTCTATCCATACTTTCCCTCACATTATTTTTGAAAGAGATCTTTCGTCACCTGCTAAGGAGAAAGAAACATCCCTCACTTCAGCTATGAAAAAAATTGAAGGGAAAGTCAGTATTTTATCTCTTCCACCCCAATATGATGAAATTAGTTCTATCCAGCTACGTAGCTATATAGATGATAATCGAGATATTTCAAGTATTGTGGACCCGTTAGCACAAAAATATATTTATGAAAATGGTTTTTATCGAAGGGAACCTGAATATAAAACCCTTCTACAGGGTATGTCTATGAAAATTGATTTTGTCCGTCATGTAAATTCAGATCTCATCAATGAATTGTCTGCTAGCTTTTATAAGGGTGAAGATTTACGTGAAAATCTATTAGATTTTTTCAAAAAACCTTCCTCTAAATTATTAATCATAAGGGATATGAATCAGGGTGGAAAAATTATAGGATTTTCTGCTCATCATCGAGTAAGACTAAATAGCCTATTCCACGATCTAAAAAATAGCAATGTTTCTGAATATATTCGAGAACACTCTCAAGGAAGAATTGTTATCATAGATGGTATTTTTGCCCTTCCTTCAAAGGAAAGAGAAAGAATCGAACAAATTTTACTTACAGAAACATTATCCTTTTGCTTATCTAAGGACTATGAATATGCCGTATTTCATAATATGTTAGATAGGTATATTTCCCTTTCCTTAGAAGAAATATTAAAAATACAAGGTTTTCAGGAGCTTTCTTTTAGCAATGAAAAAAATCCTGTTTTCGTTGTAAATATGAGTTCTCCCTGTACATTAAATCTAGATATGGAAACCATCATCAAAGAGCCATTCAAAAACAATGAAAAAGTATTAGAAATCATCCTAAAATCAAGAAAAAAGCTTCAAAAGGCTATTACAAAGCTCTATCCAGGAAATCTTATTTTATCCTTTGATAGAGATGTACTCTACGAAACCCTTGTGAAGAAAATTTGTGAAGAAAATAATGTACCAATGATCCCTCTAACACCTCGCAAGTTAGGACCTAATATGTGTGTTCCCTTTGGAATAATACTCAATAGAACCATTATTCCAAACACCGTAAGTAAATCTCTACACACAGAAAAGCTATTTTTACCTCATATGAAGGATTTTTTAATAGGACCCTTTCCACATTATACAGACCTTAAAACACAAATTAGAATGCTTCGCTCTTTTAATAGACCAATCATTTTAGTAGATGATATTCTTCATAAAGGTTATCGTAATAATGTGATTCATCCACTCCTTCATAAAGAAAATATAGAAGTTAAAAAGACAATCGTAGGAATCCTCTCAGCCAGAGGAAAAGAACTAATGGATCAGCAAGGTAGGCAAGTAGATAGTGCTTATTATATTCCAAAACTTAAAGCATGGTTTAATGAAAATTCTATGTATCCATTTTTTGGAGGAGATACGGTATGGCGTGGTCATACCCCTCAACGAAATTTAGTACCATCCGTAAACTTAATACTACCCTACACTTCTCCTTCTTTTATTAAGGATGCTTCAAAAATTTCACGATATAATCTTTCAAAAATTTGTATTCAAAATGCGATGGAAATTTCTACAGTTATTGAAAATGAATACCACAAGCTTCATGAAAGAAAATTAACACTAGCATCCTTAGGAGAAGTATTTATATCTCCACGCTGTCCAGACCATGGTAAAAATATGCAGTATGATCTAAAATTTGGTCCCTCTCATTATCTACAAAATGATTTAGAACAATTGAGTCGCCTTGAACAAATCATACTTAACGAATAAGGAGGAAGCTTATGTTTTATTATGAATTAGAAAATAAAATATGTATCTCTCAAAAACAATATCCGTCTATGGAAGAAATATCTGAGAGCAAAGCAAAAGAAAGGGAAGGAACACTTTATTTACTCCATGAAATGGACCCTGAAGTTTCCCGTAGAAGTTTTTCTGTAACAGACCCATCCCTTGCATTTTTAGAAGAAGAGGGAATTAATCTTTTACAAAAATCAGAACCTAAAGAAATATACCCTGATTGGTTCATCTCACGGATCCATAAAGGAGATATTCAAGCCATCAATACAGCTTATCCTACTTGGAAGGATGCTTTAAATTATACGCTACCACAAAAATGGAAACTCCATATTGCTGGTATGGGAGATGTAGGAGGAACTCTTATAACAGGTCTTCGCTTATTAGGAGGAGAAAAAATTTCAGGAATCGGTATTTATGATAAAAATGAGCATCACCTAAATCGTTGGGAACAAGAAATCAATCAAATTCTTTCCCCTATTCCTGAGAAAAAACATCCTGAAATATCTATTCTATCTGAGGATGAAATATTTGATTGTGATTTATTTATGTTTTGTATTTCTGTAGGTGTTCCACCTGTTGGAAAAGAAAAAAAAGATGTTCGAATTGCTCAATTTGAAGGAAATAAAAAAATAGTAAAAGCTTATGCCAAAATGGCACGAGAAAAGAATTTTAAAGGAATCTTTGCAGTTGTATCAGACCCAGTAGATTTATTATGTAAAGCAGCCTTTTTAGAAAGTAATAAAGATGATAATGGTTCTTTAGACTTTAAAGGATTAGCTGCTGATCAAATAAGGGGTTATGGTCTTGGTGTAATGAATGCTCGTGCAGCTTATTATGCAAATAAAGAGCCTCATTTAAAAGATTATTTAAAGGAAGGAAGAGCCTTTGGTCCTCATGGCGAAGGACTTATTATTGCAAATAGCATCAAAAACTATCATAAAGAATGGTCTAAAGAACTTACAACAAAAGCTAAAACTGCAAATTTAAAGGTTCGATCTACTGGATTTAAACCATATATTGCACCAGCTCTATCTTCTGGAAGTCTATCCATCCTTGCTACAATCATGGGAGATTGGCATTATAGTGCAACTTTTATGGGAGGTGTCTTTATGGGTGCTAAAAATAGAAATACGCCTACGGGAATAGAGTTAGAAAGATTAGATTTACCAAACAATCTATTAAATGAATTAGAAAATACCTTTAAGCTTCTAAGGAGCTTCCTATGAAGCTACATGTAATTATTCCCGGGGAAATATCTAGCACTCTTTCTAAGATAGCTGACGCTTCAACAAAACATTTAGACACGATCATCATAAAAAAAACGGATGATCTTCCTAATTTAAAAAACAAAAAAATACTCTTTGTTGTTCAGCTCAATGAATTAGGTCAAAATCATGCTTTCTTTGAAATGCTTTTAAATCTATATCATGAAGGAATAGATGCTCTTTTAGGTGCATCTGCAGGATTGATCATTCACAGCCCGAATGAACTACATACGAAAAGTACAGCTCGAAGCATTATTTTCTTAGCTAATCAATTAGGATGCCGTTTTATGGGGCATCCTATGATTGAAGCAACAGGAAATTTTAATAACTTTAAAACATGGCAAAAAACCTATGACTTATCCTTAGAAAAGATTTGTCATAAGCTCTGTAAACAATTAGTTGATCGTTTGATGAATGACCATCCTCTATTCATTCACAAACCTAAAATTTTAGCACTACATTCTAGTTCCTATAAAACATCTAATACCCTTATGCTTTGGGATATGGTAAAAAAACATCTTTCTCCTTATGACATAAAGGAATTGCATGTTGAAAACGGAACAGTAAAAGATTGCATTGGCTGCTCTTTTAAAACTTGCTTACATTATAGTAAGCAAAGCAGCTGTTTTTACGGGGGCTTTATGGTAGAAGAAGTATTGCCTTCTATTGAGGAAGCAGATGCCATTATATGGCTCTGTCCAAATTACAATGATGCTGTTTCAGCAAATTTGATGGCTGTCATTAATCGACTAACATCCCTTTACAGAAAAACGCCCCTTTATGATAAATCCCTTTTCTCAGTGATTGTCTCTGGAAATTCGGGTAGTGATTCTATTGCTAAACAACTCATTGATGCTTTGAATATCAATAAAGGCTTTAGACTTCCACCCTATTTTACTTTAATGGCTACAGCAAATGATCCTAAAACTGTACAATACATACCAGAAATTGAAGAAAAATCAAAAATTTTTGCTCAAAATATTTTACGTGAAATAAAAGGATAAGAAAGACTGCCACAAAATGGCAGTCTTCTTTAAATCCCCCAGAAATTTTTGATAATTTCCTTTGATGGCTTCTTTGTACTTACACTTACAATAAAAAATGCAATCAGAGATAAAATTAATGGCAATCCAATAGTATGCATTCCTAATGGTCTTGGCCATACCTTACTAAATAAAATATAAGTTCCTACACCTGTAATAATAGATGCAAAGGCTCCTGGTGCATTTGCTCGCTTCCAATATAAACCTAATATGATGGGCCATAGAAAAGTTGAAATCAATCCTGCATTGGCATAAAGATTTAACCAAACCATAATAGGTGGTGGATTGAATGCAGTCATAAATACTAAAACCCCAACAATAAGGGTACTTGCAAAACTGATCATAGCTGTTTTCTTTCCGTCCTTTTTAATACTAGGATTCATATAATTTGCATATAAATCATTCACAATTGCCCCTACTACAATCAATAACTGAGAATCTACTGTTGACATAACCGCCGCTAATGGTCCTGCTAAAATAATTCCTGCAATCCATGCTGGAAATAATTTTGTTGTAATCGTTGGAATTACTAAATCTCCTGATTCAATTCCAGGAACTACAACAATCCCAAAAGCACCGATTAAATGCATCCCTAATATTAAAATGATAGAAACAACTGTCCCATAGATAATCCCTTGTTTTAAACTCTTACTATCTTTATAACTCATAGCACGCATTCCTACACTCGGTAATCCTACAACAGCAAAGCCTACTAAAATCCAAAAGGATGTGACCCACGCCTTTGTAGCAAAGCCTTCTTTGATGCTATATGGCGTAATAAGTCCTGGATTGATCTCATACATCTTTTGAATAATATTCGATAATCCTCCTCCCGCATGGATCGTTGCTATAAAAAGGGCTATCGTCCCAATAGTCATGATAACTCCTTGTAATGTATCTGTTAAAGCTACTGCTCGGAATCCTCCTATTGTGGTATAAATCAAAACAGTTATTGCAAAAAATATAAGGGCTACCTTATACGGGACACCTACAGAGCCTTCAATCAATCTAGCTGCACCAATCCACTGGGCTCCCATTGCTGCAATAAAAAATGCAACTATAGAAATAGAGCAAAGAATGACTAAAGCATCATTTTTATATCTTTCTCTAATAAAATCCGTAATAGTTACTGCATTAATTTTTCTAGCTACAATAGCAAATTTTTTTCCTAAAACTGCAAGGGTAAAATAACCTGTAGGCATTTGAGTCATAGCTAGAAAAACCCAAGCCATCCCAAAAGTATAAGCAGCTCCAGGACCTCCTATAAAACTTCCTGCACTTAGATATGTAGTAACTAGAGTCATAGCCAATACAAATCCTCCAAGATCTCTCCCACCTGCTAAATATTCTGATAAAAATCCATTATGACCTTCATCTTTTTGAGCATTCCTTACAAATCGCATACTATAAAAACCTATTAAAAATACACCTAAAAAATAAAGTATTAATGGAATCAGAACATTCCAATGAATATTTGTCATATATACGTTCACCTCTTCTATATTTTATCCTCATCCTGTAAATCTATTTTGTCTAATGGCATATCTTTAAAAAATTTACTTACCATAATAATTGCCAAACTCGAAAAAAGTATCCCTCCTACAATACAGCTCATAAAAAACCACATGGGAAGTCCCATTATATAAGTATAATCTTCTGGTGCTTTTGAACCTAATCCATATCCAAAAACATACCACCATATGAGATTTAAAATTCCTAAACCAATACCCATTAAAGCTTCTTTATTGCATTGCTTATAGCGAGGATCTTCTATAAATTCTTCTTTTTTATGATGATTCATAATTCAACCTCCTTTTTTCTTATTTTCATCATTTTAAGACATTTCTATCTATTTTTTTCATAATCCCTTTCTATAATATAGGGGCTATAGATTCCTGTCAAATATTTTTTAACGAACCTTCTTATATAAACTATTATTACTATTTTTTTAACTTTTACCTAGAAATACGAGAAAAATCCAGTTACAAAAAACACCTATATTTGGATTTATAGGTGTTTTTGTAACTATATTTTAAATTGACAAATTATTCCTTGAAGTTCTTGTGCTAGTTGTGTCAAGCCTTCACTAGAGTTTGCTATTTCTTCCATAGATGCACTTTGTTCTTCTGTTACAGCAGAAGTTTGTTGTGTACCCGCCGCATTTTCCTCTGCAATAGCTGATAAATTTTGCATAATCTCGATAATTTCGTCTTTCTTTTTATCCATTTCTTTTCCAGAAATATTTAATTTTTCAATCATTTCCATTGTTCGATCTATAGCATTTCCTATCTGATCATATTTTACCTTCGTAACACCAACTTTTTCTACCTGATTATTAGTAATATGTTTTACCTTCTCCATTATTTCAACAGAATTCTCAGCATTAACTTGTAATTCTTTTACCACTGTATCAATTTCTTTTGTTGATGCAGTAGATTGCTCTGCTAATTTACGAATTTCTTCTGCTACCACTGCAAATCCCTTACCAGCTTCTCCAGCTCTCGCTGCCTCAATGGCTGCATTTAATGCTAATAAATTCGTTTGTTCTGCTATAGATGTAATCACATTACTTGCATAACCTATTTGCTTTGAACTTTCATTTGTCTTTAGAATTCCTTCATAAATTTCTCTTGTAGCATCTTCACTTTCATCTGTTTTCTCTGCTAAATCCTTAATAATTCCTTGTCCCTCATGAATCAATTTGATAACTCTTTCTGACGATGTATTTAATTCCATCAAATAATTTTGATCCTTTTCTATCATTTTCCCTAATTCTATTGTTTTAAAAGAACCTTCTTCCGTATTTCTTGCTTGCTCCCCTGCTCCTTGTGCAATCTCATCAATGGTTCTTGCTACCTGTTCTGTAGCTTTTGCAGATTGCTCTGAAATAGCTGTTAACTCTTCAGAAGATAATGCTACATGTTCTGAAGATTCCATTAGACTACTAATTAAGTCTCTCATATTGTTGGTCATATATTGAAAAGATTTTGCTAATTTTCCAACTTCATCTTCCTTCGCTAAAAATACTTCTGGCACTTTCCTTGTTAGATCTCTACTAGCAATTATCTGAGCATGTTCTGTGGCTGCTATAATTGGCATTACAATAGATTTTCCTATGAAATACGCAACAACTATTCCTATCAATAAAAATATTCCTATTGCCCATAGAAATTTTGTTTTCATATCTTCAAGCATTCCTAAACTTTCTTTTGTAGAAGAAGTAACCGCTAATGACCAGGTAGTTCCTTCTATAGGCATATATCCCATAAGCTTATGCTCTCCTAAAAAATCATACTCTCCTACTCCAGATTTTCCTGCTATCATTTCTTTTGTTAGTTTTGCTAATTCCTTTGAATTCCCATCCGCTTCACTATTTTCTATCAAATTATACTCTTTTAATACTAAATCTCTATTTTTATGTCCTATAATAGTTCCTTCTTCGTTTATTATGTATGCATAACCTGTTTTTTCGTAAATAACACCTTCTACCATATTACTTAAAGAATTCGCATCCTTTATTGCTGCAAGTACACCTATAATTTCATTATTTTCTTTTATGGGTACAGCAAAGATCATGATAAGAGACCCATCTTCTTTACTAGCAATTGGATTTGTTAAGGCCCTCTCCCCTTTAATCGCCTTTTGAAAATATACTCGATCCTTTAAGTTATATTGTTTACCATTTGTAGCTATTGCTAAACCATTTTTGTCTACTACATCCATCATCAAATATCCATTTCTTTCTACTTCTTCTTGAAGTGCTAAAATTTTATCCTCTACTGTATTATTTTTATCCTTAATGCGGGTTCTTCCTGCAATGATTTCTAATTGTTTAAATTGACTTTCTATCCTAGCTTGAACAACTCTTGTTACCTCATTAGTTATTTGAGGTAAAGTTTCTTTTACATTCTTCATGATTGAATTACTAGAATAAATATAAGCAATTATTCCTAATCCTCCACTTACAAATAAGATTAAAATTGAAAAATAAATCGTCAATTTTGTCTTTATACTCTTCACAAATCCACTCTCCTTCTCATGATTTTTCTATTTTCATCTAAAAACCTTCATTATTTTATATGTTTTATCAAAATTTGTCAATTACTTTCATTTTTCTCCTTTAAATAATCGAAAAATCTAGAATTTTTTTAATTTTATTCCCCAAACCTTTTTTATTATGTATATCTCAAAAGAAATGCTGATACATTTGCATCAGCATTTCTTTATGAAAACCAAATCATTATTTCCCTTTCAGCAGATTCTTTTGAATCAGAAGCATGTACAATATTTTCAGTTGTCTTATTTGCAAAATCTCCTCTTATTGTTCCCATATCTGCATCTATAGGATTTGTACTTCCATGCATTTTTCTAATCAATTGTATTACGTTATTCCCTTCAAGAACCATCACCAACACTTTTCCTCCCATCATATAATTCATTAAATCCTCATAAAAGGACTTTCCTTTATGTTCAGCATAATGTTTTTCTAAAATCTCTCTATTTGCTTTAATCATTTTACAAGCTACTATTTTTAATCCTTTCTTTTCATATCTGCTAATAATCTCTCCAATTAAACCTCTTTCCACTCCATCAGGCTTTATAATAACTAATGTTTTTTCCAATATTTTTCCTCCTTTTCCTTTTAATATTTAATACCCTATTTATTGCTCTTTAAATATTTTTTATCTTAAAAGCATAAAAAATACACCTTAAACTTCGTTGTAATTTATACAACAAAATCTAAGGTGTATTTAAAATTCAAATCCATTTCTATATAAATTTCCCTGTCTTAATAAAAGTATCTATTAATCTTGCTGTTTTCCACTTATAATGTATTTCTTTATGTCCATATGGTAGAACAACAAAATCTTTTAATCCAGAAAATTTCACAGATTTAACTGTAACCCTACCATCATTTTCATCTGTTAATAAATTTCCTAAAAGGGAGTTGCTTCTATTTCCTGCTATTGCACCTATTTCAATTTCATGGCTATTTTCTAATTTTAATGCCTTTACCTCTTCAGATTGCAGTGATTTTAAAGTCTTAAAGATATTAATAAATGTTTTAGACATTTTTCCAGCAATATCAGCTAATTCACTACCATTATTCGGAGTAGCCACTAGCACACACTTGTTAATTTTATTGATATACTTAGAAGTTGATAATAAATATCTTATAACTAATCCGCCTGTACTATGTCCAACAATATTTATTTTTTCATTGTGCTTTAAGTCCTTAATAATTTCGTGAATTATTCCTTCTAATACAAAGGCAGCATACTCAATCTCTTCATAAGTAAGTGGTAAATCAACTGAGATCCCTTCATAACCCATTTTTTCTAGATTCTTTTTCAATACCTTCATGTCATTAGAATTTTTATTATAACCATGAACTAAAACAACTTTTGGATTCATTTAAATCACCTATTATCATAAGCCACAATAAAATTCAACATTTATCATAACTCAAATCAACAACAAAACCTTAATAAACTTTAAAATTGATCCTACTCCTCTGGCATATCCCAGTTGTGGTAAATTTGTTGCACATCATCATCATCTTCAAGCATATCAATCAGCTTAGTCATAGATTTGATTGGACCTTCCTCTTCAAGATTTACCATAGTTTGAGGAATCATGTTTACATCTGCTTCTAGGAATTCATATCCTTTTTCAGCGAGTGTATTTTTCACTTCATAAAAATCTTCTGGTGCTGATAATACTTCAAAAACTTCTTCATCATCTGTAATGAAATCCTCAGCTCCAGCTTCAAGAGCTGCTTCCATTAGTTCATCTTCATCATAATCTTCTTTCTTTTCAATAAGGATTTGTCCTTTTCTATCAAACATATACCCTACACAACCTGGTGTTCCTAAATTTCCATTATTTTTGTCAAAATAATATCTAATATTGCTACCTGTTCTATTTCTATTATCTGTAAGAACTTCTACAATAACAGCTGTACCATTTGGTCCATATCCTTCATAGGTGATTCTTTCAAAGTTATCTCCATCAGTTCCACCTGCACCTTTTTTAACAGCTCTATTGATATTGTCATTTGGCATATTGATAGATTTGGCTTTATCTATTGCATTTTTAAGTGCTGCATTATATTCTGGATCTGCTCCACCTTCTCTGGCTGCAACAATAATAAGCCTTGCATACTTTGTAAATATTTGAGCTCTTTTAGCATCTTGTTTGTTCTTTCTGTTAGCAATGGTTCCGTGTCTACCCATGTCTTTTATCACTCCTTAATCCTTCTACGCAATGTACAAACCTAATTCTATCATAAAATGAAATTTAAGTAAATAAATCGCAAACACTCCTATTCAAAAGAGAATCCTAATTTTAGGATTCTCCTCGGCAAATCATTATTTTATCGTTTCTGATTTAGGCAATTACACCTTTTTTACTTTTAGACTTTTGAATCATATATCCTCCTATAATGGCAATTGCTCCTACAGCATTTAATCTATAATCTGTAGTTACTAGAAGGATTCCACCTAGAGCAAATAATACTCGTTCCATAATAGACATATTGGCTTTAAAATATCCTGTCAACGCCGCAGCAACACTTACAATTCCAATAAGTGCTGTTATTACAATGAATATTACTTGAACAATAGATACATCAATGAGTAATAGTTGTGGACTATATACAAATATATAAGGGATTAGAAAAGCTGCTATAGCAAGCCTTGCTGCCTGAACCCCCGTTCTCATAGGTTCTGATTTTGCTACCCCTGCACCCGCAACAGCTGCAAGACATACAGGTGGTGTTACATCCGCAATGATTCCAAAGTAAAAAGCAAACATATGAGCTGCTAAAACAGGCACATTCATCATCAAAAGAGCTGGTGCTGCAATAGTAGAAGTAATTACATAATTGGCAGTAGTTGGTACACCAATCCCAAGAATTAGAGAAGTAACCATAGTGAAGAATAAAGTTAATAAAAGTTTACCATTTGCTATACTTACAAGCATTGATCCCATTTTAAGTCCTAATCCTGTTTGGGTAACAACCCCAATGATAATCCCTGCACAAGCACAAGCTGAAACTACTGTTAATGCACTTCTAGCACCTTTTTCAAGACCATCAAGAATATCTCTTAAGCTAAGTCTTGTTTCTTTCTTAAGTCCAGCACATATAATAGACGAAGCAATAGCCCCTAATGCTGCTCTAATCGGTGTATATCCTGCAACTAACAAGTAGATAACAAATACAATTGGTATTAACAGATGTCCTCTTTCCTTCATGATATTCCCGATTTTAGGAAGCTCTTCTTTAGGCAATCCTTTTAATCCAAGTTTTTTTGCTTCAAAATGTACGCCAGAGAATACTCCAAAATAATATAATAAAGCTGGAATAGCAGCTGCTGTAATTACTTCTACATATGGAGTATTGGTAAATTCAGCCATCAAGAAGGCTGCCGCACCCATAATCGGAGGCATTAACTGTCCTCCTGTAGAAGCTGTGGCTTCCACGGCTCCTGCAAATTCACTTTTATACCCTAATTTTTTCATCATAGGAATAGTAAAGCTTCCAGTACCAACAACATTAGCAACAGAACTTCCTGTAAGGGTTCCCATACATCCACTAGAAATTACTGCTACCTTTGCAGGTCCACCTGCTGCAAAACCAGCAATTGCATTTGCAGCATCTATAAAGAATTCTCCCATACCTGTTTTTTCAAGGTATGATCCAAAAAGTAAAAACATAAAAATGAAAGTCGATGATACACCTATTGGTATACCGAATACACCTTCTGTAGTAAAGAATAATTGTTGTACTAAGTTTTCCATATCAACGCCTCTATGGGCTAACTTTCCTGGAATACTTCGTCCAAATAAAGCATATGCAATAAAGAATAGCGCAATAATAACCATTGGCCATCCAATTACACGTCTCGCTGCTTCTAACACCAAAACAATGGCAATAAGTCCTACAATCATATCAGTGCTTGTTACGGTTCCTGCCCTTAGTACTAAATCTTTATAAAATACTACTACATACATGCATACAGCTGCTGCAACAATGGCTAATATCATGTCTACTGGATGCATCTTATCTCTTGACCAACTCTTTCTAGATGGATACAGAAGATATACTAAACAAAGACCAAAAGCAAGATGGACTGCTCTTTGAAGCATTGCATCTAGCACACCAAAAACTCCTGTGTATAATTGAAAAAGGGTAAAACATATTAAAATAGCTGATATGATTTTAGCTCCAAAGCCTTTTAATTCACGATAGTCTGAACCTTTATCATATTGCCTTAAAATGTCCTTAGCATCTCCTGCTTCTTGTGATTGAAACTGTCTATTTTCCTCCATGGTTCATCCCCTTTCGCAACATCTTATACTGTCGCTACTCTGTTAACAACATTTTCTCTCTTATAAAATTTTTATAATAATTCAAAAGGATTCTCAAACCCCTCCTCAGAGAGATTTGAGAATACTATATCATTAAAACAACTTAATGAATTTTTTTCCTATTCTAAAGCCCCGCTGGTCCACCACATATATTTTTACCAAGTCCTCTGGTACTGAAACCAAATCAATCAGTTCATATCGCTCCTCTCCAATACTTACCCAATGCTTTGGAATGGGAGATACCCTTAAATGAATTGCATCAGTAACTCTTTGTACCTTTAATATAAATTTTCCATCCTTTATATCAAAGTCCCATTTTTCTTGAGAATAGGGAAGTCCTACTCCAAAGGATTCATATATGGTCTTATAGAGCTTTAACTGATTATTATCAGATACAGAAAAATATTCTTCTGCTGGTGTTAGCAAAACTGAATGAATATATCCTAAAGTAAACTTTCCCTCAGGAAGATAAAGTTCTGTTTTCATAGGATTCTCTACATCTTCGATGATTAATACCTTTTCATCTTTAACAAAGTTTGTCGCTCCTAACACCATCAATACTAAGACAATACATAAAATGCTAATTTTTTTTCCTAAGCTGCCCTTTCCTATAAAGTCATGCAAAACTCTTCAAACTCCTTATTTGCCTTGCTCATCAAAGAATTTTTGTGCTCCTGGATGTACTGTAACACTCATTCCATCTAATGCTGTTTCTTTTGTAATATATTTACCTACATTATGAGCAGCTACTACTCTATCATGATTATCATAAATAGATTTTACTAGATTATATGCTAAATCTTCGTCTAAATCTGCATTTACAGCTAACATTGATTTAACTGTTAAAGTTTGTACATCTTCTGTTTGCCCTTTATAAGTATTTGCAGGAATTGTGAATTTTGTAAAGAATTTATATTTTCCCATTAAGTTATCTGCAACTTCATCATCAATAGGTACTACATGTACATCATGCTGTGCACCAAGGTCTTGAATAGCAGCAGTTGGAATTCCAGCTGTTAAGAATGCTGCATCAACTTGCTTATCCTTAAGACCTGTAGATGCTTCACCAAATGAAAGGAATTTAGCATTGATATCTTTTTCAAAATCAAATCCAGCAGCTGCTATAATTTGTCTAGCATTCGCTTCAACACCACTACCGATTGCTCCTACAGCAACTCTCTTACCTTTTAAATCTTTTACTGATTTAATACTTGGATCAGTAGTAACGATTTGAAGTGGCTCACTATACATTGTACATAATCCTCTTATGTCCTCATACTTTTTATCCTTGAACATTTCTGCTCCATTTTCTGTATACCAAGCAATGTCATTTTGTACAATAACAACTTCAACTTTTTTATCTTTTAATAAGTTAATGTTTGCTACTGAAGCACCTGTACTTTGAGCAGTAGCATTGATTCCCTCAATATTATTATTCCAAATTTCTGCAAAAGCTCCACCTAGTGGGAAATATGTACCTGCTGTTCCACCTGTTCCAATGTTAACAAAAACTTGTTCTGCTGGTTCACTACCTGCATCCTCAGCTGGTGCTTCTGTATCTGCTGGTTTACTTCCACATCCAGCAAATAATCCAATCACCATAACAAATACTGTTAATAATGCCAATAATTTTACATTTTTTTTCATCTTTTTTCCCCCTTAAATCATTTATTATTTCATCATTTTAATAACATATGATCTTTTCTATACAACCAGCCCTCCTTTTCTTCATATCATAATCAGTTGCATAACTATGCAACTGTTTAATAATCTTGTTTTTTCAAAAACCATAAAACCCCAGAACAATAAACCTTTATTCTATGTTGCATGAACATACGTTGACATGTTTACTATGCTGGGACAGAATCTATTACCTAAATCAGTAGATATTAGCAACAATCTTTATCAGCTATATTTCGTCAATATAATGTGTTTCTTATCACTTCTTTCATGTTGTTGAATTTTTAAAATATTTTCTACAGTTTGATTATATGAGATTTGTACAATTTAGTCAAGTTTTTTATAGATTTGAAGGTAAACTTACACATGATTTCAGATGTGATTGTTGAATTTCATGTTCCAAAAATCTTTTTATTTATTTTTCTGTATATTCTGTATATTATTTCGGTTTTCAATTCCATAAAAAAACTTGATTATCTTAAAGATAACCAAGTTTTTTCTTAGACAATATTTAAAAATTTTTCAAGTTCTATAGTTCGCTCTTCACACATAGGTTTAACACCTTCTAGCTTATAAGGAATTCCCATTTCTTTATATTTATTTGTTCCTAAATTATGATATGGAAGCAACTGAATCTTTTCTATATTTTCAAACTCTCTTATTACCTTTTTAAGATTCTTTATATGCTCCTTACTATCTGTTATACCTGGAACGATCACATGTCTAATCCATAGCTTCACAGATGTATCTAATAAGCTTTTCTTAAAATTTTCGAAGACTTTCATGCTTCCACCTGTAAGTCTTCTATATCCATTTTCATTTACATGCTTTACATCTAAAATGACCAAATCTGTATACTTTAGGATCTCTTCATAACTTCCTTTTCCAAAGCCAGCTGTATCAACAGCTGTATGAATATCATTTTCTTTGCATAATTTTAAGAATTCTATCAAAAACTCAGGCTGCATGAGAGGATCTCCTCCAGAACAGGTTACCCCTCCTCCAGAACTTTTAAAATAAGGCTTAAATCTTAATACTTTTTTTATCAAATCCTTAGGTGATATTTTTTTTCCTCTATCCATTTGCCAAGTATCTGGATTATGGCAATAAGCACATCTCAATTTACATCCCTGAAAAAATACCACCGTTCTTATACCAGGACCATCCAAAAGTCCCATACTTTCTATAGAATGAATTCTTCCCATCACACTCATTTTCTCTACCCAACCATACTTTCATGGAATGTTCTACTAATTACCTCTAGTTGTTGCTTTCTTGTTAGCCTATTAAAATGAACTGCGTAACCAGATACTCTAATAGTAAGTGTTGGATATTTTTCAGGATGCTCCATAGCATCTATAAGGGTTTCTCGATTTAATACATTTACATTTAAATGATGGGCTCCTTGAGCGAAATATCCATCTACTATACTTACAAGATTATTGATTCTATTCTTTTCATCTTTCCCTAAAGCCTTAGGAATAATTGTAAAGGTATTAGAAACGCCATCCTGACAAACATCCTTATAAGGAATTTTTGCAACAGAATTAAGGGATGCTAAAGCACCATTTTGATCTCTTCCATGCATAGGATTTGCTCCTGGTGCAAAGGCTTCTCCCATCTTTCTTCCATCTGGTGTTGCTCCTGTCTTTTCACCATATACCACATTTGAAGTAATTGTAAGTACTGATAAAGTATGCTCTGCATCTCGATAAGTTTTATGTTTTTTAAGCTCTTCAATAAATTTTTTAACAACTAAAACAGCTATTTCATCTACTTCATCCAAATCATTTCCATACATAGGAAATTCTCCATCTATTCGAAAGTCTACTGCTATACCGTTTTTTCTGATTGGTGTTACTTTTGCATGTTTTATGGCACTCAATGAATCTGCTACTACTGATAATCCTGCCACTCCAAATGCCATAATCCTACCTACCTCTGTATCATGTAAACTCATCTGACCTGCCTCATAAGCATATTTATCATGCATGTAGTGAATAATATTCATGGTATTTACATAAAGCTTAGCTACATATTCTAAAACTTTAAAATAGTTTTCTTTTACTTTTTCATAATCTAATACATTCTCTTCAATCTTTTCGATTTCAGGTACAATTAAAGTTCCTTTTTTCTCATCTACTCCACCATTAATAGCATATAAAAGAGCTTTTGCAAGATTACATCTAGCACCAAAGAACTGCATCTGTTTTCCAAGCTTCATAGCAGAAACACAGCAAGCAATCCCATAATCATCTCCATAAATAGGTCTCATAATATCATCATTCTCATATTGAATAGAATCTGTCTCAATAGACATTTTTGCACAATATTTTTTAAAGTTTTCTGGAAGCTTTTCCGACCATAATACTGTCATATTCGGTTCTGGTGAAGAGCCTAAATTCGTTAAAGTATGCAAGAATCTAAAGGAAGTTTTGCTAACTAAAGACTTTCCATTTAGCCCCATTCCACCTACAACCTCTGTAATCCAGTTTGGATCTCCTGCAAATAATTCATTATACTCTGGTGTTCTTAAATGTCTTACCATTCTAAGCTTTATCACAAATTGGTCAATAATTTCCTGCGCCTCTTCTTCCGATATAACACCATTTTTAAGATCTTTCTCCATATATATATCTATAAAAGTACTTGTTCTTCCAAGGGACATGGCAGCACCATTATTTTCTTTTATCCCTGCTAAATACCCAAAATAAATAAACTGAACAGCTTCTTTAGCATTTTTTGCAGGCTTTGAAATATCTATTCCATAAGAAAGTGCCATATTCTTTATTTTCTTTAGTGCACTTATTTGCTCTGCTACTTCTTCTCTTTTTCTGATTAGTTCTTCATTCATGGCTCCTTTTAAATTTTTAAGATCTTTTATTTTTCCCTCTACCAAAAAATCTATTCCATAAAGTGGAATTCTTCTATAATCCCCTATAATTCTTCCCCTTCCATAAGCATCTGGAAGACCTGTTAGAAGTCCTGCTGATCTTGCTACCTTTGTTTCCTTTGGATATACATCAAATACCCCTTGATTATGAGTTTTTCTGTATTTTTCAAGTGCTTTCTCCATCACCCTATCCATTTCATATCCATAAGCTTCTAGAGCAGATTTTGCCATTCTCATACCCCCAAAAGGATTAACAATTCTCTTAAGTGGAGCATCTGTCTGAATTCCTACAATCACTTCCTTTTCCTTATCTATATAACCTGGGTTAAAATGATCTATTCCTGAAACATTTTTCGTATCAATGTCAAGTACTCCTTTTTTTAATTCTTCTAAGGATAGCTTTTCACAAATATCCCATACCTTTTTCGTCTTTGTTGTAGTTTCTGCTAAAAAGCTTTCATCCTCTTCATAAGGAGTATAATTCTTTTGTATAAAATCCCTTACATCGATGTCTTTTGTCCAATTTCCTTCTACAAATCCTGTCCATTCATTTCTTAACATAAAAATCCCTCCCTGACATAGATAGACAAGTCAGAGGCTTCAAAAAAATAGAAAGACCCCCTGGACTTGTTGCCCAGGCGGTCGGCATTTCTCAAAATCACACTCCCATGTGGTTTATTCCACTTCCGCCAGTCATGTGACTTGTTTCATAAATAATAATTTATTTTGTATGTTCATCATACCAATAGACGCAGTTTTTGTCAATCCTTCAGAAAGAATAAGTTTTCCTCAACTTCTACAATATATATTCACTTCCTACTTTTCAATTATTTCCTTAAGCTTCTCTTCAATAAATTCTAGAAGGTCTTTTTCTCCTATCCATGTCTTGTCCTCATATAAGTCTGGTTTTACTCTAAAAAAATTGATGATTAACTTATTATCAATAATTTTATATTCCTCTAAATGACCTGGTAAAAACATTACTTCAACTTCTTCATATTTAGAATTCCCTATATTATTTAGTTTTTCCACTAAAAAATCTAAATTTAAGACTTTCAATGGTTGTACCATCATATTTGTATATTCTAAGTCTTCTAGCATCCACATATGATAATTCCAGAATCTTCCTTCTTTTTTGTTTTTACTCGAAAGCATTTCTCTATTAGAGATGGCACTTAAAACTTTTCTTACAGATTCTTTTGTAAATTCATCATCATAAAAATAACTCATTAAAGGAATATTTGAAACATCATTAATATAGCTTTCTCCAACCTTCTCTTTTTCGCTTGTAGCCTGCCAAAAATACAACATTCCTTCAATCACATCTAAGTTTGTTTTTATTCTTTTAAGCATGCTGTAACCCCTTCCTCTCAAGTTTCTTTCTTCCATTATTATACGATATATTTTCTTTTAAATCAAAGTATAATGAATGTTCTGAAATTCCTTCTATCTTACTTTATTCATTTTAGGGGGAGTCGCAATGACAGCAGCTATACTTCCAAGGGCAGGTATAACCATCATCATCCATATAATTTCTTTATACCCATGGAATAAATCATAAGCAAATCCAAAAGGCAGAGGTCCTAAAGCAGAACCAATAACAATAGCCGTCATAGAGCAGCCTCTAATACTTCCTAGATGCTTTCTTCCAAAATAATTTGGCCACCATACCCCTGTACTAACAGAGTCAAAAGCAACAAAGATACCATGTAAAACTGCATAAACAAAAAGCATCTGTTGATTTTTTGCATAAAGAAGCATACCCATTGCACCAATCAAAATCCAATAATTTACACTTTTCACATAACGAACCTTTACTTTATCTAATAGATATCCAGCTAAAAAAGTAAGCGGAAATTGTACAATTGCTGTAATACTTAATAAAGAAGCTGCAAAAGTAGAGCTATATCCTTTTATTTCTACCATAGAAACCATATGAAAAATAAGTCCTGTATTAATCATAGATGGAATAACCATACAAAATAGCATCAACCAAAAAGCACGAGTTTTCATAGCTTCTTTTAAAGTCAATGATCTTTCTTTTATATCTCCATCAGAAATTCTATTCTTTTCATCAATGTTCTTTTCTCCATCTGGCAGTAATCCAATATCCTCTGGTTTATTTCTTACAAGAAACCATCCTAGAGGAGCCATCAAACCCATAAGAGCCATGGTCCAAAATCTCCAAGCAAAGCCTACTCCCATCCTTACAATTAAATAATTGTTTAAGGGAGGAAAAACAGCTGAACCTAATACACTTCCTATAGCTAATAAACTTAAAGCAAAGCCTCTTCTTCTTATAAACCACTGGGGAATAAGGGTATAAGGAATCAAACACATAGTTCCTTGTCCGAATAATCTTAAAAATAAAAAACCTATAAAAATCATTATGGGATTAGCTACAAAACTCATCCACAAACAAACGCTTCCTAAAATAATTGGAATAGCTGTAATCATTTTTCTATGACCTATTTTATCTATTAGCTTTCCCACATAAGATAATGTCAATCCAGAAATAAGGGTAGCAACAGAATATAAACTAGAAATCATTGTTCTACTCCATCCAAAACCATCTACATAAGAATTAATAAAAACAGAAACAGAATAAGTTTGTCCAGGTCCTGAAAAAAACAACCCCATAGCCCCTATAAAAACAATCACCCAACCATAGAAAAAGGGGGTTTTTATGGTTTTTTGTTGGTTTAACTTCGTACAATCCATTACTTCATTCCTCCTAATACTCTTGCTCTATTTATTTTTACATACTTTTCATAAAAGCCACTTATCAGTATACAATAATTTCTCTATTTAGGCGAGAATTTAAACAAATCCGTTTCATTCCTTAATGGATTAACAGCTTTTGTAAAATAATAAAATCTATATTTTATTATTCATTGTTGTATACTATTTCACAGAAATGTTTATATTTAGAAATATCGCTTTTTTGTAATTTTTAGTAAATATGATTATAATATTGTATATAAATAGATAACAGAAAGTTGGATGTGTCTTTATGAATAACAAAAAAATATTTATTAAATTTCTTTTTATTCTCTTAATCCCCATCACTGCATTATTATTTCATATATCCTCATTTCATCCTCAATTCATTGAAAAAATATATGCCAATAGGATCTATACAGAGATGATACAAGTTTTAAGCTCTATTACTGGCATATTTCCCTTTTCAATAGCTGAATTTTTGGTACTATTCCTTATTTTCTTCGTTATATGGATGCTTCTTCAAACTATCATAAGAGCCATTCATCATCCTCTTAAAAGAAAGTCTACGATCCTTAACTTTATAGGGAATATTATTATTTTAGCTAGTATGATCTATTTTGTCTTTATCTTTATTTGGGGATTTAATTATTGTCGTTTACCTTTTTCTGAAATTGCGAACCTAAAAGTAGCGCCTGCTTCTATTGAAGAGCTTGAAAATTTATGTGAAAACCTTATTGAAAAAGCAAATACCCTCAGACCAAAAGTAACAGAAAACAAAAATGGTGTTATGACGCTTTCAAAGGGTCATTCAGATGTTTTTCTTCGTGCATCTAAAGGCTATGAAAAAGCAGCAAATATTTATCCTGAATTAGGGGGAAACTATGGTAATCCTAAGGGAATTATTTTATCAAGTGCCATGTCCTATACAGGAATAGCTGGAATTTATTGCCCCTTCACAGGAGAAGCCAATGTAAATATAGCTATAACAGATACCTCCATTCCTAGCACCACCTGTCATGAAATGGCGCATCAGAGAGGTTTTTCAAGGGAAGATGAAGCAAATTATATTGCCTATCTAACCTGCAGCATGCACCCTGATGTAGATTTTCAATATTCAGGAACTGTCCTAGCTTTAATTCATTCTATGAATGCATTGTATAGAGTAGATCAAGAAAAATATATAAAGCTAAAGGAACTATATAGCGAAGGATTAGCAAGAGATTTAGCTTATATGAGATCCTTTTGGCAACAATACGAGGGTCCTGTAGAACGTGCCTCTACAAAATTAAATAATGCTTATCTAAAAGCGAATCATCAAAAGGACGGTGTCCATAGCTATGGAAGAATGGTAGATCTTTTAATCGCTGAAAATCGTTTGAAAATGTCGAAATAAATAGAGGATTTAAGATTTTAATGTAGAAATTTATTAAAACAGTTTTTTAAATTTTCAAAACTATATACTTTAAACAAAGGAAGGAGTCGTTCTATGTATTTTGTCACTTTTCATTATAACGGAGAAGAACAATTTGGTATTTTGAGTGAAAATAAAGAAAACATTATTCCTATGGATGAAATTTTCAAAAAATTAGATATCGTCCCACCAAAAACTTTAAGAGACTTCATAGAAAATGCAGAAAATGCTCTTATTGAAGATATAAGAGATACTTTAAAAACACATAGCTTTGAAGGAATCCCTATTGAAAGCATTAAATTATGTGCACCGATTCCTTATCCCCGTAGAAACCTTATCTGCTTAGGAAAAAATTATATGGACCATGCAAAAGAGGTGGTAGGACTTCCAGGAGCAGATGATGATATTCCAAAATTCCCAATATACTTTACAAAAATTGCGGAACCCGCTATAGGCGATGGCGATCTCATTAAAAATCATAAGGATATAACAGAGATGGTGGATTATGAAGTTGAATTAGCCATCATCATAGGAAAAGATGGCATCGACATCAAGAAAGAAGATGCTGAAAAATATATTTTTGGCTACACCATCGTAAACGATGTATCTGCAAGAAATATTCAAAGAAAGCATTCCCAATGGTTTAGAGGAAAAAGCCTTGAAACATTCTGTCCAATGGGACCATACATTGTACATAAAAGCGAAATTCCTTTTCCCGTAGAACTAGATATAAAATGTAGTATCAATGGTGAAATCAGACAAAATTCTAATACAAAAAATTTAATCTTTGATATTCCTTATATCATTAGTGACTTATCAAAAGGAATGTACTTAAGAGCTGGAGATATTATTCTAACAGGTACCCCTTCTGGTGTTGGATTAGGCTTTAAGCCTTTCAAATTCTTAAAATCTGGTGATGTGATTGAATGTTTTATTGAGAAAATAGGAACTCTTACAAATAAATTTGAGTAAAAAGATAATAGCCTATGTAATTTGCATAGGCTATTAGAATTAATAAATCTATACTATAATTTAAATTCCATAATTAAATCTTGTAGCTTTTGTGCTAAAGATAATAAATCTTTACTCGAAGTAGACAATTCCTGCATAGATAAGGTCTCCTCTTCTGTACTTGCAGCAACTTCTTCTGTGCTTGCTGCATTTTGTTGTGCTAAAGATGATAATTGTTCCATCACTTGAAGAATTGTATTTTTATTATGAATCATTTCACTCTTAGATCTATTTAGCTGCTCTATTTCTTTTAAAGATTGATCTACTACATTTAATATATTTTGATATTTTGTTTCTGCATGTTTTACTAACTGATGCTGTTGTTGCATCCCTTCTTGAGTTCTTGACATAGTCTCTACTGTCTGTTTAGAATTCATCTGGAGTTCACTTACCTTTTCATCAATTTCTTTTGTGAATGCAGAAGATTGTTCAGCAAGCTTTCTTATTTCCTGAGCAACCACAGAGAATCCTTTTCCAGCTTCACCTGCTCTAGCCGCCTCTATAGCAGCATTTAACGCCAATAAGTTTGTTTGTTCTGCTATGGATGCAATCAATTTACTTGCTTCTTCTATTTTATTTGAACTTTCATTTGTATTTTTTATAAGATTTGTTACTTCATTAGTCATATTTTCATTATCATTTGAGATAATAGATAAGCGATTTACAATATCAAACCCTTCTTTTACATTGTAATCTATATTCTCATATGCATTATTTATTCCCAAAACATATCTATCCATACTTTCAATATGTTTACTAAGCTCATTTAATTTTATAGATCCATCTGTTGTATTTGTAGCTTGTTCTGTGGCTCCTTCTGCAATTTGCTCTATGGTCTTAGCAATTTCCTCCGTAACACTTAATACCTTATGGCTCGTTTCATTAAATGTCTCTGAAGACATGGTTAAATCATTTGCTCCATTAGATATAAGCTTTATCATTTTTCTAATATTATGTACTACTTGATTTAATTTATCAGCTAATATACCCATTTCATCATTTCTATTTATTAACTTCTCATTCACTTTCTCCCTTAAATCCCCACTGGCAAGTAGTACTGCATATGCAGACATATCTTTTAAGGGGCTTGATATAGTCTTTGAAAATATATATATAGCAAAGGCACTCATTAATAAAACAATAAATATAATTCCTAAAACTTTATTTCTTGTATCATTTATTGTTTTCAAATAAGCACTTGTAGATGTATATGTAATAATATATATATCTAAATCCTCATATTTTTCATAAGAAACTATATTTTCACTTTCATTTAAAGTATAAAATCCTGTTCCTGAAGTATTCTCTATCATTTCTTTATATAATGTCGGATTTTCTTCCTTAAAATTATATTTGAAAAGTTCATCTACATTTTCTGAAGCAACAATAAATCCATCCTCACTCATTAATACAGTTTTCTGATCCTCCTCTGTATTCTCATTTCCTATAACTGTTTTCACTAGATCATATAAACTTATAGGAAACATCAATAGTGGAAAATGACTACTTTGTGAGTCAATCGGTTGAGCCATTATCACAATAGGTAATCCATTTTTAGGCGCTTTGATTACCTTCCCTACATGAAATTTCTTCATATTAAATGTTTCTATATACCATTTTCCAGCTTCTCCTGCATTTTGCAGACGTACACCTGGCAGTATAGGTGCTTTTGCAGCATTCATATCTACATAATCATCATAAGTAAAAACAATATTATTATTAAACGTTTTTGTAATCTCCCAATTGTCTTCAAGAAGCTTTTGTAGTTTTTCATCTCCTTGTGGATTTCGTCCATTCGTATCTATATCTTTTAAATACGCTAATAAAAAGGGGTCCTTTGCCATACTGTTGAGATGTCTCACTGCACCCTCTACTAAATAATCAATAGCCTGTACTTTACTATGATTTGTATTTTGTATAAATTCTCGATATTCTTTTTCCTTACTTTCTTTAATCATTGTAAAATAAAAAATATTAATAATTACTACCGGAATCATGATCAAAGCCATTGTTACGATAAATATTTTTGAAAAAATAGAATTAAACCCTATTCGTTGAAAATATCCTTTTTTCATTTTTTAATCGTTGGTACTTTATTATACCAACACACCCCTCCTTTATCTTTTTATAGTTATTCTCATTATTCACTATATATAGCACATGTTTACAATTCAACCTTATAAAAACATCAACTCTTCAATTTTTTGAACCTATATCGCTTTTCTGAATTATCTTATTTTTTTGTAAATTTCGACATTTTATTTGACTATATATTACCATATAAGGCAAATTAAATCAACATTCCTTATTACTACTTGTGTAGTATATTTCTAACTTACTATGATATAATTATTAACGATATAGGGAATACTGCATGCAGAGGAGTTTTTCAAATGATAAAATTTCAAAAAAAATACAATAAGCTCTTTCTAAACAATATAAGAAAAGCTATTGATGATTATGGAATGATCCAACCTTATGATAAAGTAGCAGTAGGTTTGTCAGGAGGAAAAGATAGTATTTTTCTTTTATTCTGCCTAAAGTTAATTCAATTAACTTCTATAAAAAACTTTGAATTAATTGGTATTCATATTGATTTAGGCTTTTCTATAGATCCATCTCCACTAAAAAATTATTGTATAGATCATCATATCCCACTTATTATAGAAAAAACAAATATTGCTGATGTCGTTTTTAATGAGCGAAAAGAAAAGAATCCCTGTTCTCTTTGTTCAAAGCTTAGAAGAGGTGCTTTAGCAAGGGTTTCAAAGAAGCATCATATAAATAAAATTGCACTAGGTCACAATAGTGATGATGTCATCGAAACCCTATTTATGAATGTTTTAAAGGTAGGCAAATTAGGAACTTTTCATCCAAATAGTTATAATCATGAGAAAGATATAAGTATGATCAGACCGATAATTTATATAAGAGAAGTTTTAATAGAATCTATTGTTGATACATATCATCTCCCTGTTATTAAAAGCACTTGTCCTATGGACAAAAAAACTACTAGACAAGAAATGAAAAATTTATTGATACAATTAGAACATGTTTATCCGGATGCACAACAAAAAATTTTATCTGCTTTATCTAATTATGATCCCAAAAATCTTTGGAAGAAAGAATTATAAAAAATGACCATTTATTTTGGTCATTTTTTATTCTCTATACTATTAATGGTATCATTCCACCGATCTACATAACTACCCGTTGCCCATTCTGCCATAACAATCCTTTCATCTTCTTTTAAATCTATTTTCTTCATATACTTATATGACAATTGATTGTCCTTTATTCCATATACATAAATCCCTTCTTTTGCAACAACAAGGGCTATATCTTTTTTAGGTGAAGTAAAAATATCCTTTGCCTGAGGTACTCTTTTCTTTACTTCATTCCAAGATACATATAATTGATCATAATGAACAATTTTATAAGGTGGAATCATCTGAATACTAAATTCTAAAAATTTATTTCCCTCCTTTTTGTTGTATAATCTTCCTTTCATAATCCAATGTCCATTCCTTCTTGTTAATGTAAAATCTTTTTCCCTTGGTTTATAAAAACTATCGGCTTCACTTATATTTAGATTTGAAAGAGCTCCTTTTGCCGAATTGAAGAAAGCATCTTTTCCTTTATCTCCTGCAAGATCTGATATTTTTATACCTTCTTTCACATTATCTACAAGGAGCATTTTAAGATATGGTAAATTTTTTATATGTTTTCCGTAGGCTGTTGCAATATAATCATTTCCTACAAATAAAATTTGTCTTTTTATATTTTCTTCTAATTCTTGTTGCTTATATATATTTTTTTCTTTTTCTTCTACATTTCCCTTTACTTTATTATTTTTATCTATAGGATAGGCAAAGATTTCATCCTTTTTAACTTCTTCTTGTATAACCTCATTTTTTCCAACTATCCAAAAACCACTTTTTCTTGGTACAAATAGTTCATTTATTTCTTTTATGGGATATAGCTTTTTATTTTCTGCTGCAATCCATAAAGTTCTGTAAGACTCCTCTTCTGTTTCATCATCAAAAGATCTTAGTCCTATTAAAACCCCTGAACTCACTAAATCAGATTCCTTTTTTTCTTTTTGATTCTTATTTTTATTTTGTAAATATTTATCGATTCTTTCTTCATTGATTAAGTCAGATATTTTGCTCAAATAATAAATTTCATCCTCCATACAAACTATTAATTCTTGATCCTTTACTCTAATGAAATCATAAAAATATTGGTCTTTTGAAGTAATAGAAATCACTTCAATTTTTTCACCATCAAGCTTTAAATCTTTGTAAGCTGATTTATGAGCATATAAAAAATAATCTTTCCCATCTACACGCTTCACCTTATATTCAGGTTCCTCACATATTTCTTCTCCTAAGATAGCCATCTTTTCACTAAATATTGCCGTTTTTCCTATCAAAATTTTCCCATCGTCTTTTTCTGTCTTATACTTTTCAACCTTCCAAGTTCCCTTAATAGGAATCACTTTATTTTTAGGGGCTTGAATACTTTTTCCAACATCTAATTTTATATCTATACAACCCTGCAAAAAAATAGTTCCTACCAGTAGAATCATCCAAAGAATTATTCCTTTTTTCATACATCTTTCTCCTAATTTTTTAGGTATTTTAAAGAATAGGTAATCTTATGTGAACAATAGTTCCTTCATCTAGCTTACTTTCTATCATAAATTTTCCTTCATGAAGTTTGATAATCTCATCGCAAATAGATAACCCTATACCATTTTTAGATTTACTATTTTTCCCTTTATAAAATTTTTCTTTTACCTTAGGCAAATCTTCACTACTAATGCCACATCCATTATCGCTTATAACCATATGTAGAAATTCTTTATCTTTTTTCGCTACAAAGGTTACTTTTCCTCCTTGATTTGTAAATTTAAAGGCATTATCTAAAACATTTATAAGTACCTGCTTCATTCTATTTTCATCTATACACATAGGAGGAATATCTTTTTCATATACTACATGGAAAGTAATTTTTTCCCTTGCTGCACGGGGTCCCATATATTTTTCAATATATTGGATCAAATCCTTCATAACAATTTCTCGTTTGTTTAAAGTAATTTTCCCTGATACAAATTTTGAGAAATCTAAAAGTTCCTCCACCATAGCTGTCAATCTTTCACTTTCCTTTTCAATGATCTTTAATCCTTCTTTCATAGTCTCCTTGTCTTCAAATTCTTCTTTATTTAAAAGAATAGCCCACCCTTTAATAGCCGTTAGAGGTGTTCTAAGCTCATGAGAAATAGAAGATATAAATTCGTTTTTTAATTCGTCTTTTTTTACAATCTCTTTTGCCATAAAATTAAATGTATCTGATAATTTTCCAACTTCATCATCAAATCGTTTTTCATTTCTTACTCTAAAATTTCCTAGAGCCATTTTTTCAGCTACACGAGTCAATTCTTTTATAGGATCTGTAATGGTATTTGCTAAAATAATACTTACAATGCCTGCTACCAAAATGACAATAGCTCCGATTCCTAAAAATAAAAAAGCTATTCTTCTAATTCCCTTATTCACTTCTTCTAAAGATGTAATAAATCTTAATACTCCAACTTTTTTCTCATCAGATTTTAATGGATAAGCAACTGCCATTACATTATAATCATCATAATTTATTTTTCCAATCCATGTTCCCTTTTCTCCCTTTAATGCAGCTTTGACGTCCTCTGTTGTTATTACTCCTTTATGTGCCACACCAATTGAATCCATTAATACTTTTCCTGAAAGATTAATGATTTGAACTTGTGCCGATGTTTGCTTCCAAAATATATCTACGTTATCTAAAATATTATCTTCAAGGGTGGCATCAGAAAAATATCTTGAATAGAATTCAGAAGAAATAGTAATTTGATTGGTTAAAACATCTTCAACATTTTTATAGTAATACTGCTTAACAAAATTGATTAACAATATTTCAAAAAATAATACGCTAAAAAAAACAACTAACATAAAATTAATAGCTACTCTTTTCTTTATGCTTTTCATACATTCTCCCTATTTTTCCTCTTATTTCTTCCATCTATAGCCTACCCCCCAAACGGTTTCAATGAAACTAGGTTTTGATGGGTCTTCTTCTATTTTCCTTCTTAATCTTCGAATATTTACATCTACGATCTTCGTATCTCCAACAAAATCCCATCCCCAAACTGAATCTAATAGTTCATCCCTCGTAAAAGCTTTTCCTGGATTTTCTACAAACATCTTTATTAATAAATATTCCTTTGGTGTCATGTCCACAATTGTTTCTTTTTTGTATACAATATGTGCAGCTTTATCGATTTTAAAGGGTCCATTTTTAATAATTGTATCTTCTTTTTCCTTACCATCATCCATTCGCCTGATCAGTGCCTCTACTCTAAGTACTAATTCTGTTGGATTAAAAGGCTTTATCACATAATCATCTGCACCTAATTTGAGTCCTGAAATTTTATCTATATCTTGACTACGAGCTGTAAGCATAATGATTCCCATATGAGGATATTCTTTTCTTAAGGCTTCACATACCCTAAACCCATCTATCCCTGGTAACATTACATCTAATAATGCAACAGATGGTTTCTCTTCTTTAGCCTTTTGGATTCCTTCTTCTCCTGATGCTGCTTCTATAATCGTATACTCACTATTTTTAAAGCTTACCTTCAACAAACTTCTAATGCTACTTTCATCCTCTACAATTAATATTTTGTGCATCCTTTTATAGCTCCTTTGATTCATATATTTATCATTATGTTTATACTGATTCCTTAGGAGTATTTAAATATTTATCTAAAATACCACTTACTCCCACTAATGAAATCATGATCAGAATTCCTCCCATAATAATTCTTAATGATATTAACTCAGAAAATAAACTCACTCCTAATACTACTCCAAAAATAATTCTGCTAGAAGCCACTAATGCGCCTGTTGCTGAATCCACATATCTGTAGCCAATAGTAATAAACAATTGTCCTAATACCCCCATCAATGCTGATAAAAAAATATATAATGCAACTATTGGTGTAGGCATCTCTAAATAAGGCAACATTAATACAAAGGTAATTACGCTCCCAATAGACATTAAATAGAAAATAATCAAATAGCTTTCATCATGTTTTCTAGCTTCACGTAATGAAGATACGGCAAAAGCAGCCATGATTCCAGCCATTAGTCCTGCAAGATCTCCTTTATTGATATGATTAAAGTCAGGAAAAACAATTAAATAATAGCCAATCATTGTTAAAATTAAAAACACATAATATATTTTCTTTACCTTTTCTTTGTTGATGTATGGTGCCATTAAAAAAACAAATACTGGATAAGTCATGTTTAACATATTGGCATTCGTAATAGTCGTAAATTGTACAGCTATGAAAAAAAATATAATAGTTAATGTGTTAAAAATTGCTCTTAAAATAATGTACTTTACATTATTCGGCTTTAAATTTTTCTTCTTAAAAATCACATAAGACGAAAATATAATAAATCCCAATATAAAACGACCAAATGCCATAACAATGCCTGGGTAATTTGAATTTTGCATAGCAATTTTTGCAAATACAGAATTTAATGCAAAAAATAATGCTGATACAGCCACAAAAAAAATCCCTTTATAAGTTCCCTTGAATATATCCATTTCTATTCCCCCTCCATAAAACATTTTACCAAATATCCTTAAAAGAATACAGTTTTTATACAGTGTATAAAAATATCCTTAAATAGCTCCTTCTTAAAAATAAGGTTTGACAACTCCTAAAAAAATATATATATTAAAATTATATAGTAAAAAATATAATGGTTTTTAGGAACCTTTCGGCTTGCCACCGTTACAAGGTGAATATGGATTTGATCCATAGACAAGGGTGATAACACGAATGATGCTTCGTCCCTTAGATAATTTGTTTCAATTTATCTAAGGGACTTTTTTAAATATCAAAATATTTATATAACCATCAATTATGGTTATATGATAATCAATGTCTGAGGGGGCTATATAATGATTAACAGAGTTATTTGGATTGTACTTGACAGTGTAGGCATGGGAGCGCTACCAGATGCCCAAAAATATGGCGATATGGGTAGTAACACCATTGGAAATATTTCTAAGGCTTTAGGTGGACTCAATCTACCAAACATGGAAAGACTAGGTCTTGGTCATATTGACGGTATAGAAGGCATAAAAAAAACAGACAATCCTATTGGATGCTATGGGCGTTTTGCAGAAAAATCAGATGGAAAAGATACAACTACAGGGCACTGGGAAATGTGTGGTGTTTGTCTTGAGAAACCTTTTCCAACTTATCCAAATGGTTTCCCAAAAGAGGTTGTAGACGCTTTTGAAAAAGCTATTGGTACAAAAATGATCGGCAATAAGCCCGCTTCTGGTACAGCCATCATTGAAGAATTAGGAGAAGAACATATAAAAACAGGACACCCTATTGTATATACTTCTGCTGATAGTGTATTCCAAATTGCAGCTCATGAGGAGATTATTCCTCTTGATTCTTTGTACGAAATGTGTAGAATAGCTAGAAATATTTTAAAGGAAGAACATGGTGTTGCAAGAGTCATTGCTAGACCATTTCTAGGAAAACCTGGTCATTTTACTAGAACATCAAATAGAAGAGATTTTTCTCTAGTTCCTCCACATGCTACATTGCTAGACCATCTTAAAGATGCTAAACATTCTGTAATAGGAGTTGGAAAAATTGAAGATATTTTTTCAAACCAAGGAATTACAGAAGCTATTCATACAAAAGATAATATGGATGGAGTTGATCAAACCCTTCATTATATGAAGCAAAATAATAAGGGATTGATTTTTACAAATCTTGTTGATTTTGATATGAAGTGGGGTCATCGTAATAATGTAGAAGCCTATGGAAAAGGATTAGAAGCTTTTGATGAAAGACTTTATAAAATTTTAGATACTATGAATGATACAGATATACTATTCATTACTGCTGATCATGGGTGTGATCCTACAATGCCTGGAACAGATCATTCAAGAGAATATGTACCATTTTTAGCTTACGGGAAAGCGTTAAAAGAAAATCATAATTTAAAAACAAGAGAAACCTTTTCTGATATGGGGCAAACTATTGCTGAAATATTTGATATAAAACCTATTAAAAAGGGTAATAGTTTCTTAAAAGAAATTATATCTAAATAAGGAGGAGAAAAAAATGGAATATTATGAAAAAATCAAGCAATCAGCAGCATATATTTTAGAGAAAACAAAGGTAGAACCTGAAATTGGTCTTATATTAGGATCAGGTCTTGGAGCTATTGCAGACCAAATCCAAGAAAAGGAAGTATATCCATACAACGAAATCCCCAATTTCCCTGTTTCTACTGTTGAAGGTCATGCAGGTCAACTTGTAATAGGTACTTTAGAAGGAAAAAAGGTAGTAGCTATGCAGGGTCGTTTTCATTATTATGAAGGCTATCATATGAAAGAAGTAACTTTCCCTGTTCGTGTAATGAAATTGTTAGGAATCCAAAAACTAATCGTCACAAATGCTGCTGGAGCAGTAAACACAAATTATAAACCTGGAGATTTAATGCTTATAAGTGATCATTTGAATCTATCAGGAGATCATCCTCTCATCGGAAAGAACTTAAAAGATTTTGGTCCTCGTTTCCCTGATATGTCAAATGCCTATGATAAAAACTTAAGATCACAAGTAAAAGAGATTGCAAAATCCTTAAATATAGAGCTACAAGAAGGAGTTTATGCTTGTATGAGCGGTCCTACTTATGAAACTCCTGCGGAAGTTAGAATGGTACGTATTTTAGGAGGAGATGCAGTAGGTATGTCAACAGCTCCTGAAGTTATTACCGCAGTACATAGTGGTATTCAAGTAATCGGTGTTTCTTGTATGACAAACATGGCTGCTGGTATATTAGACCAACCTCTTGATCATAGCGAAGTGATGGAAACTTCTGAAAAAGCACGAGCAAAATTCATCACCCTTATGAAAAACATTATTAAAAACATATAGTTTTATAAACAGAAAGTTATAGGAAGTGACATACTATGAATATACTTATACAAAATGGTTCTGTATTAATCTTCGATGAAGAAAAAACCCTCATACAAAATTTAGACATTGCCATCGAAAATGGAATCATTAAATATATTGGAAAAATCCCAAATGATTTTCACCATGATAAAATTATCAATGCTACAGATAAATTGATTATGCCAGGCCTTATTAATACCCATACTCATTTGCCTATGTCCCTTTTAAGAAATTATGCAGATGATTTACCTCTTTGGGAATGGCTTACAGAAAGAGTATGGCCTTCTGAATCAAAATTAACTGAAGAAATGGTCTATTGGGGATCACTTCTTAGCATAGCAGAATTAATTATGTCAGGGATTACCTGCTTTAATGATATGTATAATTTCGCAGATATTGTTGCAAAAGCCACTCAAGATGCGAAAATGCGAGGCTGCATATGCGAAACCCTTTTTGATAAAACAAGGGATGATCAATCCAATTTTAAAGAAACAAGAGATTTATTCAGAAAATGGCACAAATCAAATAATGATAGAATTCGTATTTTCGTTGGTGCTCATGCACCCTATACCTGTTCTCCTGACTATCTAGAAAGAATGATTCCTTTAGCAAAGGAATTAAACACAGGTATTCACATTCATTTAAGTGAAAGCACAAAAGAAGTTGACGATAGTTTTGATTCTTATGGAAAATCACCTGTCAAACACTTATATGATTTAGGATTATTTGATGTAAGAACCTTAGCAGCTCATTGTGTTCATTTATCTGATGAAGATCTTGAGATTTTTAAAGAAAACCATGTGAATGTTTTATATAATCCGGTTAGTAACTTGAAGCTCGCTAATGGTTTTGCACCTATTGTAAAAATGCTAAAGAAAGGTATCAATATCTCTCTTGCTACAGATAGTTCTTGTAGTAATAATAATTTAAATATGTTTGAAGAAATAAAGCTTACTTCTCTACTCAACAAAGGAATTACAGGAGATAGTACAGCAGTCCCTGCTGAAACCTCCCTAAAAATTGCTACTATTAACGGAGCTAAAGCACTTGGTATAGATGATAAAGTTGGCTCCATAGAGGTTGGAAAATGTGCTGATATGATTTTAATCGATTTAAATAAGCCTCATCTATGTCCAAGACATAATTTAATTTCTTTGTTAGTATATTCTGTCCAAGCTTCAGATGTTGATACGGTTATTGTAGATGGAAATATCCTAATGGAAAATCGTAGGCTAACTACAATCGATCTAAATACTGTTATGAAAAATATTCAGTTGTGTGCTGAAAATTTAACAAAATAACGGAGGGATCTAAGTGAAGATAGCAATGATGGCTTTGCTTACAGGAATCGTCACTGGAAGTATATTTACATGGGCAAAACTTCCTTTGCCAGCACCACCAACATTAGCTGGTATCGCAGGCATTATTGGAATATTTTTAGGTTCTAAGATCACAGACTATATCATAAAGCTCTTTACATAAAAAATAGGTCCTCATGACCTATTTTTTATCTTATTCCAAAAGACAATTAAATTATTCCCGGAATGCTTAACTTTTTATTTTATAAATATCATATCGTATTTAAAACCCTTGATCACTGAATTTCAAAAACCTTATCTAACCTTGTTAATTTAAAAACTTTCATAACCTGTGGATGAATTGAATGGAGTTTAAAGCTACCATTTAACTCCATAGACTTCTTATAAATTCCTACTAATACACCAAGCCCTGTACTATCAACAAAAGTACAATTGCTAAAATTAAGCACAAAATTTTTTTCTCCTTTTTTGATTAACATGTTTACTTTTTCTCTGAACTCAGAAGCTTCATCTACCGAAAAACTCTTAGATATTAACATAGTTATCTCATTCATTTATCTTCACCTCAAATTTTAAATTTTTCTACAAGACTGTATAGCTTATTTGCCATAGCACTAGTCTCCTCTGAGCTCGCAGCAAAGTTTTGAATAATAAAAGTTTGTTCCTCAGCAGCTGCTGAAACCTCTTGACTATTTGCTGCTGTAGTTTCAGCAATGGTTGCAACTGTGTCAATAAGCTTAATAATTTGATCTGAGTTTGCAACTTCATCCTTTGTAACATCTACAACTTGCTCTATATCCTTTACGATTTGTTCTACTGCACCAATAATTCTAATAAATGATTTATCTGTTTCATTTGCTACAATTACACCATCTTCTACTACTTGCTTTCCATAATTCATTGATTGTACAGCCTTTTCTATTTGGATGACCATTTCATTTACCAATGAAGATATTTCATTTGCTTCAATATTTGTTTGTTCTGAAAGCTTTCTAACTTCTTCTGCCACAACAGTAAAGCCTTTTCCATGTTCTCCAGCCCTTGCTGCCTCAATAGCTGCATTCAATGCCAGCAAATTTGTTTGATCTGAAATGTTGTTAATGGTACTAATAATTTCCCTAACTTTTTTTGAAAGTTCATTCAACGCCTTTAATATATTTGCTGTTTCATTTGATACATTGCTAATATTTTCAATAGCTTCAACTGTATCCTTAACTTTCATTCTTCCTTTCTGGGCAGCATCCATAGTATCATGGGAATTATTTTTCGCTTTAAATGCTTTGCTTTGTGCTATTTGAATCAAACTAGAAAGTTGAACTAAAACTTCCGATGTTTCAATAATTGAATTATTTTGACATTCTGTATTAGCTGCAACTTCTTGCATATTTGATGTGATTTGTTCAGTTGATGCACTTATTTCTTCAGATGAAGCAGATATTTCTTCAGAAGCTGCTGCTAATTCTTCTGAGCCTTTCCTAACATGATGGATTATATCAGCTTGATGTTCTATCATCTGATTAAAATATTCACCTAATACTTGTATTTCATCTTTTGTATTTATTTGAGCTCTTACTTTTAAGTCTCCATCTCCTGCTTTTGTCATTAAGCTTTCTAGATTTTTAATTGGACTTATTATATTTTTTGTTGTTAAAAAATAAGCCGCAAGCACGGAAATAACTAACGCTAGGATGGTTATCATAATTGTATCCCTCTTAATTTCACTAGCTGCTAACATATACTCATCATAATTAGCTGTCACTATCAAAATCCAATTATTTGCAGGAGCAAATCTAACAAATTTACGTACCCCTTCATATGTATAATAGCCTTCACCGGTTTCACCATTTTTCATTTTCTCTACTAAAGCTTTTAATTCTTTATTATTTGTATCCCCTGCATTCTCTTTCAATATTTTCTCATCTTTTGGATGGTATACAATTAATCCATTTCTATCAATCATATAGGCATATCCATTTTTACCTATCTTTATTTTGGAAGCATGCTTAGATATATTTTCTAATTTAATATTTCCAATAACAGTTCCTACAATCTTTTGCCCTATCATGAGAGGATAAGCAATAGCTATTATAGGTTTTTGAGTAACCTTAGATATTATTACCTCACTTTTGGCTACAGCACCATTTAAAGTATCCTGTACATGATTACGGTCACTTAAATTGATATTGTATTTTTCATCATCACTACTCATAATCCCTTTACCAAATTCATCTGTAATAATTAATTTTTCTATTTGATTGCTATTTTCTTTCTGCACCTTTGACAAATATTTAAAAACCTCAGTATTAACTGTATTATCTCCTGTTGCAACTCTAGCTAGATCTTCATTGTGACTTAAAAGTTGAATATACTTATTAACTGAATCAATAGATCCATTTATAGTATCTGCTGTTTTAATGGTGATTTCCCTTAATTCCTCCTCAGTAGTATCCTGTATTGACTTTGAAGTCATTGTGTAGGAAAGAACACCTAAGGTAATAAGGGGTAATCCTATAAATGAGAGAAACATTAAAACCAATTTTGTTTTCAGACTTATCTTCATTCTACGCCTCCTTCTTTTAATGATAATCAGTATTTTTCTTAGCTGTTAAATACTTTTGTATAATTAAAACATTATTAAATATTTCTATTTTATCTGCCATACATTTTATAAGAAATAATCCTCTTCCATGATCATTTAATAATTTTTCATCACCTATTTTATCTGGAATATTTATGTTTTTAATTCCAATTCCTGAATCTTCTATCTCAAATCTTATGTTTTCTCCATTAAATACATATCTTAAATAAATAGGCTTCTCCACACAATTTTTATTCCCATGTTTAAAAGCATTTGTTAAAGCTTCTGTCAATATTAATCTAATATCAAAAGCTTCTTCAAAAGCCTCTATGTCATCAATAATTTTGTCAATAACATCTTTGTGTTTATCTAATCCATATAAAATAATTTCATCTTTTTTTATTCCCACACATATCCTCACCTTACTTTATTTCTTAAAAAAAAAAATGATAATTTGTAAATATACCGATGTTGCTTGTTAAAAACCCCATAATAAAAGAGCTCAAAATCATAGTGCCTGTTATCTTAACTGTGATTGTATCCATAAATTTTGTTTTTTTATAATTCATTCCCACCTCTATTCTCTGTATTACTGTCATAAATTAAAAAATCATCTATGCTTCCATAGATGCCTAAATTTAACAATAAAAGAGTCCTCTTTTATCTTCTTTTGTTAATATTGTCCGGCAGCCTGTCAATCATAGGAATAATATCCCTTAGATACATAACTTTGCGTCCTTACCTTTCGATAAGTTTGCTATTATCGCAATGTTCATCATTCAATTTTTTTGATTTTATCTTCATAAAAATTTCAAATTATACATTTTAATCTATTATTTCACAATTTTACATACATATATATATATTAACATTTTTTCATACATAAGTAAATTTTTTTCAATTTATAGACAAAAATTGCACCGATGAATGAAGATAAAAAATCCGTCATATCCCAGTTTAATAAGGAAATAGAAAGCATTATCAATAAATAACAGATATATTTCTCCAATACCCATATAAAAAGAGTTATGCTTAATCATTTTAAACATAACTCTTTTAACAAAAATTTATTTTTTATTCAATAAAACATGTATTGTAGGCTCACAAAATACTTTCTCTGCCACATTATAAATATCATCAGCTTGAATATAATCTAGTTTTTTCATTTCATCTGAAAAAGCATCAATTTTTCTGTTCATCATCTTTTGTTGTAAAACATAATCACCCAATCCTTCCGAGTCTTCTAACATTGAAGCAACAGCCGTCTTTACTACTTTTTTCATATGAGTAATATTTTTTTCATCAAAATCAATTTCCCTATTTTTTATCTTTTGAATACAAGTTTCAATAACTCCTTTAGCTTCCCAGATTTCCTCTTCTTCAGCCGTTGTATAAATATATAAAGTTTTCACATTTTCTGTTACATCCATTTCTGAGTAAACATCATAGGAAAAACCTTTCTCTTCTCGAAGTGCTCTAAATAATATAGAATTAGCACTCTGTCCTAATTTATGATTGAGTACTTCTAAGGCTAACTCTTCTTTACGAGTTAATCCATAAAAAGTATATAGAAAAAGCAAAGTATTTTGTTCTATATTCTTCTTATAGGATACTTTTTCGACATTTTTATTTTTTTCTATCAAAATAGAATTACTATGCTCTTCACCTTTTTCCCAATGTTTGAAATATCTTTCTATTATTTTTTTCACAAGATCATGGTCAAAGGGAGAGACTACACTAATAACAGATTTATTTGGAATATAGCTTTTTTCATAAGCATCTTTTAATTGTTTCTTTGTAAAGCTTTTAATTGTTTTTGCATTTCCTAAAACATCATATCTTAATGGACTCTTTTCAAAAGCCATCTCATTAATCTTAAAAAAACTATACTGCTCTACATCATCCATATCGGATTTTAACTCTGCTAAAATCACTTTTCTTTCTTTTTTAATTTCTTCTTCTGGAAAAGTAGCATTCATCACTATATCTGATAAAAGCTCAGTTGATGCTTCTAACTCTTCTGATAATGCAGTAATAGAAAATACTGTAGAAGTATAATCTGTATAAGCATCATAAGATCCTGCCCGCTCTTCAATATCTTGATTAATTCTATGGTTATCCCTTTTATTCGTACCTTTAAACAGCATATGTTCGATAAAATGAAATAATCCTTTTTCATTTATCTTTTCGTACATAGCTCCTACTTTAAGACCTACATGTATAGATGCAATATGTGTATCTTTTTTAATTGTAATCAATTGTATGCCATTTTCTAATGTATACTCTTTGCTGTTGAAAAATTGTTTCTCCATATATTTACTCCTACTCTATTCATCATTTTATTATTTTTTATTTTGCCTTTCATACGCTCTTTCTCTATTATAACAGAATCTTCTTTAGAAATATCATTTGACAAAATTATAATTTTTCTTTATAATTTCATTTATCAATAGAATATGAAAAAGCTACGATTAAGGATAGTACTTTTCATTAAGAATTATAGAGAATTGAGGATTGGTGGAACCTTAATATTCGAGATGATTTGGAATGGGCTTATGAGCGGAAGCTGAAAAGTTAGTAGGCAACACGGTTTTCTCCCGTTATAGAGATAGGATATCGGATCATTTCCCGTATCTGAAGAAGTGGAAATTTTTATTTCCTAAACATGAGGTGGCACCACGTTTATTCGTCCTCTATATGCATATGCATGTAGAGGATTTTTTTATTTTTTGAATTTTAAGGAGGTATCAAAATGGAAAAACGAGAAACTTTTTCTTCAAAGCTAGGATTTATACTATCTTGTGCAGGAGCTGCCATAGGACTTGGAAATGTGTGGATGTTTTCTTGGAGATTAGGAGAATATGGAGGAGCTGCGTTTTTAATTCCTTATTTTATCTTTGTATATTTTTTAGGCACTACTGGACTCATTACTGAAATTAGTTTTGGAAGAAAATATAAAAAAGGTGCACTAGGAGCAATCAAAACGGTTTTTGATGAAAAAAAATTAAAATTTGGAAATTTACTAGGAAGTATTCCTCTTGCCGCAATGACAGGAATCTTTATTTTCTATATTGTGGTAGTGGGATGGATTTTTAGATATTTTTACGCATCCTTAATCAATGTATTTCAAACAGTAGATATTCCTACATACTTTGGAACCTTTGCTGGAAGTGTATCTACAATTCCTTGGACAATTTTAGCAATGTTTGCTACTATTCTCATATTATGTATGGGAATTGGTTCTGGTATAGAAAAAATCAATAAAATTGTCATGCCTGGGCTATTCATTTTATTTGTTATTTTATTAGGAAAATCTTTAACCCTTCCAAATGCCATAGAAGGTGTGAAATATCTATTGCTCCCAGATTTTTCATACCTCCTAAAGCCCATCACCTGGGTGATGGCATTAGGTCAAGCTTTTTTCTCTGTCTCTCTAAGCGGTGCAGGAATGGTAGTTTACGGAAGTTATTTAGGAAAAGATATAGATATCCCATCCTCTGGGAAAAGTATTGTTATCTTTGATACCTTAGCTGCCTTGATGGCTGCTTTTATCATTATTCCAGCTGCCTTTTCCTTTGGACTTGATCCAGCTGCGGGTCCACCCCTTTTATTTATTACTGTACCTAAAATTTTTGCACAAATGGCTGGTGGATATATTTTTTCTATTATATTTTTCTTAAGTATCGTATTTGCAGCTATTTCTTCTGCCCTTAATATGATGGAAGCACCTATTGAAGCGTTAATGGGAGAGTTTTATTTTACTAGAAAAAAAGCAGCTATTATCACAGGAATTACTTGCTTATGTATTGCTATTGTTTTAGGTATGAACATGGATTTATTCGGATTATGGGCTGATTTTATGAGCGTCTATTTAGCTCCTATTGGGGCAAGTATTTCTGCTTTTGTTTTTTATTGGATCTCCTCTGATGAAGAGGCTTTATCTTCTATTAATTTAGGATCCCATAAGCCTTTAGGCAATGGTTTCTTAATTTTAGGAAAGTATATCTATATCATCACTGCAATATTTATTGTTATTTTAGGAGCTATTTATGGAGGCATTGGCTAAATAATCATTTCTATACAAAAAGGTACTATATTTGCACTTTTACAAATATAGTACCTTTTTACTTATCGAAAATTCTACCAAAATCCTAGTCTGTTCATCATCAGTAATATGCTTATAGCACTTTATTACTTATACCTATTAATTTTTTTCTATAATAATATCTTCATATTTGATTATTCCAAGAGGACTGATTCTTACACCTATTATTCCTTCCCTTGAAACATATCCAAATTGGGGATAATATAAGGATATCCAAGGCATATCTTCTATAATTATCTTCTGTATATCCTTATACATTTGATTTCTCTTTTTAGGATTTATAATTTCCTTTGCTTTATTCATCATTTCTGTAACTTTAAGATTATTATAGCCAGTAAAATCAGTAATATTAGATGGATTAAACAAAGGCTCTAGAAAATTATCCATATCCCCTGTATCTGCAATCCATCGATCTACAAATAAATCACATCTATTGAGTACATCTGTATCTACATAATTATCAGGATGTACCGTTTCTACTATACATTCAATCCCCACTTCTTTTAAATCATTTATAATAAATTGTGCTATCCTATTATAAATAGAATCACAACTTTCATCTCTAATTAATACTTTAAGCTTTGTTGATCCTATTAATGAACCTTTTTTATTGAAAATATCTTTTGCTCCCCTAGGATTATATCCAACTCCTGATAAATAATTATTCTCCATCATACTAGATGGTATAGGTCCTTTAGCTTCTTCTCCAAGTCCTCCTAATATTTCATGAATAATTTTTTCTTTATTTACTGCTAAATTACAGGCTTTTCTAATTTCGTGATCTTTAGCAAAAATAGAATTTGATCTCAAATTAAATCCAGCATAATAAGTCCCCATAATGCTCTTATAATTTATATTGGGAATATTCTCCTGAGATAGTTCTTTTATTTGCTTTTCATTATCTATTGTAATAAAATCACATTCTTTATGAATAAAACTATTTACCGCCTTTGTTCCATCATAATTTACAATAATTTTGTCTATATAAGGGGTCCCTGCAAAATAATCTTTAAATGCAATTAATATGCACTTTTCATCATCCTTATTTTCTATTCTATATGGACCACATCCTGTAATCTTCCCTTTTTGCCCATCTTCCTTTGATAATATGGCACAAACACATTGTCCTAAATTGAGTAAAAATCCACTATATGGTCCTATTAGCTTAATAGAGATTCTATATTGATCTATAATCTTTATTCCTGTAACTTCTTTTTCTTTTCCTTCATTATACCCTTTAGCCCCTTCAACTTGTTCTAAAAGCCATGTATTTGGAGATTTTAAAGATGGGCTTAGTAATCTTTCATAGGAATATTTTATATCTTGAGGAGTTATTTCCTTCCCATTATGAAATTTAGTCCCTTTTCTTAAGTTAAATACCCATGTTAAATTATCTTCTTCTACATACCAACTTTTAGCAATTCCTGCCGTAATTTCTCCTGTAGAACTAATCAATAATAACCCTGCGTGAATATTATATGCAATTTGAGCACTTTGCGTATCTATAACTAATTGGGGATCATACTCTAATGGAGCAGTACTTAAATAGGTTTTAAGTAAAGATTCATTTTTCATTGTTCCTTCAATTTTATCTAATAACTTAGTAGATATACTTTGGAGGTCTTTTGAAACCTCCGAAAGAAGTCTCAAAGAAGTTTTTGTATACTGAGTATTTAAGGATGCTGTCTCTACCATAGTCATTACATTCTCTGATGTTTTATTCATTTCTTCTGTTGAAACAATAATTCTATCAAGACCTTCCATTTGTCTTGAAACAACCATATTAATTTCTTCAGCCACATTACTAGTGGTGCCCACAGCACCTATAATATTGTTAAACACATCTTTTGTATTTTTTGCGATTTCATTGCCCTCTAATACTTTCTTCATACTTTCATCCATGGCAGCAATGCTCTCACCAATACTTTCATTGATTTCACGAATGGTATTTGAAATTTGCCCTGCTGATTCAACACTTCTTTGAGCCAAGTTCTTAACTTCTTTCGCAACCACCCCAAAACCACGTCCAGCTTCTCCAGCCCTTGCTGCTTCAATAGATGCATTTAATGATAATAAATTAGTATGATCTGCTATATCCTTTATAATTTTAAGCATCTCATTTATATGAGCTGACTTTATACTTAAATCATTTACAACTTTTTTTGCATTTTCTACGGATATTTCAATTTCGCTCATAGCTTGAATAGAATCATCTACCGCATCATTCCCTTTTTTTGCTATATCCATAGTTTCTTGCGCTATCACCTTTGAATTTTCTGTACTTGATAAAACTTCTTCTGCTAATGCTGTATAATTACTGATTTCACTTACAACCTTTTCTATAGATTCCATTTGTATCTCTACATTATTGGAAATATCATGGGTAAGTGTTATTGCATTTTCCGCTATAAAACCAGTTTCTTCAATTTTTTCATTGATTCTATTCACGATACATTTTTGATTGTGCTTCAAAAGACTGATTTCATCATTATTTTCTACATTACATATGTCCTCATCCGTAGCAGTATACTCAGCAGCTTTAACCCCTGATCTCCTTCTCCATTTGAACATTTGCTTCACCTCATTTGTATTCATTCTCTTCTATCATTTTACACTATCACAACTTATTTTGTAAAATATTACTATCCTTTAAGAATTCATACAATGAAGTAACTTTTATCCTTTATACCTGCACTTTACCTATTCTTACTAATTTAGTAACAAAACAAGATAACACACCCGTTAAAATAATCATTAATACCCCATATGCCATGGTAATCCCTATTTCATACTCAAATAAAGCATTTACCATTGCTATCGAGATAGGCTTATTCCATACAGTATATAAATAAACAGATATAGTATACTCTCCAATACTTCTTATAAACCCAAGGAGTATTCCAGCTATTATTCCTGGCAGGATCATAGGAATGGTTATCTTCCTAAAAGTATAAAGATATGAAGCACCTAAACTTTTAGAAGCTTCCATATATGTATCATTTAAATTATGTAAAGAAACACTAATGGTTTTCAATACAAGAGGTAAAGCTTTTACATAATAGGCTAAAGGTAAAATCATATAAGTTCCTATCCATATAGTATTAAAAGAAAATATATTTGCCTTGTTAAACGCATTGATCATATTTATAGCTATAGCACTAGCTGGCATTGCCCAAGGGAGCATAGCCAAAATCTCTACAAGTATTTTGAATCTATATTTTGTCTTTACTATAATATAAGAACAAGGAATAGCTATAAAAACACTTAACAACGCCGCTATCATAGACATATTCATACTGTTTATAAAAGGAGCTAACACTCTAGATTTCGTAAAAATATTTTTATAATTATCTATAGAAAATTCTCTTGGATAAATTTCCACCATCCAAGTACCTGTCTTTACAAATGAAAGGATTATAATCGTAATTACAGGTAACAATATCAATAGAATTAAAATAGATGATAAAATCACAAATATCCCCTTGATCCATTTGCTCTCAATCTTTATAGGTTGAAATCCTACTCCTTTTACAGAAAATGTAAAATTGTTTTTTCTCTCATAATATCTAAATACCAATAAAAATATAACAGCTATCATAATTAATACAATCACTTGTACAGCTGCCATTTCCATATAATTATTTGCTTTTGCTAAAAGGATTTGTGTCGTAAGCACTTTATAATGATCTCCTATTAAACTAGGGGCTGAAAAGGAACCTATCCCAGACATAAAAGTAATAATACTAGAAGCAATCAACGCAGGTTTTATAAAGGGAAGTATGATACTCGTAAATATTTTAAGTTTTGATGCACCGAGGTTTTGTGCAGCTTCAATAACTGAATAATCTATATTTTTTATAGCTACAGATACATTCATATAAAAATATACATATTGGGTGTATGCATGAACAAAAATAATTCCACCAAATCCAGAAAAAACATAAGGAGCATTACTAAGTCCAAATAATATTTCTATTGTTTTTGTAATCATGCCACTTTCTCCGTAAAGCTGAATAAACGCAAGTACAATGATAATTCCTGGTAACATCATAGGGATTAATAATAGGTTATTCATTACTTTCTTAAAAGGAAAATCAAAATAATTTACATAAAAAGCTAACGTAGTTCCTATCATTCCACAGACAATAATATTAGAAAATCCTAATACCAAGGTGTTTCTTAACGCTTCTATATTCTCTTTTATTGTAAAAAACTCTTTATAAAAGGAAAAGGTTATCCCCTTATTCCCCATAGAACTAAGAATAATCGTATTCCATGTAGGATATGCTATATATCCTACTAAAAACCACATTACCACTACTGCTATACTTATTCTTCCTAATTTAAATTTTTTGTTTTTTATTATATTGTACAATAATCATTCCCCTTACTCTAACATCTATAATCATTTTCAAAATTCAAATAAATAGCTGATGCATCATCACTTTTTTTAAATCTAGGATATAAAATTCCATCTGAATCCTTTTCTTCTATATCTCGAAGGGTATCATAAAGTTTTTCTACCCCAGTGTTTTCAATAACCTTTATTAGTTCATTCCTATTAACATAATCATATTTATCAGAAAGAGCTGAAAAACCATCACTAGCAATCAATACACGTGTATTTGTATCTGTTTTGATCTTCCCATATAGTCCTTTTTTTGCTGCATCTTCATTAAAACCTAATATCCAATATCCATCCTCTGTATTTTTTAAAAGTCTATTCTTGATGATCAAATCCATCATTATTTCTTTGGCCTCATACATATTCTTTTTTTCTTTCATCATTAATTTTTTCATTGAATTAAAAACAGAATCATCTAATTTTGTTATTTTGTCATCCATGATGGTTTGAATTCTTTCTTCCTTTTGAACTAGCAGAGCAACATCTCCTAATGAAAAATATTCTAATTCTTCCTCATGCCATTTAAGAACTACAATAGAGCTAGAAGGAAAATCTAGTTTGGACAAAGCTTGCTCCTTCGTAATCTTTGAAAACTCTTCTTTGATCCTATGGATTCCTTTTTCCATTATATTCAAAAGGCTATCATTTTTCTCAAGTTGATTAGACAAATACCCATCCCACCATGTAACAAACCATTTTGCATCACTTTCTTGACCTACTATATTTTTTTTATTTAACCCTGTAGCACCATCTAGAACCCATGCACCATATTCATTCATATTTGCCACATCTTCATTAACTTGGGTTCCTGGTCTACAAAGAATCTGCCTATTTTTAATTTTCATAATTTGTGCTGCACAAAGCAGCTTCCCTCCTTACTGGTTTAAAATTCTTATAGCATTTTTGCTTATATGCATAAAAACTTCATCCCCTACCTGAATATTTCTATCTTCATCTATATGATTTAATTGACTCACCTTAAATCTTAATCCTTCCACATAAACCATATATTCAATCATCTCACCACTAAATTGAATTTTATCTACTTTTCCCGTCCATTCATGCTCTACGCTTTTAGTATTTTTTGATATTTTTATATCTTGAGGTCTGATGGAAATACAATTTCCTTTAAGATCTTCTTTTAAATATAAACGCATCCCATTTTTAAATTTCGCTAATTTATCATCTATTTCTACCTCTAATAAATTGGTATCCCCTATAAAGGTAGCCACAAAAGTATTCCTAGGCTTTTCATAGATTTCTCTTGGTGTTCCTATTTGCATACATTTTCCTTTATTAAATACAGCAATCTTATCAGACATAGTAAGGGCTTCTCTTTGATCATGAGTAACAAATATAGTTGTAATTCCTAAGCTTTTTTGTAACTCTCTTATTTCAATTCTCATCTTATCACGAAGATTTGCATCTAAATTAGATAAAGGCTCATCTAATAACAGTACTTTCGGTTCGATAACGAGGGCTCTCGCTAAGGCTATTCGTTGTTGCTCTCCCCCTGAAAGCTCTGATATTTTTCGATGTTCATAACCATCTAAGCTTACAAGATGGAGGTACTTTTCAACCTGATCTCTATTTTCTTTTTTAGGTGATTTTTTTATTTTCAATCCATAAGCAATATTTTCATACACATTCATATGAGGAAATAAAGCATAATTTTGGAATACCATTCCTACTTCTCTATTTTCTGGTGGAATCAGTGTAATATCTTTATTCCCTAAAAAAATTTTCCCCTTATCTGCTTTTATAAATCCTGCGATTATTCTTAATATAGTTGTCTTTCCACATCCTGAGGGTCCTAAAAAAGTAAAAAAGCTTCCCTTATCTATAGAAAAATCTATATGATCTACAGCAATTGTATTTCCAAAGGTTTTTGATATGTTTTCTAAAACAATGTTCCCCATATATTCCTCCTAGAAAATCCTTTTATATAAAAAAATTCGCATGATACTATCGCATATGCTCATTTCGCAAGTTTTATTACAAAACTATTCTTTTGTAATAAAACTTACTCAAGGTAGTCAAACATTTAATTTCTCAATCATAAGTTATCCACAGATTCTAAATTCTATAATTTCTTAGCAAATAAAAATATAATGAGGAAAATTTTCCTCATTATAGAACATTTATTATTTTTTATCTTTATTCGTATCCTTTATTTCTGTATCCCATTTTTGCATCCACTCTGATTGTTTTTCTGATAGAATACTCCAATCTACATCCATCATTTTATATTCTTTTTCCTTCATCCATTCTGGAGAATTCTTAATGCCTTCTGGATGTGTTGGCATACGATTAAATTCTGTAGCAAGCTTAGCTTGAATATCATGTCTTCCAGCAAATTCCACAAATGCCTTTGCTGCATTTGGGTTTTTTGCACCCTTAATCATAGCAATACTATCTGTAATAATAGGTGATCCACTCTCTGCATCTACTACTACTAATGGTAAATCGTTTTTCATCTTATTATCAACAATTGCATTTAATGGTGCATAACTGATTCCTGCTTCTTTACGTCCTAATGCTTGGAATTGTAACGAACCACTTCCATAATATTTTTTTGTATTTTCATCTAATTCACTCATAAACTTCCAACCATCATCCATTTTGTCTATTTTATCATATTGATAAATAAGGCTTGAAAATGTTGCTCTAGCCGATGATGATAATGCATTTCTAAATACTAATTGATCTTTATATTCAGGCTTTGTAAGATCTGCCCAATCCTTTGGTGCATTTTCTTCACTGATTACTTCACTATTATAAAATAACATTACTGGAGTTTGAATCGTTCCAAACCAATATCCTTCTTCATCTTTAAAGGATGGCTTTAACCCCTCTGCCCATGTAGGTATATATTTTTCAAATAAATCTTCTTTCTTTAGTTCAATAAATACAGAAGATGCTGCACCATACATAACATCTGATTGAGGGTTTCCTTTTTCTGCACGTACTCTATCAGGTAATTCGCCTTTAAAGTTTAAAAACTCTACTTTCACACCTGTTTCTTTTTCAAATTCTGTAGCCACATATTCTAATAATTTTTCAGGGTGTGTAGAATAAACCACCACTTTTTCTTCTAATTTTACTTCTTCTTTCGTATTTTCTTCTGTTTTTACATTTTCATCTGCTTTACTATTACCACATCCAGCTAGTGCAAAAGCTAGTAATAATGTTAGCATTATGCTGATAATTCTTTTCAAATTCTACAACTCCTCTCTTCTCTATACATTCCATTTGATAGTACCAAATTTTTCTATTCTTTTCAACGTATATAGAATTTTTCTATCATCATTAAGTCTATCATTATATTTTTCTATAAATTCCCTTTCATTATCTTATTTGTTATCACATTCTAATCCCTATTGATCTTTTTCTTTTACTCTTCTATTTTTAATAGGGATAATCTATTCCCTCTTAAGAAAAAATAATTTTAACATCTATTTCGTAACATAAGTCACAGCTTCCTAAAGATATTCTTGTTATACTATAATCAAAATTAATCTTTTGAGAGGAGGATTCATATGAGTCAACATTTATTTAAAAATATTGATTTTTCTAAAGTTATTGAAATGGAATCTCTTGTTCAGTATCAAGAAGGAAGAGTAGTCAGTAGAACATTATCACAAGGTAAACCTTTAAGCGTAACATTATTTGCCTTTGATGAAGGTGAAGAAATCAGTACCCATGCAGCAGGAGGAGATGCATTAGTTTATATCCTTGATGGAGAAACACAAATTACTATAGGGGATGAAACCTTCACTGTAAAAAAAGGAGAAACCATCGTAATGCCTGCTAACATCCCACATGGTTTAGTAGCTACAGAAAAATTTAAAATGCTATTAATTGTAGTATTTAGCCTATAGAGGTAACTCCGTTTTTTCTGAAAAAAATTATCAAATATGAGTTAAACCCAATAAAATCAATGGCTCAGAGAGTTTTATTTCTGAGCCTGGATTTTTAATGGTCTATGTCCATCTTCAATTTCTATTTTAGGTTTTTCAAAGATATATTTACCTAAAAAATTAATAATATCAGTATGCGGAAAATACAGATCTTTACAAGCCTCTGATCCTCTAAGCTTCTTTCTTTCACAATATACCCTTTTCCCATAAGTTTCTTAGGAGATCTAGAAACATTCTCTTTCGATGAATGTAAAATTGAAATTCTTTGTTTTTTATGAAGAAATTAACCCTTCAACCCATTGTTGATTTTCATATAAAACACACCCGCCTTGTGCCTCTTCTAGAAGATGTTTATTTTCCCTAATCGCTTTTAACAACTTAGATTGTAACGCATCTTTTAAAGATTTTTCTTTCAAATTTGAATCAGAAATAGGTGTAAAAGGACATGCTTCTATATTTCCTGTACTGCTTATATGCACAAAACCTCTAGCAGCTGCTAAACACCCCCCAAATTGCGCTTGGTCTCCAGGCAATGCAATCGCAAATATGCTATATTCTTTTTGTATATGTTTTATTTGTCCAATTAAATCTTTCTTTTGCTTTTTCGTTAAGCATAAATCCATCTCTCCATTAGATGGTACATATTCAATCAAAAACACAATCCTACATCCTATTTTTTTCAAACCCATTAAGTATTCAGGACGCGTAATAAGATTGTAGTTTTCACGCGTCAATGTGATAGATGTTCCAAATATGATTTTATCCGTATCAAGATTTTCCATAACTCCTATCACATTTTTATATACGCCATCTCCACGTCTTTCATCTGTAGCTTTTTCATCCCCTTCTAGACTCAAAATCGGTATTAAGTTTTTAATATTTTTTATCTCATTACGCATATGATCATCTATTAATAATCCATTTGTAAACATAACAAATAGTGTATCCTTATATTTCTTTGGAATATTTAAGATATTTTCCTTTACAAGGGGTTCACCTCCAGCGATCAACACAATACTTACCCCTAAGTCAATCCCTTCTTTTACAATACGATCTATATCATCTATAGTCATCTCATCTTCTTTGACTCTATGCTGCGCACAAGCATAACAGCCCTTGCAAATTAAATTACAATCATTTGTAACACTAATAATCAATATAGGAGGAACGGTAATATGATCATTTTTTAATATTTCTACTCGTATTTTCTCTTGCTTTTTTAATTTTCTAGCAATCATTGCATGTGTTTTCAAATAATTGGCTCTCCCTAATAAAAATTTTGCATTTTCAATTAAATTTTTACTCATAGCACCATTAAATACCTGCATCCCATCCATTGTTGTCTCCCCTTTATTATTTATACTTATGATTTATTCTTTTATTCTAGATAAACACATCTGGCTCTTTTCTTTTGTCTCTGAATTTCATTACATTTTCTACGGCTTTAATCATAGTTTTATTTGCAAGTTTTATTGCGCTTACAGGACAAACATTTGCACATCCATAACAACCAATACACTTATCTCGATTAATCTCAATATGATCTGTTAATGTAATGGCCTCTACTGGACAATGTCTCACACATTTTCCACATTGAATACATGTGTCAGATACAAATAATTCATTCCATGAACGTGGCACTGCTCCTCCAATTCCTGGTGCTGCTGATATAAGAGCACATTTAATCGTCGAAAATACACCTTCATTCGGCCAATCTATTTTCAATTTGGTATTAAAGGTAATATCTTTTTTCAGAAACACCTTTTTATAGACATCTTCTCCTAATTTACGTTGGATTCTTTCGTCTTTTTCATCCGGTCGTCCCTTTGCAAGTTCTTTTGAGAATGTATATTGCCCTACAAATCCTCCTCCTGCCACCATTTTAAAGCCTCTTTCTTCCATGGCTTTTTTCATAACAATAAGGGCTTTTCCATAATATCCATTTCCACAAGTAACAGCGCCAACAAATGGTGTATTATTTCCATTTAAAACACCAATAATTTCTTTTGGTAGTCCAAATAATTTTGTCATCGTAGGCATACCAATTATAACGAGCTCATTTTTTGAAAAACTGTATTTTTTTTCTCTGTTTTCTTTTTTTAGCATATCGTGTTCTATGATTTCAACATCCTTCATGCCTTTTGCAATATTTTGTATAGTCTTTTTTGTAGTTCCGCCTGGACTAAAATAGATTAAATGGACTTTCATTTTTATTCCCCTTTTCTATTAAAACTTTAGATACTATGCTTATTTTTAGATCCTTCTTTTAAAAAAATACTTCCGGTTCTTTTCGATCTGCGCGTGTAACCTCTAATTTCTTCATCATGTTGATCAATGTTGGATTCGCAAGACTAATGGCACCAACAAGACAAATATTGATACAACCTGCACAGCCTATACATTTTTTACGATCAATAAATTGATTGACAATATGGATTGCACTCACAGGACAGTGCTTTTCACATTTTTTACATTGGATACACTTATCACTTATATTTAGCTCATTCATAGAATAAGGCAGTTTAAGAGAATATCCAGGTAATGCAGATATAACTGCACACTTTGCTCTCGTTACAGCATCATCTTTGGACCAATTCATTTTTAGTTTAGATTGAAAGCTAAAATCTTTATTTACAACTACTTTCTCATAGAGATTTCTTCCAAACTCTAGCTGTATTTCTTTATCCTTTGCATCAGGTCTCCCTGTTGCGATCTTAGGTGCAAAACTGCTCTGACCAATAAAAGCACCCCCTGCTACCATTTTGAAACCTCTTTTTTCAACTTCTCTTTTCATATATATAAGGCTTTTTCCATAGTAACCATTTCCATACAGGACAACTCCAACGATGGGTGTATTGTTTCCTTGGATTGCGTTAAAAATTTCTTCTGGAAAACCAAATAGCTGTGTAGAAGTCATCATACCAAGTATTACAAGATCGTCTTTTGAAAAAGTATATTTTCTTTCTCTCGTTTCTTTTTTTAGCATATCATATTCTATAATTTCAACATTTTTTATCCCTTTTGCTATATTTCTCACAGTTTTTTTCGTTGTTCCTCCGGGACTAAAATAGATTAAATAGACTTTCATACGATTCCCCTCTTTATTAAATCATGGATTTATATTCCTAGGAATGCATCTATATTATCATACGCGGTTTTATATGTCAAGGAATGTATTATGAAAATAAAAAATTATGGAAATTTCAACTTATATCAAATTCGACATAAATCGTTATATTTTCACCTACATCCATAACACTGATACCTTTTACCATAGGGGTAGCATCGTTTTTTCTGAAAAAACGGAGCTCCTCCTATAACCGAACATATAAATAACTACTAAAAAAAGCTTGCTCTTAAATTTTTAAGCACAAGCCTTTTTCTTATTATTAAGCTCTTTTCCCTTTAGAATATCTTTTATTACTAGACTTTTCAAACCTTCCCTTAGCTTTTCCTTTTGCTGTACCTTGTTTTTTTGTTCCTGCAAATTTATCTTTCTCTTTTTTACCGCTCTCATTCTTCTTATTGGCTGATTGAGAATCCTTATTACTTTTATTACGTCCAAATCTTTGATTTTTCCCTTTTCCAAACTTTTTAAATTTATTTTTTCTATCTTTATCTTCTTCAATCCAATGATTACTTGATTGACTATTTTTATTAACCATCTTTCGTCTTTTTATGGTCATTTTTATTCCTTTTTCTATTTGATTCAATGTTTCGCGATCTTTTTGTGTAACAAAGGTAATGGCAACACCATCTTTCCCAGCACGTCCTGTACGTCCTATGCGGTGAATATAATTTTCTGCATCTTGAGGAATGTCAAAATTAAATACATGAGTCATCCCTTCTATATCCAACCCACGAGCTGCCACATCTGTTGCTACAAGAAATTGTATTTCTAATTTTCTAAATGATTTCATGACCTTTTCACGTTTTGCCTGGGTTAGATCTCCATGGAGTTCATCTGAATTATATCCATTCTTTTGAAGTTCCTCATTCAATTTACTCACACGACGCTTTGTACGACAAAAAATAACTGCCATAAAGGGTTTTTCTTCATCTATTACTTTATAAAGAGCATCCCTTTTCCCTCGATCTGTAGTTTCAATAACTAATTGTGTTATTTCATCTAATGTAACATTATTACTTTTCACACTAACCTCTATAGGTTCTTTCATATATTTTACAGCCAATGTATTGATCCCTTTTGGCATAGTTGCAGAAAAACACATGGTTTGTCGCCTTTTAGGTGTCTTATTGATAATCATCTCTACTTCTTTTAAAAAACCCATATGTAGCATTTGGTCCGCTTCGTCTAATACAAGCATAGAAAGTTTCCCAAAATCAACACTTTTTCTTCTAATATGATCGAGTAACCTTCCAGGAGTACCAATAACCATATGGATATTTCCCTTAAGTTTTCTAATTTGCTTTTCTACATCTTGTCCACCATAAGCTGCTAATATATTGATTCCCTTAGCTGAAATAAGCTTTCTAGCCTCTGCTGTAATCTGAATGGCTAATTCTCTAGTAGGTGCAATAATGAGTCCTTGTACAGCAGATTTATTCACATCTATTCTTTCCATCATAGGAAGTAAAAAGGCAAGGGTCTTTCCTGTACCTGTTTGAGCTTTTCCGATAACATCCTTGCTAGCTATTAGTGCTGGTATAGCCTCCATCTGAATAGGCGTTGGCTCTATAATTCCATTTTCTTTTAATCTATCGTTAAGTTCTTCTCCAATTCCAATATTTAAAAAATTACTTTTCATATTCATTTCCTTTCCCATTTTTATTTATTATGCGCATCAATGAATCAATCCATCCCGTCATTCTATCATAGTTTCCTTCTAAATAGCAATATATTCTCATAAACAGAAAACCTATAGGTTACATATAAGCAACCTATAGGCTTCTTATTTCATCAGCATAAAACAATCTAACGCATCCTGTGCTAAAATTTCTTCATCAGAAAACAACTGTAAAAATTTTAATAATGTTTCTTTATTATAAGGAATTGCCCAAGCTTTTTTCTGATCATTCCAATAGCTTCCTTTAATAGATTTAATCCTTCTCACTCTTTCTACATCATAAGTAAAACTTATATATAGATTTTCATCCTTTTCTTTTTCAATTTGAATAGTCATTTTTATACCTCTATTTTTTTCACCATTTTTTTACCATCATTCATTACTTCTTGAAATATTCTCCTAGAAATCACTATAAAATATATTTTCTTTTTTTATGTTCATACATCAATTTATCAGCTCTCGCTATTAATTCTTCAATACTTATTGGACTTTCAGGATCAAAATATGCAGCTCCTATGCTAATAGATATATTGAAAATGTAGTTACTTTTTTCATTAAATTCTCTTTGTTGGTCTAAAAGTTTACCTATAAACTTTTCTATATCTTGTTCTTCTACTTCTATAGATAGAGCTACAAATTCATCTCCTCCAATTCTTGCAAGAACATCATTTTCACGAAAAGTATTTTTTAAAATATTTGCAACTCCAACTAATGCACGGTCTCCTTGATTGTGAGATAAAGTATCATTGATATGCTTCATTCCATCAATATCAATAAAAAATAATGCCATTCCTTTTTTATTACGTTTTGCAAATTGAATTTTATGTTCAACAATATTGAAAAAACCTCTCCTATTATAAAGGGACGTAAGTTCGTCTGTAAGAGATTGAATTTTCAATTTTTCACGAAGATGTACCTTTTCAGTAATATCTCTAATAGATAAAAGATATGCTTCTTTTCCTTCCCAATCTGTCTCTGAAATACACATCTCTCCAATAATTAAATTTCCATTCCTATCCCTTATTGCAATTTCTTTAACACCATTTTTAATTTCACTAAAATCTAATATGTCCAATATAAGTTGTTCATATTTTTCACCAAATAATTTTTTTGCTGCTGGATTAAGGTACAATATTTCTTCATCATGATTAATAACTACTAAAGCATCTGTATTACTTTCAAGAATGCCTCTGTAATTTTTTTCAAGTTTTCGGATGGTTTCAAATGCTTTTTTTAATTCGTTATTCGCATCTTCAAGTTCCTTACTTTTTTGTACAGCATTTTCAAAAGTCGAAAGCAAAAGATCTATAATTTGTATTCTTTCTGAATTAATAAAATGCTTTTGTCCTGCAAAAAATACTTCAATACCCATTTCACCAATTTTATTTTTTCTCAATTCTATATTAATAAGCATATGCTGAATTCGTGAAAGAAGAAAATTTTCATTATAAGGCTTTGTTATAAAATTATCTGCCTTAACCTTTAGCCCTTTTATCACATCAGTAGGGTCCGAAAGAGCTGTCAATAATATAACTGGAATATGATTTAACGAATCGTCTTGTTTTATTTTTTCACATAACTCATATCCATCCATTTTAGGCATAAGTATATCGGTTACTACTAAATCTGGCATATATCTATGAATATACTCTAAAGCTTGTACTCCATCATTTGCAATAATTACTTTATACTTTCTTTTCTCTAAAATGAATTTAAGCTGTTGGGCTTGTGTCAAACTATCTTCAACAACTAAAATTTGTATTTCTTTATTCATTTTTTATGTTTCTCCTCCTCACATATAAAAAACCACCAAGATAATTTGCTATTCTATTTTTCTAAATAAGTCTGCAATTTTTTCAGGCGAAAGAATATATGTAGCTGCATTAAGCTTTACAGCTTCTCCTGGCATACCATAAACTACAGAACTTCCTTGATCCTGTACTACAGTCATTGCTCCTTCATCTTTTAGTAACTTTAACTCTTCAGCGCCATCTTTTCCCATCCCTGTAAGAAGAATTGCCATAGCATTTTTTCCATAATCCTTTGCAACAGATTTAAATAAATATGAGACAGATGGTCTTACTCCATTTTTTTTATCATTCTTATTTAAAAATATTTTGCCATTTCGACGAATTTCCATATGAAACCCATCTGGTGCAAAGTAAATATGTCCAGGCAAAGCAGTCTCTCCTTGTGAAGCTATATGAATAGGATAGGCTGTAGATTTTGAAAGCCATTCAACAAGTCCATTTAAAAATCCAGGAGCTATATGTTGCACAACAAGTATAGGAATCTTGATATTAGATGGCAATTTAGAAAATATAGTTTGAAGAACAGATGGTCCACCAGTAGATACTCCTATCACTACTATTTTTATCTTTGATAAACCTTCTCCTAGTTTTCTAGTTCTTGTTAAATTTAATTTTCTATTTTTATAATTTCTTTTTCGTTTAATCACCTTTACCTCTGACATTAATTTAACTTTTTCAATAATATTTTTTGATATTTCATCAAAATCAGCATGATATATTCCTACTGGTTTTTCAATAACAGAAACAGCCCCTGATTCAACAGCTTGAAAAGTTCTATCCATCTCATCAGCATTAAATAATCCACTGATTACAATAATAGGTACAGGATTTGTTTCCATAATTCTTCTTGTTGCTTCAAACCCATCCATTATAGGCATACTAATATCCATGGTTATGATATCAGGCTTATTTTTTTCTACAAATCGAATCGCTTCTTCTCCATTATTTGCTACACCTATTACATTGATTTCTTTATCTTCATTTAGTATGTATTTTATTAATTCTTGAACAGTAGGAGAATCATCAACTATGAGTACTTTTATCATTTTTTACACCCCTACATAACCCTTTTTATATAAGTCTCTTAATAATTTCTAATAAATTACTTTGTTGAAAATCGCTTTTCACAATATAAGCACTAGCACCTACATCGATCCCTCGTTCTTTATCTTCTCTTGATTCAAGAGAAGTTACAAGAATAATAGGAATTTCTGATATTTCATCATCTGCTCTAATTTTTGCAGTTAACTCAAATCCATTCATTTTAGGCATTTCTACATCTGTAACCATAATATCAAATTTTTCACGCTTTACTAGTTCCCAACCTTGAAGACCATCAACAGCAGTTTTTACTAAATATCCTTGTGTTTCTAAAATATTTTTTAGAAGTGTTCTTGATGTAATTGAATCATCTACTACAATAATAGACTTATTTTCTATATTTCCTTTTTCCATATCCCTAATAAAGCTTAAAGATGAATTCCTTCTTTTGATAGATGATTTAATTAAATCTTGTACGTCTACTATAGGAACTACTTGTCCTGATCCTAAAATAGTAGCGCCTGAAATATTTCTAACTCTTTTTAATTGTTTATTAAACCTTTTTACTAAAACTTCTTGCTCTATGATAATCTCATCTACACTAAGTCCTATTTTATTCTTCATATCTTTCACAATTAAAATTGACATTATATTCTGAGAAGACGCTTCCACACTTTCATTGTTTAGTTCCAATAAATCTTGAAGCTTAAAAATAGGGATAATACATTCATCTACTAGTATTGTAGCCCTATTTTCCACTATTTTCAATTCATCTTTTTTGATTCTAATAACCTTTTCAACTTTTCCTGTAGGAATCACAAACTCTTTTTTTGCCACACTTACAAGAATTCCTCTATTCATAGAAATGGTTATAGGAAGTGTAATAGTAAATGTAGTTCCCTTTCCTCTTTCACTTCTTACATCCATAGCCCCTTCGAGCTGTACTACTTTTTCATATAAAATAGCAAGCCCTAAGCCTCTACCCGACAACTCTGTTATAATATCACTCGTTGAAATGCCTGATTGAAAAATAAGCATCTTTGCACTTTCTTCGTCCATTCTATTTACCTGTTCTCTTGTTAAAAGATTACTTTTAATAGCTTTTTCTTTCAACTTGCCCACATCAATCCCTGCTCCATCATCAGAGATTTCAATTACAACTCTATCACTACTTGCTTGTGTAATAGCCAAATTGATAGTTCCTTTTAAAGGTTTTTTTAATCGGATTCTTTCTTCTTCTTTTTCAATTCCATGATCAATACAATTTCTAATAATATGCATAAGAGGGTCTTTCATTTCTTCTAGAATCCGTCTATCTATTTCTATTTCTTTGCCCTTACTAATAAATTCAATTTCTTTACCAACATGTCTAGATATATCTCTCACCATCTTAGGAAATATTTCAATAATATATGAAAAAGGAAGAAGCATGATCCCTTTTATATCTTCCATAAAAGTATCAATCATCGTTTCTGTCATTTTGGCTTCATTTTCAGAGGCTTTTAACAAATCTTCCATATGGCTTTCTAACATTTCCATAATGGTAGGATCCTTTCCTTTTCTCCATAAATCAAATAATCCCTTAATTCCTTTAATTTCCTTAGCTCTCTGAATAGCCGAAAGCTTTGCATAAATCATTTCTTCTCCTTGAAGTAGTAAAGCATCTAATTTATCTTTTGAAATTCTAATAATTTCACTTTTACTATCTTCAGAACTTTTCATCTTATATATATTTTGCTGCTTCATAGCTTCTTTCTCTTTTATGGTTTCTGAGACTTCTATTTTATTTTCTTTTTCTTCTTTCATTGCATTAGATACTATATTTCCATGTTTCCTTAAATGTATACCATCAGAATTTATATCTGCCTTATTAGGTTTTATTATATTATTCTTTAAAGGTTCTCTATATTCTATTTTTTTGAGTTGTTCCATAATTTCTGAGATATCTTTCACTTTATCTCCATTAAGAGAAAGAATTTCTTCTATTGTGTCAAGGGCTCTATTAAAAATATCAAATATTTCTACATTAAATCTAAATGTCTCTTTTTTTGCTTTTGAAAATATAGTTTCTAATGTATGGCATATGGTTTCAATTTCTTTCATACTCACAGCTCTTGCTGCACCTTTTAAGCTATGAAACTCTCTATGAATTGTTTCAATAATTTTTTTTTGTTCTTCGAAATCAGTTGTTTTTTCTAAATCCATCATTGCTAAAGAAATGGTTCTTAAATACTCATGGGCCTCTATCTTGAAAGTGGAACGAAGCTTTTTAAAAAATTCAGCATCATTTATATTCATTCCAATCCTCCCTTTACTTAGACCTTATATTTTTCTATCAGTTGTTTCATTCTATATCCCATTTCTTGAAGATTCTGGGTTTCTTTTTCTAGTTGCTTCATACTATTTACATTTTGCATGCTTGCTTCGTTGATACCTTCCATTGCTATTACCACTTGATCCATTCCAACTAATTGTTGCTGACTAGATGCCTCTATCTGAATGGCTGCATGAGCAGATACATTTATATTTTTAGTAAGCTTTTGTATAGCCTCTCCTGATTTAGATGCTTGCTGTATACCTGTATCAACAAATTTTATTCCTTTTTCCGTTGTCATTACAGCTGTATTGGCTGCTTTTTGTATCTCTTTTAATATATTTCTTACCTGCTTTGTCCCTTGTTTTGATTGTTCTGCTAAATTTCTAATTTCCTGAGCAACAATTGAGAATCCCTTCCCATGCTCTCCTGCTTTAGCCGCTTCTATAGAAGCATTTACTGCAAGAATATTAGATTGTTCAGAAATAGCATCAACACTCTCTATCAGTTCACTGATATTCTGACTTTGCTCACTTAAAGCGATAATACTTTCTGCAATTTCTTGCATTTGAGTATTAATAGCATACATTCCTTCTAAGGTATCTTCTGTTGCTTTATTTCCTATCTTCGATATTTCGAGGGACTCTTTCGCGCTATTTGAAACATTTTTTGTTTTTTCATTAGATACATGAACTGTTTGTTTAACCTCCTCAACAGTTGCCGTCGTTTCACTTACCGCAGAAGAGGTTTCAGCTGCCCCTGATGTAACTTGAGTAAGAGAAGCTGTAATCTCACTCACAGAAGTAGCAAGGACATTTGCTACATGAATAATTTCCTTTGTTTGTTCTCTAAGATGCTCTAGCATATTACTAATAGCTTCTGTCAAAATTCCTATTTCATCTGAACGTTTCTCTTTTGGTACTTCCACCGTTAAATCTCCTTTTGCTATATCTAAAGCAACATTTGTCATTTTAATCAATGGTTTTGCAATACTTGAAGCTATAAACACAGAAAAGACAACTATTCCTATTACAGAAAAAATCAACACGATCATCATTATTCTCTGCAATTCGTGTACTAAATGAAATGATTCTTCTTCATCTATTTTAACAAGGATAGCCCAATTTAAATGTTCAATATTAACAGGTGTATAAGCAACAATAGACTCTATATTATGATAATCAAAATAAGTATCTACAGCTGTTTCTCCAGCTATTACAGCACCTGCTCCTTTCGTTCTTATTTCTTTTAAAAGAATAGCCGATTTTGCTGATTTTATTCTTTCATCTTCCTCTTGACTTACAAATCTTGTATTACTTCTTGATTTGTAATCCTGCCCAATTAAAATAACCTCTCCACTTTTGCCAAGATTTAAGGATTCCCATTTATTATTATTAGATACAATTTCATCTATTTTTTCTGTCCCCATTTTAAAAACAAGAACACCAATCTTTTTATCTCCTTTAAAAATAGGTGCTGCCATTCCTATAATAGGTTTATTATTAGAGGGACTATAAAACTCATAATCTGTAACAAACGTAAAATCTTTATCATTACTATTCCTTGCACCCTCAAAAGCTTTTGCCACATTCGTATTTTTATAAGCCCCTGTTAAAAGGCTCGTTCCATAATCTGTTTCTTTCATGGCTGAATATAAAATTTTTCCACTTTTATCATCTACCAATAATACATCTCCATAAGCTAATTTGTTAATAAAATTTAAAAATAAAGGATTATATTTTTCATATATACTATTTTCATTATCAGCACTAACCTCCTTAAATTTGGTCATTGCCTCTATAGTCATTGGTTCTTGTACCATATATGAAACTTTATTTTTCATGGTTTTAAAATAATCTTCTATTTCTTTTTTCTTTGTATCTCTTGTGGAAATTAGTTGATCCGTAGCATCTTTTTGTAAGAATTCCTTTGAATAATTATAGCTAATCCCACCTATAATCATTGCAGGTATACTCGATAATATTAAAAAATAAAGAATTAATTTTCCTCTTAAGCTCTTTATAATATTTTTCCTCATCTTCTTTTTCCTCCTTTCATATGATTAAACTACTTCTTCATCAACAATGATTTTTTTGTCCATTATAATATTTTTTATATCTAAAATAATGCTTCCCGTCTTTATCATTCCTTTGAAATAATCTTTATTTAAATTTGTTAAACTCACAATATTTTCTTGTATTTCCCCTGTAAAAATTTCTTTGCATCCTAAAATTTCCTCTACTGCTATACCTACTTCCATTTCATTTTCCTTTATTGTAATTATTTTTTTTACCTCATTTGCATTTATTTTTTTTGTAGTAAATCCTAAGAAATTCCTCATATCTATAACTGAAATGATCTTTCCTCTAAAATTTACAATTCCTATTACGAAGGAAGGCGTACAAGGAAGCATAGTAACACAATTTACTGAATATACCTCATTTGTATAGGATACTTCAATTGCATATTTTTCCCTTTCTTCTTCATTTTTCAATAAAAATTCTAGAATTTCTATTTTTTCTTCTGTATTACTTTTCTTCATATACTTCTCCCTTATTGCATAAATTTTGAATAATTACTTTTAATGCACCTACCGTCATTTCTCCTGAATGAGGAACAATCTCATCTTCATCAAATTTTTTTAGCAATACGCTTGTATTGTCAAAATTTTTAAGAGCTTCTTTGTATTTTCCTCTTTTTAAGTACAAATTTCCTAGATCAAAATAAGCCATGATAAAATTCCCATCCAGATATATATTTTTTTTTAAGGATATCATAGCTTCATCTATGTCTCCCTGTTCTTGCTGAATACTTGCAAGAAGATAATAATATAAAGGATTAATTTTATCTATAGCAATAGCCTTTTTACACCAAGTAATAGCTTCTTCTAAATTTCCTTCATTAGCAAATGAACGAGCTAATTTTTCGAACTTTTCTACATCTAAATTTTCTTCTTTTAACAAACCCTTTTCACTATTTATATCTTCCATTGGAGCTATCATACGCTCTATTGTCCTATTCTTATATTCATCTTCATTTTTAGAACAGATTTTCATATCATTTTGAATAAACAATTCTTTTTCTTCACTTTTTTTATACCAAAGCTCTCCAAAATTATTTTGTTTCATATTTTTACTGTATAAAAACATATTATTTACATTTACAGGTACAAAAGAAGTTCCATTAAGAAACAAACTTTCACTAGGTGCTACAATAAACCATCCTTCATTACTAATCATATTGTAAAAACGATTAATTATTTGATTTACATGATATTTACCAAAATACATTAGAACATTTCTACAAAGTATAATATCTATATGGTTCATAATCATGTTCTCTACTACATAGTTAGGATCTGCTAAATTCAAATAATGAAATGTCACAAGTTCCATAATTTCTTCATTCAATTTATAACACGTATCATTTATTTTATTAAAATACTTGTTCTTAATATTTAAATCTACTCCTCTGAAAGACCACTCCCTATAAATTCCTTCTCTTGCTTTATTTAAAGACGAATAATTAATATCCGTAGCAATAATTTTAATATTCCAATCTTTATAATCAGGAATCAATTCTTTTATTAGAATAGCCATAGAATAAGCTTCTTCTCCTGAAGAACAACCAGCACTCCAAATTTTTAAATTTTTATTAGTTCTTTTTTTAGCATAGATCAGATCAGGTAGTATTCTTTGTCTTAGCACTTCAAATAATTTTTTATCTCTAAAGAAATAAGTTTCTCCAATAGTTAAGCACTCTACTAGGTTTTTTATATCCTCTTTAGATAGCTTATTCAGAAGCATTAGATCTATATATTCTTTAAAATCAATATTTTTTTGTTTTGCTACACTCATAATCCCTCTCATAAGATCATTAGACCTTTTTGGGGGAAAATATAAGCCAAATCTTGTTTGTATAAATTTACTTATTTTCTGAAAAACATCCTGTGAAATATTACAAATCATTTTTTGCCCCTTTACTTAAACTTAAAAACTTTAAATTAATGAATAATTACTCTTTTATTATAGCTTATATTAAATAACACTTAAATAACTTTTTTAGCTCTAAACAAATAATAAGAATGCTCCCTTAAAGAAAAACAAGACATTTGTTATAAACTCATCTCTATAGAAAAAAGAGTTATGCTTAAATTTAAACACAACTCTTTTCTTCTTGATTAACAGGTTTATATATAATTACATAATCATGTATATTCTTGCTTCATATGGTTCTAATACCATATCTTTAATACGCTCATGCTTCTTAACGTCATAATTACTTAGTAAGAGGCTATCATACTTTAGTTCTATATCTTTATATTCATATATAGCCCTTGAATCTGTTAAATTGCAAATTACAACAACTTTTTCATGACCTAATGTACGTGTATATGCAAAAATTTTCTTATGTTCTTCTAAAATCAAATCATATTTACCATATATTAAAACAGGTTGTTCCTTTTTTATAGCAATCATTTTTTTATAAAAATTAAGAATAGAATCTGTATCTTCTTCCTGTCTAGCTACGTTGATTTTTTTATAGTTTGGATTTACTCTAATCCACGGTTTTCCAGCTGTAAATCCTCCATTTACTGATTCATCCCATTGCATAGGAGTACGAGCATTATCTCTAGATGATTCCCATATAATTTTCATTCTCTCTTTACGAGACATTCCTTTTACTTTATTACTATTATACAAATTTCTAGTTTTCACATCGTTATATTCTTTAATTGTATTGAATTGAACATTTGTCATGCCAATTTCTTGTCCTTGATATATAAATGGAGTTCCCTGCATCATAAAATACATAACACCTAGTGATGTAGCACTCTCACGCCAATAATCTATATCCTTTCCCCATGTAGAAACCATCCGTGGTATATCATGATTTTCAATATATAATGCATTCCATCCTTTTCCTTCTAGCCCCTTTTGCCATTTTGACAATATCTTTTTTAGATTGATAATATCTAACTGATTATTTGTTTGAGTATTCCATAAATCTAAATGTTCGAATTGAAACACCATATTGAATTTTCCTTCTTCTTCACTAACCCAAAGAGGTGCATCCTCAATACGAACACCATTTGCTTCTCCAACTGTCATAATATCATATTTAGAAAAGGTATTTTCTTTTAGCTCTTCAAGATATTTATGAATACCTTCTACATTCATATGTTTATCAAAGGAATCTACATATCTTAATCCTTCTGGATTAGGCATATCCCTTAATCCATCTTCTTTTTTTATATGACTAATAGCATCTACTCTAAAGCCATCTATCCCCTTGTCTAACCACCAATTAATCATATTATAAATAGCTTGGCGCATCCATTTATTTTCCCAATTTAGATCTGGCTGTTTTCTAGAAAATAAATGTAGGTAATATTGGTCACTATTTTCATCATGTTCCCAAGCGGAACCACCAAAAATGCTTTCCCAATTATTTGGCTCTTTTTTATCTTTACCCTCTCTCCAGATATACCAATCACGTTTTAAACTATTTTTTGAAGAACATGATTCAATAAACCAAGGATGTTCATCACTTGTGTGATTTATAACTAAATCTATAATAAGTCTCATGTCCCTCTTGTGAACTTCTTCTAGTAGCTGATTAAAATCATCCATTGTACCAAAATCATCCATAATGTCTTGGTAATCACTAATATCATAACCATTATCATCATTTGGCGATCTGTACATTGGGCAAATCCAAATCACATCAACACCTAAGTCTTTTAGATAATCCAATTTAGAAATAATCCCTTGTAAATCCCCTATTCCATCATCATTTGAGTCCATAAAGCTTCTAGGGTATATTTGGTAGGCAACAGCTTCCTTCCACCACACTTTCTTCATCTACTATCTTTCCTTTCTTAATAACTTATTTGCTTTCCATTATAGCAAGGGCAATAGCCCCTTTAACACCTGCATCCGTTCCTAAAGCAGCTGGTACTATTTTCGTACTTTCCCACATAGCTTTTAAACATCTTGTTTTTACTACTTCCTTTACTTTTTCAAATACGATGCTTCCTCCCTTAGAAACACCCCCTCCTATGATCACCAATTCTGGATCAAAGGAAGTAATCATATTGGCAACACATATTCCAAGATAATTTAAAGCCTTATAAAGGACATCCTTCGCTAGGATATCTCCTTTTTCTGCTTCTTTAAATACTTCATAAGAGGTTATTTGATCATAGTTACCTAAGGAAGACTTAAATCCTTTTTTTACTTGTTCTGTTGCTATCTTTCCTATAGCAGTTCCTGAAGCCAAAGCTTCTGCACAGCCATAATTTCCACAATTACAACGGGGACCTTTTTCATCTAAAGTCATATGTCCTATTTCTAAAGCATTATAGGTGTTTCCTCTATATATTTTCCCATTTAATATAGCACCTCCACCAATCCCCGTAGATACTGTTATAAATATCATATTATTTGTACCTTTTCCTGCTCCAAAGATGTATTCTCCTATGGCTGCTACATTGGCATCATTATCTAAATAAGCAGGAATATGAAATTGTTCTACTAGAGGATTTACAATATTAAAGTCTTTAAAGGGAAGATTTGCAGTTGTTATAATCTTTCCTTCTTTGGCATCTAATGGTCCTGGAGAACCGATTCCTATGGATACAATTTTTTCTTTATCTACATTAGATTCATTTATTACTTTTTCTACAACTTTTATAATTCTTTCTAATACTGCTTTTTCTCCTTCTTCTGCTTTTGTAGGAAGGGTATACTGTGAAATTATATCTCCTTTAAAATTTGCAACAGCACCACTGATTTTCGTTCCCCCTAAGTCAATACCTATAACATATCTATCCTTCACTAAAACTCCTCCGTTTCTATTTCTACTCCATAATGATCTGATACAATAGGTTTATTTTTTCCATTGAATATTACTTTGGAATATTTAATCCCTACTTTTTTATTTGATAAAATTAAATCTAGTCTTAACGCTTCTTCATTCAAGCTCCAACCAGCTATTTTCCCCTTTACCGTAATCCCACTATCCTTCTCTTTCGCCATAGTAAAAGTATCATATAGTCCCTTTTCTATTAAATAGTCATAGCCTTCGTTCCTTACAAAAGCATTATTATTAAAATCTCCCATAACGAATGTTAATCTATCTTTTTTTATATTACTTAGTAATTGATCTGCTTGGTTTCTAAAAGGTTCTTCTTCATCATGCCACCACCCTAAATGACAAGAGTAAAAGTCTATAGAGTTTTCATTTATTTCGATAGTAGCACCTATAATCTTTCTACTTTTCCAAAAAGCTCTATCCTCACTTTTTGTTATAAAAAAAGATTTTTCTTTTTCTATTTTGTGTTTTGTCAGAATGCTTACTCCTTCTTCATACTGATCGTAACCAATATGAGAAAAATCCCATAGCATTTTATATTCCATACATCCTAAGCTTTCTAATTCCTTTAATAAAACAACAGCAAAATTATCTTCTTTTATATTTTTGAAAATATATTTTTTATATATAGACTGATTTACTTCTTGCAGTGCAATCACATCATAACTTTTTTCTTTTATATTTCTTGCGATTATTTTTATTTTTTCTTTCTGAGACCTCTCCATCCATGAATGGGTATTTAGGGTTAAAAGTCTCATTTTATAAATCTCCTAAAAGATCTATCATATTAGATTTTATGATATCTGCTTTTGGACCATATATAGCTTGTACTCCTTTATCCTTTATAACTAAGCCTAACGCTTTATTATCCTTCCATTCCTTTTCCCCTTTAACTAAACTTAAATCTTTAACAGTTACACGAAGACGGGTCATACAAGCATCTACCTCTTCTATATTTTCTTTTCCCCCTAATAAATTTATTGCATTACAAGCTATTTCATCCTTCACACTTGATTTTTCTTCTTTTGAGTCTGTTTCTTTTTCTACTATATCAATATCATTTCCACCACGCCCTGGAGTTGCCACATTAAACTTTTTAATAATGAAGCTAAACATAAAATAGCTTATAAATAAAAATCCTATGGCTACAACAATAAAACTAATTAAATCTTTTGTAATCCCTGCATTTACAATCATGGGTGTACGGGTTAAAAACTCTATAAACCCAAAAGCATGAATGCGTAAATGAATAAGATCCGCTACAGAAAATGCGATTCCTGTTAATACAGCATAAGCTCCATAAAGAAGAGGGGATGTAAACATAAACATAAACTCAATAGGTTCTGTAACACCCGTTAAGAATACTGCAAGTGCTGCTGAAAGATACATAGACTTATATTTTCTTTTTTTATCCTCTTCTACATTCTTATACATTGCAAAAGCTGCTCCCATTAATGTGGCAGAAGAAGTGATTACTTGTCCTACTTTAAAACGAGCTGGATGAACTGTTGCTAACAAATTCTTATAGGTATCCATTTCTCCTATAGCCTTTAAGTTATTTAAATCCGTAATCCAAGCTAACCATAATGGGTCCTGTCCATATACAATTTGTCCTATATTGTCTCCCGTCAATATACTATAGCTTCCTCCAAGCTGAGTATAATTTATAGGAATTGTTACTAAATGATGTAATCCAAAGGGTAACAACAAACGCTCAAGTGAACCATAAATAAAAGTAGATATAAATGGTGCACTATCCTTTGATGTAGCTATCCATCTTCCAAAGCTATTTATTCCTGTTTGTACAATTGGCCAAAATACAGCAAGGATCACTGCAACAACAACTGAGTAGACAATCACAACAAAAGGAACAAAACGCTTTCCATTGAAAAAAGAAAGAGAGTTAGGTAGTTTACTATAATTATAATATTTATTATATAATGCAGCACCTACAAAACCTGCTATAATTCCAACAAATACTCCCATATTTAAAGTTGGTGCTCCAAGAACTGATATAAAATAGTCTTTAACTAAAAGCTTTCCACCTAAGATATTATTCACTACTGCATTAGAATCAGCAAGCATATTAGGTGTAATTCCATAAATCGCTCCTATTATACGATTGATTAATACAAAAGCTAATGCTGAAGCAAAAGCTCCACCGGCACGTTCCTTTGCCCATGACCCTCCAATAGCAATAGCAAATAGTAAATTTAAGTTGACAATTATTGCCCATCCTATATCCTCAATAATATGTGAAATAAGTCCAATGGCTCCTACATTTCCAAGGAATATTCCTATTACCTTTCCTAAAGAAATCATAAGTCCTGCCGCTGGCATAACTGCAATAACAACCATTAAAGCTTTTCCAAATTTTTGCCAAAAATCAAATGAAATAAATTGCGATTTTTGTGAAGACATGATTTAATTCCCCCCTTGTAAGATGTAAATACTAAAATTCAAGCTCTATGCAACCGTTTTAGCATAAAATATAATCATCTGTGCAACCGTTTGCACAAATAATTATATTATCCTTTTAAAAACTTGTCAATACAATTTGTTAACATTATTTTATGGCTTTTTTATACATTCAATAAAAAAAGACAAGAGCATAAAAGCTATACTCTCATCTATAAACTAGTGGTTTGTTGATTCTCTTTCTATTAAATTTGTTTCTATAATATAATGCCTGTTCATTATATCTTTTTCTAATTTATCTACTAGCATTTTTGCTGCATAATATCCTAATTCTTTTGCATTAATATCTACAGAAGTCAAGGCTGGTTTTTGATATTCTGCTAAAGGAATATTATTAAATCCTACTATAGATATCCCTTTTATATTCTTTTCTACTAAATAAGAACTCGCGCCAAAGGCTAAAAGATCATCTGTACATACAACTGCCGTTGGTTTTCTTTCATTTAAGATCTTCTTCATAGCATTATATCCTAAATCTTCTCTAAAATCTTCCACCTCTAGGATACTCTTTTCATCAATATCAAAACCATTTGTTTTATGTGCTTGCTTGTATCCACTTAGTCGATCCTTAGATACATTTAATTCACTTTTGGCTCCTATAAATGCAATTTCTCTATGCCCTTTCATGAATAGCTTCCTTAACACATTGTACATGGCTTGAAAATTATCATTATCTACCCAAAGTACATTTTTAGTATCTTCAGGTCTTCCAATCACTACAAAAGGAAAGTCTTTTTCTTGAAGATATTTTATACATTGGTCTTTTGAATGAACTGTTGTAAGAATAATTCCATCCACTAAATTACTATTGACATAGTTTTGTATAGCGCTTAATTTTTCTTCTTCTGTTTTAAAAAAAGTATACATAATGTAATAGCCTGATTCTTGAGCGTATTTACTAATTCCCGTCATCACATATATGAAAAATGGATTTTTAAATAAATGCTCTGCTTCACTTGGCAAAACGATTCCAATAACTTTCGTCATTTTATTCGTCAAACTCCTAGCAGCAATATTGGGATGATAATTTAATCTTTCTATTGCATCATTTACCTTTTTCTTTGTTTCTTCACTAATTCTATCACTTCCTGCTATAACTCTCGACACAGTGGATGGAGAAACATTTGCTTCTTTAGCCACATCTTTCATTGTGACGTCCATATCTTTCACATCCTATTTTATAATATTGTACAACCGTTTGCACAAATTAATTTTATATAAATATCCCTACTGTGTCAACATTTACCCTACAATTCAATGTTCCTTTTATTTTCTCTTATTGTATAAATAATTTCAGCTATATCTCTTATGGTCATATTCCCATATATATTTTTTATTTTATCCATAAAGATTCCTTCATCTTCAGCCTTTAATAAACTATTCGTAATTTCAAATACCATTCTAATAAGACTAAATGAATCCCCTCCTAGGTCATAAAATTCATCTTGACTTCCTATTTTTTGATTCTCTATTTCAAGTACCAGCTTCCATATTTTAATGATTTCCTTCTCCATTTCACTTAAATGATTCGGATCATCCGTAGGAATCATATTAGCATCATATACCTTAGGCAATCTACTCTTATCAATTTTACCACTAACCCCTAAGGGTATTTCATTTATTTCCATAAAAACTTTTGGAACCATATAAAAGGGCAATTCTCGTCTAAGATATTCTTTTAGCTTTGTAATATCAATTTTTCTATGTGATCTATAATAAGCCACAAGATGATTTTTATTCCTTTCTAAAGGCACTATTATGTTCATATTAATTCCTTCATAACGATTAATTATACATTCTATTTCTATGGTCTCCACCCTATGCCCATATAATTTTATCTGATGATCTTTTCTTCCTAAGTAAATATATGTATTTTCCTTTGTAATTTTACCTATATCTCCAGTCCTATAAGCTTTTTTCCCTTCAATATAAATAAATTTCTCTTTATTTAATTCTTCATTTTTATAGTATCCCCTTGCAAGAGATTCTCCCAATATGTATATTTCACCTATTTCCTCCGGTCCTACTAACTTCATTTTTTCATCTAATAAAAGTATTTCTGTATTATAAATAGGAACCCCTATGGGCACAGTATCATAGTTTATATCTTTTTTCGAATCAAAAATATGATAAATACAACCTACTGTAGCCTCTGCAGGACCATATTCATTGATAATTTTACAGCTTTCAGATAATTTTTCTTGCATAGTCATAGCTAATTTTGTATCAAATTTTTCTCCTCCTACGATCAATAATTTCTTATTTTTTCCTTTCAGCTCTAAATCTGCTATTATCTTTAAATGTGTAGGAGTTAATTTGATACTATCTATTTTATTATCTTCTAAGATCTTTCTTAAAGTAATATGGTTTGTTTTTTCATCAAATACTTCAACACTACCTCCTGATATTAATGGTAAAAAGATAGCTGTAATCGTAAGATCTACTCCTATTGATGTAAATAGAGGAAATCTACTTGTAGTTTTCGTATTGTATATATCCTTTGCCCATAATAAATAATTCATTAAGCTTCTATTACTAATCTCTACGCCCTTAGGCTTCCCTGTTGAACCTGATGTATAAATCTTATAAACAATATCATTTTCGTTGACATTATAGGTATCAAGCTTTATCCCATTTGAAAAAACAAATGAATCTATATTGATAATCTCTTTTTCTGTAATAGAAGCTACTTCATCATATGTATCCTTATTTGAAAAAATCCAGCATAAGTTCTCATCATTTATAATCCCTTTTATTTTATTTCTGTCATTCTCTATATCAATAGGAATATATACTGCCCCTACTTTAATAGCAGCAAAAATACAAATAAATAGATTTATATCCCTTTTTAAAAATAAAGCAACTTGATCTTCTTTTTTTATCCCTCTTTTTTTCATAAAGCTTGCTAATATATCGGATTTTTCATCTAACTCTCTATAAGTTAGCTCTTTTCCTTTCCATAAAATAGCAACAGCATTTGGATTTTTCTTTACATTTTCCTTAAACAAATCAATAACATTTTTACTATCAAAAAAATCCTTATGGGTATTATTCAATTTATTATAGATTCCTTTTCCCGTTAAAGCATTCTCAATTTTTCTTAATATTTCATCACATTCTTCTTCCCTAATAATATCTTCATAATAAGATATAAGGATTTCCATTTTTTCATCTATTTGAGTAATCACTATTGAAAGGGGACTTAAAGGCTGTTGTACAGGCATAGAATAAAATGCTTTGGCTTCAAAATCATCAAAGCTAAAAGATTTTAGTTGAATATCTCCTAAAAAAGATATAATTCCTCCGATCATGTGTTTTTGTATAAAATTTTGATAAAGTATTAATAACCTGATGCTATTTCCTAAAACCTTCCTAGGCAAATTTGTCAACCATCCAAAATCTGCATTCTTTAAATTAAGTTCCTTATTATTTTTTAAGGAATCCATCATTTTTGCATTTAATTCTTTCCAATCTTCTCCTTTATGGGTATTTAAAAATATGGGCAAGGTTAGATTTCCTGTAGAAATAATATTTTTATTATGTCTTCGCATATCCACTGGAATTAAAAACTTATTATTTTCCTCACCAGAGCTTTCTTTTAAAGCTTTTGCAATCTTTCCAATGACTCCTGAAAATCTCCCCTCTATAGAAAGTCTTTTCCAATAGATTTCATGATCTTTTAATTTTCTCCTATCCTTAAATAAGCTTTTATTAAACTTCAATCCATTATCGAGTTTTTTTCCATTCACAAGCTTTACAAAGCTAAGGTCTGTTTCTTCAGATTTTGCCTCTAAAAGTTTTTCTCCTCTTAAAGCCTTAAATATATTTTTTACCCATATTAAAGCTCCTTGTCCATCCATAGCTCCATGAAAAGCTCTGAAAATAATTTTATTGACTGAGGATAAAACATAAATTTCTGTTACTGGATTTCTTTTGACATCTATTTTCTTTTTAAAAATATCTAGTTTACTAAAATCATATCCGTCAAAATCATCTTTTATATAAAAAATAGGGGTAGTTACTTGCGTATCTACCCACTGATTTCCTTTTAAAGTGACCCTTGCTCCTGGACAAAAATCCCCTGCTTTTTTTACAGCTTTTTCAAACTTTTCTTTGTCTAGTATCCCATCAAAATCAATAATAAATTGAATTGCAAAAGTCGTATATATTTCTTGGGACTGAATATATATTTTTTCATTTGGTGAGATATCCCTTTTAAATATTTTTTTCTTTGTCATGATTTGAACCTCTATCTTTTTCTACTTTCCTTCATTTCCTTTTGAATTTTTTTCAAAGCTTTTTTAGATCCTCTCTCAATATCTCTATCTAATTTTCTTTCTTCAAAACTTACAAATAAGCTATCTAAATCATAGTCATTAGGATATAGCTCTGTAGCCTTTAAATATAATTCTATCCTTTTTACATTGACTTTTATAAACTCACCCTTATATAAAGCTTCTACATTGTTAAATTGATCAACGGGTTTATATACGATTCCAAAGTCATCTTGATCTAATAGTTTTACTTTATCGCCTTTTTGGTATATAGGGATTTCTATCTCTTTTTCCTTCTTTTCTTCATCCATCTTTTTAGAGGATGTTATTTTACTCCTTTTGACTAAATCAAAATGATAGTTTTTATCATCCATATACCCTTTTGCTTTTTTTAATACTTTATCTCTTATTCCCATCTTTTTAGAAATAAATAGAGCATTACTATTTTCTGATTTTCCTATAGTTAACTTATATAAAGGCTGCAAAGTTTCTTGATCAAACATCATTCCTGCATTTTCAAATTCTGGATGAAGGGTTGCATATCTTTTTAGTTCTCCATAATGAGTAGATGCTATGGTAATACATCCCTTTAGATAAAATTCTTCTAGGATGGCGATAGCAAGTGCAGCTCCTTCATTCGGTTCCGTCCCACTACCAATCTCATCTAATAAAACTAATGTATTAAATTTTGATCTGTTGATGATTTCTGCAATATTTTTTATATGGGAAGAAAAGGTGCTCAGGGCATTTTCTATACTTTGATTGTCTCCTATATCTACAAATATATTTTCAAATACATTGATTATTGTATCTTCCTTTGCACATATATCTAGTCCACATTGAACCATCAAACTCAATATACCTACGGTTTTAAGTGCAACAGTTTTTCCGCCTGCATTAGGTCCTGTAATAAGCAAACTTCTGTAATTCTTTCCTATTTCTAAGTTAAGGGGGATCACCTCTCCCTTTAAAAGCGGATGCTTTCCATCAACAATTTTTATATATCCTTGATCATTTATTTTAGGTGTAATTCCTTTTATATTTTGACTATACTTAGCTTTTGCAAAAACCATATCATATTCAGCTATAATTTCTATATTCAATTTAATATTTTTTATTTTTTCAAATATAAGCTCTGTTAAATAAGAAAGAATTTTATATTCTTCTATAGATTCTTCGCTTTTTAAATGAATAAGCTCTAGGCTAAACTTCGATACATTCTTTGGTTCTATAAATACAGTATTTCCTTTTGACGATGTATCAAGTAATGTACCCTCTACTTCATTTTTATAAGGTGCTTTTATGGGAATCACATATCGATCATCTCTTTTACTTACTATAAATTCTTGTATATATTTTTTGTTTCCACTAGCTGTTAAAAACTTATTTAACCGCTCTTTTATTTTATCCTCTGTTACTCCTATATTTCTTCTTATTTTTTTTAATTCCTTACTAGCTTGTGAGTCTACCTTATTTCCTTTTATGCAATATTCTATTTCACTTTCTATATTTTCACACTCCGTAATATTTAAAGCATATGCACTTAACGTAGGGGCGTAAAACTCTTTTTCAAGCATAAAAGATTTTATTTTTCTACTACCTCTCAAAAAATCTTGCATTTTTACAAGTTCATAAGGGTCTAGAATCATTCCTTTTTCAATTTTATCAATGATCATATTTACATTAAATAATCCCTCTAAAGGTATATGATTACTATTTTCTATAATCTTTCTAGCTTCTTTATTTTCATCTAATCTTCGTTTTACAACATTTATATTTCCGCTAGGATTTAACTGATCTATTCGGTCTTTTCCAAGAGAACTTAAACAATGTGTTTTTACTAATTCCTTTACTTCATTTAGCTGTATTTTTTCAAAGGTAACATTATTCATTAGATTGTCCTCCTAGCTCTAAGGTTCCATTTACCAACAGATCTTCTTTTTTCATTTTTGATATTATTTTTCTTATACTAGATTCTGATAAGTTATAATCATTGATAATATCTTCTATTGAATACCCATCTTTATATAGATCAAATATTTTTTTATTTCTATCGTACATATTCTCACGAGTTCCATTTTTCTCTCCCCAGCCTACTCTATTTTTTTGAGGTATAGGTATATATATAAACTCGCCTTGAATATACTTTTGAATTTCTTTTAATAAATTTGTAGGAAGTATCCCTTTTGCATTTTTATATGTCAATTTCCTATCTCCTTTTCTTTATAAGTCTTTTTTATAGGACTTAATAAATAAGGAGTTCTTATTTAAAATCAAACTCCTTATTTATTAAGAAGTTCAATTCCCAGCTCTTTATAGTTGTTTTTTTTCATAAATCAATTCTCCTTTTTGTTTTTATATCATACTTATTATTTCACAGATTTTAAACTTTCTCAATGCAAAAAATCGTTATAGTTAAGTTTTCCAAAGGAATAGAGATATATTTTCCGTTTACTTCTATCCTGTTATTCACTCTTCTCCTTCACCAATTCTCTAAATTTCCTTTCAAACTTCATGTTATCCTCTTTCGTTCTTTTTGCTATTTTCGTATATTTTTTGTGCTTTTTTCTCATCTGCTGGTTTATATGTCTTCTACTTAATAAATCATCAATATTTTCATTTGTATATAACCAGCCGTTTTGATTAATCACAACAGCCTTCCTTGCAAGTGCCAATGCTGCTACCCCATAATCTTGGGTCACTACTATATCGCCTTCTTTTGTATTGTTAATGAGTACTAAATCTGCCATATCTCGTCCTTTATCTACAGTAATAATTTTTGCATAATCATCATATAATTCATGACAAATATCTTTAATCATTACCAATGCCACCTTATATTCCTTTGCAACTTTTAATATAATATCCTTTACAGGACATGCATCTGCATCAACTAATATTTGCATACTCCTAACCTTCTTTCTTTATAGTATTTTAAATCACCTTTTGATAAATCATGTATATAACAATTAATAGCATACTAATGCAGTAGATTCCACACATAATATTAAATTGTTTATCTATTTCTTTTTTTACTTTCTTATGTTCTTCATGGTTAACCTTTTTTCTCATTGGAGTTAATGGAATCATCATTGCAACTAATATGGCATTCACATATAAAATTAATTCATCATATCTGATCAATCCTATTTTATTTTCAAAAAACTCAAATTCAAATACCATGCTAACAGTTGCTAAAATACTTATGATAATTGAAATATACATAAATATATTTGACAATATCTGATTTTTCATCTTCATTTCAAAACGAATACCTTTCAAATCCATATAATACAGTACTAATGTTATTATATACAATCCTTCAATTGCCAAAAAAATTGTATTGATACTGACCTTTTTAGATCCTACCGATAGCATATATAAGCTGTATCCAAATAATGCTATTATCGTAATTACAGTAGCAGTTTTCAAAGCATTATTGAATGCATATTGCTCTAATTCATCTTTCTCCATCAATAATAGTAATAATAATGTTGCTGTTATCATTGTGGCTACCATTGGTTGTCCAGCTAATAATTGTTCTCCTATATTCATTATTCTTCACGCTCCTCTGATATTTGAAAAATTTCATCAACCGTCTTATCAAAATATTTTGCTATAGCAAAAGCAAGCTTGAGAGACGGGTTAAAAGTACCTCTTTCAATCTCTAAAATAGTCCCCCTATTCACTCCTAAATCGATTGCCAAATCTCCTTGTGTTAAATTTCTTTCCGCTCGAAGAACTTTTATTTTTGTATTAAATAGTTTTTTTCTCTTTGCCATAAAATACCTCCCCTCAATTGTATTATAGTACTCATGTTGTATATAGTCAACATTTTGTTGTTTATATTCATCACCGTCAACTTTACCTCACCCTTTATAAATTCATACAAAAAAAGAAGCATAAAGTTTCCAATCAGGTAAACTTATGCTCCTCTTTATGAATAATATTTTCACGATCAATTACTTATTCCTTCAATAACTTCTTACACTTCTCTATTACTTTAGTATCAGAAAAGTCAAAATCTCCCTCTAAAATAACGATTACATGGTCTTTTTTTATCATTACAAAATTGTGATCATCACTTAAATAATGAACTTCATCCGCTTCCCATTTTTTAGGATTTCCTTTTGTTATATGATAATAAGACTTACTTGATTTTTCCTTTAGTATTTCACCATAAATATAATTACAAATCCTTTCATTTCTTGCCTTTATATATTCTGTATCAATACTTTTTTTATTTGCTATTTCATAATAATCATAATACATAGGCACAAATATACTGCTTTCTTTCCATAAATTATTTTTTATCTTGTCAGCCTCTATCCCAAAATCTGATAATGTAAGAACTTTATACCCTTTAAGATCAACTTCTTCTACTTCCTTATCAACATCCCCTATTATAGATTTAAAAATTATACCAAATGTGAAACTAGTCGACACCACAACAGTTATCACTGCTAATAGAATGAATATAACTATATTTTTCCTTTTAGATCGTTTTTTCTTCTTTACAAATTTTTTGTACCATAACGCAAATAATATCCCACTTATAGCAGGTAATAAAGATATAAGATAAGTATAACTTCCTCGATCTAATATAGATTTTCCCATCATTCCAATAGTAAATACAGCATATATTAATTGTATAAGTAATATACTATTGCTCTTAAATTTAGCTGTCCTGTAAGAAGCTCTAGGCAATTTCTTCCCTTCCTTTACTGCCCTTTTTACTTTCATCAGAAAAGAAATATTATATATAAATGGTGAAGCCATCAATACCATAAAAATAGGTGTTATCATCCTCCACAAAGTCATATTTCTATAAAGGGAAGTATAATCAAATCTAGTTAAATTATATGCTACTATGAAAGACAAAAACATAATAGAAATCAGGCTTATTAACTCTGTCTTATAAAAAATAGATTTCATCATCTTATATTCTTCTACAGGGTCAGTATTTATAGGTATGGGATCATCTTCCTCGAGTGCATAGCAAATTTGAAAAAGCTTTTTATTTTTCACAAAAGTCCATCCTAATTCTTCATATCTTTCTTGATAATTCTTAAATTTTTCTTCATTTGAATACTCAAAGGGAGGATTATAAAACAAACTAACATTAAATTTATATTTTGCAGGTTTAACTTTTCTAAATTCTATTGTGAAGGTATTGTATTTTTCTATCAGCCAGCCCTTAAGAGCCATACTTTCAAGATATTTTTCAAAAGTTTTATAATCTACAATAGATACACTAAAAAACACTTTCTTTTTTTCCTTATTCATGATTAGCTCCTCTTAAAGTTATATTTGATCATCCTATTCTCCACCTTTAAAATTATATATAGGTTTGATCACATCAATAATCTCTACTGTATCCTTTATATTTTCAATAATCTCCTCCATAGGTTTATATGCAAAAGGAGCTTCATCTAATGTAGCTTCATTAACAGAAGTTGTATAAATTCCTTTCATTGACTTTTGAAATTCCTCTAGGCTAACCATTTCTCTTGCCTTACTTCTACTCATCAATCTTCCAGCACCATGGGGAGCAGAATAATTCCAATCTTCATTTCCTTTCCCTATGCAGATTAAGCTTCCATCCCTCATATTAATAGGAATCAATAGCTTTTCTCCTTCGTATGCAGATACACTTCCCTTTCTTATGATGTTATCCTTAAAATTTATATAGTTATGAGTTGTTTGAAAACTTTCAAAGTCTCCTATCCCTTTTCCTAATAGCTTTTTTAATATAATATCTGCCATTGTATTTCTATTTAGAGCAGCATACGCCTGACATATATGCATATCTTGTAAATATTTTTCACGGTATTCCCCTGTTAAAAAGCATAATTGTCTAGGATATTTAGGTTTAAGATCATCATAACGATGCTTTAATGCCTTAAGAGCCCTTTGGATATCCTTTCGTCGTCCTTCTTTTTTATACGCTTTAATAAGATTTTCTCTTTCTATAAAATAGGATTCTTTTCCACTACATAAATCAACTGCTAAATTTTGATAATATGAAGCTACTTGTGTTCCTAAATTTCTACTTCCTGAGTGAATAACTAAATAATTTTTACCTTCGTGATCTTTTCCTACTTCTATAAAATGATTTCCTCCACCTAAAGTTCCAATACTTCTTTCTATTCTCTTTGTATTTTTCAAACTTCTATAACAGTGTAATTCCTTCAATTTTTCAAACTTAACCATTCGCCCTTCATGAGTATTTTTTCCTGAAGGAATATATTTTCGAATGATCTCATCAAGACTCTCAACATCTATTTCTATATTATTTAATTCAACAGTCAACATACCACAGCCAATATCTACGCCCACAATATTTGGAATAACCTTATCTCCTAAATCAGCAGTAAATCCAATGACACACCCCATTCCCACATGGGTATCAGGCATGATTCTTACCTTGCACCCTTCTGTAAAAGGTTGATCACATAAATCCTTTATTTGGTCTATCCCTTCTTTTTCCACGTTATCTGTAAAAACCTTGGCATAGCTATATTTTCCTTTTATTTCCATCACGTTACTTCCTCCTCTCATCAAAATCATTTCTTTTATTTTTAAGTTCAACATATACTAACAAATCTCAAACTTTCTTTGGATTCTTCTGAGCTTTTTCCCATAATCCCTATTCATTGTATTTACATATCTAATTTTAGGCATAACACAATCTAGTTTATCACACAACATTTTAAAATTTATCTCTATATTTTTTTCAATAATCTTTTTATGTTCATCATTAGCTTCAATAAATACTTCTATTAAATCAACTTGCAATTGCGTAACAGTATATTGTTTGATTTTTTCTGAAGCTACTATAATCGTACGTCTTATAAAATCTGGGAAAATAGGAATATACTTTTCCCTATCCTTCTTTTTAAAATAAAATAAATCATCACTCCGTCCTTCAATCTGCTCAAGAGCTGTAAAGGGGTTTCCACAAGGACAAAATGTTTTCTTCTCTGTTAAAATATCATTGAGTCTATAGCGTATAATTGGCTGACTACTTCTTGAAAAATCACTAATAATAGGTATAAACTTCCCTAAGTCCTTGTCTAAATATTCCTTTTGAATGATTAATAGATCTTCATTTAAATGGAGGGTTCCATGTTCACAAGTAGTAGCTAAAAAACCTTCTGTACATTGATAAACTTGATGAATTTTTTGTTTAAATATATTTTCTAAAACTTTTTCATCTAATGGATCTAATACCTCTGCTACAGAAATAATCTTCTTTGGATCAATATGAAGGTTTGTCTCTCTTATTTTTTTTGCAAGCAGCAAAAGCATAGAAGGAGGAGCTACCAAAATACTAGGTCTATAAGTATTCAATCTTTCCACATGTCTATCTAATTCATCTAATAAATCAAAAAATTGAAATTGAATTTTCCCCTTATCTACTGTGTCATACAAGTTACTATTTGCACGAAGAAAAAAAGCTATTCTTTGTTCCTTCCATATGACCTCAGGAAGACACTTAGCAAGAATGTTTCCTGCCCATTTTATTCTTTCTTCACGACTTACTAAAAAGATCCCTCTATTTCCTGAAGTCCCAGAAGACAATCCTATAGTAATATCTCCAATCTTAGGGGTAAAGTCTCTTGTATTTTCTGCTGTATATGCAACTTGAAAAGCTTCCTCTTTTTTGATCCCCACAGTATTGAAAGTATCAAAATTTTCCATCATCATACCTTTATCTATAATAGGAAGCTCTCTCCAGTTATCATAAGAAGCTCCTTCATAATATTTTTGATAAAAAGAAGATTTTGGAACTATTTCTCTTAAAAATTTTCTCATCTTTTTATCTTGCCATTTTTCTAATTCTTCTCGATTTTGAAACTTAGTAAAATACTTACTTTTTAAATAGGTACTTAAAATTTTCAGTTGTTCACTCACTTTGATCCTCCATTAAGCTTTCTAAAGTTTCTTTACAATGACTTGGAATAATTTTTATATGGGTATTTTCTCTATATAAAGTATATAGCTTCTTTACATTTTCTTGATAGCTTCTTTTATCTTTTATAATAAATCCTGCAAAGTAATGGGGCAATATTCCTTCTTCAAATGATTTCTTACTCCAACAAGCATCCCCTACGAAAAAATAATTTTTCCTTTGCTGGTCTTGTAAAAAGAGTCCATAATGTCCTTTTGTATGTCCTGATAATTTTACTATATAAAAAGTTTCATCTCCAAATAAATCTATTGCCCTTTTAAAAGCTGTATTAACAACGGGGAATTTTTTTATTTGCTGGTCTTCAAAAAAAATAGTTCTATCTGAAAAATTTTGTGGCAATAATTCTGGAATAAATCCTTCTTTTAAGGCGCTAAAGCCTTTTTTATTTTTTATAGTTTCATATTCCACCTTGCTGCATAAAAATTTTGCATTGGGAAAATCTCTACATCCTGCAATATGGTCTGCATGGAAATGAGATAATATAATATATTTTATATCCTTTGCTGAGATATTCATTTTTTTTAGCTGTGCCATAACTGTTTCTTCTGCTTTAAGATATACAGGAGTCACTTTTTTATACAGATTATATGGAAATTTTTTTGCTGCTTCGAAAAAAGCTTCCCCATATCCTGTGTCAAATAAAATATATCCTCTTTGTCCATGCTTTATAAGAACAGCAGTAGCAGGAAATTCAATTGTCTTTAATCGTCCATTTTTCACAGCCATTTTTTCTAATTGTGTACAATAACCTATTTTCAATATTTTTATCTCACTAACCAAGCCCCTTCTCCTTTCAACCAATCTACAAAGACATCTAAACCTTCATCAATACTTACCCTTGGTCTATAACCTAATTCCTCTTTTGCCTTCTTTATATCTAACGTCTGACTCTTTGATAATACACCAACAGAATACCTCGTAAGAATAGGTTCTTTTCCCATTAAGATATATTTTGAAATCCATTCCATAATCCCTGCGATTTTATATGCTTTTTCAAAAGAAATATTTTTAGTTTTAAGAGGTATATTAAGCTTATGAAATAGTTTTTGAATCAATTCAATAAATACCATCGGTTGTCCATTCGTAATATTATATTTTTCCCCTAGAATATTTTTTTCTCCATTCATACATAAAAGAAGTGCATCTACTACATTTTCCACATAAGTAACATCAATAATTCCTTTTCCCCCATCGATTAAAGGAATCCCCCCTTTATGATTTGCTCTTATAAGCCTTGGTAAAATAGTCGTATCCCCTGGTCCAAACAACCCTCTTGGTCGAATAGTTACTACTGGTAATCCCTCTTTAAAAGCTTGGTCTATTTCCTTTTCTGCTAATAATTTAGTCTTTGCATAATCATTTACAAGCTCCTTAGGGAGTATGCTATCTTCTGTAATATTCAATTTATCCTCATAGTCAAAATATATACTTGGAGTAGATACATGAATAAATCTTTTAATATTTTCTTTTTGACTCCCTCTGATTAGATTTTTAGTAGACTCTACATTGCTCTTATAAAAATCTTTATATTTTCCCCAAGGAGAAGAAAGGGCTGCACAATGGAAGATATACTCATGTTTTTTACAGATATCCATCACAGCCTTTTCATTTTCTAAATCTAATAAAGCAAAATCAATCCCATTCTTTTTTAAATCTTCCCCTTTTTTATTATTTCTCCCTACCCCTGTCACTTCGTATCCTAATCCTTTTAATCGAATGGCTAATCTGTTTCCTAGAAAGCCTGTGGCACCTGTTATTAAAACATTTTTAATACTCAAAGATTAGCCCCCCTATAGATAATCCTGCAGAAGTACCCAATAATAAAACCTTATCTCCTCTTTGAATCTTTTCATTTTTGATTCCTTCATAAAGAGCTGTTGGAATAGATGCTGCGATCATATTTCCATGATTCGATACAATGTCCATCCATTTTTCTTTCGGTATTTTGAGATTTTTTCTCATAAGACCCATAGCACTTTTGCTAGCTTGATGGGGAATAACCATCCCTATAGTGTCTAAACTTTCTTTACTTTCCTCCATCATTTCTTTCACAAACTTAAGTAATATTTTTTTAGCCATTTTAAAGATCTTCTGTCCATCCATGGAAAATAGAAAATGCTTCATAGTTTCTTCTCTTACATTTTCAAGATTAGGTACAAATTTCGTTCCCCCTCCATAAACTTGGGACCATTCACTTCCTTCGCTATAGGTTTTCATATTTGCATAAATAATTTTAGAATTTTCTTCCTTTGGTGTTTTTCCTAATACAATAGCAGCGGCTCCATCTCCAAATAATGCAGCACTTTTTTCATCCTCCCAATTAAGCGCTGCTGAACTTACCTCTGATGAAACAATCAATACATTTTTATATCTTCCACAATCCACTAAATAGGAAATGGTATCTAATGCAACTACAAAACTTAAACAGGTAGAGTTTATATCAAAGGATGGAATCCCTGATTTTTCTAGCCCTAATTCTTTTTGAATAAGTGCTGCTGTACAGGGAATAGGCTGCTCCATAGATCCACTTGCACAAATAATACAATCAATATCCTCTAAATTAATATTTGCATCTTCCACCGCTTCTCTTGCTGCAAAAGCTCCCATATAAGATGCTGTTTCATCTATAACAAAATGTCTTTTCCTAACCCCTATAGTATTTTCTCCCCACCCTAGTGGTTTTCCTAATTTTTTATCAATATCTTCTCCTAAAACAATCTCCTTAGGTAAATATTTACCTATTCCTAAGATCTTTACATTTCTTATATTCATCTTCTTCCTCCATTGTATATAACTCATTTAACCCTCATATCCTTATCCATTTTTCATAAAAAATAATTTCCTCTACATTATATCAATAAATTGTCACAGTATGGTAAATTTTATCATAAGAAAAAGGAACAGTATCCTCTACTTGTTCCTTCGATCTTATTCCATGCTTCTATTTGAAAAAACTTTTCATTTTTTCTTTAAATGTTTTATGGGTACAATCTTTTTCACACATTTCTAATACTTGCTGTGCAATATTTTTATTCCTACCTCCATAGTCCCCATTTACATTTTCTGTCCCCGTTATTGCGACCAATACTTTTGTTTGATCATCATCTATCTCTGTCAGTTTAATATAATAGGGTGTATATCCCCCACCATGATTTAGAAATGATGCGAAGGTTACTCCTCCATAAGGTGAAGTTACTCCAAAATAGATCTTCACCCGAAGCCCTTCTATAGTTCTTAAATCTTCTATATGCTCAATCTCCCATTCAAGACCTAAAAAGTTGGATTTTAGTTGTTTTTCAACATATGCTAAGGGCTGATTATATGTTCTTTCCATAATCTTAGCTATTTTCATTTCTATTCACCTCACTTATAATTTTTATGTTGATTATATTTTAACATAATGATCCTTATTATTCATTAATTTACATATTTTCTCTTCTTGCTCCATACTTCACCCTAAAATGCAAATTATAGAATTTTCAATTCAATATATTCCTATATAATCAAATCATGGATTTATCATACATATATAGATAAATTATGCTATACTAGATAGATAAATCCTCTCATCAAAACTATTTATAAATAGTAAATAATACTATATACTTTTCAAAAGGAGAAAAAATATGCCATCAAAAAAAATATTCAAAACATTAAATACAATTTTAGGTTGGGGAAGTAGCCTTGGATTAATTAGCTTTGCTATTTATCACTTTTTTATTCATAAGCTTTCAGTTTCGGGTAAATTTTTTATAATTACTTGGTCGCTTATGGGAATTATTAGCTTATCTCGCATTTTAGACACCAAATGTTTTTCCGAAAATCCTTCTGATTCAATTCAAAAAAGAGATATTTTTATTATATCAACAGCTAGTATCATTATAATTTTAGAGATATTTGTTTTTTAGAAAAATAGATCTTTTTATAAAAAATCATATTTCTCTAGGTTCATATTCAATAAATTTTTTTCCTTTCCCATAATCCTAGAAGTTCAAGTCTACTATCTTTACTTTAAATCAAAAAATATTAAACAATCAACATCTCTATTTTCTTCTTCCTTTCTATTTATTCTATAATTTTTGATTTTTCTAATAGAAAAAGAGCTACGCTTACAACTTTAAGCACAACTCTTTTAATTCTCATTATTTATAATTTATTTAATAAATACAAGGGATAGCCACGGTACATAGGTTATTAGTACTAGTCCAATTAAACCTACTGCAAACAATGGCACAATATGTGAAAACATATTTTCCATCTTTATCTTAGCAACAGCTGCACCTACAAATAGATTACAGCCATAAGGAGGTGTACATAAACCTAACGCTAGGTTTACAGCCATAAGTACTCCAAAGTGTACAGGATCAATGCCTAATACTTTAACTGTTGGCATTAACATTGGCGCCATAACAATAATAGCTGGAACCGTATCAAGGAATAATCCTACAGCTAATAGTATTAAATTAACAAATAGCAATACAACTAAAGGATTAGATGATACACCTGTTAAAAAGTCTGTAATCATCTTTGGAATTCTCTCATAAGTCATAAATGTAGAGAATACAGTAGAATATCCTAATAAAAATGAGGTTATTCCATTTAATACTGCTGTTTCCAAAAACACGTCTTTTAGTCCATCCCATGTTAAATCCTTATATACATATAAACTTATTATAATTGAGTATACAACAGATATACAAGCTGCTTCAGTAGGAGTAAAAACGCCTGAATAAATTCCTCCTAAAATGATAACAGGAGATAATAAAGCCCAAAAACCTTCTTTTATACTTTTTGCAATTTCTGACATTCTATATTTCATAGCTTCGTTAATTGGTACTTTTTCATCGTCCTCAGTTACTCTTTTTTGTTTTAGATCAACTCCATTTTTAGTACATATAATAATATTTGCAATTAAGAATAAAATACCTATCAATATTCCTGGTAATACTCCTGCTAAGAATAATTGTGAAATAGATACTCCAGTCGAAGCTCCATATAATACAAAGGATAAACTAGGAGGAATAATTGGTCCAATAATACCTCCAAAGCAAACTATCGTAGCTGCATAAGCTGGATCATACCCTTTTCTCTTCATCTCAGGAATCATCATTCCACCGATAGCTGACGTTGTAGCCATACCAGATCCTGATAAAGCACCGAAAAACATACATGCAATGATTGTTACACAACCAATAGCACCATTTACAAAACTTATTAATGCAGATGCAAAATTAACAATTCTTCTAGCTATACCTCCTGTTGACATAATAAGACCTGCCAACATAAAAAAAGGTATTGCCATTACAGTAAATGAAAATATACCACTATAGCAATATTGCGCATTAATAGCCATGTTCAAGTCAGAGTAGAGACCCATTGCTAACATAGTAGCTCCACCTATTGCAAATCCAACAGGAACACCTACTAATAACATGACAAATAATGCAATAAATAATGCAGGTACTGCCATCATCGTTCCCCCCCTTATGAAATTATCTCGTTTTTCATTAGATTTTTGACTGCCTCTATAAAATATGCCATTGCTCTAATTATAAATATTCCGCACCCAAGGACAAGAGATAGATAACCCCAAGCTGTACTAATTTTAATTCCTGCATAAGGGACATTCATTTGTATATTAATCATAATAAATCCATAATACAGTGTAATACCACAAATAACAATTAATGTTAATTCCGTTAACGCTTCTGCTAATTGCTTTAATTTATATGGTAATTTGTCAACTAGCAACGTAATTCTTATATGTTCTTTTCTTCTATGCCCTATACTTATCCCTACCCAGGAAAGCCACACAAATAAAAATTTTCCTAGTTCTTCTGACCAAGTGAGTGAATTATTAAAAACGTATCTCATAATAACTTGGAAAAAAATTATTCCCACCATGGTCATAAACATAACTATCAGGACAGTATCTTCAATTTTATCTAAAGTTTCTAAGACTTTTTTTCTCATATTATACCATTACTCCCAATAAAAGAGTAATATCCTGACCTCCTTTTATAGTGCTCACAAAGGCAACCATCTTGTTGCCTTTGTCAACAATCTACTATATTACTTATTTACTATTATTTTTTAAGGACGTGTCTTTAACCATTTTTCAATCATTTCATCTCCAACTAATTTACGTTGGTGATCATATACTGGTTCTACAGCTTTTTGGAATGCCTTTATTTCATCAGCTGATAATTCATACACTTCTGCACCTTCATCTTTAAATCTCTTTATGTATTCTTTCTCTTTAGCATATTCCTCTGCTCTTTGTTTCTTAGCAACCTCTTTAACACCAGCTTCTAATACTTCTCTATCTGCTTGATCTAAAGATTCGATCCAATCTCTTGAACAGATAATTGGGAATGGAGAACTAGCATGATTTGTTAATGTTACATGTGGTGCAATTTCATGTAGATTAAAGTCATTAAATACACCTAAAGAGTGGTCTAATGCATTAATCTGTCCTTGAGATAATGAAGTTACAACTTCTCCCCAAGCCATAGGTGTTGGATTAGCTCCCATAGCTTTCCAAATTTCAATATTTAAGTCATTTTGTGCGATACGAACTTTTTGTCCTTCTAAATCACTTTGTGTTTTATAAATTTTGTCTCTACTTATAACTTGTCTCATTCCGTTATAGTACATATCTATACAATAATACCCTGAATCTTTCAACGTTTCATTGAATAACTCTAATCCACCATTTTCAAAAGTACCTTTTTCCCAAGCTTCAAATGAAGGATATAAATAAGGTAAGTCTATACAAGTTGAAGCTGGACCTGATGCTGATGTTATTGCAGACGATAAGTCGAACATCATTGTAACCGTTCCAATTTTAATACCAGATACTAAATCAGGTGTATCCCCTAATTGTCCATCTGAATAAACTTCTACTTTAAATTTACCAGGTGCCTCTTTTTCTAAATACTCTCCTAGAGCCTCACTCCATTTATGCGTTGATCTTTGAGATGAATCAGTATGCCCAATTTTAATAACAATTGGACCATCCTCTGCCTCTGATACAGCTTTCTCATTACTACCGCAACCTGCCATGCAGCCCATTACTAATACTACTACTAATGCAAGTGCTAACCATTTTACTTTTTTCATTTTTTTCATTCCTTTCTCATAATTTTAGTAAAATTTATATTGTCATGATTCTAATATAGCAAATACCATGCCATCTTTTATAAGTTTATTTATTACCTTTAACCTTAGTATAATACTCATTTTAAAATAATTGATATTTATATAATAAAAAAAGCATGAACTATATTTCACACTTTTTTATTTGACACTGAAATTTTATTCATGCTTTTTCAATTCTATATTATATTTGTTAATCTTATTCCATAGTTGTCTTGTACTTATTTCTAATTCATCTGCTGTTCTTGTAACATTCCAATTATTATTTTTTAAAGCCTCTACTATAAACATCTTTTCAAAATCTGAACGAGCATGCTGCAATGTCTTTTTACAATCATTATTCTTTGCCTGTTTTTCTTTCCCACAACCTATTGGCATTAATATTTCATTGACTGTAATAATCCCCTCTTTACTTAATGCAATCATTCTTTCGACTATATTCTTAAGTTCTCTGATATTTCCTGGATAATCATATTGCAATAAAAAGTTCATTACCTCATCATCAACATGCTTTATTTTTTTCTTTTGATCTTTTTCAATCTTTTTAATAAAAAAATGAATAAGTCCTAGTAAATCTTCTCTTCTTTCTCTTAATGGCGGTATATGTAGAGTCAAAGTATTTATTCTATAGAACAAATCCTCTCTAAATGTCCCTTCAATTATTTGCTTTGAAAGGTCTTTATTTGTAGCTGAAATAAATCTTACATCTAAATCTATTGATTTATTACTTCCAAGCCTTTCTATTCTTCTGCTTTCTATGGCTCTTAATAATTTCCCTTGTGTTGCAATTGGTAAATCTCCAATTTCATCTAAGAATAAAGTGCCCAAATTAGCTTGCTCAAACTTTCCCACTCTGGCATCAATAGCCCCTGTAAATGAGCCTTTTTCATGACCAAACAACTCCGATTCTATAACCCCTTCAGGAAAAACTTGGCAGTTAACAGGAACAAAGGGTTCTTGCCGTCTTTTACTTAATTGATGAATATAATTAGCAATAACTTCCTTACCTACGCCAGATTCTCCCAATAGTAAAATATTGATACCTGAATCAGCAGCTCTTTGACACATTTCCAAAAGCTTTGAGTATTCTTCATTTTTAGATTCAACAAATAAATCTGTTTCATTCTGTTTCTCAAGTAAAAAGGAACTTTTCCTCTCTAATCTACATATTTTAGCTAATCGGTCAACTTTCATCACTAATTCCTGTATATCACTACTCTTAACAAAATAATCTATGGCACCATATTTCATGGAATCAACTGCACTCTCAATGCTTCCAAATGCTGTCATAACAATGATATCTAAATCATTATATTTTTCTTTTATTCTCTTTATTAACTCAACACCATCCATAACAGGCATTTTTAAATCAGTAAGTACAAGATGTACTATATTATTATCAATATATTCAAGTGCTTCCATTCCATTAGAACAAGTTGCAATATCATATCCAACATCTGAAAGGATCAAAGATAGAACTTTTTGATACTCTATTTCATCATCTACAATTAATATTTTATATCCCTTTTTTTCAATCATTTACATTCCTCCTTTGTTTCCTTTATTGGTAGAACAATATCAAATTTTGTACCTTCTCCAAAATTACTTTCTACCGATATTTTTCCATCATTATTGGATATTTCTGTACTGATAATATAAAGACCTAAACCTGTTCCATTTTCTTTAGTAGAATAAAAAGGATTAAATATATTTTCAAGCTTTTCCTTTTCAATTCCACAACCATTATCCACAACTTCTATCTTTAAATGATCTTCTTCAATATTCATCCTTATGTAAATTTTCTTTTCTTCTCTCTCAACACCTTTAAATGAATCAATACTATTATTTAATAGATTCAATAGTAGCATTCTTAATACATCTTCATTAATAAAAACTTCCTTAGAAAAATTGCCTGTAATACTAGTAATCATTTTTATTTCATTCTGTTCAATATTTTTTTCTTCTAGTTCTAGTATCAAATTTAATAGATTTTCAATATTTACTGATTTATTTTCATCGTTTGAAAGCTTTGAAAATCTCAATAAATTTTCAATAAGCTTATTAATTCTTGCAACAGAGTCATTTATAACCACTATTGCATGATCACAAATTTCATTGATCCTATGTCTTTCAATAATATAACTATAGCTTTTTATTAATCCTAACGGGTTCCTTATCTCATGGGCAAGACCAGCTGATAATTGCCCCACAGCTATCATCTTGGATTCCTGTCTAACCCTCTTTTCATTAAAATACTTTTCTGTATAATCCTCAATAATCATCATACTTTTATTACTTGTAATTTTTTGGCTAGTAACATAATAATAATAATTTCCCACATTAAATAACTTATTCATATTCTCTTTATTCACAAATGGCTCTAAAGCTTCGAACTCTTTATAATTAGATCCTATTAAATCTTCTCTAGGGATATTTGTTATACCCGTGACTGCATCGTTACATTCTACAATAATAGAATCCCCTTCTATAACCATGATACCATTTTTCATTGTATCAATAATAAGACGTAATTCTTCTTTACTTTCAGATAATTCCCTAGTCTTTGTATTAACTCTTTGCGTAATAAGATAATTCCAACTAGAAAAGATTGCTATAATGGATATGCCTGCAATGAATACTTTATAAGCTAATTCAATACGGCTTAAGTCAATCACATCCGTATCAAAATTCCCAAGCCATTTATATTGCGTCTGTGCTACCAAATTCTTTTTCTTCAGTTGGATGATCCCTTTGTTTAATATATCAAGTAAATAGCCATTTTCTTTCTTTACAGCCAAGCACATCTCTTTCTCATAAAGAGTAAGTTCTAAAGCTCTAAAGCTTGTACCTCTATTGGTTACATTAAGAAAATGTGCAATTTCCATATCATCTCCCACAAATCCGTCTACTATATTATTCCTTATTAAAGCAAAACACTGATAAATATTATCTACTTCTAAGATTCTCACATTGATCTTATCTTCAAAATATTTATTTATACGTCTGTCTTCATTATCTCTCTCTAATACCACGAAAGTCTTATCCTTTATATCTTCAAGATCTTTAATATTTGAGCTATTCTTTACGAATATTTTCCCCTTAACAACACATAAAGACTGACTTATGCCAAACTCTTTTTTATTTTCATCTGTATTTTCCATAACCATAATATCCAATTCATCACTTTTCATTGCATTCCTTAGATAGTCCTGTGATCCTACTTTCAGATGAATATTGTTACTTAATTCAATAGCTAACTGAGATAAATAATCCACCATTATCCCAGCATTATGATTATTAAATTTATTGATAAATGCTAAAGGTGGATCATTATAGACACCTACAAGAAAATGCTTTTCTTGCAATAAGTCCTTTTCCTTTTGGGTTAATGTTGCATTATATTTATAATAATCATGCATCCCCATATTATACCTTAAATTTATATCTAACTTCCTCATTCCAATGATACCAATAATTAGAAGTGTCATTAAAACTAGTATCTTTCTTTTTTTCATAAAGCCTCCATAATTTGTCATAGAATAATTTTATCTATAAAACTTTATCACCATCTCATTTATTCTAACATCATGTTATTTTTTTTACAATAAAAAACAAGAACCTTCTATTTTGAGGTATAATTAAGTCATCTCAACCCAATTCACCTTGAAAAAGAATGTTCTTGCTGAGTTTCACAAGTATAATAAATGGATACTTAAAAATTTTGTTTACAAACCTTCTACACTACACCTTAAATCAAAAAAATATTGAACAATCTCATGTTTATCTTTTATACCCTCTGAGAATTTCTTTAAACTTCTCTTTCCAACTCGTCTATCTAATAAGGCAAAAATATTTAACAGTATATCGGTAGCATATAAACAATCTTTCACCTCACTATTAAAATATACTTCCAAGTTCTTATAAAACCCATACTCTCCAAATATCCCCCTCTTGTCTAATTCTTTTTGTCATAGCTCCCAAATTTCCCTGCTTTCTTTTTCTTCACCATATTCTTCCCTTAATTTTTTATACCTTCTATAATCTTCCATTTCTGCTGTTATGGTACACATACTAAATACTTCTTTTTTGTCTACTGTTATGTATATTCGTCCTGTTTGATCATGTGCTTGTCTATAAATTGCTACAATAAAATCTACTCGGTCTTTTAATTTTTCACAGATAAAAGATTCTAATTGTTTCTTGAGTTTTGTCCATCTTGTTCCTTTTTTCATGAATCCTCCATTATCTTCTTTTTGCATATTCGTTCAATTCATTTCATAAGTTAAATTTTAATATTAAGTTCAAGTTAGTTTTTGGCTACCTAATTATCATCTTGATAGTATGTGGATAATACGAATCTAGAAAATTATCCTTTATGCTAAAAAGTACTGATTATATGCTACACTTTTTATAGCGGTAACCAAACTTTGATAATGGATATGTATTGGTCTTCTGTCAAGAAAACGGACAAGTTAAATTCGCACAATCCTGTGTAGTCATTTAACTTGCAAAAGTCTCTTCATAATCATAAGGAGATTTCATATCACAGTACTTATGAATCCTCGTTGTGTTATAAAATGTCTCTA
>JAOARP010000005.1 GCA_025210525.1 Marinisporobacter sp.
ATAAAATGGAGTTATTTTTTGTAACTGTTGCCATATTGCTTTTTGCTGGTTGTCAAAATAGCATTATGAATACTTTGCAAAAACATATTGTGGGCACTTTATTTAAAGAGATTGCTTCCCATGATATATTACTGCGGGGCGTGGCTGTTGTGTTTTTACTTTTGTGCCTTGTGGTCTTTTCTCGTCATATATACCATCGCTACCATTACTCTTCGAAACAATACTTTTGGGTTGGCTTTTTCACGTCGATCTATATCGTCTTTCGTTTTTTCCCTCCTCATTGTACACAACCGACACACTGGTATTGGGATTTTATCCCGTTTTCTGAACATTACAGTTATATCAAATATTTTGATCTATGGTTTTTGGTTCCTCTTGGAATGGGGGTCGTATGGGTAGCAAAAGTAATTAGTGGGACATTATTGGTTTATGTAATAAAAAAAATTGTTCGATATGTTTTTCGAGATGTTGTTCGGTGTATAGTAGATTGTGTTTTACTATTACTGAAGTCATTCTATTCTATAATAAGGTCATTCTATTCTGTTGCTAAATACATTATTAGCTTTTGCTTATTAGTTTTTACCTCTCGTAAGTGGGGTAGTTTTTCATTATCCTTGTTTTGTATATTATTTTATCTTTTCATACTTCCTATGTTTGAATTAAAAGATAGAATAATAGCTCGGTGTAATAAAGTAAAGCAGTATATCCTTCATTGGTATAAAGAAATACAGAAGTCTTATAATGAGGAAAAGAATAAAAATCAGAAGGCTGATCTTTTGGATGATAAGGAGGAGGAGAGGTATTATGACCTTTTCCCTTCTCGAAGGAGACAGGTTGATTTTGTTTTGACCCAACTTATTGGTTTGGGGTCGGAACGTTCTTTTGCTTTTGGGATTACCTGCCCTTGGGGTGGAGGAAAGACATCGTTTTTAAATGGGGTTAAGGATAGAATCAAAAAAAATGGGTGGTCTAAAAATGATTTTATCCAAAGAGGGCATCTTACTGAAAATATAGCCCAGAAGTGTGAGGATTTGTATAAACGGAATGATAAGATTAAGATCACGGAGGAGGATGTGATTTTTGTTGATTACAAGCCATGGTTTGCCAGTGGTTCAAAGCATGTGGTTGCCCATTTTTTGGATACGCTTCAAAAGAGTTTGTCTCCTTATGATGGTGAGCTTGCGGGGTCAATTGCCAAATATAGAAAGTTGTTGTTGTCGTTGAACCCTGGAGTCTTTAAGAGTTTTGTAGATGGCAGTGTTGATTTCTTTTCTGTTCATAAAGATATCGAAGATCGTTTTAAGAATGTGGAGAGGTGTATCCAACGTATGAATAAAAAGATCTTGGTTTTTATGGATGATCTCGATCGTTTGGAGGCCAATGAATTGGTTGCTTCTCTAAAGATTATACGCAATACGGGGAGTTTTAAAAATGTAGTTTTCTTTGTTACCTACGACAAGGAGTATGTGCTTTCTCAATTGGCCTCCCATTTTAATTTTGATAAAACTGATAAAAAGGAAGGGAATCGGTTTTTAGAGAAGTTTTTTCAATTGGAAATACCTTTGCCTCAATCGTATCCTAGTGAGGTGAGAGAGTATGTTATTAAAAAATTAAAGGGATCAGAATTATTGGATCTTTTGATTAATAATAATGCATATAATGGCGAAGATTTGACGAAAGTATTTCATTTTAATAATGAAATACTTGTTGGGTTTGATATAGTAAATGATCTATCAAAAGAGAAAAGGAATCTTAGTGAAAAAGATAAGCATATCATTAATGGATTAAATGAACCTCTCGATTTGATGGAAGAGCTTCAAATTCCTCGGACTTGGAATAAAATCATAAATCAAATATATTTATCTTCATATTCACTAAAACAAGGGAATTTTGATTATTTGCAGCTGTTTATAATGATTGTTTTTAAAGAAAAGTATCCTAAAGAAGCATATCAGATTTTTTGTGAGATTTCAGAAAGTAAAGAGGACTCTTTCTTGAAAGCTAAGTCAAATATTCCATATACAACAAATGATGAAAATTTGAAAGGATTCTTAAGTCGAAAGGTTTATCAACTTGGGAATTATGATTTAAACTATATGAAATACATAGGTGCTTTCTTTTTTGATATTAATACAAAGAAGATAGGTTTCTTTCGTAATTATATTCATTATTACAATTTAAGTTTTCCTCCTTATTCTATAACCGAAAAAGAATTTAATCATCTATTAGGTAACCCTAAAGAAGTTCAGGTAAATAAGAATAGTAATAATGAAAATAATCGAATTAAATATTTGAATTTTGTGAAGAAACTAGAGGTAAGTGATAAAAGCGATTACAATCTGTTTAATTGGTTGCTTATTGAAATGATTGTTTCTGAAGAGGATTTGTTCTATCAACTAAATGAAAGTAGCGTTCAAAGTAAATTCCCTGCTTCATTAATATATTCAAGAATAGCATTGCCTTTTGTAAAAAGAATTGAAGTTTTAATAAAAGGGAATAATGTATATAGACTTTTAAAAGAGATTGATTATATCTCTTTAAGATCAAGGTTGGTTTTTCTAAACAATATTTTAATAAGGCGAGAGTATGGTCGAGAATTAAAATCTAAGATTGAGGATGCGATAGAAAAATTCTTCCCAACCATGTTAAATAATATAGACGAAAGTTTGTTTTACCTCTTAACTAAAATTGTAAAATATGAAGATAGTAAAGACTCCTTGTATTTTGAATTAATGACTCAACTTAATACATTTCTTGAAAAAGGTTATTCAAATCTTTTTCAGTTTTTGCTTAAAAAGCATACAAATTTGTATAGTCAGGTTGATGAACCATTTAGTAAACTTTCTATTTTTAAGAAGGAAGATCCTGATTTTATTAAATTTATTAATGGCAAGGATAGTAAAGAAGGGAAGTTTGTGCTTTTGGGGTATAACAAGTTAATAGAAGCTAATAAAAAAGAGTTAGTCAAAGACTAGATTGAATAATCTCTTTTCTGGTCAATCGTTAGTTAGGTATTTCCACCCTTCGATTTTTGATTTTTATTTTAAATAAAAGAGATAGGGAATAAAAACCAATGGATTGGTTATTTTTGTAGTGTTTACACTCAAAGCATTATTGTGAAGATTTATTACGATTTAGAAAATATAAGGATTTCGCAGTCCATTATC
>JAOARP010000006.1 GCA_025210525.1 Marinisporobacter sp.
GCACTTGACTTTTAATCAAGGTGTCCCGCGTTCGAGCCGCGGATGGGTCACCAAAGAAATGGCGGCATAGCCAAGTGGTAAGGCAGAGGTCTGCAAAACCTTTATTCCCCAGTTCAAATCTGGGTGCCGCCTCCATTTTTTTTTATTAGATATGCGCCTATAGCTCAGCTGGATAGAGTGTCTGACTACGAATCAGAAGGTCTGGGGTTCGAATCCCTATGGGCGCACCATAAAAATAAAGGATACGATGTAAATTCGTATCCTTTATTTTTATTTTTATAATAATTATTTTGAACTTATTTTTATGAGATATGATGAAAATAAGAAATAAGAGTTTAGTTAGAGCATTTTTCTCTTTGGTATTTAAATTTTGCTAGAGGAGTTTTTGAAAAAATAGCTAATATATAATAAGGTAATAGTAATGATATTATAGCTTACGTTAAAGAGATTATAGGAGGTTTATATATGGCACAGCTTTACTATAGATATAGTACAATGAATGCAGGTAAATCTATTGAAGTAATTAAGGTATCATATAATTATGAAGAGAGAGGCAAGCGAGCTTTAGTATTAACTTCAGCTTTAGATAATAGATATGCTATAGGAAAGGTCACATCAAGAATAGGATTAGAGAAAGAGGCAATCATTATTGATGATGAAACAAATGTGTTAAGTATTTTTTTACAAGAGAATAGTAAAAAAAAGATAGATTGTGTAATTGTTGATGAATGTCAATTTCTGAAAAAACACCATGTAGAGGAACTTATTGAAATTGTTGATAGTTGTAATGTTCCTGTTTTATGTTATGGACTTAAGAATGATTTTAAGAATGAACTATTTGAGGGATCCTATTGGTTATTAGTACATGCAGATAAAATTGAAGAGATCAAGACTATTTGTTGGTGTGGAAGAAAAGCTACAACGAATGCAAGAGTAGTAGATGGAAAAATTGTTAAAGATGGCGAACAAATACAGATAGGTGGAAATGAATTGTATGTTCCACTTTGTAGAAAACATTATAATGACGGGCGAGTAGAGGAATAAATAATGTTTCGTCCTTTATGCTTCATAATAAAAATAGTGTCTTCACGAAGCCTAACAGGATTATCATAAATTAAATATATAAATGAGAAAGCTATAAAAACTATGTATTATATTCCATAGTTAGTAAAAACTATCACATATATAGAAAACTTTGAAAGGTGTGATAGTAAAAATGGAAGTAAACAAAAATAAAAGAAGAAATGGCGACAAGAAGGTAATTCAAGAAATTGAAGAACCTATGTCGATTACTTTTACAAGTAGCATCGTTGAAAGCTATCAAGTCAATGGAATAAAAGAATATCCAGCAGAAGATTAATAAAAGACAAAACGCCTAGAAATGGGCGTTTTTTTTGTCTGAAATTGCGAACGATTAATCATTAATATTGGAAAGTTATACATAATCAATGAATAATATAAATTAGGAGGGATGTATAATGGCTGAAGAAAAAAAAACCTTGTTAGAAGAAAAAAAAATAAGATTAGAGGATTTTACAATCTTTTCGACCTATGAAATATTAGATGATGGCACAAGGATATTTTCAGCTGAGGACTAATAGACTAGATTATATTTTATAAAGAAAGCATCCATTAACGGGTGCTTTTTTTATTGTTGCAACCTCTATAAAAGCTGAGAAATATAGGGTATACTCAATGAGGTGATAAAAATGTAGAAAAAAGGAGAAATGTCCATGAATAATATTTTGTTAGTAGAAGATGATAAATCTTTAAATAGAGGAATTTCTTTTAAATTGTCAAAGGAAGGATACCATGTGGCTGTAGCTGAGAGTATAAATGATGCAAGGAATATACTTAATGAAGAAAAAATAGACTTAATCTTATTAGATGTTACACTACCTGATGGAAGTGGTTTTGACTTTTGCCAAGAAATAAGAAAAAATAGTGATATTTTCATCATATTCTTAACAGCTTGTGATACAGAAATAGACATGGTCACAGGACTTGATCTGGGAGGAGATGATTATATTACAAAACCCTTTAGTTTAATGGTGCTCTTATCTAAAATCAATGTTTTACAAAGAAGGCATCAACCACAGGAGTGTGAATCTCTAGTTTCGAAGGATTTTATTTTTTATCCTGAAAACATGAAGTTTTTAAAAAATAATAAAGAAATATTTTTAAGCAAGACAGAATTAAAATTAATAAGTTATTTTTTAAAACATCCACAAAAGATTATTACAAAAGAACAGTTGTTAGAAGGATTGTGGGATATAGATGGGAATTTTATCGATGAAAATACAGTAGCAGTAAACATTAGAAGACTAAGGGAAAAGATAGAGGATAAACCATCAAATCCTACCTATATAAAAACCATAAGAGGTGTGGGGTATGTGTGGACTGAGAGGTGTATGTGGAAATGATATTAAAAAAAGAGCCTTTTATAAAAAAGATGGTTAGCATGTTAATGATAGGATTAATTAGTATATCTATCATTATGGTATTTGCTAACTACTATTTTTTAAAGCAAATAAATGTGAATGAAAGTGTCATAAGTGAATTTATTTTTATCCATATAGGGATGATGCTTTTAATGATTATTTTTCAAGGGCTTTTATTTATATACTCATATAACTCTTTTTTTAAAAAACTTGAAAAGATTTCTTTTTCTATAGATAGAATGATGGATGGAGATTATGCTACTATTTTAAATTTAGATCAAGAAGGTATATTGTCACGTTTAGAATCTCAATTTTATCAAATGGGAAGAAGACTTCAATTAAATCTTGAAAACTTATACCATGAAAAAGAAAACATCAAGACTTTAGTGACAGATCTTTCTCATCAAATCAAAACTCCTTTAGCATCTATTAAAATGTTTCATGAAATATTAATAGAAGAGCCACTAGAGGCCTGTGCAACAAAAGAATTTTTAAATCAAGCAAAAGCAGAGGTAGAGAAGCTTGAGTGGCTATCCAATGCACTGATGAAAGTATCAAGAATGGAAGTAGGAATGATTCACTTAAAAAAAGAAAAGAGAGATATAAAAGACACTATAATAGAAGCGGTTAATGGTGTATATGTGAAAGTTTTAGAAAAAAACATAGAAATAAAAATGGATATAAAGAGTATAATGATACATCATGATGAGAAATGGACAAAAGAAGCAATTTTTAACGTACTTGAAAATGCTGTGAAATATACGCAAAAAAATGGGACGATGCACATAAAAATGGAAAAATTAGAAACGTATATGATGATAGATGTGAACGATAATGGTATAGGTATTCCTGCTGATGAAATCCAGTATATTTTTAAAAGATTTTATAGGGGAAAGGCAAAAAAAGTTCAAAGAAGTGAAGGCTCAGGAATTGGGCTGTACTTGACTCGAAAAATACTTGAAGAACAAGGGGGAAGCATTGTGGCTTTTTCAAGGGCAGGAGAAGGAACAACCTTTCGTATGATCCTTCCTTTACAAAACTGTAAGGAAGATGAAAGAGATTTGTAAGGTAGATCTGCTATTGTTTAACATGACAGTATAAAAATTAGGAGGAAACAAATATGAAAGTACTAGAAACAATAGCTTTAAAAAAGTATTATGGAAAAGATGAAAATAAGATAAAAGCTGTAGAGGGGATTGATCTTAAAATCGACCAGGGAGAATTTGTGGCTATAGTAGGTACCTCTGGTTCAGGAAAAAGTACATTGCTTCATATGATGGGAGGACTGGATCAACCTACAGATGGGAAAGTTTTTATAGATGATGAAAATATTTATGATATGAATGATGAAAATTTGACTATATTTAGAAGAAGAAAAATAGGTTTTGTTTTTCAAGCATATAATTTAATACCTGTGCTGAATGTATGGGAAAATATCACATTACCTACACAGCTAGATCTAAAAGTAGTAAATTTACTAAAGCTTTCTGTGAAAAAATATCATCAAACCTTGGTGATGGTTACCCATGATGAAATACTAGCACAAATGGCTGATGGGATGATCAGAATAGAAGATGGGGTAGTTGTGAACAAGGGGGGAGCAACTTGTTAATCTATATAAAAAGAGCCTATCAATACATGAAGAAATACCAAAAAAGATCTATAGCCATGATTTTAAGCATTGCTCTTAGTACATTTTTAATCGTAAGCATAGGTTCTTTATCAGAAAGCTCAAAAAATCTTGAAGTAAAAGATATTCAAAGGGTCTGTGGAATGGAGCATGTACGGTATGAAAATTTAAATATGAGTAAAATCAATGAAATAAAGAAAGACCCCCATGTAAAAAAAGTAGCAGGGACAGCTTATTATGATCATTGGAATAATGAAAATAAATTGTCTATAAATGTACTTTGTGCAGATGAGAATGTATTATATATGGAGAATACAAGAGTAATAAATGGAAGATTCCCTACAAAATCTAATGAAATTACAATGGAGAAGTGGGTGTTAGACAGATTGAATATTTCACCTGTAATTGATCAATTCATAAAGATGAAATTTGATGAAAATGGTGAAGAAGATCATCTCTATGCTTTTGTTATATTTGATGAAGAATTAAACTTAAATAATGAAATTAAAAGGTTAGCAAAAGAAATAGGAATCAAAGATAAAAAAGATATAGTGATGAATGAAATGCTTTTAGATGCCATAGGACAGCTTTATGTAATCAATTGGGACCTTGTAAAGACATCTATGATGCTAATGATTGTTGGAGGAATGGTGATATACAGTATATATGGGATTTCTCTACTAAAAAGAGTACAGGAATATGGAAATCTAAGAGCAGTAGGAACTACCAAAAGACAGCTTATGTATATTATCTTATTAGAAATTGGAATTATTTATTTGATAGGTATTGTACTTGGAATTTTTATGTCCATTTCTTGTTTATATTTATTAAAGGGAAGCAGTATAAATGTATTTACAGAAGGAACCTATAAGCTAGATTTGATTATTATTTCAAACTTTTCTATTCTATTGGCTATGGCAGTAGGTATAGGTGCAAGTAGTTTAGCAGGAATAAAGGCTTTATTCCTAACCATGAGATTATCTCCTATAGAGGCCATGAATAAAATTAGTCAAGACAAAAAAATATATATCCATAAAAAAGAAAGTTTCGTAGAAAAGAGATTAGGTATTTCTAATAAAATTGCTTATAAAAATTTAAAAAGAAATAAAAAAGCTGTGATCTTTACAATCCTAACTATGGCTATAGGATGTACCTTGTTTATGGTACAAGCCTTTGAAGATGAATTATGGACAAAGAATTGGGAGGTTTATAGGAACATAGATCAGGCAAAGGAGTATGAATTTAAACTAGCTGTTAACGAGGGAACCCCTATGAAGAGTGGTTATACAAAAGAAGGAATAGAAGCTATGAAAAAAATCCCTCAAGCAAAAGCTGTATCAGCCAAGCAGTGTCTTTATTCAAAAATGAAATTCAATGAAAAATATATTAACGGAAAAAATGGAGAAAATTATATTAAATATATGGAAGAGGAAGGTTTACCCTCGTGGCTTGGGGATTTTGTATTAAATGGAGATAACAAAAATGAAATCATTATGAGAAATACAGTATTAGGTTTATGTGATGATGATTTAAAATCTTTAAGTAAGGGGTTAGATCAAGGAAAAATAGATATAGAGAAAATGAAAAATGAACTTGTAGCGATTATTTATCTGCCAAAAGCTAATGAAAAAGGAAGATTACGCTCTTTTGATGAAAGTGTATTCAAACCCGTATTGAATATATGCGTAGGAGATCATATGAAAATAACTATTCCAAAAGAAGGCTATGAAAAATTATTAGACAATCAGATGCTATTAAAAGAGCATGAAAAATATAAAGATCAATATGTTGATTATGAATTTACAATTATAGGGATTACTTCAGAGCTCCCTGATCATGATGTTTATTGGTCAGGTACGTCTAGAGCACCGTATTTATTATTATCCCAAAAGATGTTCCAAAAATTTTCAGGATTTGATACTTATCGATTGGTAAGTATTGATATGGAAGATGGGAATAAAAAAGATCATAAAATATTAGAAAAAAAGCTTCAAAAAATTGCTGAGTCTATTCCTGGAACTACCCTGCAGGATCGAGCTGATTATTTAGAGGAGCAAAAAGAGTTTCAAATCAACTATGATCTACTTAAAAATTCTATTGCGGCCGTTTTAATTATTATCAGTGGATTGAGCATATATAACAATATCAGCTATAATTTACTCTCTCGACTAAGAGAATATGGAGTGATGAAGGCTGTGGGTCTTACCAAAAGGCAGTTTAGAAAAATGGTTCGATTTGAAGGACTTTTATATGGCAGCATATGTGCAGCGTTTTCCTGCGTGATGGCTTTAATGATAGAGATTGGACTATTTATCTATTATGCACATCATACAGATTATTTGTTATTCAAACAATTTTTTATACAAAAGCATTCATTTTTCATTGTTATAGGGATGAATATGGTTATTGGATATATAGCCACATTAGGTCCTATAAGGCAAGTGAATAAAATAGAGATTACAGAGGCAATAAGAGCCGTTGAATAAGAATGTTTTTAGAAATTAGATTTGTATTTAAGTATCCTGTATAGAAGAACTTTAGCTGATTATGAGAAAACATATTTTTTCATAATCAGCTTTTATAATAGAATGAAATGCAAGATAAAAGGGAATAGGATTAAAGAAGAAAATGTATATTAGATAGAATATTTCAAAGACTAATAGGAGGAGGGATTAAATGGATAAGGATAAAAAACTTACTAAGGTAAAGGAAGAAAATATAAGAAAAGAAGAAAATCGTAAGAATGAAGAGGCATTTGAAAAGGAAATAGAAGAGTTATATATGAAACACATTACTTCTGGAGATTTGATCACATAATAGGTGGTAAAAAAGTACTCAGAACAGAGTGCTTTTTTATGTATGCATAAAGTTAGAAAAACAAGATACTTTAGTATTTATTATTTGTATAAAAAAATCAAAATAGATTGTTGACAATGAAAAAAACATGTGATAATATATATTATGTCGTCGCAATGTGCAACCCCTAAAGTAAAAAAAGGTGTTGACAAATATAGCGAAGGATGGTAAGATATAAAAGTCGCTAAACGGCGATGAAATAAAAAAATTGATCTTTGAAAACTATACAGTGTAAGAAATTAAGCCAGAATATGGACTATGAAGTCCAAAACGTTCAATTCAAAACTTTTTATATGAGAGTTTGATCCTGGCTCAGGATGAACGCTGGCGGCGTGCCTAACACATGCAAGTCGAGCGTGAAGCTCTTTATTGATCCTTCGGGTGATTTAAAGAGTGGAAAGCGGCGGAC
>JAOARP010000007.1 GCA_025210525.1 Marinisporobacter sp.
AATGGTGAAATTGACAAAGAACAATATATTATTACAAGCTTCTCAAGCGATGCTTGCACAAGCAAATCAAGCACCTCAAGGAGTACTACAGTTATTAAGATAATTTTAAAAAAAGTCAGAGCTTTTGTCTCTGGCTTTTTTATTAATTATGAAATAAAATATAGCTTGAAAAATCCACGAAATATATTTCGTGGATTTTTAAGCTATAAGGATAATGGAAATTTATTTTTCATTTTTTTAAAGCATTTCTCTTTTTCATCACTAAGGCCTAATTTGTCATAAATATTGAATAGATGATAATCTATCCAATATTCTTGTGAGTTTTCCTTTATATTGTTTAGTAAGTATAGAGATTCAGTGTATTGATGATTTCTCATATAAGCTTTGATTAAAAGTTTTTGTGCATCCATATATTCAGGGTGATTTTCAATTAGGGGGACTAAAAGGTTTATACAAACCTCCATAAGATTATAGTCTAATAAAAGCTTAGCAAGGTTTAGCTGAACATTCTTAGAACCGTTCATAATGATACTAGATATATACTCAAAATAGTCGTATTCTTCTAGTATAATCAAATTCCTAGATAAAATGATTAAAATATCTTCTATAGCAGGTGTAAGTTTCTTTGAATCCACTTTATGCTGCATAAGAATTTGTCGTGTATATTGCCATTCATTTTTACTAATATTTAATAGATTTTTACATTGATAAAGTAAATCTTCATCCTTTAAAAGGAGTGACAATAATAAAAGATCTGTCGTGTTTTTTTCAGGAATAGGATTTGTAAACATCCATATTTCTTTGCTTTTCCCATATTGTTTTGAGTATTGTAAAGCTATTGCCATGATAGAAGGCTCATCAATATTTTTTTCAGGATTGATATAATCAATGAGTAGTGGATGTCTTAAATCATAAAGGATAAATAATAAATCCTGTAAACGGTTTATATTTGTAATAGGGAAAATTTCATTGATTTGTCTTTGAACATCTGCTAAAGGAATATTGGCTTTTAGCATAAAATCTATATATTTTAGTAGGGCAGGTCTGTATCTGGGGTTAGATTCAATTGTTTTAAAAGCATAATCAAAGGCTATATCTAATATACCTAGTTCTTCGTATATTAGACATAGCTTATAATAAGATTTATAACTGCTTATACCATCAATGCTTTTAGAATATCCCTTTGGCTTTCCTAACGTTAGACATTTTTTATAGCAAATTTCTGCATCTCTTAAATAATCTAGCTGAAAGTATATATTTCCAAGAAAGTAGTGAAAATCTGTATATGTAGGATAGGCACGGATGGCATCTAATAGAAGTTGAATGCTTTTCTCGTATGCTCCTAGCTCCGTGAAACAATCTGATAAATATAGGATTAAAGAATGAATATATGGTTTATTAATACTGAGTGGATAGGCCTTTTGCAGCATATCTATGGCTTCTTTATAATCTTTTTTATTGTAAAGGGTGACGCCTAGATTGTAGTAGTTAAAGCTATCAGGGTTTTCTTTGATTTCTTTTCTCAAAATATTATAATTACGATTAATTTTATCTTTTTCTTTTTTTATTTCTTCAAGATAACCTGTGTGATAAATGGCTGTATGGCTATACCCCTTGGAATAATATGTATTACTATCGTTTACATTCAAAATTTCATGTAGCCTATTTTTATAAAAAATATTTATATGATTTTTAAATAATCGAATTGCTTTATGAGAGAACACTTCATAGGTATTCATAATATTTTTAATTTCTAAAATATAATAATCTTTTCCTGAAGAGATATCTTTTTTTAGATTAGAAGTATCCTCTATATATTCATCTGCATCTAAAACCAATACATAGTCACAAGTAGCATATTTTAGAGAATGGTTTCTAGCTGCTGAAAAATCATCAATCCAGTCAAAATGATAAATATTTGCTCCGAACTTTTGTGCAATTTCAATTGTTTTATCGGTAGAACCTGTATCCACAATAATCATTTCATCTACGGCATCCTTTACGCTATTTAAGCATCTTTCTAGTACTTTTTCTTCATTTTTTACAATCATGCATAGGGAAATTGTTTTATTATTCATAATGAAACTCCTTTATAAGTTAGTATATGTAGTAGTATCGACAATATATGATAGATACTTGAGGGGCATAGGGGGATTGAAAAATAAGTGTAAAAAATGACGAAAATTGTCGATAAATTAATTAGAATATATTATACTAAAATAGATGGTTCACTAATGTTTAAATATGAAAAAGTAAAAATTTTTCATCATAAGGGATTAATATTTGGTAACTAAGTTTATTCCTTTAATATTTTTTCAATTAATGAGTTCTAAAAAATTGTGATAAATAATTTAGACTGTAAAAATAAAATGTGGTTATTATATTTGAATAAATAAAATTTTTAATCCTAAAATTGCTTATTTATAATTATCCTTAATAAATAGAATATGCTCAATGGAATAGGGTAATAATTATAGATGCCGTGAATTGAATACGTCAGCATAAATCCATATGGAACTTAGGGATAACTAGTTTTTTTATATAGGAAATATTTAAAATGATAGGAAAGAAGTGATTTGAAACATGAAAGTAGTAATTTTAGCTGGGGGTTTTGGCACAAGAATAAGTGAAGAAAGTCATCTAAAACCAAAACCTATGATTGAAATAGGGGAAAGACCAATTTTGTGGCATATAATGAAGATCTATAGCAAGTATGGATACAATGACTTTATCATTTGTCTTGGATATAAAGGCTATGTGATTAAAGAATTTTTTGCAGATTATTATTTACACACATCAGATGTGACTTTTGATTTTGCCAATGAAAATAGAATGACCATTCACAATAATGTATCAGAGCCATGGAAGGTTACATTGGTAGATACGGGCCTTCATACTATGACTGGTGGAAGAATTAAAAGAATAAAAAAATATATAGGTAATGAGAGATTTATGGTTACTTATGGAGATGGTGTGTCTGATATAAATATAAGAGAACTTGAAAAAAATCATGTAGAATCAGGCAAATATTTAACTATGACAGCAATTCAACCTGGTGGACGTTTTGGAGTACTTCATATTGATGATAAAACAAATGATATAAAGGAGTTTGTTGAAAAATCAAAAGAAGATGGTGGTTGGATCAATGGAGGCTTTATGGTAGTTGAACCAGAAGTGTTTGATTATATAGAGGATGATAGAACAGTTTTTGAAAAAGCTCCATTAGAAAATCTGGCAAAAGAGGGTAAACTGAATGCATATAAACATAATGGGTTCTGGCAATGTATGGATACTCAGAGGGATAAGGTATTTTTAGAAAAATTATGGATAGAGGATAGAGCACCGTGGAAAAAGTGGTAACAATATGGAGAAGAGCATAGGAGGAGAAATGGTGTTTAAAATAAGTGTAATTATGCTTACTTATAATCGTCAAGATTATATAGCTAAAGCTATAGAATCAATCATAAATCAAACTTTTAGAAACTATGAATTTATTATTATCAATAATGGGTCTACGGATAAAAGTGGAAAAATAGCAGAAGAATTATCAAAATATGACTCCAGAATTAAGGTAGTAAACTTACCTAATAATTGTGGCATTGGTGCTGGTAGAAATAAAGGGTTAGATTTGGCAAAAGGTGAATATATAGCCTTTATAGATGATGATGATATAGCAGAACCGGATATGTTAGAATTTTTACATGATCTTGCAATAGATAATAAAGCAGATATTTCTATCTGTGGTTCCACAAAAGAAGTAAACGGGAAAATATTGCCTAATTATGTTTTTGATGATTACTTGGTCATGAATGGACCTGAAGCAGTAGTAGAAATGTTAAAACGTAAGAAGTATAATGTTGCAATGCCTACAAAATTAATAAAAAGAAATTTATTTGATAAGATAAGATTCTTAGAAACAGGAAATTACGATGATATAACCGTTGGATATAAGTATTTAGCAAATGCAAAGAAGGTAGTTGTACATGGATTACCCAAATACTGCTTTAAAAGACATGAAACTAATAATTCCGCATTTACTACAAATGATAAATTACTAAATCCAAAACAACTGGAAGAGTACTTTTGTGCCTTTCGCGAGAGAACAGAATATATTTCCAAGTTATTACCAGAAATAGCAGATTATGCTCAGTACAGTGAATGGTCTTATATGATTTCAATGTGTAATAAAATAGTAACTAATAACTTAACTAATTGTCAACAACAATTAGATTTTATAAAGAGAGAGTTAACTAAAAATTATGGGGAGTTTTACAATAGTGATTATATACAAGAGTTTGAAAGAGAATTCATGAGAAAGTATATACAAGATAGTGTAAAATTTGCTATTTAAATTATCTAAGAATATTTTATTATAGTGATAGAAACTTACCACTTGTAATAGAACCTATGAATAGGAATTCGGTAATTGATTGTTGGAATAATTTCAACATGTGTGAATTTTATAGGTGACAAGTGACCTTCTGAAAAGATGTTTACAGAGGGGAAAATACTATGGATTAAATGGTAAAAGGAGTGAATGTTAAGTGGCATACATTGACTTAGAAAGTATATATGGCTTAGAGAATATAAGAGATACTTTTTTTAGTGCATATGACAAAGGGATTCCAGTTGTATTATATGGTTCTGGCAAAGGAGCTATTCAAGCATTGGAGCTATTTATAAAATATAAAATAAAACCAGTTGCAATATGTGATAGCAATAAGGAAAAACATGGTCAAAATTATAGAGGAATACCTGTTATATCAATTGAAGATGCTTTAAAAAAATATAAGGATTTTTATGTTTTTGTATCTGCACCTACCTATGCTAGAAAGATTATAGATTTTCTTAAATCTTATGTAAAAGAAGAACGAATCTTATTTTTTAACGACTTCGATCAACAGGAAGAACATAGAGAATTCATGTATGAGAATCGAGAGTTTTTAGAAAATTTATACGAAAGATTAGAAGATGATTTATCAAGAATCACATTAAAGGAAATGCTAAAGGGATGGGTATCTTGTGACAACAGATATTTTTATGATATTTGCAGAGAGGAACAATATTTTTGTAAAGACATAGTGGAATTTCATGAACAAGAAGTATTTGTGGATGCAGGGGCATTTACTGGGGATACAATTGAAGAGTTTATTCAACTGGTAGATAAAAATTATAAAAAAATATATGCTCTTGAACCAAATGCTGTGTGTTTTGAAGAGTTAGATAAATTGGAAATGAGGTATCCAAAAGTGAAAGTCGTCCATAAAGGGGCCTTTAATGTAGAGGGCACATATGGATTTAATAATGTGGATGCTATAAGTCAATCCAGTGCGTATCTTTCAAATGAAAGTGAAAGCGTATTCAAAGTAGAGGTAGATTTGATTGACAATATTGTTAATGAACCAATTACCTTTGTAAAGATGGATATTGAAGGATCAGAAGTTATGGCTTTAGAGGGGGCTAAGAATAGCATAACAAAATCAAGGCCCAAGTTAGCCATTTGTGTTTATCATAAGTTTGAAGATATTGTGGAGATTCCAAAATTTATAATGAATTTGGACTTGAATTATAAGTATTATTTAAGACATCACTCTTATTATACAGGAGAAACGGTTTTTTACGCTGTCTAGGGTTACATAAATGGAAGCGGGGAAAGAAAATGAATGAAACAATTAAACAACATGAAGTTTATGAAGAAAAACGTATTATTTTAGGAAAAGAGGTACCCTTAGAAAGTCCTTTATCCATCATAATAGATATCAGTGAAGCTTGTAACTTGAAATGCACCTATTGTTTTAGAGCTCATAGTGAGAAGAAAGATTCATCTTATGTTTGGAAGAATAATATCATGTCATGGGACACATTCCAATTGATTGTTGAGCAGATAAAAATGTTTAAGCATATGCCTAAAAAAATTTCTCTTTCTGGACATGGTGAGCCACTAATTAATAAAAGATTGCCTAAAATGGTAAAATTCATTAAAAAGAATATTCCTGAAAGTAGTATTGAGATTCACACAAATGGCACATTGTTAACAGACAAATTTGCCATGGAATTAGCAGAGTCTAGAATAGATAAAATCAATGTTTCATTACAAGGTGTAACTGCTGAAAAGTATAAAGATATAGCTGGGGTAGATATTAATTTTCGTACTTTTTTAAATGGAATAAGAACATTATATAATAATAAATCCAACACAAAAGTAAACATACAAATTGTAGATGTTGCAATAGACAATGATGAGAAAAGAATTCTATACGATTTATTTGATCCCATTTCTGATAATATTGTCATTAATCGTACAGTTCCTATATGGAAGAACATAGATTCTCAGTCAGTGTTAAAAGAGTGGGAAGATGATGTGAATAAGTATGGTGAAATTGTTCCATATCAGCAATCTTGTTCATTACTTTTCTACACTTTATTTATTACACCAGAAGGCGATGTTTACCCTTGTACTCAACACACCATGAAGTTGCTACTAGGGAATGTGCAAAATAAAAATTTATACGAGTGCTGGAATTCTAAAGAGAGAACAGATTTTTTAAAGCAGCATGTGAAATATGGAAGAGTTAGCATAGATGATTGTAAAGATTGTTATATAGCTCAAAATTCAATTATGACAAAAGAAGATTCGTTAAATGATTATTTGGAAGAAATAAATACTAGAATGGAGAGGCGTGAGCTTAACATTGACAAATAAAAGAAATTTTGCTTGGCCAGTAACTGTTATGCCATATGAAGATTACAGCGCATTGAAAGAGTGCGTTTATAAACATAAGGACTTGTTAATAAATAAAGAAATAATAATATTTGGAGCAGGAATTCGAGGGTCAATATTTGCTAAGTTGATGGAACAATTTGGTTACCATAAGCTTCTTTTTTGTGACAATAACCCTGATAAGTGGGGAGGTTATGTGAATCAATATGAAATTCAATCACCTGAGATAATTGAGGAAAAAAGGGACAATGCAGTTATATTAATATCCGTTGAGAATGGATATTCAATAGAGAAGCAATTAGAGAAAAGTGGTTATATTAAAAATAAAACGTATTTTTTTGTAGAGTCTATGATATATCCTATCTATATGAGGGAATTCTTCAGAATTGATCCTATAGAGACTTTATTTTTAGGGGACTGTGGATTATCTCAAATTTCAATAAATGACACTAATCATAACAATCTTGGAGATATGATAAAAAAGTGTCTTGGAGAGAAAAGAACTAAAGTATTAGCAATGCATGGAATGGGAATGCGTGCATACTACAATATTTTAAAAAGCCAGCTCCAGTTGGGAATAAATCCTAAAGTATTAGGATTAATGGTTAACTTTGAAGTTTTCACTGGAAAACATCATCTAATTCCACGCACACAACATGTGAACCTATTTGACAAAATATTAGAGGAACTACAAAATCCAGAGTTTGAATTGATAGAATATCATCAAATCATAAAAGAGCGTTTTAATAGTTTTAAATTAGATGTGTCCTCAAGTTATCAAGGTGATCATTTGGAAAATAATCGACGTATGGTTTTTCGTATGAATTATATGTATAGAATAAAGAAAAACACAGAAGATATGGAATACCTAATTAAAATTCTAGAATTATGTAAGGATAGAGGAATTGTGGTACTTCCATTTATTCCGCCAGTTAATTATGAATATGCAGCCCAGTGTATTGGGGAAAAGTTTAAATTGGCATATGATGCCAATTGTGACAAGATGAAAGACTGGGTTAGAGAACAGGGAGTTGAATTACTGGATTTAAGTTATATTTTAGGTTCAAACTGTTTTGCTGATCCAAAAACAATTGATGAAACGGCTAATGGAAAAGGAAGACAAATTATATTGGAAGAATTTTTAAAGGCACTTAAATAAACTAGATATATAGTTTGGGAGATGGAATTTATGATACATAATGTAATAAAATACCTGGAGTATTCTGCAAAACATAGACCTAATCATATAGCTATTTGCAACGAGAATATGAAGTTAACATTTAAAGAACTTGAAATTGAAGCAAAAAAGATTGCTACTAGAATCATAGAAATGAATAGAGGAATGACTAACAAACCCATTGCTGTGCTTACTGATAAGTCGCCAACAAGTGTTGTAGCATTTATGGCCATAGTATTTAGCGGAAACTACTACGTTCCAATTGATATTTCTTTGCCTATGGATAGAATATTAAAAATAGTTGAAGTTCTTGAACCTTCTATGCTGATTAGTAATTCAAAATATACTAAATTGCTGGATAAATTCCAAGATATACCTAAATTAATAAGTGATTCTCAATTTGTATCTAAGATTGATGAATATAAAATTCAATCCATTGTAAAGGGAAATATTGATACAAACCCACTATATGTATTGTTTACATCTGGGTCAACAGGAAATCCCAAAGGGGTTGTAGTAAGTCATCGTGCAGTAATTGATTATATTGAATGGCTTTCTGAAACTTTTAATTTCGATGAAAATACCATATTTGGCAATCAAGCACCATTTTATTTTGACAATTCCATTTTAGATATTTATTTAACTCTAAAACATGGTTCTACATTAGTACTTATTCCAGAAAGATGTTTTGCTTTTCCACAAGAATTGATTAGTTTTATGTATGAATATAAAGTAAACACAATTTTCTGGGTTCCTTCAGCGTTAAATGTGTTATTAAGATATAAATTAGATGAGAATCAGGTATTACCAGAGCTGGATAAAGTTATGTTTTGTGGAGAAGTGATGCCAGTTAAGGTATTAAATTATTTGAAAAGACTTTTTCCAAATGCTACATACGTTAATATGTATGGTCCCACAGAAATAACTGATGTGTGTAGTTACTACATTGTAGATCGGGAGTTTGAAGAAAATGAATCATTACCTATTGGTGTGCCTTGTAATAATACAGAAATTTTGGTGTTAAATGAACATAATCAGTTAGTTGAAGAAGAAGAAATAGGAGAGTTATGTGTTAGAGGAAGCTCTTTAGCCCATGGGTATTATGGGGATTGGGAAAAGACGGAGGCAGTTTTTGTGCAGAATCCACTTAATGATAAATATCCTGAAAAAATATATAAAACAGGAGACTTGGTAAAATATAACTCATTGGGAGAAATAATTTACATTGGTCGAAAAGACTTTCAAATTAAGCACTTAGGTCATCGTATTGAGTTAGGAGAAATAGAAGGGGCTTGTATTTCTATTAAAGGAGTAAAAGAGTGTTGCTGTGTATATAGTCATAGGAATAAGCAAATTCGTTTAATATGTTCTGTAGAAGATTATCTATCAGAAAAGGAAATATATAAGAGTTTGATGAAAAAAATTCCTAAATATATGTTGCCAGGAAAAATACGAATTGTTGATCAACTCCCTAAGACGCCTAATGGGAAAATTCATAGAAAGAGAATTAATCAAGAGTTTCAATCCATTTAGGAGGTAAGTGAAGATGACGGAGATAGTAAAGAAAATAAAAGGGTTCATTGAAGAAATTAATCCATATATGGATATTGATATAGATACACAACTAATAGATGAGGGGGTTCTTGATTCTCTTGGTATTATGGTGCTTATCAATGAGATTGAAGGATACTATGGAATAGAAATTCTAGCTACTGATATGAAAAGTGAAAACTTTAAGAGTTTAGTTACTATAGAGAGTTTAGTGAAACGATATAAGGGGTGAGGATTTTGGGATTTCAAATTCAAGAGATAAACACATGGAAAGAATTGAAGGAAACTGAATTACCAATTGTATTATATGGTGCAGGTGGACAAGGACAAAGACTTTTTAAGTATTTAATTACTAAGGGAATAAATCCTGTTTGCTTTTGTGAAACGGACCATGATAAAAATTATAAAATCTTTGATACTGAAGTATTGAGTTATTCTCAAGTGAAAAAAATGTTTAAAAAATACATCCTACTTATTTCTGTATTACCTAAAAAAGCAAGAGAAATACTTGAATTTTTAGAAGAAAATGAAGAAAGAAATCCTATAATTCCTTTGTGTATGCCCTTTAAGATTGAAGATATATTTATTGATGAAGAAATTGAAGAAAAGAAACTGGAAGAATTTTGTTCAATATATAATATGCTTGAAGATGATTCATCTAAAGTATTATTTAATAAATTAATTCACTTTAAAAGGTCTGGGGATGGCATGAACTTGTTGGATGAAATCTCAGGTGATTCTTTTTTTGATGATCCAATATTAATGAAAAATCCTAAATATTTTTATATAGATTGTGGAGCCTATACTGGGGATACTATTACAAAATTTCTTCAATTTAATGGATTGCACTATGAAAAAATAATTGGGGTAGAAATGGAAAAAGGAAATTTCCAAGCATTAGAGACTTTTATTCGTTATGCTAAACTGGAGAGAATAGGACTTTATAATTTTGCCTTAGACCATAAAAGAGGATATGTCTCATACTATACGAAATCAGATTACAATTTTTTTAATGCAAATATATTTAGAGAGTTCGAACAAGTTTCATCAATTCAAGAAAAAAGTCAAATGAAGGAAAGTGGAACTAGGGGCATTAAAGAGACTGTAGAAGCCATTACTTTAGATGAGTTAGTTAAAAAAGAAGAAATAAAAGGGTGCCAATTTGAAAATACAATCGTTAAATTGAATGCAATGGGTGCTGACTATAAAATAATAAAGGGTAGTCAAAAGTTAATTAATAAATATAAACCCATATTTATTATGGACTATGGCACTTTTCCTGAACACATTGTTAATATCCCGTTTTTGTTAAAGAGTATCAATAAGAATTATAAGTTTTATCTAAGACAAAAAAATGTATTTAGGGATAGTAAGAGTGTACTATATTGCATATAAGTAGACACCTTTTATTATGTGCTGAGTTTAGATTAATATTATAGTGATGGAAGGGGAGTTTTATGAAATACGCTAATATTGAAAGTGATCAATTAATTAATAATAGAACTGAGAAAATGCTTTGTAATATAGGGGACTATTTACAGTTTATAACCATTGACTCCTTATATGAAGAAATGGGTGTTAATAAGAAAGATGTTATTCGTTTAAACATTACGGATGTTAAAAGCTATAGAGGTGAATATGCAGTTTTACCATTAAATTATGCAATTTTTAATGAGAATTTTATGACAGATGGTAAGTTGGATTTTTCAGATAGAATAGTACCCATATTTTTAGCATGTACTTTGAATACTATAGGATTGAATGGTAGGAAATTATTAGAAGATACTCACAATGTTAATTTTTTAAAGAGGCATGAGCCAATAGGATGCCGTGATGAATATACCATGATCATGTTAAGGGAATTTGGTATTGAGGCATATCTTACAGGGTGCTTAACAGTAACATTACCAAAAACTCAGTATACAGATATTGAAAGGGAAAAGGTATATTTCGTTGATGCTCCCTATTCGGTTAAAAAGTATATCCCTGAAGGAATGTTAGAAGAAGCTGTAGTGACAACTCAGCAATATTACTTTTCAAAAGAGTGGTATGAAAATCCAAATAAGATTTTTGAGTTTACAAAAGATAAGTACGATCAATATTCAAAAGCTAAATTAGTTGTCACATCAAGAATGCATGTGGCAGCACCTTCCATTGCCATGGGAATTCCAGTGATTTTCGTAAAGGACGACATAGATTATAGATTCGGGTGGATAGATAAGTATATACCTATATATTCTTACGAAGACTTTTCAAAAATAAATTGGGAACCTAAACCCATAGAATGTAAGAAAGAGAAAGAAAGACTTAGGAAGGTGGCCATAGAACGAATCAAAAAATATATAGATCAATATGAAGATGTTTATCTGTTAAGTCAGATGTATGAAAATGATGAACATAAAAAATTAAAGGATTTTTATAATGTTACACATAAGAATTTTAAAGTTTTAGATCGTTATTTTCAAGAGTATTGGCACGGGAAGGAGCAGATTGAATACGCTATTTGGGGACTAACAACTGCGGTAGATGAAATCTACGAATATATACAAGAAAAGTATCCTAAAGCCAAATTAGTAAAGGTAATTGATTCCTTTAAAGACACAGATTATAGAGGTATTAGGACAGAAAAGCCTAATATTTTAACTGGAAATGATTCATATTATACAATTGTAACAAGTGTAGGAGCATCAAACGATGCAAAGATGTTATTCGAAAGGATTGGGAAAAACGAAGACATGTACTGCTTGGTGGGGTCTGTATTCTTGTAATTAACTTAGGAGATTAGGAGTGACGAAGGTTGAAACCTAAAATAACAATTGGAACAAGGGCTTATAATGCAGAGAAAACAATTGCTCAAACATTGGAAAGTGTCCTTTCACAAACTATGGGACAATTTGAATATTGGATTGCCAATAACGGATCTACAGACAGCACAGGTGATATTATAGATGAATATGCATCAAGGGACAAAAGAATTAATGTTATTCATTTAGAGTATAATCAACCTGAATTTTCATCAATGGGAATGTTGATGAAACATGGAAAAGGTGATTTTTTTATGCTCCTAGACAGTGATGACTGGCTAGAACCGAATTTTATGGATGAACTATACATGAATGCATTGAAGCATAATGTTGAGGTAGCTGTTGGAGGATCCAAGTTCCACTACATACAAAGTGGAAAAGTTGGGTTTAGAAAAAGTGATATATCAGGCGTATTTCCTATTGGAGAAATGCCTGATATGTATCCCTATATTCATAAATTTTTTAGACCTGTTTGGGGAAAGATTTTTTCCGCTGAAGTAGTTAGAAAACAATGGGAACCCATGAATGGAAACAGACCCGAGTGGTTAATGTATGGAGGTGATACATTTACTTGCTTTGAACTGTTAAAGGGGGTAAATGGAATCTATCTTTCGGATAAAGTTTTACATAATTATCGTGTTCATAGTAGATCATCTTCTCATATTTTTAGTATTGAAAGGTTTAATTCAGATGTTTTTATGCTTCAGCATGGAATAGAGTATTTGAAAGAGTTTGGCCCAATAAGTGAAGAAAATTTATTGTTTGTGTATCGGGTTTACTGGTATGCCATATTAGATACAATAAAAGTTTTATGTGGCTCTAATTTGGATGAAGAAGATAAACTAGAGTATTTAGAAAAGATATTTGAACATGATCATACCAAGTATCTCATTGAAAAAGAATATTTAACTAGCGAAATGTATAAACAGCTTTTTACAGTGATAGATTATATTAGTTCCTTTGATCTTGACCTATGCCATGGAGCATTGAATAGAGTATATAAGGCACTTTTATCTATTAATCCTATTTTAAATCAATCCATTGAGAAACCAAATTTTATTAAGACATATAAACAAGTTGTACAATTGATAATTGATTGCAAATATGAAGAGACTTATGCATTTGTTATTGATGAACTGGCAAATGCTACTCCTTCTTCAGAAGAATACAAAGTGGACTTATTAAATCTAATGATTAAGATGTCGGCATTACTTGAGGAACCAGAAGCATTTGTTTTAGCCCATAAACTAATGGTTACTACCTATATACAACGTAAAGAAATTGATTTAGCAAAAAAAATTCTTAGAGAACTGGAAGAAATGGTTCCTGGGGATTTAGATGTAATATCATTTAATGATGAAATTAATATGATGTAATGAATTGGATAATAGATTATAGATTTATCATTTTCAAACTTGATTTATGTGAGCCTACTTCAGGAAAATATATTTGAATTTTTATCCATCACGGTCGCCTGTCACATGGTAAAATGTAAATTCTAAAGTTAGGTTCACGTGTCATGTTGACTATGCTTAGGATATAGTGACGCTCCAGATTCCTAAAAATTCAAATATATTTACCTTTATAGACAAGTTACTGTATAAATAAAACTTAGGGTTGATAAATCTATAGTACTATTAAAAATATCTATGGAGTTATTCATGAGTAAGCGTCAAAAATTTTTCCGTCCTGAAAAATAAAATGGATTGTCAACACTTTTTAGGACACTTTTTTATCGGACATCATTAATCTATATTCTACAGGGGTTAGGTAATCTAACGAGCCATGTATCCTGTGGTTATTATACCAATTTACGTAATCAAACAATTCGTATTCTAGTTGTTTAAAACTTTCGAATATTCCATTAAAAGCGAACTCTGTTTTTATCACTTTAAATGTAGCTTCTGCTACAGCATTATCAAAAGGACAGCCCTTTTTACTCAATGAACGTTGAATTTAAAAAGTGTTTAATAATTTATCTATAGCCTTATATTTAAATTCATTTCTCCTATTTGTATGTAATATTTGTATATCACCTAGCGGTCTTTTAATCCTTGAAAAAGCCTTACATACAAGTTCTGCATCTTTATTCTTACCAGCTGAATAACCTATAATTTCACGGTTATAAAGGTCTAATAATACACATACATAATTCCACTTGCCATTTGTATTTTATACATTTTTTCCGGTTCTTCGTTAATCTTGGTGAATTTAAAACAATTTAAAAGAGATATTAATTGTAATTTATATCCATTAATATTTATACAGACATAACTTTTTTTCTTAATAATTGGAAACTTGCTTTGCCATACATGATTCTTTTTAT
>JAOARP010000008.1 GCA_025210525.1 Marinisporobacter sp.
ACACCTGCATTTGGATCTCCTGCAAAAAATCTTCCTAAATCTCCTGTAGCTCCATTAAATTCTCCAAATACAAACCAAACAACACTATTTAATATATGATGAAGTCCTGTAGGAATTAATAATCTATTGACTGTACCAAATACAAAATATCCTGGAGCACCTGCCCCTATAATCCAATTAGCTACTCCATCAATGATTCCTTGAACAGATGGCCATACAAACCCATATGCAACTCCTATAAGAATAGATGCAAAAGACGTTACGATTGGAACAAAACGCTTGCCACCAAAGAACCCTAAAAAGTCTGGCAATTTAATATCATGATACTTATTATACAAATTTCCTGCTACAATCCCTGCAATCATCCCTGCTAAAACACCCATTTTTTTCACTTCTATGGCTTCATTAAAGGTTGGTGCAACAGCTGTAGCTGTAAAATATCCTATAGCACCAGCAAGTCCTGCTGCCCCATGATTATCTTTTGCAATCCCTATGGCTACACCAATAGCAAATAATAATGGTAAATGACCAAACACAGCATCCCCAGCTGCTGTAATAAAAGGAATATCTAGTAGCACCCCAAATCTTAAAAGTAAGGCTACTACTGGCATTACTGCAATAGGTAACATTAAAGATTTACCCAGCTTTTGAAGTTTTCCAAACATATTACTCATAATAATTCCTCCTTTTTTTTAATAAGTGCGTATATAAAAAAGGCATAAACCATAAGACAGAAAAATTTTTTCCGTCTAATAGGTTTACGCCTGATTTAACAGTAACGTTCCTGATTTTTCATTTAGTTTTTAATCTTTGTATATGAATGACCATATATCCTAGTTCCTGTTCTGGAACCTTTACCTCATATACTTCTTCGATTTTAATTTTTATTTTCTTTATAATTTCATAGGATTCTTTAAAGTTTTCCTTTATATTTTCTAAAAGGGGATTTTCTATATATATATTATTTTTTATTCTATTTAATGTCCCTTGTAAATGATTAATTAATCTTTTATAATCATAATCTGTTTTGCATAGTTTTATATTTAAATTTTTTTCTACAATTTCAATGATTTCATATAATAATCTAGTATTTTTTATAGTTTCTTTTACATGGATATTCTTCCTGGCTGAATGTAGATGCATAGCTATAAATCCTATTTCACCATATCCTAGATCAACTCCTAGTATTTCCTTAATCATTTTAATCCCCTGGAATGCAATAGTAAATTCATCTGGATATAATAGTTTAATTTCGTCAATAAAGGGATTGGTTATTTCAAGTCCTGTTCGAACCCGCTCAATTGCAAAACCAATGTGATCTGTAAGGAGAATATGAATATGTTTGTTTAACTCACCTAATTTATTTTCTGCTTTCTCTATAATTACTTCACTTATTTCTATAATCTTAGGATCTATTTGTTTTACAAGACTAAAATACTTATTTTTCATCTTTTCGTCATAGCCTATAAAAGATTTTTGTATCTTATCCTTTGGAATATAGACCTTTTTATCCTCTTTTTTTCCAAAACCTATACCTGTACCTATTAATATAGTATCTTCTTTGTTTTGAAAATCATAAGCTAAAACAATATTATTATTTAAAATCTTTAATATCCTAAAATTATATTTCCCCAATACAACCCCTCCTGTACAAATGTTAAAATAAAAAGGCGCAAACCTACACACAAATACCCTTCTTCTTGTATTTGTACATAGGTTTACGCCTGCATCACAGTAACACACCTAATTTATCATTCGATTGTTATACCCATAATAACACAAGAGGAAAACGTTTGTCAATATATAACCATATACTTTTTATTTGATATTTCAATTTTTTTACAATCATCTATCATTTTATTATATGCAGTTCCCTAAATTCTCATTAAATAAACAACAGCTTATGTCCTTACATTTTCACCACAATCCCCAGTAATTTTGAGAGTGAAATTGCTTGTATAGGTGAAACAATAGCGCCATACAAATCCTCTATTCTTACACCCATCCCTTCTATTTCACAATTACTAAAATCTATTCCTTTTAATTTTGTTCCTGACATTTGGGATTGTTCTAAATTACAATGATCAAATCCAACCTTAGTAAAATTAGCTTCTTGAAAATCAGCGTCATTCAATACACAATTTTTAAAATTCACCTGTTTCCACTTTGTAAATCTAAAAAAAGCATAGCTGCCATTACAATCCTCAAATATTACATTTTGCAGTGTTGCTTCACTTAAATCAATGCCTAAAATTTTACAATTTATCATTTCTACTCTATGGATAATTGCTCCTCGAAAATCTACATTTGATAAATCACAATTTTCAAATCTAACATCTGTTATATCAATCCCTTCAAAGGATACTTCTTTGAAGATGACATTCCTAAATATCATCTGTTTAAAACTTACTTGTTGAGCAGTTTGATATTCAATAGAACAATCAGCAACAATACTCATACAGAAGGTATCTTCATTTTCAATATGATCATTAGAAAAATAAAATTCATCTAATTCTTTAGGTATTTTAGGAGCTACTATTTTATAACTCCTCTTTTTATCTTTCATTTTACTAACCTCCGAGTTCAAGCTACTTTCAAAATATACAATCCTTTATCTATCTTCAACTACATGTTTATTTTCATATTTTTGATCCACTCTTGCATTATATATTAATCCTACAAGAAATAATACTCCCCCAATCACTTTTCCCTTTGAAAAAATATCTAAATAAAAATAATCTATTACAGAACTTGTTAACATCTGTCCAATAAAAGGTAATATTACAATATATACAGCTGGAATGTGTGGAACTGTAATATTAAACAAAAAAACTACTGCTACACCAATAAAACCACCTAAAAAATAATACCATGGAGCTAAATTCAAAATCTCAAAGGAAGGAATATGATCCTTTACACTAAAACAAAGAATCAAAGAAGCTATTAATCCCATCAAATAATTCATCATAACCCCATTGAGTACGCCAATCTTTTGAGCAAGCTTTCCATTGAGTATCGTCGCAAATACGATTGATATCCCTGTTGAAAATGCTAATCCTATATACATTTTATTCTCCTCTCTACAACCATATCATAGCAAATATCCCTACTAAAATAATAGAAAAACCAATCAATTTTTCTTTTTTAAACTTATTCACTTTCATTTCAAACAGACCAAAATGATCAATTAAATTTGAAATGATCAATTGTCCAAATAAGCTAATTCCAATAGTCAATGTAATCCCTAGTTTAGGAATACACATATTGTTTAATACTATTGTTAAAACACTTAATACGCCAGGTAAGAAAAATACCATTGGTATTTCTTTGAAATGAAGCCCTTTCTCTTTTCGGACAATGCAAATAGCCAATATAAATAAAAAGCCTACCAAATGAAAAATTAAGTTGCTAGAATATGCTCCTGTTATACTTGTCAGCATACCATTAAAAAATAGCATCATAGCAAGTAATACTCCTGTTTTTAATGCTAAACCTTTATACATATATTCCCTCCATACTTTACAATAATCTATAAATAGATTATCATGTTTCTAGAAATTCGATTATGACATATGTCATACATAGGAGGATTTATGAAAAAAATTATTAATCCAAAGCTTCTCCATCATTACATAAAAAAACATCATATTGATGATATTTTCGATAATGAGATATTATCTCATATGGAGCTTCACCATTATGAAAAAGGCGAAGACATTTTACAGGCTAAAAATCAATTACTTTATTATTATTTTTTTGTAAAAGGTAAGATCAAAATTTTCTCTGTCTTAGAAAACGGAAAATCCCTTCTTCTCGAATTTTATACTGAATTTGGAACATTGGGTGATATTGAATTGTTTAAAAATGTTTCCATTTGCTCCAATGTAGAAGCTGTTAAAAATAGTTACTTAATAGGGATTCCAGCAAACATCTTAAGAGAAAAATGCCATGACAATATAAAATTCTTAAAATTCATGATTAATTCTTTAGGTATCAAACTTGAATCAACTTCTAACAATAGCTCTTATAATCTTTTGTATCCACTCATTAATCGTTTATCTAGCTATTTACTTGAACACATTACAGATAAAGATTATATTGTCTTAAATTCATCTTTTAAGGATATTTCTGAATTTTTAGGTACCACTTATCGTCATCTTCATAGAACCTTTCATAGCCTTGAATCAAAAGGAATTATACGATGCGATGGACAGACTATATACATTTTAGACAAAGATCAATTAAAGAAGCTTTCAAAAAATTTATATCGTTAAACAGGAAGTACTACACATTTGTACTTCCCTCTTCTATCCTTTTCATCCATTTTTTAAAGCTTTCCATTTGATTTATTGTTTCCTCATAACCTTGTTTATATAAATCATTCAATTTTGAAATATCTTTTTCAAATCGATCAACAGATAATTCTTTTCGAGGTCGAAAAACATATGCATATCCTTTACTTTCAAGGTCGTTAATCGTCTCTACACAATCATTGTATTTTTTATATCTTGTTTTAATTATTTTAATTAGCTTAGGATACTTATATAAGAAAATATTTGTTAAAAAATTCAACTTAGAAGGAGTTTTCCTATAATTTTTATTTCTTGTTAATACAATAATATTATAAGGATTACCCTCCTTCATAGATTGATCTATTGGTATAGGATCTATAATTCCTCCATCAAGATAGCTAGATCCATTTATTTCTACAGGCAATGAAAGAATTGGCAAACTACAGGAAGCTCTTAATATTTTTTGAACAAAATATTTTGCATCATAATCTTTATGACTAAAATAAACAGATTGTCCAGCCTCACAATCTGTTGTACATACCTTAAAGGTTACAGGATTATTAGCAAAAGTCTCATAATCAAAGGGAACTAATACATTGGGAACTTCATCAAAAAGAAAATTCATACCAAAATAACTTCCTTCTTTCAGTAAATTCATTATCCCTAAATATCGCTTATCACCTACTATATCTACAAAAACTTTTTTATTTCTATCTCTCTGCTTCGCAATAAAATCCGCACCATTATTAGCTCCAGCAGAAACACCAATAACATAAGAGCACTTTATATTTTCATCCATTAGCGCATCTAATACACCGGATGTATATGCACCTCTCATTCCTCCACCCTCAAGAACAAGCCCTATATTTTTTAAAAACAATACACTCACCTCTTCAATATGTGTTCTTTATTTTCTATCCCTTTTTCTTATCTCATATCATAATAAGTAATATTATTACTCATTAAATTTTTATCTATATTCCTATAAAGTTCTAGAAGATTACATAAATTTCCTTCTTTTGATTTTATACTTTTGTCTTCAACAAATTAAAAAACTTCCCACTACACAAAATAAATGGCAAAGAATAATTCTCAGCCACTTATTTTGAAAGTTTGTAACCTACTAAATCTTAAAAATCAAACTTCTAATTTATAGGTATGTCTATGATTTGATCATAGATTTTATTATACTTTATCCTTTGAATATCTAATTTTAAATTCTTTCCTGTTCCCAGAAAATGAAGAGTTCGGGTATGATTAATCTTTCCATCCTTCCCCTTATCATATTCACTAAAAATCGTCTCTTCAAGATTTATTTTTCTGTCATCTATTATTAAACTTACTTTTGAAAGCAATACACTTTCATCTGTAGTAATGGTCACATAAGTCTCTCCATTTTCTTCGTAAACCTTATTGACTGTAATATTTTGATCAAGAATTTTAAATGACTTATTCATTTCATCTTTATTTATTTTTATTTCTTCATGAACATCATGATCCACTTGAAAACTTATAAAATGAATTTGTAGTTTATCTAGATTTGTTGGCAATGGTTCATATCTTTTTTCAAACTTCATTCCCATCATATTTGTACTCATTCTTGATCCTTGTTCTAAAAGTTCTTCTCCATTAGCCATTAATTTTATATCTATCTCTTGAGGTCTAAATCGTTCACCGCTGATTTGATCCTTAGCCAATTCTACTATGTTTTGAATAGTTCCTTTTATAACTGTCATGGTAGGAGAAGCTAAAATGGACTCAAAACGTATTTCACCCTCATCTACTTGAGCTGTTTTATTAATCTCTTTTTTTAGAGTATGTCCCATAGCCTTATTTCTATCTAATGTAAAAGTAATTTCCCCTTCCTCCATTTCATCTCCTTGAGTACAGGTAAACTTCCATTTCAACTCTTTTTCAAAAAAGTATGGAGATTCAAAAGCCATGATCCATTTTATCTCCTTCTTTTCTTCATTAATTTCTCCTTGCCCTCCCATCATAGGATGACGTCCTACTATACCTTCCATAAACATGATCCCTACATGATCTATATCTTCACGAATCCCTTTTAGTGTATAAAAAGCTAATAATTGATTATCATCTAGCATAACCCCATCTAAGATAATCTTTTCACCATTCTTAAAGATATAACTTTTTCCAATAATCTGTCCTTTTTCCAATTGGTTAAGATTTTTTAAATCACTACTCATAAGTGTGTCATATCCAACAAGCTTCCTTCCATAAAAGGCTAAAGTATCCACATTGTATCCTATCATCATGATAACTATCAAAAAAGCCGCCACTGGTATTTTCCACTTTCTTTTTCCTGTTTTAGATGAACATGAATTTTCTAATGCATTTTTTAACCGCATTTCTAATTCCTCTGGTACTTCTATTTTATCTATTTCTTCTTTCTTTTTCCTTAACATCTTTTCGACATCATTCATGATTCTTCACCTCTAGACTTTCTTTCAATTTCTTAAGTCCTACAGATATACGAGATTTTACTGTTCCAAGAGGAATTTTTACTATATCTGCTATAGTTTGATAGTCTAAATCTAAAAAATATCGAAGTTTTATTACTTCTTGATGCTTTTCATTTAATTGAGATAAATATTTTTTAAGCATCAGCTCTTCATCCTTTTGCTCAAAACCACCCTCATGAGTTTCTTCTCTTATAGCTTCTAATGAAATTATTTTTTTCTTCCTTCGTAAAAGACTTTTACAACAATTGACCAAAATGGTTTTACTCCAACTATAAAAAGCCGTTTCCTTTTTTAATTTATAGATCTTTTCATAAATAATTACAATCATATCTTCCATGGCATCTAATGCATCTTCTTTATTTTTCATATATGTGTATGCAAGTTTATAATACTCTTGCTTTTTTATCATAATAAGTTGAACCAATGCCTCCTTGTCTCCTTTTTTTGCTTTTTTAACTAATATCTCTGTCTCCAAGTCATCACCCCTCGTTCATATATAAGAGTATTATATCCTTTAAAAAGTTCATTTTAATAATTTACTTTTCTAAAATAAGCTCTATGGTATTTCCTCTGAATGGAATGCACAATAAAACTTATTATTGAATATGATAGCATTAACTATATTGCAATTGTTCTGATACTAGCCACCATCTTTTTGCAATATTTAATCCCTATAAACAGATTTTAAGAGGTGATCTCATGAAATTCCATTATAAAATAAAAAATTTAGTATTTGAAGGCGGAGGGGTGTTGGGAATAGCCTATTTAGGTGTGTTGGATTTTTTATATCATCAGGGTATATTACAAAATATAAAAAGGGTAGCGGGAACCTCAGCTGGAGCTATTACTGCATGTATCACAAGCTTTTCTTTGCCTTTTGTGGATATAAAAAAAATGGCTGATACATTAGATTATAGGAAAATTCCACAAAAAAGCGATCATCCTTCTTTAGAAGAAGTCCCAATTCCCTTTAAAAAAGAATTGGAAGAAATATTTGAAAACATTGATTGTTTATATAGGTTGATGAATGATTATGGATGGTATTCTAGTGAATATTTTTATGAATGGATGAAAAGACAAATAGCTTCTCAATTTGATGCTTCTAAAAAGCTTCCGCCTTATACCTTTGAAGATTTTAAAAACACCACTATTCATAAAGAAGAGCGGCCCTTTTTAGATTTATATATTATTGGTACAGATATTTCTACTAAAAGTTCAAAGGTATTTTCCTATGAAACAACTCCTCACATGGAGGTTGCACAAGCAGTAAGAATCTCTATGTCTATTCCCCTCTTTTTTGAATCAATAAAAATCATTGAGCATACAGATACTAAAAATTTAATGCCCCATATATTTAATGATGGAGGCATTATGAGAAATTATCCTATAAAAATATTTGATGCTCGTTATTTTAGGGATAAGATGGTTAATGGTGTAAATGTTCAAACTTTAGGAGCAAGATTTAAAAGTACTCCAAAATATAATAAAATAAATAGCTTCATAGAATATATAGAAAGTCTATTAACATCCTTTATGAGCATCCAACAAGATATATATAATCATAGCTCTAAAGACCAAGCAAGATCTATCCAAATAGATACAAATGATCTATCTTTTATAGACTTCAATATCCGTCCTAATGATAAAAAATATAATTTTTTGTATCAACAAGGATACAATGCTGCAAAAAACTATTTTAGTAAAAAAGTACTTTTTACTAGACCCTATTAAAAAATTTACTTACTCTATATAAAAGATCATCCCTTTCTAATGGATGATCTTTCCTCTCACCATACTATTCTTCTACAAACACATCTTCTAATTTTATTTTTTTCAATTCAAATATATTCAATACCTTTTTAGTCCTTTTCTTCCATGTTTATATCTTCACCAAATATGCCTACCGTTTGAAAAAAATCTACGAATTTTTTCCCATCCCATTTTAAAGATGTTTGCACATAGCCTAAAGCATCCGCATTATATCTCCCAGCAATTCTCTGCTCTGCATATAATTCATAAGTGCCATCCCCTTGAAAATCAATAGGGTACAACCCTCCTAATGGATTTACCCATCCCTCTATAGGTTTTTTCAACTTACCATCTTTATCATAAATCTCTGATAAATATTCCTCTCCCTTATATTGAATATCTAATAGATACTTTGTATTGGTGTTTTTGCTAATAACCTCTACCTTATAATCGTCTTTATAGTTTACATCATATTCATACTCGTCATTAAATTTTTCAAAATCAAAAATTAGCTCAGGTTGATTGTTTAAAAATGAGTATATATAGTAAAAAGTATATCCCCCACTCCCTCCTGAAAATATACTGATGTAGATATCATCTACTTGATCTCCTGTAAAATCACCTAAAAAAAGACTAGGTCCATATCCTGCATTCGCTTTAAGAGGAATAGTTGTTTCACGTTTTGTTTTCCCATCGATAATTTTTAGTGTAATATTTTCCCTAAAGGGACTTTCTGAGCCATAGGGTTTATCTCCTACTAAATACACATAATCAACGATACCATCTCCATTTACATCTCCTTGCTTAAAATCTAGTACATAGGTACGTTTATTATCAACATTCTTTTGTCTTTGAAAATACATAGGATAATAATACATACTATATCTCCTTTCTATGTTTTGCCTTATTGGTATAATATTCAATATTTGAAAATACGTGTATATACCATAGTAATAAAGATCCCTCCTATTACTTTTAAAAGTAATAGGAGGGATCTTTATTAACTTTCTATAATCTTAAGAATTTCTTCATCTACCTGATCATATTTTTCTGTAAAATAAGTTAATATCTTTTGTTGTAATCCTTCTTTGTCAATTAATATATCATCTTTTTCATTCATATAAGTAACGAGTAATTGTTTTTCATCTTCTGTTATCTTACTTTTAGTCTCTTCCGATAGATTTTCAAAATAATGATATAATTCTTCCTTTTCTTCTTCAATAACCATAGTAGACGCTAATACATCTCCAAGTCTAGCATCATCATCTCTAAAGAAAATCATGAGTATTCCAACTAGATAATTATCTACAAATATTCTAAATAGATTTCTAATCAAAGAATGTTTTATATCCATAGGCTGACCATTTTTTCTAATTGTTCTTAGTCCTAATGCTTTTTTTCCTAAAGTCTTTCCATTCATCACCATCTCCGAAACAATAAAATATCCATAATTAATACATGCAATCACCAATAAAACAATTGCTAAGAAATAGGAACTTTTCGATTCTAAATACTTCATAGGGTCATTCATTCCTGCTAAAGCAAATAAAATTATTAAATAGAACATTCCTTGAATGAAATAATCTATAAAAGCTGCAACAACACGACTTCCCACTCCTGCTAATCTAAATTTCACTTCAATATTTTCAGGTGTTGTAATTGAAACAAATTGCATAACATTTCCTCCTTTTTCCTTTAATTAAAATTTGTTACAATAGTATTGAGGTGAGTATATTGAAAGAAAATATTTTTATAGAAAAAAACAAAGTATATTGGGATGAACTTGAAGAACATATCCATTTATTCAGTAAAAAAAGTATCTCAAATATCCCATCAGAAAAAACAGAACGATTTTTGTATCTTTTTAGATCTACTAGTCATCATCTAGCTTATGTAAGAACTTATTACCCTCAATCAAAGCTTGAGAAATACCTTAATACTTTAGTAGGTAGTGCCCATCATCATCTATATACGGTTCAAAAGAATCCTTGGGTTGATTTTAAAGATTATATCCTAAAAGGCTTTCCAATAATATTACGAAAATATCATCCTTTTATAGTCTCAAGCTTTCTTGTTTTTTTATTAGGGGCAATCATTAGCTTTATTCTAGTTCTTGAGGATCCTTCAAACAGTTTATATTTTTTACCTAAATCTATACTAGAAACCATTGACTATAGCTTTAAAAATAAAGAGTGGGATTATCCTCTTATGTCTAGTACGATTATGATTAACAATATTACCGTTAGTCTACGAGCTTTTGTTTACGGTGTATTTCTAGGGATTGGTACCCTTTATATTCTTTTTGTCAATGGCTGCATATTAGGCGCTTTGACAGGACTTGTATATTTAAATGGCGATTTAGTAAAATACGCCTCCCTCATACTTCCCCATGGAATCATTGAATTAACAGCTATTTTTATCGCTGGCGCAGCCGGTTTATTATTAGGGAAAGGATTATTGATCCCTGGTAAATATAAACGACTAGATATGCTTATTCAAAGTGGAAAAGAAGGGGCTCGCTTATTATTAGGATGTATCCTCCTTTTAGTTATTGCAGGAATCATCGAAGGCTTCTTTACCCCCCTTGCTATCTCCCCAATGATCAAACTAAGCTTTGCAGGTTTTACATTATTAGGACTTATCCTATATAAAAACCTTTCAAAATCATCTATATAGCTTCTTTGTTCTTTATTCTCATATATTCATTAACAGCTTTATAGATGATATCCTCTTGATCACATTCAATACAAATGACTCCTTTTCTATTTAAGGATTTGATGATTCTTTTCCTTTCATTTTTCATTTTATATCCGATGCCTTTTACAAAGGCATCTTTTTGATTATTTACTTCAATCTCCATAGCTTCATCTAGTTTTTCATCCTTTACTAGAAACATGACCACCTCATGTTTTCTAGTAATGTATTCTAGTCCCTTTTCTATGTAATATACTTCCTGCAAGGTATCCATATCTGTAAAAATACAGATTAGACTTCTTCTTTTCTCTTTACTAGCTAGATAGAATAGTACTTCATCATAATTCGAGGTAAGCTTTGTTCCTTCCACATGATAAAGAGCTTCTAGTATAGTATTTCTATGATGATCTCCTTTAGAAGGTTTTACAAAGGTATCCACCTTCGTATTAAATACCATCAGTCCTGATTGATCTTTATTGTGGCAAACCACATCCGATAAAAATACAGCTGCATTAATAGCTAAATCTAGCTTGCTATATTCATTTACTCGATAACTCATAGTTCTTCCTGCATCTAATAATATATGTATATGTTTATTGTTTTCTGGTTCATATTGATTAATCATCAGCTTATTTTCCCTTGCAGTTTTCACCCAGTTAATCTTTCGAATATCATCTCCCCTTACATATTCTCTTAAGCTTTCAAATTCTCTCCCATCAGATTTTTTCTTAATGAGCTTATTACCACTACGTAAAAAATAATCTTTTTTTAGCATCATATGGTACTTTTTTAAATTTTTAAGACTAGGATATACTTTATATTCTTTATTATTTTTTATAAGCAAATCCTTCTTAATAAGACCTAACCTTCCTAATCGTCTGATATATATTTCTTCAAAGGAAAATGCACCTCTTTTATTAGGAACAACCTTAAAAGTAAATATATGACTAGAATGGGGATCAATACTTTCCTTAAAATAATCGTTCTTACAGGTAAAAGCATTTGGGAATTCATGCAAAACCTCTATATTTGTCTTTAAGCTCCCTTTATTATATATGCGAACACTTATATTCTCTTCTTCCAATAAGGATAATTTGTAATCTCCTATTCTCTCTATCTCAAAAGTATTTTTTATAGGTGTAATAAAATAATCTATAAGGGTAAAAATAAGTAAAACCGTATTATACATTATAAAAATTTCAAAATATATGCCAAAGGGAATGCTCATTCCTATAAAAACTGTCCCAATTAACACTAACAATATAAATTTTTTCGTAATCGTCACTTTTTCACCGCCCTTAACGGGGAACTTTCACTTCTGCTAAAATTTGATTGATCACATCATCTGTTTTGATGCCTTCTACATAGGCTTCAGGCTTTAGAATAATACGATGTCTTAGCACTGGATAAGCAATCCTTTTGATATCCTCTGGAATGACAAAATCTCTCTCACTCAGTAACGCATTGGCTTTAGATGCTTGCATAAGTGCAATAGCTCCTCTTGGACTACTTCCTATTTCTACGAAGGACAGCTCTCTCGTTTTATAAATAATTTGTGCAATATATTCAATCAACGAATCCTCCACACGAATTTTTTCTATTTCCTCTTGACACCCTAATAAGTCCTCTCTACTTCCTACTACATTAATTCCTACATTTTCAAGGGTTTTGTCAAATCCCTCATGATATTTTTTAATTAATTCTATTTCCCCTTGTAGAGATGGATAATCTATATATATTTTCATCAAAAATCTATCTAATAAAGCTTCAGGGAGTGGATAAGTTCCTTCATATTCTACTGGATTTTGTGTAGCAAAAACCATAAAAGGGTCTTGTAATTTGTATTCTACTCCATCAATAGTTACTCTTCTTTCTTCCATAGTCTCAAGAAGACCTGCTTGAGTCTTTGGTGGTGTTCTATTGATTTCATCTCCTAATAGCAGGTTTGTAAATATAGGTCCTTTAATAAATTCAAACTCTCTTTCCTTTGTATTATAGATTCTAGCACCTGTAATATCTGATGGCATCAAATCAGGTGTGAACTGAACCCGATTAAAATCTATTCCCATTGTTTTTGCTAGTGATTTAATCAAAAGAGTTTTCCCAAGCCCCGGTACCCCTTCTAGTAGTACATGTCCCTTTGTTAATAGAGCTATGAGAATCAAATCTATAACTTCTTCCTGCTCAATGATTACTTTCTTCAGTTCAGTCTTTATATTCCTAATCAAGTCCTTTGTTTTAATCGATTCCAAGCCACTTCTCTCCTTTTTGCTAGCATTTGTGTTAATTCATCCATATCTTTTATCATCCTCATGAAATCTTTTTGATTATTGGTTGATAATTGATCATGAAATACCCTTGAAGCTTTTTCTTTATAAGGCATACTGTGTCTTTCCCATAAATCCATAACTTCTTCCTTCTTAACTTTTCTTTTAAAGGTCTTATTCACTTCATTTTGCAGCTGTATAAAAAATTCATTATATACTATATTCATGCTTCCTCCCTTTTCATAAAGATTCGCAGCAGCATATAAATATTCATTTTCATCTCTTTCTATTTCAGCTATGATTCTTTTCGCTTTTCCAAATCTCTTTCCTAAGTAGACAATTCCTCCTGCTATAAAGAATATCAGCTGAAACAATATAACCTTTACATAAAAAGGAAGATTTCGATATAAGGAAGGAGTTTGCCCTTGTTTGAAACGATAATATTCATTAAAAAATATATCTCCTTTAAAATCTTCTATACACTTTAAAACAAAATAAGCTCCTTCTTTATTTTTTAAGAGGGTTTTATTTGTAATGAGATCAATATCTCCAATCATAACCCTTCCTTTTCCTAAAGCATATACAAACGCTTTTTCCTTATACTTTTTTAAAAGCTTAGGATATTTATATTTCTTATATTTGTCTGTTAAATATATAATTTTTCCACCTTTTTTAATAAACTCTTCTGTTTCCTTTAGTTTAAAAGAGAGAGACTGCTTATTTTGAGTAATGATAAATATTCCTTTAGATGATCGGTCTAAAAAGGAAGATGCATCAATCGTAACAGAATAACCTAAAGCTTTTAAGGTATCATAATAAATAGATACCCCTCTCTTTGAAGTATTTAGGGGTAAAGATTCGTTATCTTTATTTGCCTTTCCTAGGGTCTGATCAATAATATTAAAACGATTCACTAAATAGATGATAATCACTAAAAATATAATCCCTATAACTTTATGCTTTTTCATGATAATTTTTGACCTCCATAAAAAGGTGATTCATTTGACCCTTATACCAAATAAAACCTTCTTCTTCAACCCCCTTATTTCCATACCAAATATATTGAAAATAATCTCCTATACTTTTAAAAAGATGCTCTCCACTAAATTCTTTATCCTTTAATACTTTCAAAATTTCCTCATTGGTCTTTGAATCATCTAAAAAACATAATGATTTTTCATTCATGCTCACAAGGATACCAATAAAATAAAGTCTAATAGCATCCTTATAATTTTTTTCTTTTTCATATTGTATGGCTTTTTTGTGTAAGCTTTCATAAGTTGTTTCTTCATCAATGGTTTCCCCATAAATAACCTTTTTGTTTGTATCAATACTCCTATTTTGTCTTGTAAAATAAAAAATAAGAACGCAGATTAAAAGAATTGCAATAATAATAAAAGTATTTTGAGTTGTATTTGTACTAATGCTTGGATGAGTATCTCCCTTTTCAAAGATCTTATCTAAAATTTCTCCTAGTTTTTTTAAAAACTTCTGGAAGAGACTTTCCTTCTCTGAAAGGTGCTCATATTTAGAACTATTTATAATTTCGTTTATACTTTTTTCAAATATTTCCTTTGGCAATCTCACTTTTTTACTCCTTTATTCCTTGCTTAGGTTAATAGGCTGTGTATTCACTAGATCTTTTTCCATCTTAAGTGTATCAACCATGTTATTTATTTTAAATCCTTCTTTTTTATATTTCATATTCACATAATAAAGGGTCCACATAATGGGTGATACTGGTGATAAAAATATTCCTACTATAAAATCAATAAAGGGCTTTGCTATATTTCCATATAGCATAATCTGTGATATAAGCGAATCTCCTCCATCAACCTTTCCTAGTGCAAAATAAAGTAAGGCACAAATGCCTGCAATTCCTGCATAAATAGATACTTGCACTCCCCATTCAAAGATCAAAATACTCACTACACGAAAGGCATTTTTTAAAACTTCTCCCTTTGCAAATTTTATACTCTTTTTAATAGATTCGAAGCCCTTTCCTTTATCAAATATGGCAATATGAAGAGTGTAAAATAAATAACTTCCAACAACCGTTCCCAAGAAAGTATATAAAAGTACATTCATCATGATTCCAAAGAAGGTTAATGTTTTTAATTGATTAGCAAAAATAGTAATACTCGTAGTTGTTACTCCCATAACTGCCATAATAATCACAATAGGTAATAAACATATAGCCAATGCAGTAGTTACTCTAATAGATGGTCCAAAGCTTGAAAAAGCCCTTCCTACCGCTTCAGAAGCACCTACATCTTCTCCATTTACATATCCATACGCTATATGGAAAACTCCTGCTTTACTCATACATACAAATGTACCAATTCCTATAAACATAACTGTAGCAAAACAAATAAATCCAACAGTTCCTCCTCCTTTAAGGATATACGTCATAGGTATTAATATAAGGCCCCCTACCAATAGAAGTAATATAGATACAATAGAAAATAATATTTGATATCCTATCATGCTTTTTAACTTCTTTTTATACACTTCCATAGATAAATCTAGCACCCTTGCATCTGTTATTTTTTCATTAAACCACTTTTTCATAATCTCCCTCCTTTTCCGTCTCTATAATTTTAACATATTTTGTATATTTTAGTAATATCCATCTTCTTTATTCATCATTTATCAAAATGATTTTTTCTATGCTAAGTTCATGTAAAAATCTGCTTATTTATATTTTTTCATTATAAAAAGTCTTCTTAGTCGAAGACTTTTTAATCATACACTCTACTCTATAGCTATCTTAATCCAATCAGGCAAATATCCAATAAATTTCCTCATAATTTCCCTTGTATTTGCTTCAAAAACACCTTTTTTCCCATAGGCTTCTCCTCCAGCTCTTCCTACTAAGTCGGATACCCCTCGAAGAATCAGCAGTCTTGTTTGATTGCGTTTGGCTACCCATGAAATAGCTCCAGATTCCCAATCTCCTACAATCACGCCAAGCTTTTCATTAAGATCTTCTACCTCATTTGGCTGAAGATCTCTATCTCCAGTAGCCATAGAGGTTCTTTTTACTTTCTGTGGATATGTACCTTTAAGCCATGATAAATCTATATCTGTACTAAAGTGTTCAATTGCCTCAGAAGCATCATCCATTTCTTCTATGATGTCATAGACAATAGCCCTCTCTACTAAAATAGTTGTTCCTCTTTCTACCAATCCTTCAAATCCCCCACAGGTTCCCATATTGATGATTAGATTTGGTTTCCACTGATCTATTACATATTGAGTAGACGCTGCAGCAGATATTTTCCCCCATCCTCCATAAAAAAAGAGAATTGATTCTTTCTTTTCTTCAACATTCATATCTGTTACAAACCATTCTCCATAGGGTGACTCCTGAAAATAAACCTCTTCAAAAATTTCATGTATTATTTTCCATTCTGTTTTAGCCGAAATAATAACAACTATCTTCACATCCTTCATTTTAATCCTTCCCCCTTTCCATTATTCAACATGATCCATTTACTTATATAGACTCTATTTGCCATATATAATCATTTGTCTTAACTTCTATACAATAGAATCATTTTCCTTCTTCATTTTTATAATCATAGACACCATAAAATAAACTATCCTTTTTACAAAAAAATCACTTCATGCTTAAGCATAGAAGTAATTCATCTATTAATATATATTTTTATCTCTTCAAAATTATCTTCTTAAATTTTATTATCATACTTTTTGATCTTTGTCATTACAAATAATATAATCGGAATGACTCCTGCAGCTATAAATCCCATGTATCCTATATATTTATAAAATTTTTCTACTTCCTCGATTGTTTTAGGAATTCTTGATCCTATAAAAGATAGCGTCATCAAAATCAATGCAATGCGATTAAATTTCATTTTCTTACAACATTTATGCATCAGATAAGTAGCCCCGTATGCCCATATGGTAACTGTACAAAATACAGCCATTAGCCAAATTGCTATTACAACACCATCAAGTCTCCTTAAAAATTGAAAAGCTGAAATCTCTGTACTTCGTACAGCAGACAATAACGCCCCTTTATAAATTACTACAGAATCTCCTAAAATAGCTATACACGCTTCTACTTCAAGTATATAAAGAATTCCTATAAATATTATCATAGCACCTGTATATTTGAATATTTTTTTATCGTTTATTTTCCTGTCAAAAGGGATAATACCAATTAATTCCATACCCATTAAAGGTCCTATCGTTACTGAAATTGCTTTGAAATATTTCATAGTGTCTTCTACAACAAAAAATGGTCTTAAATTAATTAATTTTCCTTCAGTAAGCAAAGATAAAATAATCACTAATAATCCCACAATGATGATTCCACCATATATTTCACAAATCCTAGCAATAGTTCCTAATCCTTTGACCACTGCATAATATGACACAAGAAGAATGAGCAAACTTAATGCCCACACAGGCGTTTTTAATAAAACTGTAAGTTTAACAAATTCACTAACAATTCTTGTTACAATAGTAAATGCTAAAAAATAATATACAATATATATACTAACAACTATAGTTCCTATGAATTTTCCAGTTAATCGTTCACTATACTCATCTATTGTGTTATTTTCATGAACGTATCCAAGATATGTAAACATATAGGTAAAAAAAATAGCTATACCGATAGCAATGCATAATGCAAACCATCCTCCAGTTCCAGCTTTTTCTACTATATTTTTAGTAAGAGGCATAATGCCATATCCTACGATAATTCCAAAAATTATAAATGAAATTTGTCTATTGCTAAGGTATTCTTTCAATGCTTATTCCCTCCTCATAAGCATATCTTTTCCATCTATAAAGGATTTTACCCAAATGCTTAACTTTTTCACCTATTGATTTTCTCTTGACAAATAATTTTATTTTCACTATACTAATTTTAGTCATTCAATCTACATATGATTTATATACTTTTTCGGCTTGCCACCGTTACAAGGTGAATACGAATTTTTTTATTCGTAGAACAGGGTGATAACACGATACTTATTCGTCCCTTAGATAAATTTTCTAATTTATCTAGGGGGCGTTTTTATTTTTTATATTTATCTTACAAGGGAGGCACTACAAATGAATGATTCAAAGAAAATCAAGGAAGGTTATTTATTCGTTGCTATTTGCGCAGCATGTTGGGGAATGATGGCTATTCTTACAAGAAAACTAAGTGAATTAGGTTTTGACGATCTATCTATATCATCCCTTAGGCCTACAGTAGCAGTACTTTTTTATGTGATCTATAATTTAATAAAAGATCCAAAGTGCTTTAAAACCGATTTTAGGAGTGTTCTATTTTTTATGTTTTATGGAATTGTTGCATTAGATGGCATGTTTATCTCTTTTACCTATGCAGTAAAATATACCAGTATTGCAACAGCTTCTGTTTTATTATTTACAAATCCAATTTTTGTAATGATTATGTCTTATTTTATATTCAAAGAAAAATTCACACTGCAAACAACCCTTGCTCTTATTTTATCCATCATTGGATGCTTCTTAATTTCTAAAGGCTATGACCCTGAAGCATTAAAATTTGATAATTTATTTGGAATAGGGATGGGTGTTTTGTCAGGCTTTACCGTTGCACTTCAAAATATTTTAGGTAAGCTTGGTGCAAAAAAATATTCTCCAAAAACCCTTTTGGTATATTCTTTTATATTTGCTTCACTTTTTTTATGGTTCTTTAGATCACCTATATCTTTAATAGAGCAAACGAATAGCTTAACGTCTATTTTTTACATCATTGCAATAGGATTTGTAGCAACAGTAATTCCTAATGGATTATTTATAAAAGCATTACAATATGTTGAATCTGGTAAAGCTAGTATTATATGTAGTATCGAGCCGATTATTGCTGCTATATTAGGATACCTTATTTACAAAGAAATATTAGAAATGCCTCAAATTATTGGCATGGCTTCTATCTTATTTGCAGTCATATTAATTCAACTTAACGGTAAAACAACACCTAAAAAGAAAAATAAGCAAGCTCCTTCTTATTCTTAAATAAATTACCCTATCACATAAAAAGACAACTTCCCTAAAAAAGTTGTCTTTCCATTATCTTAATAGTTGTTCTTATTCATATTTATATCATTGCTAACGATTAAAAGTTCATATATTTTCATTCTATTTGAACGCCCTCCATAATTATCAACAAATAAATATTTTATTTTCTGTTTCTCTTTTATATTTTTTATTTGTTCAGGAGTTAATTTTCCTGAATTTTTCCCTATAACAATACCACCTTGATCGTCATAATTCCCCTTTGCTAAAACCATCTCCCATGTATGGTCTGTATAAGTTATTCTTTTATATATTCTTGTACCCTCATCTACTTTGATACTCTTTGCCCAACTATGATGCGTTGTTATAAGAGGGGTTACTGCTGGTAGCTTATCTACATATACTCCATAAAAAGCACTATACTTAGCTCCATGAACAGAATAAGAACTATATATTGATTTATTTCTTACATCAAATAATTCTACACTTTCTATTCCATTTCCATCATATTTTCCATTCACTAATTTCCCATTGGTATGCACATCCCCATTAAGTATTAATGTAGCTTTATCTTGATTTATAAAACCTCTCCTCTTATCTGATTGAACAAATTTATAACCACTAACAGTATACCCCTTGCTATTGCCCTTATTTTCTACAACTGGTTGATCATTTATATTAGGTTGTGGTTTAGGCTGTACTTGAATCTGATTTATATTTCTATTAAAACTTGATACTATTTCATAATAAACTTCTCCTACATCCCCTGCTACAGCTTGGGATAAAATACGCAATGCATATTTTTTATTTTTCTGTACATCTAATGTTAACATCTTTGTTTCTGATGCATTAATTTTTTCTTTCTTTAAAATACTAGAACTTATTCTACCCTTTTCATTGATCTCATGTAGACTGACAAAAAACTTAAATTCCTTTTCTTTTTTCACTTCTCCACTTTTTTTATCATATTCATATAAATATGGTTTTAGAAATGCATCATTTCTAAATTTAATATTAAAATAAATTTTTCCGTCCCTAGGAGACGAGAATAAGAAAGTATCTGTTGAATCGATGGATTGCGTATTCCCTAAATATTGATCAAAGCCAACCGTACCTCTCTTTACAGCTGGTATATTTATTCTTTGCATTTTCTCTATAGTTTCTTCTCTTTTGTTTTTTTCATTTTCATTTGTATTTAATGGATTAAACTTTGCTTTTAAATTCATGCCTATTTTTTCTTCTATCTCATTTGAAACACTTGAGATAGCAAAAACATAATACCCCTTCTTCAAATAATCTGTATAATCATTTTCAGCATTTATTTCTTCGAATTCTACTTGACGAAGATCCGTATCTTTAGATGCTAAATAGATTTTATTTCCATAGCCTTTTTTAGGATAATATAATTCCTTTGAAAGTTTCATATTCTTAGACCCAACTGCTTCAAGTGTTACAATTCCTGAACGTGGAACCTCTATAACTAAAAATCTTACAATCATTTTCTTTCCATAATCATTTCCTATTTTCCCTACTTCGATTTTTTTATAATTTGAATCATTCAATTGCAACGTTTCTATACTATTAACCTGATAATTTCTATAAAGCTGTTCCTTAATGTAGTTATCTAATTCTTGTCTAGATATGGTCGCAGGTTTAAATAATGTTTCACCTTCTGCATATGCAGTGATATTCATCATTATAGATAATAATACAGCAAACAATATTACTTTATACCATTTCATAAATTTTAGCCTCCCTAAATATCATTTATTTGTTATATAATCACATAACTTAACCTTATTCTACAATTAAAACAATTATACAAAAACACCCCTAAGGGGTTATATGCTCATAAAATAGTATCACCCCTTAGGGGTGATAGGGGTATTCATATATTGAATTTTAGCCATTTAAAACATTATTATTGAAATATCCCCTAGATGATGCAGTTAGGATCATTCTTCTTACAAGATTTTCAGTAAAATAAAAAAACTCCATTCCTTTATATAGAAATGAAGATTTTTTTACGATTAGCTTTATATTATCCTAACTCATTTAATGCAATATGATACTTTGGATCTTCAATAATATTTACTTCAACAATTTCTTTTGCATCTTGAATAAATGTATAGCATTCTGTACTTAAATGTATTAAATGAAGCTTTTTCCCTAAGCTTTTATATTTTCCTGTTAACGTATTGATACTTTCTATCCCTGTATGATCAAAAACTCTCGCATGCATAAAATCTATTATGATATCTTCTGGATCATTTTTTATATCAAAGGCTTCTATAAAATTACGAGAAGATCCAAAGAATAAAGCTCCTCTTATTTGATATATTTTTGTTCCATTTTCATCTACATGTGTATTCACATCTATTCTTTTCCCTTTTTCCCAGGCAAATACTAAAGAAGATACAATTACTCCTACTCCTACTGCAATTGCCAAGTCTTCAAGTACAGTAACTACTGAAACTAAAACAATCACAAAGGCATCTGCCTTTGGAATATTTTTCATAATTCTAAAACTTGCCCATTCAAAGGTTGCAATAACCACCATAAACATTACTCCTGTTAGTGCTGCTAAAGGAATTTTTTCGATCAAATTGGACGTAAACAATATAAATCCTAATAAGAATAAGGATGCTGAGATTCCAGATAATCTTCTACGCCCTCCAGAATTAATATTGATCATACTCTGCCCAATCATTGCACAGCCACCCATTCCTCCGAAAAAGCCTGTTATGATATTGGCAAGTCCTTGTCCCATACATTCTTTATTACTTCTACCTCTTGTATCTGTAATCTCATCTACTAATGTTAAAGTCATAAGAGATTCAATAAGTCCTACTGCAGCAAAAATAACTGCATATGGGAATATAATTCTTAAGGTTTCCAAATTTATAGGTACATTAGGCATATGAAACGCCGGAAATCCTCCTCCAACACGAGCAATATCACCAACAGTTCTTGTATCTAAATTGAAAGTATTTACCAGTACCGATACAACAATAATTGCAAATAAGGAAGCTGGTATTGCTTTTGTTAGTTTAGGTAAAAAATAAATAATCATCATAGTTAAGGCTACTAATCCTACCATAATCCACAATTCTGTACCATTCATCCAATGTAGTACTCCATCACTACCTGCTACTTTGAATTGATTTAATTGAGCTAAAAAAATCACAATAGCCAATCCATTTACAAATCCTAACATAACCGGATGAGGAATAATCCTTACAAATTTACCTAGCTTTAATACCCCTACTAATATTTGTATAATCCCCATTACAACTACTGCTGCAAATAAATATTCTACCCCATGCTGTGCTACAAGTGCTACCATAACAACGGCAAGTCCCCCTGTAGCTCCAGAAATCATTCCTGGTCTTCCTCCAAAAACAGAAGTAATCAGTCCTACTAAAAAGGCTGCATATAATCCTACCAATGGCTTAACCCCTGCTACAAGGGCAAACGCTACAGCTTCTGGCACCAATGCTAAAGCTACTGTAAGTCCTGATAAAATTTCGTTTTTTACATTCATTTTTTCAACTTTTTCTTGATTAAATAACATACATTTCCTCCAATTCTTATAGTGTCACGAAAAACAATAATACCATATAATCCAAATAAAATCTATACTGGATTTTTCAAAATACATTATATTTATAAAAGTCTAATTTGTAGAAAAAAAGTCCAATATGTCACAATATAATGCCATCAGCAAAAATAAAAATAATTCCATTCATACCTAAATATAAATGGAGATTATGAAATTAAAAGGTATGACTCCTATAAAATATAAGAATCATACCTAATAGCTTTTATTATTTCCATTTACTTTTTCTCGTTCAGTCCAATTCATGTATTAGCTTTTGATAATTATCTATTCAGTAATCAACTTAAGTTCAACAGGAATAGAACTCTCTATCGTTTCTCCTTTAATGACTTTTACAGCATTTTCAACGCCTAATGAACCAATTAAACTAGGTTGCTGTGCTACAGTTGCAGCCATTTCACCATTCTTTACTGATTTTACAGCATCATCGGTTGCATCAAAACCAACTACTAAAATATCTCTTTCAGAACCCTTAATGGCTTCATAAGCACCTAAAGCCATTTCATCATTGTGTGCAAATACTGCATTGATTTCTGGCTGAGCTTGCAAGATATTTTCCATAACGGATAAACCTTGTGTACGATCAAAATTTGCAGTTTGTTTTGCTACTACTTCAATATCAGATCCTTTAATGGCATCATTAAATCCTTGCCCACGATCCCTTGCAGCAGAAGTTCCTGCAATACCTTCTAACTCAACAACTTTTCCTTTATTTCCTAGCTTTTCTACAATAAACTCTCCAGCCATTTTTCCACCAGCAATATTATCTGAAGCTATATGAGTTACTATTTCACCTTTATTCGCTCCTCTATCTAAAGTAATTACTGGAATCTCTGCCTTGTTAGCAGCTTTTACTGCATTCCCTACTGCATCTGAATCAGTCGGGTTGATTAAAATCATTGCTACTTCTTGAGTAACTAAATCTTCTACATTTGAAAGTTCTTTACTTGGATCATTTTGTGAATCTAAAACAACTAATTCATAACCTAAATCCTTTGCTTTTGCTTCTGCACCTTCCTTCAAAGTAACGAAAAATGGATTATTCAATGTTGAAACTACTAAACCTATTTTATTAGATTCTTTAGTTTCCTGCTTCCCGCATCCTGCAAACAACCCCATAGCTACTAGCACAACTAACATTAATGCAACTAATTTTTTCATACTAATTTCCTCCTTGATTGTTTTTTTGTTTTATTTATTTTGTTTACGGTCTAATAAAACCGCAACTAATATAACAAAGCCTTTTACTAACAATTGATAATATGAAGAAACATCCATTAAATTAAGCGCATTATTTAAAATACCAATAATTAATGCCCCTACAATAGTGCCTAAAATACTACCATAACCTCCTGCTAGACTTGTTCCTCCTAAAACGACTGCTGCAATAGCATCTAATTCATATCCGCCACCTGCTTGAGGCTGTGCTGAAGATAATCTAGCCGTAATGATAATTCCAGCTAAAGCTGCTAACGCCCCACTGATTCCATATACATAAAGCTTAATTCTATCCGTATTGATTCCAGATAATTTTGTAGCTTCTTCATTTCCTCCTAAAGCATAAACATATCTTCCTAAAGGTGTATGCTTTAAAACATAATACCCTACTGCAAAAACAATGATCATAATATATATAGGAATAGGAATTCCTAAAAAGTCTCCAGATCCTATTTCTGAAAACAAATCTGCACCTGCTAAATCTCCTGTACTGATGGGTTTTCCATCTGTATACACTAAAGTATAACCACGTACTAAAGTCATCATAGCTAAGGTGGCAATAAATGGTTGAATTTTACCTTTACTGATCACTAGCCCGTTAAATATACCAATAATAGCTCCAATACCTATTCCTATCAATACTGCTATAAAAACATTCATTCCACTAGAAATTAAAGTAGCCACAACAGCACCTGTAATAGCTAGTATAGACCCTACAGAAAGGTCAATACCACCTGTTAATATAATAAACGTCATCCCTGCTGCAATAATGGAATTAATTGAAGTTTGCCTAAGGACATTTAATATATTAGAAATCCTCATAAATCTAGGATTTATGATAGAAATAATCAATGAAAATAGAATAAGTCCTATGACAGATTTATATTTCATTAAAAGTTGTTTTTGACTTTCTTTCATACTACTTGTCCTCCTTTATACCTATTGCATAACGCATAATATTTTCTTGGGAAGCCTCATCTGCTTGAATCTCTCCAGTGATTTCGCCTTCATGCATCACAAGGATTCTATCCGACATGCCCAAAATTTCTGGTATTTCAGATGAAATCATAATAATGCTCATGCCTTCTTTTTTATAAGTATTAATTAAATCGTATATTTCTTTTTTTGCTCCTACATCCACACCTCTTGTAGGTTCATCTAAAATAAGAACCTTTGGTAAGGTCATTAAGCTTTTTGCAATAGATACCTTTTGTTGATTCCCTCCACTTAAATTCTTCACAATCTGCTCCATACTAGGGGTTTTAATTGACATGGAATCAATATATTCCTGAGAGATTGTTTTTTCCTTTTTCTCGTTGATTTTTCCTAAAGCTCCCGTTAAATTCTTTAATGCTGAAATATGCATATTTTCCTTTACGCTTAATCCTAAAACAAGACCGCTTCCTTTTCTATCCTCAGATACATAAGAAATTCCTTTTCTTATTGCATCCTTTGGGTGCTTTATGGTAATGAGTTTTCCTTCCATATAAAGCTTTCCGCTTTCAATAGGTAAATATCCATAAATACTTTGTGCAAGCTCTGTACGCCCTGCTCCCATCAATCCTGAAATTCCTAGTATTTCTCCTTTTTTTAGAGAAAAGCTTACATTCTTTAAATATTTGTTTTTTAAATCTTTTACTTCTAAAACCGTTTCTCCTATATGACTTTTAACCTTCGGAAATTGTTCTGTTAGCTTTCTTCCCACCATTAACTCAACCATTTCATCTTCATTTATTTTTTGGATAGGTCTTTCAGCTATAAATGTTCCATCTCTTAGGATCGTTACATCATCACAAATCTCAAATATCTCCTTTAATCTGTGAGAAATATAAACCATACTCTTTCCTTCATCTCTAAGCTCTCTTATCACCTTAAATAAATTAATGGTTTCTTTATCTGTCAAAGCATCTGTCGGTTCATCCATAACAATGACTTTTGCATTTAAGGATAATGCTTTTGCTATTTCTATCATCTGCTGCTTCCCAACAGATAACTCTCCTACTAATGTTTTTGGGTCTTCCTCTACTCCTAATTGATCTAAAAGCTTTTTAGCTTCATCATAAAGAGTTTTCCAATCAATTTTTCCAAATCTATTTTTAGGTTCTCTTCCAAGAAATATATTTTCTCCAATAGTCAATTGATTTACTAAATTCAGTTCCTGATGTATAATGGCTATACCCTTTTCCTGTGACTCTTTAGGTTCCTTAAAATCTATCTTCTCCCCTTCATAATACATTTCTCCTGAAGTTTTTTCATACACCCCTGTCATGATTTTCATCAAAGTTGACTTTCCTGCACCATTTTCTCCTAGAAGTGCCATGACCTGCCCCTTATAGATCTTAAAATCTACTCCTTTTAGCGCTTTAACACCTGGAAATTCCTTCGTGATCTGTTTCATTTCTAAAATGGTATGCTTCATGTAATCCACCTCCTAAAAGACCACCCCTGATTTCAAAATTATATTTGCATAGGGTGTACATTCTCCAGTTCGAATAACTGCTTTTGTTTCAATGGTTTTCTTTTTAAATGCTTCATGAGGAATTTTTACGATTTTTATTATATTTCCTTGTTCCTTTTCTAACTCTTTTAATCGTAAAATGATTTTTTCATACATGTGCTTACTATGAATTTCCATTTCCTCAGCTAAAATAACTTCTTCTACCCATTGTTCGCTCAGTACTGTATCAAAAACTGTAATAAAATCAGGTACCCCTAAAGTAATTGCCAAATCTATTCTTTTCACCGTATCTGGTATAGGTAACCCACAATCCCCTATTGTAATGCCATCTGTATGTCCTAATTTTGAAATTGTATGTGATATCTCATTATGAATTAGCTTACCTTTCTTCATTGGTCCTTCCTCCTATTTTTTACTTGAAAAATTCTTCTACTCTTTCTAGTGTGGGCAATGAACTTTGAGCTCCCTTTTCCATAACCGTCAATGCCCCTACCTTCATAGCAAAACAAACTGCTTCATCTATTGTTTTTCCTTGATCAAGAGCTACTGCTAAAGCACCATTTACACTATCTCCTGCAGCTGTTGTATCTACAGCCTTTACCTTATATCCTTTAAAGTACTCATGATTTTTTTCATTCATATATAAAGCCCCTTGGCTACCTAATGTAACGATCAATTCCTTTACCCCTTGATCCATCATAACTTTTCCAGCTTTTAAAAGATCTTCTTCTCTCTTTATTTCAACTCCACTTAAAAGTTCTAGCTCCGTTTCATTTGGTGTTAATAAATCTACATTTTCTATGATTTCTTTTGATAACTTTTGAGCTGGTGCTGGATTTAAAATAGTATATTTGTTAAAATTTTTAGCCTTTTTAAGGGCATATTCAACTACTTCGAGGGGTATTTCTAATTGTGTCACCAATATATTGGACTTCTTTATTAAAGATTGACCTTCATCTATATCATTTTTACTTACATCAAAGTTAGCTCCAGGAATAACTACAATGGAATTATCTCCATCTTCATTAACCATAATCATAGCAACACCTGTTGGATTTTTAGCTGTCTTTATATGATCTGTATTAATTCCATCCTTATTTAAACTATCTTTTAAAGTTTTCCCAAATTCATCTTCTCCCACTCTTCCAATCATAGATACTTTCCCCTTTAACTTTCCCATGGCAGCTGCTTGATTAGCTCCTTTTCCTCCAGGAATTTTATCTAATCCTTTTCCTAATGTAGTTTCTCCCACCTTAGGTGTCACTTTAACTTGTGTTACTAAATCCATATTTAAACTTCCTACTACTACAATCATCCAGTCCCCTCCTTAAGTTAAACGTTTACCTTGTTAGGTAAAAAAAATTAAAGATAAAAATTCTTTTATCTATTATGTGGATTGTCTAACGACTAATTCTGTATTTAATCTAACTAGCGGTTCCTTTGCTTTTCCATTTTCTATAATTTCTATCAAAAGCTTTACCGCTTCATATCCCATTTTATAATTAGGTTGGCTAATAGTCGTTAAAGCCGGTTCTATTAGTTTTGCCATATAGATATCATCATATCCTAAAATCCCCACGTCTTCGGGAATACACATTCCTACTTCCTTTAAAAACTTCATTGCACTAAGGGCAATAATATCGTTTGCACAAAATACTGCATCAAAGGAAATGTTTTTGCTCATTAATATTTCAATAGCTTTTTTACCCCATCCTTCTTTATATTCCCCTTCTACTACAAAAGTATCCTCAAAGAAAATATCATTTTCTTTTAAAGCTTTCTTATATCCTTCTAATCGATCTAAAGATGTTTTAGTAGAAAATGGTCCTGAAATAAACGCAATTTCTTTGTATCCTTTTCTAATTAAATAGCTTACCCCTTTATATGCCCCATTAAAATTATCTACTAAAACTTTTCCTTTAATATTTGGGATGTCTATATCTCTATCGATCAAAACCATAGGTTTTCTAATTTGATTTAGGTGATTAAATTCTTCATTATTGTTAGCCGATTGCGTAAATATAATGCCATCTACCATTTTTTCAACTAACATGTTTATATATTTTTCTTCCTTTTCTATTTTATCGTCTGTATTGCAGAAAAATATATTATAACCATAAGCACTGGCGCAGTCCTCTGCCCCTCTAACTAATTCAGGAAAAAAGGGATTAGTAATATCAGGAATAACTAATCCAATAGTTTTTGTTTGCTTAGTAACTAAACTTCTTGCAACCGTATTGGGAATATAATTTTTTTCCTTTATAATCCCCAGCACTTTTTTTCTAGTTTTTTCACTTATATTATGATCTTTTTTATTTAAAATTTTAGAAACAGTTGCCGTAGATACTCCTGCTTCATTGGCTATATCCTTAATAGTGATCTTCATAAGCACTCCTTATTTCTCTATAAAATTTACGAATCATCAGGGTAAACGTTTTAGTAAAACGTTTACCCTGAGTTTATCATATATTATTTTTTTTTACAAGAATCTTATTTTTAAATTTTATTCTGGAGACTTTGAAATATTTTACTTAAAACCCAAAAGCATATAATAAATGTAAAAATATTTATCTATCTTATGAATAGTGTAATATATGCTTCTTTATTATGCTATAATAGGTATGTACATTATTTTCAATTTATATAGAAAAGTAAATCTATTCACATTACTTTTCTTAGATTTATTATATTTTTACTTATAATTTTAAAAAAATTCACTTTTTTTGAGGAGGGGTACTATGAGCAAAACAGTAAACATCGATTGGAATAACTTAGGATTTAGTTATATTAAAACAGATCTACGTTATGTTTCAAGATGGAAAGATGGTCAATGGGATGAAGGCAAATTAGTTGAAGATAATAAACTTTCTATTAGTGAAGCTTCCACAGCCCTTCATTATGGACAACAATGTTTTGAAGGATTAAAAGCATATCGTACAAAACAAGGAAAAATTCAATTATTCAGACCTGATCGAAATGCAAATCGTCTTAATGATAGTTGCAAACGTATTTTAATGCCTGAAATACCAGTTGAAAAATTTATAGATGCTTGTATCCAAGTAGTTAAAGCTAATGAACATTACGTTCCACCTTATGGAACTGGCGCAACTCTTTATCTTAGACCATTTGTTATCGGTGTAGGAAATAATGTAGGGGTAAAACCAGCTCCTGAGTACATATTCTGCATATTCTGTGTTCCTGTAGGTCCTTATTTTAAAGGTGGAATGAATCCTGTAAACTTTATCGTTTCAGAATATGATAGAGCAGCACCATTTGGTACAGGAGCAGCAAAGGTAGGAGGAAACTATGCTGGAAGTCTTTATCCTCATGAATTAGCTGCAGAAAAAGGTTTTGCTGATTGTATTTATCTTGATCCAATGACACATACGAAAATCGAAGAGGTTGGAGCAGCTAATTTCTTTGGTATTACTAAGGATAATAAATTTGTAACACCAAAATCACCATCTATTCTTCCTAGTATTACAAAATACTCCTTACTACATGTTGCAAAAGAATACCTTAACATGGAAGTAGAAGAAAGAGATGTTCATATCGATAATTTAGATGAATTTAAAGAAACAGGTGCCTGCGGAACTGCAGCTGTTATCACACCTATTGGTGGCATACAATATAAAGGAGAACTTCATGTATTCCATAGTGAAACAGAAGTTGGTCCTGTTACAAAAAAACTTTATGATACCCTTTATGGTATTCAATTTGGAGATGTAGAAGCTCCTGAAGGATGGATCGTAGAAGTTAAATAAGGATTAAAAGCTTGCCAAACTTTTGGCAAGCTTTATTTTAATCCTTCATCAATTATTTGAATATATTTTTTTGTACTTATATCCATAGTATTTATGCCATCATACCAGATTTGATCATTATTAGGTCTACTGGAAAAATATCTAGCCTTTAAGATCAGCTCTGGTCGATACTCAAAATGAAGAATATCAAAATGTGCCCACTTTCCGCCCCAAATAAAATTGTTTTTTTCAAAGATCTGTACAATCTCTCGAGGATAAATCTTCAATCTTTTCTCTCCTTCCTCACGAGATGTCCACTTCCAATAATCCCTTTTATCCCGTTTAAGATCAATGGCCGTTCCAAAGGAATGAGGGCTTAGTCGATTTGTTCCTGCAATCAAACGATAATTAAAGGTTCCACTAGGAGGAACGATAAAAGCATATAGCTTTTGCTTTTCTTGTGCTAAAAGAAGACTTTCCCCTAACGCTTTTTTTAAAAATTCTCTTGCTTTATTATTTTGATTAAATGGATAATATTTATGACCAATTCTTAAATTCTTAAGATTAGACTCAATCTGACTCTTTGATCCTCCATATACTTCTTTTAATAATGGATATACACGAATGCGACCAGGGTCACAGCCCTTCTCCATTAAACACTGACTTGGAGCGAGAGGATAAATTTGTTCCATCATATCTTGCAAATCTGGATTTTGAAGCTTTTGTTGATCGTTTTTCTTCTCTTTATCATCATAAAGAATTTTCTTTCCTGATTTCATAAGGATATAAACCCTATCTTTTTTCCCTTTTTCTACTCCAGTAATATCTTCAGGATAAGCCATCATCAAACATAATAAATCTCTTTTCATTGTTACATAATATTCATCTTTTTTAGATTGATCAGCAGTAAAATTCTTCAAATATTCCTTTTGACTACATCCACTTATAAGTAATAAGCAAGAAAGTATTATAAAAGTAACTCCTTTTTTCATAATATATTTTCATCCCTTCATAAAATGTTGATCTAAATTTTTTATTTTACTAATTCATCTATAATTATTATGTGTACCTGAAATCAATTTTACTAGTTTTATAAATTCTCTATTAAACTTGACTCTATTTTTACAAAAAATAAAAATCAGCCCAAAATGATAATTTGAACTGATTTTTGCTTTTCTATTTATCTAGTATATTTTTCATAATAGATTTTATTAATATTTTCTCATCTTCTAATTCTATTTTTACATTAGAATCTTCTTTAATCTCTCCTAATAAATATTTTTCAGCAATTTCATCTTCTATATATTTTTGAATCGTTCTTCTTAAAGGTCTTGCTCCATATTTTTTATCATATCCCTTTTCTAGTATAAAGTCTTTTACTTCATCTAAAACATTTATTTTTATTTCTTTTTCTTTGGCTTCTTCCATTACTTCTTTTAACATCAAATCAATAATCTTTCTTAATTCCTCTTTAGATAAATGTGTAAATGTAATAGTTTCATCTACTCTATTTAAAAATTCTGGTCTGAAAGTTTCTCTTAAAGCATCTTTTACACGATTTTCCAAAGCATTATAATTATCTTTACCAAAACCAATGCTATTAGATTTAAAATTAGTTCCTGCATTAGAAGTCATAACAATCACTGTATTTTCAAAGAATACAGTTCTTCCTTGACTATCTGTTAATCTTCCATCTTCAAGAATTTGAAGAAGCATATTGAATACATCAGCATGGGCTTTTTCTATTTCATCTAAAAGGATCACTGAATATGGCTTTCTTCTTACCTTTTCTGTAAGCTGTCCTCCTTGATCATATCCTACATATCCTGGAGGCGCCCCGATTAATTTAGAAACCGTATGCTTTTCCATATATTCAGACATATCAATTCGAATCATAGCTTCTTCACTTCCAAAAAGCTCGAAGGCAAGTGTCTTTACAAGCTCTGTTTTTCCTACCCCTGTAGGTCCTACGAAAATAAATGAAGCAGGTTTTTTCTTTTTTCTAAATCCTGAACGATTACGTCGTATTGCTTTTGATAAACTAGTAACTGCCTTATGTTGTCCAATGACTCTTTGATGTAATCGATCCTCTAGATTTAAAAGCTTCTTCGCTTCTTCTTCTGTAATCCTTTGAACAGGAATTTTTGTCCAAGCTTCAATAACAAAGGCAATATCTTCTATAGTAATTTCTAATTGACAATCCTCTTTGATTTTATTGATTTTTTCTTCTATTTTAAATTCTTCCATTTTACACGCTGCTGCTTTTTCAAAATCATTATGGATAGCTGCTCTTTCTTTTTCTTCTTTTATTTTTTTAAGCTCTTCCTTTAAAGATTCTATTTCTACAAGTCCTTGGTTCTTTAAATTTGCCCGTGAACCAGCTTCATCGATTACATCAATAGCTTTATCAGGAAGGAATCTATCTGTAATATACTTTTCTGATAAATTAGCAGCTGCTACAATGGCTTCTTTTGATATTTTTATTTTATGATAATCTTCATAATAATCCTTTATTCCTTCTAATATTTCAATGGTCTCATCAATATTCGGCTCTTCTACTAAAACAGGCTGGAACCTTCTTTCAAGGGCAGCATCTTTTTCTATATGTTTTCTATATTCTTCAAGAGTCGTTGCACCTATTACTTGAATATCCCCTCGTGCAAGAGCTGGCTTCAAAATATTTGCTGCATTCATCACTCCACCATGTACTTCTCCAGCTCCCATAATATTATGGACTTCATCAATGACTAAAATCACATTGCCACACTCGGTTGCTTCTTTTATGATGGATTTCATACGTCCTTCAAACTGCCCTCTAAATTGAGTTCCTGCTACAACCGCTGTCAAATCAAGAAGATAGATTTCATGATGGAATAATTTCGCTGGAACCTGTTTATTAACAATTCGAACAGCGAGTCCCTCTGCTATAGCAGTTTTCCCAACACCTGGCTCTCCAATCAATATAGGATTATTCTTTGTTCTTCTATTTAATATTTGTACCACTCGATCAATTTCTCTATTTCTTCCAATAATCTTATCTACTTCATCATTCTTAGCCTTTTCTGTTAAATTCGTTCCATACTGTTCTAAGAACTTCTTCTTTTTAGCTTTTTTATTTTTTTTCTCATGCTTTGCCTCTTCTTTCACAGTGGCTGAAGGCTCATCTTTTTCTACTTTATCTTCTTTTTGAAAATCTTCTTTCATGAATGGAAATCCTCCTTCAGCAAGATTCTCAAAGAAATTTTCATCCTCTAATCCATCCATATCCATGTCTTGGAACATATCTTTCATTTGTTCTGTTAAATTTTCAATATCTTCTGGATTCATTCCAGCTTGCTTCATCAATTGGTCTACTACAGGAATTCCCATCTTTTTTGCACATTCTATACATAAACCTTTGATTTCAGTTTTTCCATTTTCAATTTGTGATGTAAATACAATAGCTATATTTTTCTTACAAACAGAACACATCTTCATATATATCATCTCCATCTTTATGTTATAAAAATCCTACTTTATTCAGTGGGAGCTTTTCTCATGAATATTTTGCAAATACAATTGCCATGATTACAGTATAACATATTCCCCTCTTATTAAAAATGAGCTTAGAGAACAATTCTCTAAACTCATGAAATTTTCTTTCATATAAACTTTAAGCTTCTGGAACATTAATTCCATAAAAGATTTCTGTCATTTCTCTATCTAATTTCTTAATAATGGATTCTTTCTCTTCTGTACTTAAATCTTCCTCGTCCTTTTCAAATAAATAATCATCTAGTTTGAATTCCTTTAGTTTCATCTTTGTATGGAATATATTTGATTGATAAATATTCATATCAATTAAACTATATCTCCTAATAGTTTCTTTGGCAATAAAATTTTGTATAGAATTAATATCATGATCTATAAAATGCTTTTTACCATCTATATCTCTAGTAAAGCCTCTTACTCTATAATCTATAGTAATGATATCTGAATCAAAACTACCTATTAGATAATTTAAAGCTTTAAGCGGAGAAATTTCTCCACAAGTAGCCACGTCAATATCTACCCTAAATGTACTAATATCATTTTGAGGATGACTTTCAGGGTAAGTATGCACCGTTACATGACTTTTATCTAAATGTCCGACGATATTTTCACGAATAGGTGTTAGATTTCCTCTATTACAAGAAGGATCTAGCACATATAGAGGTACTTCCTCTTCTGAAATCAATAGTGTTACACTTGCTCCCTGAGGATCATAATCTTGTTTTGCAACATTTAAAACACTTGCTCCTATAGTTTCTGTAACATTTGTTAAAATTCTTGTTAATCTTTCAGAATTATACTGTTCATCAATATACTCAATATATCGTTTTCTATCCTCTTCAGTTTTTGTGTAACAAATATCATAGATATTAAAACTAAGTGATTTTGTTAGGTTATTAAACCCATATAATTTTATCTTGTTTGTAATATTTTTTGCCAACTACCATTCCTCATTTCTATTTGAATTCTAAGAAAAATTATATATATTTTATTGCTATAATGTCAATATAATTTCTATAAAAAATGATAATTTTTTGATTAAATAAATTTTATGAATCATATACTATAATACCCTAAAAACAAATATTTTTTCAATATACAAAAACATTTATTTTTTGTTATTTGTTGACATATACTCTCCTTAACACAATACCTTCTTAGATAAATTCAAAAATGTGGTAGACATGTATTCATCTACCACATTTTTCCCTTTTTAAAGTTTGTTTATTCCATCCTTTGAAACAATCCCTTTAATTAAAGCTTTTGCTTCTATCTTTTCTTCAACGATTTCATACGCATCTACAATCATAGCTGTAGCTGTTTTTTGTTTCTCTATATTATTGGCATGAATCGTAGCAAGAACTTCTCCTTTTTTAACGAAATCTCCAATTTTTTTCTGAAGAACAATTCCTACGGCTAAATCTATTTCACTTTCCTTCGTTTCACGACCTGCACCAAGGACTAAGGCTGCTCTTCCTATATCATCAGCCTTTATCCCTTTTACATAACCTTCTTCAATAGCTAATACTGGCTCCACAATACTTGCAGTAGGTAGTAATGATGGATTGTCAACAACTTCTGGGTTTCCCCCTTGCGCTAAGACAAGTTCTTTAAGCTTTTCTGCACCATCCCCTGATGCAATAATATCTTCAAGGATTTTTCTTGCTTCTTCAACAGAACTCGCTCTTTCTCCTAAAACGAGCATATGTGATCCTAAAACTAAGCAAAGTTCTGTAAGATCTTTTGGTCCTTTTCCTTTTAGTGTATCAATAGCTTCTTTTACTTCTAATGCATTTCCAACAGCAAAACCTAAAGGTTGATCCATATCCGTTATTACACCAATTGTATTTCTACCAATATGTGTTCCTATGTCTACCATTTCTTTTGCCAATGAAAAAGCATCTTCTTCTTCCTTCATAAAAGCACCACTACCTGTTTTCACATCAAGAACAATAGCGTCTGCTCCTGATGCAATTTTTTTACTCATAATACTACTTGCAATCAAAGACATATTATCAACAGTTGCAGTAACATCGCGAAGGGCATATAATTTTTTATCTGCTGGTGCTAAGTTGGCAGTTTGCCCTCCTATAGCAATTTTCTTCTCATTTACATTTTGTATAAACTTTTCAACAGACATATCTACAGAAAATCCTTCAAAAGACTCTAATTTATCAATAGTTCCTCCTGTATGTCCAAGACCTCTTCCTGACATTTTTGCAACAGGTGCTCCAGCTGCAGCAACAATAGGCCCAAGGATTAATGTAGTCGTATCTCCTACACCACCTGTACTATGTTTGTCAACCTTTACTCCTTCAATAGCTGATAAATCAATGATCTCTCCACTATCTACCATAGCCTTTGTTAAATCAGCCGTTTCTCGTTTATTCATTTTTTGAAAATAAATAGCCATCATTAAAGCTGAAACTTGATAATCAGGAATCTCTCCTTTTGTATAACCTTGTATAAAATAGTTGATTTCTTCAGTTGTTAGTTCTTTACCATTTCTTTTTTTCATAATCAAATCATACATTCTCATTTATAATCACCTCGTAATTTGCAAATGTTTTCCTTATCCATAAAGGCTAGATATTAATATCCAGCACTTTCATCCTTTTTTCCTTCAACGATAGCAATAGAAGCACTAGCTCCTATACGACTAGCTCCTGCTTTTATAACTGCGTCTGCGTCTTCTCTTGTTCTTACACCACCAGAAGCTTTGACACCTAAATCAGGTCCTACTGTTTTTCTCATAAGTGCTATATCTTCTACAGTTGCTCCACCTGTTGAGAATCCTGTTGAAGTTTTTACAAAATCAGCTCCAGCTTCCTTTGAAAGCTCACATACCTTCACTTTTTCTTCATCCGTTAAAAGACAAGCTTCTATAATTACTTTTACTAACGCTTGATCCTTTGCTGCATCTACTACTGCTTTGATATCTTCTTTTACTACATCATATTTTTTGTCCTTTAATGCACCTACATTGATTACCATATCAATTTCTTGTGCTCCATTTTCAATAGCTTGCTTTGTCTCAAAGGCTTTTACTTCCTTTGTTGTAGCCCCTAGTGGAAATCCTACAACCACACATGTTTTTACGTTTGTTCCTTCTAACTCAGCTCTTACAAGGGAAGTATAATATGCATTTACACATACAGAAGCAAATCCATATTCTCTTGCTTCAGCACAAACTTTTTTGATTTGTTCCTCTGTAGATTGTGGTTTTAATAATGTGTGATCAATATATTGTTGCATTTTCATTTTAATCCTCTCCTTTTATTATTTAATATTTAAATTTTATAAGTATTCAATTCATGTAATCGGTTACATACCTTTGTAATCTGAGATGTGAATGATGAATCATTCACATCTATTTTTCAATATATTTTTCTGATCCATTTAAGATAATCTCTGGTAGAAGAACCTTTCTTTTGATTTCTTTATTTTTTTCATCATTTAGACGATCTATTAGCATTTTCATTCCTTTTCGCCCTAGCTCTAAGGTAGGCCCATTAATACAACTAATATTCATCCCTATAATGTTTAAAACTTCTAATTTATCAAATCCTATAATAGCTATATCCTCTGGGACATTAACATTTTTTTCATAAAATGCCTTCATACATCCTAAAATCATCATATTACTACTCACAAAAATAGCAGTAGGGGGATCTTCCATCTTTAATATTTCCTTTGTTGTTTCATAAGCATCTTCATACTTGTATTCCCCATAAAAAATATATCTTTCTTCTAAAGGAATACCATACTCCTCTAATGCTTTTTTATATCCAATAAATCTTTCTTTAGCAGGTCTTGAATCCATCTGCCCATTGATAATAGCTATTTTTTTATGTCCTTCTTTAATAAGCGCTTCTGTTCCATCATAAGCACCCTTTATATGATCAATGAAAACACCACTAAAGTTTTCATATTTCACATGTCCATCTATTAAAATCACAGGTATCCCAAATTTTTCAAGTGTTCCTAAATATTCACGATTTTCTTTTTTTTCTGTAAGGGTAGGTGTAATGAGAATCCCTTGAATTCTTTGCTCTTTCAAAAGCTGTAACGCTTTTAATTCCTTTTTTACATTATCATTCGTATTAAATAAAATAATATTCAGATTATGTTCGTCTGCTACCTCACTAACGCCTTTAATCACTTCTCCAAAGAATGGATCATTGATTTCAGGAACAATTACCCCTATTGTATTTGTTTTTCTTGTAGATAAACTACGAGCAATAGCACTAGGTGTATAATTTAATTCTTTTATTGCTTTTAAAACCTTTTGTCTTGTTTCATCCTTTACATATCCAGAATCATTTAAAACTCTCGATACAGTTGCACGAGATACTCCTGATTCCCTAGCAATATCATTAATTGTAATAGGCATTTTTGTTCCTCCCTATATGCCCCATAAAATAGGTAGCAAATCAAACCGTGTTACCGGTTTCATATCTATTATAAATGAAATTTCGATAAATTTCAATTCCTCAAATCAATTTCTTTTTTTGCACTACCACCTCTTAATCAGTTCTTTCACTTCACTACTCATACATTTATTATCTTCATTTATTTCAATAAATAACATAGGATTTTGCTGATTATACAAGTAATTGTATATAATCAGCAAAACATCTATAGATTCCTTTTCAATAAATTTGTTTTTCTTCATGCTCTCATTTGATAAAATATTTTTTAAGTTTTTTTCTAATAAGTCTACAGCTTCTTGGTTTTCTATAGATGCATACATGATTTTTTCCTTATACATAATTTGATTTCCCTGAATAAGGAACAGCTTAAAACTCTCTAGATCTATTGGCTCTACTGCTAAAATCATTTTCTGCTCCATTGTTTCTTTTACAAACTTTTGAAACCTTAATAATTGTTCAAGTAATTGTATGCCATTTTGATAAAATTTCGCCCGTTCAAACTGGAGCATTTTAGCATGTTTTTTCATTTTTTCTTCTAATACTTCTGTAAACTTTTTTATATCTTCTTCAATAATTCTACATATATTTTCCGTATGCATCTGTTGATCTTTTTCATTTATATAAGATATATTCCGTATTACCTGATATTTAAAATCATATTGTCCTTCATCATAAGAAATGGGCATAATAGCATCAAAAAAATTAATCAACTCATCAACCATCTTCCTGCTCATAAAAGGTCCATAATATTTTTCATCCTCATTAACGCTATAAGCTAAAGATAATCCCTTGTCTTTTGTAACCTTTAAATAACAATATTTCTGTTCATTCTTCATTAATCGATTATATAGGGGTTGATATTTCTTAATCATTTTACATTCTAATAAAAGAGCTTCTAGCTCTGTATCTGTAACAATATAATCAATATCTTCTATATGGGTTACCATCCTTTTAATTTTATTCATTTGTCGTTCATTGGAATAAAAATAACTTTTCACTCTTTTTCTTAAATGCTTTGATTTACCAACATACAAAATATTTTCTTCTTTGTCTTTCATCATATAAATGCCAGGAAATATTGGTAAATTTTCTATTTTCTCCTGTAATTTCAATTGTTTCACCTCAAAAATATTTTATTCCTTAACTATTTCAGTGCTATCTTATAACATAATTTATCATTGATTTTATTCCATGTAAAGATGACAAACAAAAAAGACTTCTCCCTCAAAAGAAGTCTTTTTGGGTTACGCTCCCTATATTTTATAATCCTTAGGTGTTCCAAAATATTCTACTCGATTATACTGAGGATACATAGAATAAAAATGTACAAATATAGGAGCATCCTCCAAATATGGATGTTCTTTTAACAGCTTCCTATCGCCATAAAAAATAGCTTCTAAAGCTAAAGGTAATTCCCTTTTAAAAATCATATATCTCCTAGCAGCAGAATTTATACCTGATTGACCATTTACATAAACATATGCATTGAACATATATTGTCCATTCATGTTACTCCAATGAGCTAACACTTCATCTCTCATAACTGGATCAATTGCCTCATAATCATATTCAGGACCTATTGTCAAAAATAGTTCTCCTGTAATATCTGAATGGGTTAATGTATATTTCCTAGGTATAATAGGATTTTCTTTAGTAATTGGTGGAATAAATGTAACAGAAAGTTTCTCTGGATTAAGTCTGCTCAAAATCCCTTCCCCCTTTACCTTTTAATATGTGTATTATTTATTTTATGTTTTTATCGAAAAATAGGAACTGTTTCTTTCTAACAAAAAAAAGACTTCCCCTTTTAGAAGTCTCTTTCGTCAAAACAATCTCTATATTATTGATTATACAGTAGCAACCATCCCCCTATAAGAATTAGAATAGAACCTGGTATCTTTTCTTTAATATTTTCTTTAAAAAATATATAAGAAAGAATCATAGTAATAATCATAGAAACCTGAGTAAAAGGTTCTGCTATGCTAAGTTCTATATGATTTAACGCAATGAGCAAAAAAAGATATGCAAAACCATTGATGGCACCACTAATAATAGAAATCACTTTTTTTCCCTTAAATATATCATATATGTATTGTCGTTTCTTTTTTATAAATAGAAAAATCCATATATTGAGTGCAATAAAAAAATATAAAACTGTAGAATAAAGAACAGGGGACGCAGATACATAAAAATATTTATCTACAATTCTCCCTAAAGATTGAAGTACTACAAATAAAAGCATCCATCTGCATGAGGAATCATTAAAAATAAATTTAATAGATTTTAATGGTGATCCCATTTTTTTTAATATGGACAATCCAACAATCATAACTATAACACCAACAACCTTTGTAACCGTTATAGCTTCTCCTAAAAATACAAAAGATAGTATCATCAAGAACAATGCATTCAAACTGTGTATCGGAGTTACAAGAGAAACTTCTCCTGTAGCTAGAGCAGTCACATAAGCAACAAAGCCTACTGCATACACCAAACTACTTATATAACAGGGTATAAGGAATTTAAAATTGTCTATCTCTACAAACAAATTAAAGGGTAATAAAAACAAAGCTCCTATAAAGAAGAACAAAAAACTAGCAGCCGTATTACTATAAATATCACCCTCATCATTTCCTAATAACCTTACTACAATTCTTTCTACAGACATCAATATAATTCGTAGGACTAATGCAACATAAGATAAAATCATTTGTATCCCCCTTACTTTATAAAGTATATTATCTATCCTAAAAACCTTTTATTCAATTATTGCTGTAACTTTGTTTTTAACAGTCAATTCATCTTCCTTTATAAAACAATCATACGCTAATATTTTAATCCCCTTCTTTTTCGCTATTTTTAACGCTTCTTCAAATTTAGGGTCTGTTATCCCATTTGCTCCAAAACTCTTCATATTTTCTATCTGAATCAAAAATAAAATATAATTTTCATATCCATCTCTTTGTAAATCTATTAACTCATAAATGTGCTTTCGTCCTCTTTCAGTAGGTGCATCTGGAAAAATACATTCCCCATCTTTTTCGAGTGTGACACTTTTTACTTCAATAAATCCTTTTTGATCTTTCTTTTCATAATAAAAATCAAATCTCGAATTTTTATGTTTTACTTCTTTTTTTAGATAATCTATATCCTTAAGCTCTTCAATCCCATTATTAAGGATTGCTTCATAAGCTACATAATTTGTAATTTGGGAATCAATATTGATTAAAAGTTTATGATCTTTATAGGCTCCAACCAATGAATATTTTGTTTTTCTATTAGGATTTGTAGCTTTTTCCAATATTACAGGTACACCCTTTTTTAGAATTTCTTTGCATCTTCCTGTATTTTTCACATGGACAATCTCTTCTTCTCCATCTAAAAGGACATGGGCAATAAATCTATTGGGTCTATCTAAAAAAATAGCTTTTTTAATCTCTTTATATTTCATATAAACCTCCCTATTTATCATAAGTTATTCCTCTTATTATAGCAATCAAAAATACAAAAATCATCCCCTTTCATAAAGAGAATGATTTTTAGATTTAAGGTCTATATCATCTATTTTATTATTTCTTAGATAAATTAGCACCTTTTTCATAATACTTATTCATTTCTTCTTCTGGTACCATACTACCACCTGTAGCCCAAGCTATATGCGTTGCATTTTTCATTTTATCTTTTAACTTTTTATCTTCTAAATATTTTTCTCCTAACTTTGTTTTAAATAAATCAACGACTCCAGCGACACCTGCAAGTGCAGAAGGCTCTAGGTAAATTTTTTCTGTATCTGCTAAAGCTTTTAATAATATATATAGCTTATCATCATCTACTGTATAATCTCCACTCAGTAAGTACTCTAATGTCTTTCCAACAAACCCTGAAGCTCTTCCCACTGCTAATCCATCTGCAGCTGTAACATTATCAATTCCAAAGTCTTGAACACATACCTGATCATGTGTATTCGTCATACAACCAATTAACATACATGGAGAATGTGTAGGCTCAGCAAAGAAGCAGTGTACATGATCTTTATATACAAGCTTTAATCCAAAGGCAACCCCTCCTGGTCCACCTCCAACACCACATGGAAGATATACAAATAATGGATGCTCCTCATCTACAACTACATTTAATTCTTCAAGCTGCTTTTTTAATCTAGAAGCTGCCACAGCATATCCTAAGAATAGATTTTTAGAATTTTCATCATCTACAAAGTAACTATTTGGGTCTAAATCTGATTGTTTTCTACCTTCTTCTACTGCTTTACTATAGTCTGATTCATATTCAACTACAGTAACCCCTTTGCTTCTTAAAAGATCTTTTTTCCACTTTTTTGCATCTGCTGACATATGAACAAATACTTTAAAACCAAGTTTCGCACTCATAATGCCAATACTAAGTCCTAAATTTCCTGTTGAACCTACAGCAACAGAATAATTTGAAAAGAATTTTCTAAATGAATCACTATCCAAAATAGAATAGTCATCTTTAGTTGTTAGCATGCCTTCTTCTATTGCTAAATCTTCTGCATGTTTTAATACTTCATAAATTCCACCTCTTGCTTTAATAGAACCTGAAATGGCAAGGTGGCTATCACATTTCAATAATAAATCCCCTACTATTTTTTGATCAAATTCTTTCTCAAGATATTCTTTCATCTGAGGAATTTTTACAGTTTTAGACTCGATAATTCCATTTTCTTCTTGGGTTTCAGGAAATACTTTTGCAATATAGGGTGCAAATCTTTCTAGTCTTTCTTCAGCATCTTTTACATCTTTTTCAGTTAAAGAAATATTTCTTATAGCTTCATCGAATTTTTCATGTTTAGGATTTGTCCAAAATACTTCTTCTGTTTCAATTAGTTGATTCAGTAGTGGATAATCATTTTTCCATTGTTCTATTCTTTTTCCTAAAATCATTTTCTTTTCCATTCTTCCCCCTCTTTTCTTGAATACACATTTTCCCTAATATCTTTATTGTATAATAATTCTAAATTCTTTTGAACATAATTTATTAAGTAGGTTTCTTCTTTTTAATCATTCTTCTTTTGATATAATATAATTGATGCATTAATGAATCACATCATAAAAGGAGGCTTTCATTTGGAATATTTAAAGAAAAAATTAAATCAAATAGATGGCAAAGGCTATAAAGCTTATAAAGATATTCAAGGTACCTATAGAGGAGATACTTTTCTTCTTCATATAGATCATGTTCAGGCAGATCCTTTTGCCAGTCCATCTCGCATACGAGTTGAATTTTCAAAAGATACGGTGAAATTTGAAAAAAGCTTTTATGAAACAAAACATAGAAAAATCGCCTTTGAAGATTTTTTTGCTAGAGAAACTGCTAAACACATTCAATCTTACAATACCAATAAAAATGGTTCTGGAAAGAGTGGATTGATTTTAATAGATGCACCCGGTCAAGAAATACTAAAAAGAACGGCTGTCAAAGTAGCTGCTCAAAAAATAGAATTTCGTTTATCTATTGGTCTTCCTGCAAGGGGGAGAACTATTTTAGGAAAACATGCTATAAGACTTCTTTGTGAAGATCTTCCTAGATTAATGAAAAAAGCTGTTTTTAATTACAATAAAAAACGTCTCATCAATCATTTAGAATTAACAGACCAACAACAAGCTATTCGGAAATTTTTAAACGAAAATAAATATGTTTGCTTTATCGGAAATGATTCTATTTTGCCAAGAGAAAGTGGTATTAGCAACAAACCTCTAAAGTTTAAAGACGTAGTTCCCTTTGCATCACCCTCTTCTTTAGAAATTGAAATTCCCATCCCTCACAGTGAACCTATAAGAGGTATGGCTATTCCAGAGGGAATTACCCTTATTGTTGGAGGCGGATATCATGGGAAAAGTACCTTATTAAAAGCAATGGAAAGAGGCATTTATAATCATATCCTTGGTGATGGAAGAGAATATGTTATTACTAATCCTACTGCCGTAAAAATAAGAGCAGAAGATGGAAGACACGTTGAAAAGGTCAATATATCTCCATTCATCAACAACCTCCCATTTAATAAAGATACTACAAGATTTTCTACAGAAGACGCTAGCGGAAGCACTTCTCAAGCTACAAATATTATTGAAAGCTTAGAAATGAATAGTAAAGTTTTACTCATTGATGAGGATACTAGTGCTACAAACTTTATGATTCGTGATGGTCGCATGCAGGAATTAGTTGGAAAAGAAAAGGAACCTATTACCCCTTTTATCGATAAAGCAAGACAATTATATGACAATCATAAAGTTTCTACGATTTTAGTCATTGGTGGGTCAGGAGATTATTTTCATATTGCAGATCATATTATTATGCTAGACGAATACAAAGCTATAGATGTAACAACAAAAGGACGGGACATTGCAAAGAAGTTTGCCCATATAAGAAAAACAGAAGGTGGAACAGAATTTGGAGAAATTTCTAAGAGAACGATGAAAAATCAAAGCTTTAATCCTTATCGAGGAAAAAAAGAAAAAGTTGATGCAAAAGGACTTCACACCATCGTCTACGGTACATGTACTATTGATCTATCCTTTGTAGAGCAATTAATAGATCCTAGTCAAACTCGTGCCATTGCTCTTATGATAAAATATTTATCAAAAAATTTGATAGATAACACTACACCTCTTTTAACTCTTATTGAAAAATTATATATACAAATTGAGAAAAATGGACTAGAAATCATTTCTCCTTACAAGGGAAAACATCCTGGAAATTTGGCCCTTCCTCGAAAATTTGAATTATCCGCAGCAATCAATCGCCTACGTACCCTTAAAGTAAAATAAAAAATATCTTCACGCCTTTATAGGTGTGACGATATTTTTATTTTGCATTATAGAATTTCTACATAAAAAACTTTATTTTTACACCAGCTTAAAAACTTTTCAAAATCCTTATAAGCTATAGAAATGGTTGCTGTATTTACATTAGGATGAAAACAAATATACTCTGAACCTATTAAATCTTTATCTAATAACACTTGTACATGCTTATCCTGATCATTTATCAGTCCAAAAGGTGTAACAGCACCGGGTGTAAGATCTAAATATTTTAGCAATCTTTCTTCTGAAGCAAAACTTAAATTCGTACTACAGATTTGCTTTGATAAACCTTTTAAATCTACTTTTTTGGAATCCATTAAAACAACAAGATAATGTTGATTTCCTTTTCTATTTCGAATGAAAAGATTTTTACAATGACTCCCTTGAATATCTATGTTCAACTGATTCGCTTCTTCAATAGTAAAAACTGGTTTATGTTCATAGGTAGTGTATTGTATTTTTAATTCCTCTAAAAGATCATATACCCTTCGTTCTTTATTCATAATCATTTGTCCCCTTTATACTAAATTTCTCCAATTATTATATCATGAATCATCCTCTGTATCTTTTTTTCCCTCTATCATATCTTTTATAATCAAATCTATTTCATACTTACTTAATAACTCTTTTCTATATCTTTTCATCTTTTCTTCCAATAGATCAATTGTTTTATTTTCCATAGTTTTCACCTCTTTTTTAGTATATTCTATTCTTCATTCCTTACTCATGATAAAAAAAATTTTAAAAGGTGTTATTTTTTGAAAAAGTGGGTATATATAAATCATGTGATACTAAAAAATTTAAAAACAAAGGAGAGTTATATATGAACAACTTAGGACAAATGATACAAAGTGGAGATTGGAAAGGTGAAAAGCATGTACCGATCATTCATGCTTCTGAAAAAATAGAAAAGGAAGCATTAACAGAAATTAAAGTTTCTATTGGTGATGCTATTAAACATCCTAATACAATGGAGCATCATATTTCATGGTTTAAACTATTCTTCTTACCTGAAAATGGAAAGTTTCCTATTGAATTAGGTACTTTTGAATTTAGAGCTCATGGTGAAGGGAATATTTTTGATGAACCGTGCGTATCTACTTATGCAAAGTTCGAAAAATCAGGAACGCTTTACGCATTAAGCTATTGTAATCTTCATGGATTATGGGAAAGTTCAAAAGAAATTATTGTTGAATAAACCAATTAAGCCACAAATAGATATATCTATTGTGGCTTTCTTAATTAAAAAATACCCTTTTATTACTTAATCCTCATAATTCTTAGGATTTATTGTATAATATTAAATAAATACCATAAGTAGAGGATTGATTTAATTGATAAATTTTAAAAAGCTTTTTTATTTTTTAATCGGTAGCGTCTATATTCCCGATGAACTATTAAAAACTAATGAAAAAACCCTTCTCCATATATCCGATACGCCTGCTAACTTTTTTTCAGTATTAAATTTTTTAATATCCAAGCTGCAACCAGATTATATTATACACACAGGAGATTTAGTTGATAATATTAAGCTCGAAATCTATCCTTATAGACTAGATGAATATAAAAAGAAAGTCCCTCAGCTCATTGGTCTATTAGAAAATTCTTCTGCTAAAAAAGTCTATTTAGCTTTAGGAAATCATGACGACAAAAAAATCGTTAATAATATAACAAAAAGAACCCAAATTGTAGAAAAAAGTGCTATAATTAATCTTGAAGATCTAGAAATAAAAATCACTCATTTTCCTGATGAAATAAGAAAGTCTTCATCTCAATACAATTTATTTGGTCATGATGTTACAATTAACAGTAAGATAGAAGATGAAAAAATTTATCTAAATGGGATTTTAGGCATCAATATCATTTTACTTAAGAGCAAAAGAATATTTACGCTACCATATCCCTATGGTACAGATGACAGTCGATTAGGTAAGTTCAAAATTGGATTTTAAATGGGGGGATATTATGTTTTCTATCATAAGAAGTGGTCCAAAGATTTTAATTTTAGAAAGCTCTTATATTGGTGAAGTCATTAATTATTTTAAAAGTCATTTCAATGCTTTTCAATGTAATATAGATACAGCCTTTGAAAAATCTAATGAAGATAATATCGTCATTTTATTAACAGAAAAAATGAAAGATCTCCTTAATTTGACAGATATAAAAGATATGTTGATAGTAAAAGGAGAAGTTGACGAAGTTTTAAGTCACATTTTAAACCATCAAAAATATGATCTCGTATCTCGTTCAAGAATTGCTCCAAGAATCATTATTATGAGATACTTTGGTGATATTGAAAAGGTAGTCAATGAAGTTCAAGAAGATTATCATGCACACATAGGTACCTTTGATGAAATACTAGAAAAAAACAATAAGGGTACGGTCATTGCTTTTACAAAGCATCCCTTGAACCATCCTATTAGTCTTTCAAATATATACGAAAAATCTTTATTGATTCATGAAAACCATTCTACTCTCATGAAAGATTTAAGAATTCATGATTTAAAATATTTAAATATTGGACTAGCTAACAAAGATTGGTACGAACTACATATTAAAATATACGATAGCTACGGCGAATATGCTCTTCACTACGAAAGACTTGTTCACATTATGGAAAATCTACAGCTTGGATTGATCTTAGGAGAATCCTGGGGAACAGATGCAGCCACTATATTTTATTCTGTTGGTATTTATCGTATCCGTTTTTTCACCTTTTATGAACCTTCCTACATAAAAAAGATGCTTTTAGGTCTTGAATATCTAGACGATGGTACACGAATTGTTGATCTAGACCTTTATCATAAAAGAAAAAAGGTCTATTGGAGTGATTTAAAAAATAAAGAAAAAAGAACAAAAACCTCATTAAGTAAAATATATAGAGATCGAATCCTTTCAACTTTAGAAAAAGATGCATTAGAAGAATTATTTATATTAGAAGAAAAAATCTTAAATACAAGATATTAAAGCCATTTCTTTTTAAAGAAATGGCTTTATTTTCATACCTATAAGTATTTTTCAGAACACAGGTTCTAATAAATATGCTATAATAAATCAGAACATACGTTTTAATTATTTTAAAAAGGATGGTTTATTATATGAATGGTAAAACACATATGTTATTTGGTTCTGTAGCTAGTTTATATTTACTTCCTAAGTTAGGCTATGAACCAGTCCTCACTACAACTGCAGCAGCTTTAATCGGTTCTTTGATTCCTGATATGGATCATCCCAAAGCAAAGATCAATCAAAAGATTCTTCCTATGAAAAATAAAGTAGGCAAAATTTTATTTTATTGTGGTATTGGAGGTTTTTTACTTTATCGCTATGGTCTTGAAAATCGCTTGACCTTTGCCTCAGCCATTATATTAATTTTAATTGGCTTATCTCAACATAGGAGCTTCACCCATAGCATTTTAGGCATCGGTAGTATAGCTTCTATTGCCTTTTTTGTTCTCAAGAATACCCTGCCCCTTTCCATTATTTTGTCCTTTATTATCGGTCTTATTTCCCACCTCATAGGAGACTTTATGACCGTTGCAGGAATTGAGCTTTTTTATCCCTTTAGCAATAAAAAATATCGATTTGTATTAACAATTTCTTCTGGCAATATGGCTGAAACGCTTATTGGTTTATTCTTTATTTATTTAATCATAAACTTTTATATACAAAACGGCTTTTCTATGAGCTTCTTTTATAGCTTGTTCCATATGATTACCCATTAAAAAACCACTCTTCCTTTAGAAGAGTGGTTTTCCTTATAATCAATTATTTTGTTCCATTTAATAATCCATTTAATGTTACTCCTACTATTGCTGCAAGGCTTAGTCCTGATATCTTAACAGATGCAGTTATTGGGATGGCAATAGCTATACCTGTGTACTTTTCGATATAAGCTGCTCCTAATCCAAGGATTAAAATGGTTGCCATAACAATTACATTTTTAGTATTAAATACTACCTTCTCATTTTTTATTGTCTTTACTCCGATTAGTGAAATCATACTAAAGAGCATCAAGCTTATTCCACCCATTACTGGTACAGGAATGGTTCTTAAGAATCCTCCAATCTTAGCTACAAATCCTAATATGATTGCAAATACTGCTGCTAATCTTAATATGGCAGGATCATAATTTTTTGTGATTGCTAAAACTCCTGTGTTTTCTCCATAAGTAGTATTCGCTGGTCCTCCTATAAACCCTGCAAATAATGTTGCCAATCCATCTCCTAAAAGAGTACGATTTAGACCTGGGTCTTCAATGAAGTTTTTCCCTACTACTTGCCCATTTGTTGTAATATCTCCTATATGCTCCATAAATACTGCAAGGATTACTGGTGCAATGATGGCAATAGCCCCTGCTTCAAATTTTGGAAGAGTAAAGCTTGGCATTGCTAAAACTGGTATTTCTTTCATTCCACTTAGATCTACAATTCCCATTTGTAAGGAAACTAAATATCCTACTACTACTCCTGTTAAGATAGATAATTGCTTTGAAAATCCTTTCCCCTTTAATGTAATAGTCAGTGCTACACATAGAGTAATTGCTGCTACAATGAAGTTACTTTTTGCCATACCGTAGGCTACAGGTACAAGATTTAAACCAATTACCATAATCATTGGACCTACTACTTGAGCTGGTAAGAATTTTTTTATTTTATCTACACCTATTTTTTTAATAATCAAGGACATCATTACATATAATAATCCTGCTACAATAATTCCACCTTGTGCATAAGTTAAATCTCCATTATACATTTCTTTAACAGTCAAAATAACTGGAATAAATGCGAAAGATGATCCTAAAAATACAGGAACTTTTCCTTTTGTTACTAGATGAAATAATAATGTTCCTACTCCTGCTGCTACTAATGCAACCGATGTATCAAGACCTGTCAATATAGGAACTAAAACCGTTGCTCCAAACATAGCCACTAAATGTTGAAGAGCTAATATTACTTTTTTTGCTGAATCAAATCCTGCTGTATTGCTTTTTTCTTTTACATTAGATTTCCTTAATATATTTTCTGACATAAAAAAACCTCCTTTGATTTTTTAAGGAGAAAGTATCGTACTTCTCCTTTTTCAGCCTCTCTGGACCGAATTAAAAGGCAACTATTTTAAGTTACATAAAAAAACTTCTTGCCTACTGACAAGAAGTTATAACCCCATGCAAATTCACATAAGTATTTCCTCTCTTGTCAGCCTCTCTGGACTGAATTAAAGATCTCTTTTCAATTCTAAGTTATTATAGCATCTTTTCTTCTTAGGTGCAATATAATTTCTTTAATAACTTTTAAAAAAATAGCAAGGACTTTTTTGTCTAAAAATGTTATAATAAACTTGAAATTTTATATAGAAAGGATTATGCTATGGATACTTTAAATCAATTTGTAAAATACGTAAAATTTGATGAAGAAAAAAGAATATTAATTTCTCTACAAAATCAATTTGAAAGCTATTTACAAGATCAAAAAGTTAGATCTATGTTAAAAGATGCTGCACAGTCTATATTAAAGGACGACTTTGTTCAACTTGAGATAGGTAAAAACGTGTGTAGACTTACTGTAGCTGATGGTACAGAAGAAAAGAATTTAGAGCTTGTAAAAACAGAACTTGTAAAAGGACTCGAAATGGCTATGGCTTTTTTACAAATGCAAAATATGAAGGATCAATAAAAGATTGACAATTTTTCTGTCAATCTTTTATTTTTACATAAATTATTTATTGTAAAGCTTACTTCTCTTTTTTGCAAAATCTCATGTCTATAAAATATTCTTGATCTTTCACTTCAATAAAATGATCTTTATAATCTATTTCAAAGTTCACAATTGAAGAATGTATATCTATATTTCTTAATAAATGGATTGTACAAATATGACTACTTTCTAAAGTAGAAAACCTAAATAGTATTCCCTTCACAGCAGAAAACTGCATTCTTGAATGTAATCCTATCCCTTCCTCTATATATACGTTCAAGGTTCTATTTTCTATAGGAATCAATAAATCTACATCATTTTCTTCTTCTCTTATGATTCTTACTTCAAAATCATGCTCTATATAAAAATTCTCATTGTTATAAATCAACAGTATCTTCTCCTTTTTAAATCTATTTACGAAGCATTCCTTTATGATAAATTCTTCAATCGCCCCCCACGTACTATATCATGATCATATCAAAATATTTTCCTAATAACAATATAACATATTCCGTCATACACTCCTATCAATAGATATATTCTTTTTTTCATTAACAACCCCTCATTCATATGATATAATTGTGAGTAGTTGTGTCCAATTATTTTTATACTTTTTTCTTTCTGTATTAGGAGGGGATTTACTTTGACAGAAAATAACGAAGGGAAATCTAGAAGTTCAAAAAAGAAAAAGAAGAAAAAAATAAGTATCCTAAGAATACTTATTCTTGTGTTTTTATTGTGTTCCTTTATTGGAGGTGGCGCATTATTTGGATGGGTTTTTGCAATCGTCAAATCTGCTGAACCTATTGATGGTAGCGATATTTACACACGTCTTGATGAAAACTCCTTTATTTATGATAATCAAGGAAAGCTCATCGAAAAGGTTGAAGGAGATGGTCTTAGAACCATTGTAAAAATTGATAAAATTCCACAAGATCTTAAAGATGCTTTTATTGCCATTGAAGATCAGGATTTTATGACCCATAAGGGAATCAATCCAAAAAGAATTTTAAAAGCATTATGGGAAGATATTAAGGCAGGTGCTCCTGTACAAGGTGCTAGCACAATTACTCAACAATTAGTGAAAAATCTTTATTTAACCAATGAAAAAAGTGTAGAAAGAAAAGTAAAAGAAGCATATTATGCCTTTCAGCTTGAAAATCAATTAATGAAATCACAAATTTTAGAAGCCTATTTAAATACTGTATATTTAGGTGGCGGTGCTAAAGGTGTCCAAGGTGCAGCCTTCACCTATTTTTCAAAGGATATAAGTGAACTTGATTTAGCAGAATGTGCACTCCTAGCGGGTATCACAAAAAATCCTTCTAAATATTCACCATTAAAAAACCTTAGAAAAGAAGATATTGATCCAAATAGACATTATATTATAGATGATAGTGATGAAATTTATACTATGGTTTATGATGAAAGATACAAACCTAGACAACAATTGGTTTTAAAAATCATGAAGAATGAAGGTATGATTACAGAAGAAGAATATCAAGCAGCAATGAATGAAGATTTAAAAACACATCTAAAACCAGGAAAGAAACAAGTTCATGGAATTTCATCATTTTTTACAGATAAAGTGAAAAGTGATGTCCTAGAAGCCCTTATGCAACAATTAGGAAAAACAGAAGAAGAAGCAAAAGCCATGCTTTATAATAAAGGGCTTAGAATTTATAGTACTATGGATTTAAGAATTCAAAAGATCCTTGAAAAAGAATATGAAGATAATAAAAATTTTCCAGGATTAATCGCAAAAAAAGATGGTGCAGGAAATATTTTATCAAAAAGCAGAAAAGTTTTAATGTATAAACGTAGTAATCTTATAAATAATCAGGATCAATTAATCATTCCTAAAGGAGATTATCAATATGATTCAACTGGAAATCTTATTCTCTTTAAAGGAAGACGCTTAAACTTTACATCTCTTTATGAAAACGGAAAAGTAGTAGGTGTTCGAGTTTCTTTAAAGGATGCTTATAATTTAAATACAGCAAAAGAAATTATCATGTTTAAAGGCGGAAATTTAAGTGTTCCAGGAGAATATAAAAGCTATGATAATAATAAAAATGTCCTTATAAGCAGTAGCTTTTTATCCTCTACTCCTGAATTTTTCACAAAAGATGGTAATGGTAATCTACTCATCAATAAAGAACACTATTATCTAAGTGATAAGGGTGTTGTACAGCCTCAATCAGCTATGGTTATTATAGATCCTTATGTAGGAGAAATAAAAGGTCTCGTAGGTGGTAGAGAAGTTAAAGGTAGGAAGCTATACAATAGAGCCATCGAGCCAAGACAACCAGGTTCTTCTATTAAACCTTTAGCTATTTATACACCAGCTATTGATAATGGATGGACAGCAGCTACTGTTGTGGATGATGTTCCTCATTATGATGGTAATGGTCGTATGTGGCCTCGAAACTGGACGAAACGATTTGATGGATTATCTACCCTTCGCCGTGGGGTTGAATGGTCTATGAACGTTGTAGCTGTAAAAATTGGTGAACAAATTGGTGTTCAAACCTCTATTGATTATCTAAAGAAATTTGGTATTACAAGTATTGTAGAAAAGGGTCGATACAATGACCAAAATCTATCTGCTGTAGCCCTTGGAGGTATGACAAAGGGAATTAGTCCACTAGAAATGACAGCAGCTTATGGATCTTTAGCTAATGAAGGGATCTATATAAAGCCTAAATCCTTTACAAAAATTACAGATCGAGACGGAAATGTTATTTTAGAAAATGAGACCTTTAAAAATTATGTAGCTAGTCCTGGAGCTGCATTCATTGTAACAGATATGATGAGAACAACTGTAACAAGTGGAACAGCTACAAGAGCAAGATTAAACAATAAAAAAATCCAAGTAGCTGGAAAAACAGGTACTACATCGGATAGCTATGATGCTTGGTTTGTTGGCTATACACCATACTATGTAGGTGCTGTATGGATGGGAAATGACCTACAAATCGAGCTAGGAAAAGCAGCTACAAGAGGAAAACTATATCTTTGGAAAAAGGTTATGGACCAAGTTCATGAAGGACTACCTGGTAAGAGTTTTACAAAACCTAAAGATGTTATATCTCTTGCAGTAGATACTAAATCTGGAAAACGTCCTACAGAATTTAGTAGTCTTGACCCTAGAGGTTCTACCGTTCGAAATGAATATTTTATTAAAGGGACAGAACCTAAGGACTATGATGATGTACATGTTCAAGTGGAAATAGATACAAGTACTAATAAACTAGCTACCCCTTATTGTCCACCAGCATTAGTTGAAAAGAGAGTATTTGTTAAAAGAAAAGTTCCGTATGATCCTGCAAAAAACAATGGTATCGTACCTAGTGACTATAAATATGAAGCACCTACTGAATATTGTCCAGATCATAATGAGTTTAATAGTCAACCACCAATAGATTTTATACCTTCTCCAGTCCCACCACAGGAAGGTATAAACGAAAATAATGGTGTAGGAGATGTGATTATTACTCCAGATGAAAATATGGATAATGATATCATTATTGACACACAAAACTAAAAGAAGGCTCTTAGGAGTCTTCTTTTTATTGTGGTGTTGTATCTTTAGGTGGTGCTGAGTCTTGATCTTTTGTTTTCAAAAAATCTGGTCGATATCTTATTTCTGGAATAGGCTTTCGGAAAAATACGGTAGAAAAGCCTCTTCTATTAAATGGAATTAGTGGCCATAAATAACTTACTCCGCCAAATGATTTCGTTCTAAAAAGCACAATGAGTAGAAATAACACACCTATAAAAAATCCTACCGTCTTGAAGATTCCTGTACATATTAGTAAGACCAATCTAAAAATCCTTATGGCCATAGAAAATTCAATACTCGGCGTTGCAAACATACCAATACTTGCAATAGCCATATAGAGTACGGTTTCTGGAATAATCCAGCCTACCTTTACAGCAAATTCACTTAAGATCAATCCTCCTATAATTCCTAGGGACGTAGTTAATGCATTAGGAGTATGTATAGAGGCAATCCTTAAAATATCAATTCCCATTTCTAAAGTGAGAAACTGCAAAAACAAAGGAATTTTCCCAGTCTCTTTAGGACCTATAAATTTTAACCAATCTGGAAGAATTCCTTTATTATATACTAACACCAACCATAATGGGGGTAATATAAAGGATAGAAACATAGCAATCAATCGAATCCATCTCATATAAGTTCCTACTGCAGGGTTTTGATAATAATCCTCTGCATGCTGGGTAAAATGAAAGATCGTCACAGGAAGAATCATGACACTAGGGGTCGTATCTACCATAATGATGATATGTCCTTCAAACAGATGAGCCGCAGCTACATCTGCTCTTTCTGTATATCTTGCTTGGGGGAACGGATTCCAATTCCTGCCTAATATAAATTCTTCTAAACTCTTTTCTGCCATCTCTAAAGAATCTGTATCTATTTCATCTAATTTATTCTTTAGATCTTCTATTAGCTTAGGATTTGCAATATCTTCTATATATCCCACTACCACATCTGTTTGAGATCGTCTTCCAACTTTAGTCATTTCAAATCTTAATTTAGGATCTCTTACTCTTCTTCTTATTAATGCCGTATTAAATACAATTGTTTCTGTTAATCCATCTCTTGAGCCCCTTGTGACCCTTTCTAAATCAGGTTCCTCTGGTCCTCTTGCAGGATAGGTCCTAACATCTAGTATAATGGCTTCTTCTTCTCCATCAATTAAGATTGCCAAAGCTCCTGATAATACCATAAATTTAATCTGTTCCATATCCTTACTTGCTTCAACCTCTAGATAAGGAATTTTTTCATTCATTAATTTTTCTACAATATGTCTTCTAAAATCTTTAGCTTCTAGATTTTGAAGAATTTTCATAATATATAACATAATATCATCTTTTGCAAAACCATCAATAAATAGCAAACAAGCCTTTTTATTAGCAATAAGTATTTCCCTGTTTACAACATCAAAGCTTTTCGATATGCCTAATTCCTCGTCAAGAATCTTTAGATTTTCCTCTAGTTTCTTTTTTAGGCTCATTGAAATAACCACTCCTAGTTAATATTTCTTCCATTGCTTTTGTAACAATAGGGGCACCAATTTCACAATCATCTTTCCCATCCATTTTGCCTATATCTCCAATACCAATGATCAGTGGTACATTACATTGATTAATAATATCTACTGTATCTCCATAAAGAATCTTTTCTTTTTTTGGTAAACCTGCCTTATCTACAGAGCTTTTAACAACTTTTCCATCACAAGAAATTGAAAAATCTACTTTTATCCCTTCTACACCTGGTGTATTTGAAGCTACTGCAACTACTCCTAAAATTTCAATATCTGGATGATTTGCAATTTCATATAATGCTCGTTCCCCTTCTGCTGTAGCAGGACTTCCTTTATCATCTACCATGACTACAACAGGGTCATATTTCGCAGTTTTTACTAGTTCTACGATTTCACTACCACTCACGGGAGTAGGATTTCCTCCTGAACGTGATATACACCTTCCTCCTATATTTGTTACTGCCCTTTCAATAGCTCTTTGTGCCACATGGTCTCCATCTGTCACTAAAATCACTTTTCTTTTCATATGCAAAATCCTTTCTTTTTACTTCTTTGATTTTGGATTAAAAAATATTGCCATTGTATAACCAAATACTACTGCTGCTGAAACACCTCCTGCACCAGCTTCAACACCTCCTGTAAAGGCACCCAATAAACCTTTCTCTTTTGTAGCTTTTATAGCTCCCTTTGCCAAGGTATATCCAAATCCTGGTATAGGCACGGTAGCTCCAGCTCCACCAAATTTTACAATAGGTTCATAAATTCCAATAGCAGTCAAAATAACTCCTGATGTAACAAATAATACTAATACATGGGCTGGAGTAAGATTTGTTCCATCCATTAGAAGTTGTCCAATGACACATATAATGCCACCAACGATAAATGCTTGAAGATAATCCATATTCATCACCCTTCTAATCTATTAGTAATCGTTACTGCATGTGCAATTCCTGGTATAGTTTGTCCCTGTTGTGCACTAGTAGTAGATAATAATGCCCCTGTTGAAATAAGAAGTACCTTATTTAAATTTTTCTTTATCATCTCTTTATATATATATCCACAAAATACAGAAGCTGAACATCCGCACCCACTTCCTCCTGCATGGGTATCTTGTACTTGATTATCAAAGATCAATAGTCCACAATCATTGTAAACTTTCGTCATATTATATCCTTTATCCATTACCATTTCCTCAGTAATTTCTTTTCCCACAGCTCCAAGATCTCCTGTAACAATTAAATCATAATCTTTAGGCGTAAACCCTGTATCTTTAAAATGATTTACAATGGTATCTGCTGCAGCCGGTGCCATAGCCGCCCCCATGTTATTTACATCTTTTATGCCTAAATCAACCACTTTTCCAGTAGTTACATAGCTGATTTTAGGTCCTATTCCCTTAGCTCCTAATACGGCTGCTCCTGAGCCTGTTACAGTCCATTGAGCCGTAAGTGCTCTTTGATTTCCATGCTCTAATGGAAACCTATATTGTCTTTCAGCTGAGCTAAAATGACTTGAGGTAACAGCAACTATATAATCTGCATATCTTCCATCTATGATCATGCTTCCTAAGCTCAATGACTCTGCCATAGTAGAGCAGGCTCCATATAGACCAAAGAAAGGAATTCCTAAATCTCTTGCAGCAAAAGAAGTAGACATCAGTTGATTTAATAAATCACCTGAAAACATATAATCCATCTCTGAAATATTTTTATCAGCCTTGTGTATAGCCTTTTTTACTGACTCTCTTAACATCTTACTCTCAGCCAACTCCCAGCTATTTTCTCCATACAAGTCATCAGATAAAACCGTATCAAAATAATCTCTTAATGGTCCTTCCCCCTCCTTTGGTCCTACGGTTGTTCCTGTTGATAAAATAGTTGGAGGATTTTTAAGTTTTACTGTTTGTTTTCCTATTTTTTTTATTGCCAATCTATTCTCCCTCCCTATTTACTAAGAAAAAAATAAATGAGTCCTACAACAACAGAAGAAGTAAATCCATACACCAAAACGGGTCCTGCTAAAATAAACATTTTTGCCCCTACACCAAATATATATCCTTCTCTTTTAAACTCCATCGCAGGAGATACAATAGAATTTGCAAAGCCTGTAATAGGAACAATAGATCCTCCACCTGCCCTTTTACCTATTTTGTCATATACTCCTAAACCCGTGAGAAATGCTCCTATAAAAATTAAAATAATTGCAGTAGCTGTAGATCCATCGTTCTTTGGAAGTCCCATATTTTTTAAAGTATTGGAAATGAATTGTCCTATTGTACAAATAAAACCTCCTACAAAAAATGCCCATATAGCATTTTTCAAAAATTTAGGTTTAGGGCTTTTCTTTTTTACATATTGGTTGTATTTATATTGTTGATTCAGACTGGCTTTTTTTGTATTTTCCATAAAATAGACTCCCTTCTTAAGATTTTATTTGATGGATTGTTGATTTTAATCCTCCACTCAATATATTTTCATTTGCTTTTATACTTTCAAATTCTTGTCTTCTTTCCTTTTCTTCTATCTGATTAAATAAGATTATATTATTTTCAAATTCCTTATGATGACTTTTTATCAATTTCTTCATCCTTTCTAATGATTTATAAAAACCCAGTAGATGAGTGCACCTATTACTTTTCCTCCTGCTAAAGAGACAAATATATATCTTGAATACTCATAAAGCATAAAACGACTTACAACTACAGGAATCACATTCGTTACCTCTGTTAAAGCAGAAGCCAATAATCCAATAAAAGTGCCCATTAAGAATCCTACTAAAATAACCATTATTTTTCCTAAATGAATATTCATATCTAAAAAATTCGCTAATGATAAAGTAGTAACAGTTATAGCAATAGTAAATTCATAAACTTTAATATATCCTTCTGTATCCGTAAGCTGGGCAAGTCTTGGAACAATATCTAGTATTGTCAAAAACGCAATCAGTGCAGTTCCTACAATAGCCCCTTCAGAAAAGCCTACGAAGATTGCTAAAATTTTAAGCAGCAAACTTCTTCACCAGCCAATCTCTATTTTTTTTCCTCTGTATTTTTTTGGTTTTTTAATATATAACCATCTATATTTTTCCTATAAGATGCCATTTCAACTTCCATAGGACTCGGTTCATTTCGAAAGCTTTTCGGTAAAATATGATTAAAAAATACTGCCATTCCAAAACCAATTCCTAGGGAATAAGGGATTTGTAAAATCAATGGTTTTTTCTCATCTATTCCAGTAATCATTTTGTAAACTTCCCTATGGGCCTGTCTCATATTTACATCTGCATGAAAATTCATAAGAGCTAAACCAGATCCCACAAATAAAACAATACAAACTATAGAAAGTTTAAATAGCAACCAGCCTTTACGATCATTTTTAGATTGATAGGCAATCTTCACTAAAATCTCGGCTTGCCCTATAGGAAAAACTTTTATATTCGGATCTTCTTGTGTAATTTTTTCCATAATCGTTAGAATGGAGACAACAATATGCTCCTCTGCATTTTGAGGAACTTCTAACACTTCTAAATTTAATAATCTCTCTCTTATAGAATCTTCTGCTAATATGACAGCTAAATCTTTTATACGTACTTTATTCCCTGGAATTACATCATGCCCATCCTTTAATTGAATATAAATTTCTTTTTTTGACATTTCTTCATCCCCCTACATAGTTCATTACTACATGATCATAAACTAACTTTGCTCGAGTATATTTATTGACCTTTGGCTTATTCATATATAAAAAAAATGAAGCCAGAGTAATGAGTAAAAAGACTATTATCAAAAGAAAATAAGTCTTCTTCTTCAAAATCATAAGATCACCTCTTCATCTTCTTTACTTTTAGTATTCTCCATTCACTTAACGAAAATTCTTTAAATTTGAATCAAGTTTTTTAGCACAAAAAAAAGACATGTATTTACCATGTCTTCTCTAGCAGTTCTTTCATATGGGTTAATACTTTTTTTTCTATTCTTGAAACTTGTACCTGTGAAATCCCTAGCATTTGTGCAATTTCCGTTTGTGTCTTATCTTTAAAATACCTTAAAATAATAATTTTTCTTTCCCTTGGCTTTAATTTCGAAAGAATCTCTATTAAAGCAATCCGATCCAATACTTCCCCTTCATTTTCTGTTTGTGTTTCACTTATTTTATCTATCAAATGAACTGGGGAACCATCATCTTGATGAATCACGTCATATAAATAATCTGGTTGAACATTCGAATCTAATGCCATTACAATTTCTTCTTTTGGTATATCTAGTTCATTAGAAATTTCTTGTAATGTAGGTTCTCTTCCATTTTTTTTAAACAATAGTTCTTTGGTGCTTTTTACTCTTGCTGCCGTTTGCTTTAAAGAACGGCTTACTTTAATCATACCATCATCTCTTAAAAACCTTTTAATTTCTCCGATAATCATAGGTACTGCATATGTTGAAAATCTTACACCATATGTAAAATCAAATTTTTCTATTGCCTTTACAAGTCCAATGCATCCTAACTGATATAAATCTTCTTTTTCATATCCCCTATTCATAAACCTTTTTAATACACTTCTTACAAGTCCTAAGTTATGTCCTACTAACATATTTTTAGCATCTTGATCCCCTGTTTGTGCTCTTTTTATCAATTCAATGGTTTCTTCATGGCTTAATATTTTATTTTGCTCCTCCGATAATGCACTCATCCCCATATTATCTACCCCTTAATTATCAAAGCTTTGGAATCTTTTTACCATTCTAACCTTTGTTCCATCATCTCTTTTAGTTTCTATCTCTACCGTATCCATGAAGGTCTCCATTACTGTAAAACCCATTCCTGATCTCTCTAGCTCTGGCTTTGAAGTGTATAATGGTTGTCTTGCCATTTCCACATCTTCAATGCCTTTTCCTTGATCTTCTATCGTAATCTCTATTGCATTTTCAAAAATGCTACATTCTACTAAAACAATACCTTCTTTCCCTTCATATCCATGTATAATAGCATTTGTTACAGCCTCTGATACAGCTGTTTTTACATCTGCTAATTCTTCAATAGTAGGGTCTAGCTGTGAAGCAAAGGAAGCTACTACAACCCTAGCAAAGGCTTCATTTTGTGATTTGCTTATGAATTCTAGTTTCATATGGTTTTTTGTTTTCAATTCCCTCACCCCTTTATAATCTTTCTATTGCCTCATTTTTATTCTCAAATTTCTTAATAATATTAAATAGCCCTGACATTTTAAATATTCTTTCTACTCTACTATTCATATTAATTACCCCTGCTTGTCCTCCTAGCTTTTGCACCTTTTTATATCTTCCTATTACCACACCAATCCCTGAGCTATCCATAAAATGCATCCCTTCTAAATCAAAAATAATATTCTTAATATTATTATTATCGATTTCTTTATCAACCTCTTCTCGAATTCCTTCTGCTGTATGATGATCTAATTCTCCATTCAATTTGACAACTAGATGATTGTGAATCGTTTCAAAATCAATACGCAATATGATCCCTCCCTTTTATTTCCTTTCTTTTTAATTATTCTTTAGCCGTCTCATCTTTTCCTTCGATGAAAATTGACTAGTTTTGTAATATATTCGTTTTTATAGAAAAAAGTGACAACCATTTTCACGATCATCACTTCATTACCATTTATTCTTCTATAGATACTTCTATTATTTCCATATTTTCTACTGCTTCATTTACTAAGGTTTCAACATCAAGCTTACTTTCCGATTTTAAAATTTTATCTATTCTTGGCTTTGTAACAGGCCTCTTCGGTAAAAATACTGTACAACAATCTTCATGAGGCAGGATAGATGTCTCATAAGTATCTATTTTCTTTGCAATATCCATAATATCAACTTTATCTAAAGCAATAAGGGGTCTAAACACTGGCATATCTACTGCATGATTTGTAACGGTAAGACCTTGAATCGTTTGACTCGCCACTTGTCCAATGCTTTCTCCTGTAACTAAAGCATGACATTCTCTCTTTTTTGCAACTTTCTGTGCTATTTTCATCATAAATCTTCTTGATAATATGGTCATTTCATCTTCTGGACATTTTTCGTTTATTTCCTTTTGTATCGGTAATAAATTGACACAATGCATACGGATATTGCCACAATATTTCACAAGAATTCTTGCTAAATCAATTACCTTTTCTTTTGCTCTTTCACTTGTAAATGGATAACTATGATAATGGACAGCTTCTATATTCATTCCCCTCTTAGCCATCATCCAAGCAGCTACAGGACTATCAATTCCTCCTGATAATAATACCATACCTGTTCCATTTGTTCCTAAAGGAAGTCCCCCATGTCCTGCTATTTTTTTAGAATATACATAGGCCTGTTCCCTTACATCTACGTGTAAGATCTTATCGGGATGATGTACATCTACTTTTAATTCTTCAATATGGTTAAATACATAGCCTCCAACCATTCTTGATATTTCTGGAGATTTCATTGGAAAATTTTTATCTCCTCGCCTAGTCTCTACTTTAAATGTGTTAATATTTTCTTCTTCTATAATTTCTTTCATATGATTTAATGCAACTTCATAAATAGTATCTATATCCTTTTTCATTTCATAAGCAGGACTTACAGATACAATTCCAAATACCTTTGTCACCTTTTCAATTACTTCTTCTTCCTCATATCCATCCATATCAACATATACAAGTCCTCCTGATTGCCATACCTTCAAATCACCTAAATCCCTTAAATTCGCTTGTATATGTTTAACCAGCTTATTTACAAAATAGGATTTATTGAGTCCTTTGAGTGCAATTTCACCATATCTTACTATTAATATTCTTTTCATTAGATCACCTCTTCATAATTTTTCTTATATCTTTTACAGATTTTTTTATTTTATCTATTGCATAATCTATTTGCTCTTGCGTATTGTGATAAGAAAAACTAAAGCGAATAGCTCCTTCTATTGCTTCTTCCTTAAGCCCCATGGCTTTTAATACATGACTTTTCGAACTTTTCTTTGATGAACAAGCAGAACCTGTTGATACATAAATGCCGTCTTGTTCTAAACTATGTAAGAGCACTTCTCCTCTTATACCTGAAAAGCTAATATTTGCAATATGAGGAGCACTTCCTTCTCTTTCATACCCATTGACCTTTATATCTTTTACTTCATTTTTTATATGCTCTATAAAAGAATTTTTTAGCATCCACATTTTATCTATATTTTTATCTGTATTCTCATAGATGATTTTAACTGCTTCCCCTAATCCTAATATGCCTGGAATATTTTCAGTGCCTGATCTCATACCCGTTTCTTGATTTCCTCCATAAAGCATAGGAGCTACTTTCAAGTTCTTTTTCATATACAAAGCACCAATACCTTTTGGTCCATGGATTTTGTGACCACTAATAGCCAAAAGGTCTGCTCCTAATTTATTAGGAGTGAATTTAATTTTTCCAAAGGATTGAATAGCATCTACATGAAATATAGGTTTATTACTAGTGCTTTTAATAATTTTTCCTATTTCTTCTACAGGCTGTATGGTTCCCACTTCATTATTTACATGCATAATGCTTATAAGTATTGTATCTTCTGATAAATACTCTTTAAACTGATCTAAACTTATTTTTCCAAGTGAATCTACATCTAAATAGGATACTTCATATCCTTGCATTTCTAAATTTTTATATACATTTAGCACCGAAGGATGTTCTACTCTTGTTGTGATGATCCTCTTTCCATTTCTTTTTTTGGCTTCTACAGCACCTAGTATGGCCGTATTATTTGATTCAGTGCCTCCTGAAGTAAAAATAATTTCTTGCTCTCTTGCTCCTAATGCTTTTGCTAGTTGCTTTCGAGCCGTTTTCATTAGTTTTTCCACTTCAACGCCTTTATGATGTAAGGACGATGGATTTCCATAATAATCTGTAAGCCCTTTTAACATAATCTCCACAACTTCTTTATTAGGTTTTGTAGTAGCACTATTATCTAAATAAACTTCCATTTCTAACATCTCCATTATCATAAATTTGTTTATATCTTTCCATATTTTATATGAAACTACTGCCTTTGTAAAGCGCTTTGATATAAACTTATTATTGCCTCCTATAATAAAAAATGATTCACTCGTCAATATTTTATAAAATGATTTTAGTAATTTAACTTTCTTAAAAATTTTGTAAAAAAACTTGTCAAAACGCTTGTCAAATTTGTCGGTTTTTGTTATAATTTGTTTAGTGGTTATCCCCCTGATAACCTCGATAATATAATCTCTATTCCCAATACCCCTTTTGAACGTAAACCAACAAAAGACCCAGTCCCCGAGGACTGGTTCTTTTGTTTTTTGTATAAAATAGTTTGTTTTTTCATTTATTTCTGTTATCCTATTTATTGAAATAACTTATACAAATTTTTATCCATAAGGAGGAATCTTTCATGAAAAACCCTAATAAAGTAGCTGTTATATTTACTGGTGGAACTATTTCTATGAAAATCGACCCTAGAATATCTGCAGCTATTCCTGCTTTATCTAGTGAAGAAATTATGTCTATGGTAACAAATATTGATAGATACGCTGATATCGAAATTGTGAATTTTGACCGTCTTCCTGGCCCCCATATGACTCCTGAAAAAATGATGCAACTAACAAAGCTTGTAAAAAAGTTAATCATTCGAGAAGATATCACAGGTGTTATTGTAACCCATGGAACAGATTCTCTTGAAGAAACTGCCTATCTATTAGATTTAACTATTAATAGTACAAAACCTATCATTGTGGTTGGTGCCATGAGAAATAGCTCTGAGCTTGGATATGATGGTTCAAGCAATCTTTCTGCTGCTATATGTACTGCCATATCTGAACAAGCCAAAAATAAAGGTGTATTAATCGTAATGAACAATGAACTTAACGCTGCTAGTGAAGTTACTAAAACACATACGCTATCTTTAGATACGTTCAAATCTATGGAGTTTGGCCCCTTAGGAATTGTTGATAATGACGAGGTAATATTTTATAGAGATATTACTAAGCATGCTCATATAGAAACAGAAAATATTGAATCTCATGTTGATTTAATCAAAGCTGCTGCAGGAATGGATTCTAGATTAATTAAATATTGTGTTGACTCAGGTGCTAAAGGCATTATTATTGAAGCAATGGGAAGAGGCAATGTGCCTCCTGCAATGGTTGAAGGTATTCAATACGCTATTGATCATCATGTAGTAATTGTTATGGTATCTAGATGTCCTATGGGACGAGTTCTTGATACATACGGATATGAAGGCGCTGGAAGAAATTTAAGAAATCTTGGTGTTATTTTAGGTGGAAATCTTCCTGGACAAAAAGCTCGAATTAAGCTTATGCTTGCTTTAAGTATTACAAAAGAAAGAAAAGTCCTTAAAGAAATTTTTGAAAAAGGCTTTTATAAATAAAGAATCAGGGTTTCATATCCTGATTCTTTATTATATAATCACTTCCATAATTGTATATTCAGCTTGCTCGTTTAGATCTATAAACTCGTTATTTATTTTTACCAAAGGTCTTGTAGGCATTTGTTTATTAATCAATACAATTTCTCCTATATCTCCTGTATTTAATTTTACAATGTTTCCAACATAAAACTTTGAAATATTCCAAAGAAATTGATTAGAAATCATAGGGTCTAATACGCCAAATCTATTTTGAGCAATCAATTCAGCAACCTTAAAAGGGGATTCTTTGGGTTTATATACTCGCTCTGATGTCATCGCATCAAATATATCTGCAACAGCAATAATTCGAGCGAATCTATGGATTTTTCCTCCCTTAAGACCTAAAGGATATCCGCTCCCATCCAATCTCTCATGGTGTTGCAATACGCCACAGCATATATCAAAACTAATTTTCCTTTGTTTTTGAAGCATTTCATACCCTAATGTTGCATGGCCTTTCATGATTCGACACTCATCTTTAGATAATCTTGCTGGTTTATTTAAAATATCTTTAGGAATTTTTGATTTTCCTATATCATGTAACATAGCTGATATAGCTAATTCATTCAAATCATTTTCACTATACTTCATCCATTTTCCAATCATTGTAGATAAAATACATACATTTACAGAATGCTTATAGGTATAGTCATCTACAATCTTCATACTTCTTAATCGAGCTAATATATTATTATCTGTCATTACTTCTTCTATCAGAGGAGAGACAGATTGTTGTACAATCTCAGCTTCAATCTTCTTACCTAGGCTCACTTCATCATAAATTCGTTTAAAGGATCGTAAACTTTTATTATATTGTTCATTTAATTTTTCATCTACTTTCCTATTCAATTGATGGGTTTCTACTTTTTCTTTTATTTCATCTTGATCCATAATATAAACATACATAAAATCCATATTTTGTATACGTTCAATATGTTCATCTATTATTCTTGTTCCTCGAGTTAAAAATACTAAATCATATTTGCCTATAATATCTTGAGCTAAAATCATTCCTTCTTTCAAATCTTGTATACTAATTGTCTTCATCCTATGACCCTCTTCTAATCACTTTTTTACTTAATATAGTTCTACATATTTCCTTAATTTCCTTCAAAAAGTGTTTCTCTTTTCATCTACTATCTTACAATTTTACGACCGCATTTAGGACAATAATTTTCTTCATATACTATTGCTTCCCCACAAAATCTACAATAAGTTAATCCCTTAATTCTATAGAGTCGAGTCTGTATTCTATTTTTCTGTGCTTCCATTCGTTGAATTTCTCTACATTTTCCTTTGATTTGCCCTACAGGCATGTTACTATTATTACTAAAAAAATATTTATATACCACTTCTCCAATATATAGTTTTGCTTCTTCTATCTCATCTTCTATTTTTTTTAAATCAAGTTTTAATTCAGTTATCTCAATAAGTTCATCTGTTTTTCGTGATATCTTCTTAGTTCCAACAGATACTTTATCAGCTAACTTATCAAAAAAATCCATTTCTTCACTTCCCTCCTACTATTAATATATTCTCGCTCTTAAGATTAGCTATCCTTTCCTAATCTAATTGTTCATTGATATGCCTAAATATGATATATTATAGTATGTTAGTAAAGAAATAAGGAGCTGATATTTTGGAAATTATACACTATTCTCTTAATGAAACATTCCATCTACCTCAAAATTTTATGTCTTTATATAAAGATATAAATTTCGCTATATTTGATATTGAAACAACAGGACTAAGCCCTCATTTTCACAAAGTAATTCTTATAGGTCTTTTGTACATAGAAAATGGTCAAATTTCTATACAACAATTTTTTTGTAATAACAAAGATGAAGAAAAGGAATTATTATCTGCTTTTAAAGAAAAAATTCAACAATTTGATCTTTTGATTAATTATAATGGAAATACTTTCGATATTCCTTTTTTGAATAAAAGATTTTTAGCTAATCAAATAGATTACTCTATTGAAACCTATCAAAGTATAGACCTCTTGAAACTTATTAGAAAAGTTCAAAAACAATTAGATCTTGATAATTGCAAATTAAAGTCTGTGGAAAAATTTCTAGGGATTCATAGGGATGATCAAATTTCTGGTAAGGAAAGTGTTAAATTATATATGCAATATGAAAAGGAAGCAAGTAAACAATTAAAGGATTTGATTCTTCTTCATAATTACGATGATTTATATTATTTCAGTAAAACTTTGGTTCTATTAGATCAAATACCTATTGAACAAATAATTCAAAGTTTTCCCCAAGTCTTTCATATTCACAAGGAAAAGATCTGCTATATTTCGAAGCCGCATATTAAAAATTCTTCATTTTTCTTAGAAGGATTTTATAAAAGTAGTCATCCAGATGATTATGTTGCCTATGAGAATGGTTTTAACTTCGAATATATAAAAAACACAAATACTTTTAACATAACCATTCCTTTATATAAAGGTCGTCTTTCTTCTGGTAGCCCCTGTTTATATATTGATATCTGTGATTTTTCATTTCCTTATAAAAAAGAAAGCTTAAATGATTTTATTCCAGAAAATATTGTTCTATTCAAAGAAAATACTATTATTAAAACTTTAGAGATTCATTCATTTATATCAAAGCTTATTCCATACATTTTGACCAAAACAGAACACCAATAAAAAAACAAGCACAAATGTGCTTGTTTTTTATTGGTGCCCAGAGGCGGAATCGAACCACCGACACGGGGATTTTCAGTCCCCTGCTCTACCGACTGAGCTATCTGGGCAAATTATTGATTGTAACATGGTGGGCCTTCAGGGATTCGAACCCCGGACCTGCCGGTTATGAGCCGGACGCTCTAACCAACTGAGCTAAAGGCCCTCTAAAATAAAAATGGTGGGCTTGGGAGGACTCGAACCTCCGACCTCACGCTTATCAGGCGTGCGCTCTAACCACCTGAGCTACAAGCCCATTTTTAATGGTCGAGGTGGCAGGATTTGAACCCGCGGCCCTCTGGTCCCAAACCAGATGCGCTACCAAACTGCGCTACACCTCGATGCTGCAATCACCAAAATTTTATATTTTGTGTGATTGTAGTACTAAGAAAGTTTATGTTTCTTAGTTTCATTTATTACTTTTCTATTGGCAGGGGCAGAAGGACTTGAACCCTCGGCACGTGGTTTTGGAGACCACTGCTCTACCAACTGAGCTATACCCCTAAAATGGTGGGCCTTCAGGGATTCGAACCCCGGACCTGCCGGTTATGAGCCGGACGCTCTAACCAACTGAGCTAAAGGCCCCTACATGGCGGAGAAAGCGGGATTCGAACCCGCGCACCGATTACTCGGCCTAACGGGTTAGCAAACCGTCCTCTTCAGCCTACTTGAGTACTTCTCCGTATTTGGCGGAGGGGGTGGGATTCGAAACCACGGCCCCTTTCGGAGTCACAGGTTTTCAAGACCAGCTCCTTAAACCTCTCGGACACCCCTCCGTACTTGGTGACCCATCCGCGGCGCGAACGCGGGACACCTTGATTAAAAGTCAAGTGCTCTACCAACTGAGCTAATGGGTCGTATGGCTGGGGTAGCAGGACTCGAACCTACGCATGCCAGAATCAAAATCTGGTGCCTTACCGGCTTGGCGATACCCCA
>JAOARP010000009.1 GCA_025210525.1 Marinisporobacter sp.
AGTGACTATTTTAGTGCCAATAAGAATGCGACGGCATTCTCAAGCTGTAGCAAGAAACAGCATTTACAAGATATCACCTACCGAACAAAGCAAACCAATCCATCCACAGCGAAGCTTTACCTCATCCAATCCTACCACCCTAATTTTCCAACAAAACTTACGGAACAAAAGTTTGACTAGCTGGGCTACTACAAATCTATACGTATAAATCTTACTGTAATTATTCCCATGTTACAGAGCCATAGTACCATACAATTACTATCCCTTACTCCGAGCTAATGCGAGTGTGGACTTACTTAGGTAATTATTAGTGTTTTTTCTATCTACTAAAATTAAATTACACATCATTACTTTGTTAGCGGAAGTTTTTTCAGTTGCTTCAAAGGAATACCCCTCTATAAAGCTATCTGGAAAAACATATTTCCTATGCATGATGTGTTTTACTGTATTTCATCTTCTAAGGTCTTTTCTCTACTGAGAACAAACTTCGCCCAGCTAAACAGCTTTCCTAATGTTTGTCTCTTATATACATCAGAATTTATGTGAGATACAAGATCTTGTGCATTAATTCTGAAATCTTTTATTGTGGTAATGTTATTTTCTTTCACGATATTCACAGCTTTCGAAACTTTGTCCATTTTTTTTGCAAGTATTGAGAATTCATCTTGGATTTCATCATTATCTTCAAGTTCAGAAATCATTATTCCTTCTTTTGATAATATTACATCCTCTTTCCAGTAATGAAGGACACCAATCGCACTCAAATCATAAAGAAACTTCATTTTTTTCTTTATGTCCAACTCATCTTTATTGTTAACTATTTGCATAAATATATCTATATCATCTAAAATTGGTTTTTGAGGAGTAAAAGTTATTGATTGAGTTTCTAGCTTTCTACTTGGCAAATTACCATTCTTCTTTATATCAAAACTATATACTTCTATATTACTAATACCTATTAGTCCTAGATAGGATATCCAACTAATTAAAGTTCGAGTATATGTTTGCCACGTAGCCTCTTTGAAGTCTAGACTTGGAAAAACATCTTTTAATACTTTTTTAACTTTGGCAACAGTGTCTAACTCATGTTGAAGCTCCACAATTTTCAAATAAGGCGTATAACGCTGAAATTTGTTCATAATAAATTTAACAAATTCACTCTTTTCTTTACTATTAAGAGAATTATTAATATAGTAACCTTGATTAGATTTTCGTATAATACCAAAGTCAAGCAGTGGTCTTATAATGTTGAAAAGTGTTTTTTCACTGTACTTATCTTTATTTTTTTCTAATAACTCCTCAAAAGTTATTTTATCTCCTTTATTAAATTGACTAAATAATTCATAGCAAACTTTTGGTCGCTGCCGAATCAAATAACTTTCACCAATCATTTTAACTTCACCATGAACCAAATAATCTCTAAATATATCCCAATATATGTTATATTTTGGACCTGAACGAATTATCAATCTCTTATTTATTAAAGATGTTAACGTTTCATTCTGAATAACTGAATCAATTTCTGTAACATCAAACATTTTTCCTTCATCCGCTCTTTCTGCAACATAACGTAACGCTTGCACTTCAGATGAGTTTAATGATTCTAAATCTTTTTCAAATAAAGTCATTATATTAAGTTCTTGTTCTAACAATTCATCAATTGTTATTCCCCTTTTTATTTCATTAAAAGTATGAATACAGAGTTTTTTAGTTAACCACGGAAAACCTTGTGAACTTTCAGATATTCGTCGTTTTATATTTGGATCTAACTTAAAACTAATTGATTTCTGTAGTTGACTGATTACCCCATTAACTTCTCTTGAATCAAACTCTCTCATCTCTATACAAAATGTATCATTTTTCAATGCTTGCCATAAGTGATATGAATTATGATGTATTGGAATAGTAATTTCTGACTTCCACGAAAACCCAACAATTAAGTTTGATTGGATGTTATTAACATCATTCAAAAATTTATAAAAAACTTCAAAAATTGATTCATTTCTAAACACATCTTCAAATTGATCGAAAATAATCGTTAGATATTTTCCCTTTTCTTCTAGGTACGATAATAGTTTACTTATAAATTCAGAGCCTAAAACATCGTAGTTTGAAAGAATATTCAACTTATGTTTATCTTTGAACCCCTCTAAAAAGCCATCTTTCAATACATTTTCGTACATCTTTTTGAACGATAATCCCACAAAGTTTGTGGTTACAACACTTCTTGTATCAACTGCAAAAATATATTCTTTATTCCTACGTCTTTTTGTTTTGCTTTTATCTCTGATAGCAGAAACCAAAGAACTTTTCCCCCAACCTGATTTTCCTTCAATATAAAAAACCCTCTTACAACTTTTATGATTCATGATATTATTCATAAAAGTTTCATATTCACAAATAATGTCTTTTCTTCCGATGAAATGTTTACCAGATGTAGGCAAATAATCAAACCATTCTTCGCTTCTCTTAACCTCAGCAATATTTTCATATTGAGTTATTCTTTCATTTTTGTTTGCTTTTAACTCTTTTACTTGTTGACTCTTTACGCTATAGTTGATAAATTCCATATCTGATAATTCTTTTATATATTCTTGAATTTTTATAGCAATCTTTTCGTCTGAAACAAACTTATTTTTATTGTCTAATAAAGCAAATTCATTAGAAACCGTTCCACTGCTAACTAGTAAAGCTCTATAAATACCAAAGTATGTATATAGCACTATAGTTTTAACCACATTATCTATTGGAGGATCATCAAATTTTGCTATTGTTCCTGATTCTTCAAGTAACTTTATAACCTTTTCTGGACCAAAAAAATATATATTTTCATAAGTATTTTTTTCCTTAATATCTTTTATTAAACCTGATACTTGGTGTACAAATTCAGTTGTTGAGATAAAATATCCAAAATCAGCTTCTTTAAATTGTGTTTTAAAAACAAAACTTGTTATATCAGTTGAACTTAATGAGTCCCTTGCTTTACATTCAATATACAAAGTCTCATTAATTCTATCTTTGTGTGTTGCAATCAAATCTATCTCCATGCCTGTAAAATTAACTCTTTCAATTACGTTATACCTATGAGTTTTAATAATTCTAGTTACTATTTCTTCAAAAAAATCACCTTGTTTTCTTCTATCATCTTCCTTATTAAAGATTATTCTAAATTCACTTTTATACATTCACTATCCTCCTCATCTTATAATATGTGTTCTCAATCTCATAATTTATCTATATAAAAAGCGTATTAAATTATTAGTTATAATAAATACCCATTAATGACTCGAATACTTTTAATTGCTTTTCTGTAAAAATAACTAATCTATTTTAAAATTATACCACCAAAATCAATTATTTCCAACAAGAAATGTCATTAAAACACATTATAATGTTAGTATTATTAGATATATATGTATTAACGATATATTTGTTATATTACTTTAATAAAAAACAAGAAAATGAATACCCGAAAAATGGATATTGTTTTTGGAAGAAAGGGTGGTAGGATTGGATGAGGTAAAGCTTCGCTGTGGATGGATTGGTTTGCTTTGTTCGGTAGGTGATATCTTGTAAATGCTGTTTCTTGCTACAGCTTGAGAATGCCGTCGCATTCTTATTGGCACTAAAATAGTCACT
>JAOARP010000010.1 GCA_025210525.1 Marinisporobacter sp.
CTTCTTCAAAATAAAATTTTCGCTTTTCTACTTCATCAATTTTAGATAAAAGTAAATAATGACTCCAACTCAATTGGTCAGACAGTGTCTGACTTATTGGAAAAGATTTATAAAATTTTCGCATATATTTTAAATTAGTTGTCGAAAATCCTTTTCCAAAATCTTCTGTTAACTTTTTTGATAAATATTTTATTATATGTTCTCCATAACCAGCTCGTTGTTCCCCATTTTGTTCTTCCTCAACAATCATTCTTCCGATATTCCAATATGCATCAACAATTGCAAAATTAACTGCTTTAGATACTTTTTCTCTTGCTCTGCTTAAAGTAGTCTTGATATTATCATATAAATTATCATTTTTAAAACTTATATCCTTTTTATATTCCACTTTCAATCAACTCCCCCAAACAAATCTATATAAAAATTGTATAGCACTTTTAAAGAAATTACTATACAATAATCAATTTTACCTTATTTTTATAGGTTATAGTAAAGTTATGATATAAAGCATATTTTTTCCTATTTGTGATACGGTTCCCCCTTCATAATCCTGAACCCTCTATAAACCTGCTCAAGTAATATGACTCTCATTAACTGATGGGGAAAAGTCATCGGGGAAAAAGAAAGCTTATAATCTGCTCTTTTCAATATTTCCTTAGATAAACCAAGCGATCCTCCAATAATAAAAGCTATATTGCTATGCCCCCCAACTCCTAGCTTTTCTAGTTTGTCTGAAAGTTCTTCTGATGAAATCATTTTTCCTTTTATATCTAATGGGATTACATACATGCCATCCTTTACATGCTTTAAGATTTTTTCTCCTTCTACATCCTTAATCTGTTCCATTTCTTTGTCACTTAGGTTTTCTGGCGCCTTTTCATCTGATACTTCAATAATATTTAGTTTGCAATATCTAGAAAGCCTTTTTTTATATTCATTAATGGCACTTACTAAATATTTTTCTTTTATTTTTCCTACTCCAATAATCGTTATGTTCAAAAAAATCTCTCCTCTCATAAAAATAGACGAGGGTTTCCTCGTCTATACGACTAAATATTTAGGTGGCTTTTCACAAAAATCACAGGTATTTGGACTCGTCCAATCTGTAAAAGAAACTTTATCAAGTTCATAAATATCTGGTGGTTGCTCATAAACTTCTACGAATTCATCAATTGCTTCTGGAAGATGCTCTGGACAAACTACATACATATTTTTTCACTCCAAACCAGTTTTTCATTATTTTTTATTTCATCAATCCTATAGATCCTTATTCACTCTGAGGTTTTGCTTCTAATAAAACCTCTAAATTCATCTCTTGACCATTTCTTATTACCTTTATAGTTACCTTATTTCCGGGTCTATACTTATAAAGCTGTGTGATCAATTGCCTCATAGTATTTATTTTCTGATCATCAATAGAAATAATAATATCTTTAGGCTGCATTCCAGCTTTATTCACTGGAGAATTAGGAATTACTCGATCAACAAATACACCCTCGTCCTTTTTTAAGTTGCCTCCATAATATCTATTATACTCTTCTACACTGATTCCTTGTATTCCTAAGTATACCTTTGTAAATTGACCTTTTTCAATAAACTCATCTACAATAGGTTTAGCAATATTTATAGGAATGGCAAAGCCTAATCCTTCTCCTGTCTGGATTTTTGCTGTATTGATTCCTATAACTTCTCCTTTATTGTTTAGAAGAGGGCCACCACTATTTCCTGGATTGATAGATGCATCCGTTTGAATAAGTCCTTCTATTCTTTCAAATTGATTGATCTCAATATTTCTCTCAAGACCACTAATAATCCCTGCTGTAACTGTTCTTTCAAATTCTAATCCTAATGGATTTCCAATAGCAATACTCAGCTGTCCTACTTCTATATTTTCAGAATCTCCTAAAGTTGCTACAGGCAAATCCTTTGCTGAAATCTTTACAATAGCTAAGTCTAATGTAGAATCATTCCATAAAACATTTGCTTTTAAATCTCTTCCATCATATAAAAGCACTTTTACCTCTTCTGTTTGTCCATCATTGACCACATGAGAGTTTGTAAGAATATATCCTCTATGATCTACAATAACTCCTGTTCCTACACCTTGTCCTCTGTGTACTCCAAAGAAAAAATCTTTCTCCACTGTAACAGTTGTAATTCCAACTACTGAAGGCATAGCTTTTTTTACCACTGTCGGTATGACGCTTAGATTTTCACCCTTAGTAATAATTTCAATATCCTGTTTAGTGCTTTTTTTATACATCTCTGGATAAGGAATATATTTTCCATAGAGGAATGTAGGTGCAATATAAGCCATAATGATTCCACCTATCATAGCAGAAATAATAGCTACAACACACATGGTAAAAAAAGAACTTTTTCTTTTCCCTTTGTATTTAGTTGATTTTGGTGGATCTATATAATATTTTGAAGAAGGAATGTTTTCTTTTTCTTCATGAACTTCAATTTTGTCTTGAAAATTATCATCATTAAAATCCATTTTTCCACCTTCTTTTTATTTTTTTATATTTTTACTATTTCTTTATATTATATACACTACTTACTCGGTCTCGATAAGTCAAGTCTACATTGATATCTAGTCCAATTTTTATCTCTTGAGAAGATAATACATTTTTAACTGTTTCAAAGGCTAGCTCAGGAAAATTATTTTCTTTACTTAAATGTCCTAATAATACATTGTTAATTGGCATGTCTAGCTTTACTAACTCTGCAATAATTTCTCCTGCTGTTTCATTAGAAAGATGTCCTTCATCTCCCATAACCCTTTTCTTTAAGTACCAAGGATATCTTCCCATCTTCAGCATCTCCACATCATGATTAGATTCAAGCATCAATAGGTCTGACCCTTGGATCTCTTTTTTTACAGTGTCTGGTATATATCCTGTATCTGTAACAATGCTAACCTTCGCATCATCATGGTAAAGAGAAAATCCTACTGGTTCTATAGCATCATGAGATATAGCATAAGGTTTTATTTTAATGTCTTGTATAAAAAATTCTTCTCCCGTATCAAAATATCTTATATTTTCTTCATCTATTTTTCCTAATTTACCTTTCATGGCTCTCCAAGTATTATTATTTGCATATATTGGAATATTAAACCGCCTAGATAAAATCCCTACACCCTTAATATGATCATTATGTTCATGAGTAATGAGTATTCCTTGCACCTTTTCCATGTTTTTTCCGATGCTTTCCATAGCTTGCTGAATTCTTTTTCCCGATAATCCAGCATCCACTAATAAACACCCTTCTGCACTTTCAATATATTGACAATTTCCACTGCTACCACTAGCCAATGAACAAAATGTTAATCCCATATTTATCCTCCTACTTTTGTGTTTTATAAGAAAAAGACAGGCGTATACACCTGCCTGTTTATTCAGCCCTTTTGATTTTCGCTCCTAAGTTTAAAAGCTTTTTCTCTATAGATTCATATCCTCTATCAATATAATGAATGTTGTCTACCTCTGTAATACCTTCTGCCATAAGTCCTGCAATGACTAAAGCAGCACCTGCTCTTAAATCTGTTGCAGATACTTTAGCACCAGATAATCTATCTACTCCTTCAAAAACAGCTACATTTCCTTCAACTTTAACCTTTGCACCCATTCTTTTTAGTTCATCTACATGCTTAAATCTTCCTTCATAGATGGTTTCCGTAACAATACTTGTACCCTGTGCTTGAGTTAAGATGGCTGACATAGGTTGCTGTAAATCTGTAGGAAATCCTGGATATACTAAAGTTTTTATATTTACATTTTTCAATCCATCTTTTCCTACAACTCTTAAGGATTCTCCATACTCTTCAACTTGAAGTCCCATTTCTCTTAACTTTGCTGTAACAGGATCAAGATGCTTTGGAATAACATTATCAATAATCACATCTCCACCTGTAGCTGCAGCCATAAGCATAAATGTCCCTGCTTCTATTTGATCAGGAATGACACTATAGGTACATCCCTTCATTTTTTCTACACCTTTAATTTTAATGACATCGGTTCCAGCTCCTCGTACGTCTGCTCCCATGGCATTTAAAAAGTTTGCCACATCTACAATATGAGGTTCTTTTGCTGCATTTTCAATAATGGTTTTTCCCTTTGCCATGCAGGCTGCCATCATAATGTTGATAGTCGCTCCTACACTAACAACATCTAAATATATTTCAGCACCTATTAATTCTTCTGCTTCTGCATGAATGATCCCATGCTCAATAGTTACCTTTGCTCCTAATGCTTCAAATCCTTTTATATGCTGATCAATAGGTCTTGAACCAATATTACAACCCCCAGGAAAAGCAACTTTTGCTTTTTTAAACCTTCCAAGGGAAGCTCCTAATAAATAATAAGAAGCTCTTAGCTCTTTTGCTAATTCATATGGTACAAAGCACTCTTCTAAGCTAGCAGTATTCACCTGCATAACCTTTTTTTCTTCATCAAACTCTACTTTTGCACCTAATTCTCTTAGTATTCTTTTCAATACATGTACATCTTCAATATTTGGTAAATTTTCTATGTTGCACAGATCCCCTGCTAAAATGGATGCTGGAATAATAGCAACTGCAGCATTTTTAAATCCACTTATATTTACCTTACCCTTTAACTTATATCCACCTTCTATTAAAAGTTTACTCATTTGGTATTTCCAGCCCTTTCAATAATCTTTCCGTTCTTATTTTATTTGAAATTTCCCCTATAAATGGAAACGCTCACTCGTCTAATATGTAGACCTCATTACATTATATCACGATTGTTATTGTTTGATAAGTATTTGATTAGAAGAAATTACTTACATTTATAAGGGTGGAAAAGCAGTATCTTCTAAAAAAAATAGTACACCTTTTCATTCAACAAGGTGTACTATTTTACATATTCTTCCTATGTATAGATTACTTATAAAGACAAATATATGAAGTCTCTTCTTTAGTCTTTACTTGAAATTTTTCATTAGGTTCTACAATAAAGGTTTGATTTGCATGAATTTCTTCCCACTCATCTTTTCCTGGAAGCTTTACAGTCATTTGTCCACTCGTAACAGACATATACTCTTTACTAGAAGTTGAAAACTCATATTCTCCTACAGCCATTACACCAATAGTAGCTGGTCCATCATTTGTTTCAAAAGCAATAGATTTTACTTTTCCTTCAAAATACTCATTTGTTTTAAACATCTAAACAACTCCTTGATCTCTATTTTTATTTTGATAATTTTATTGATTTTTCTGTGCATGCTCTCATAGCAGAAATCACACCATCTCTTAACCCTTTTTCTTCAAGAACTGCTACAGCTTCTATAGTCGTTCCTCCTGGAGAACAAACCATATCCTTTAATGCTCCTGGGTGCATTCCTGTTTCTAGTACCATTTTTGCTGAACCAAGTACTGCTTGAGCTGCAAATTTATAAGCTTGATCTCTTGGCATACCATCTAAAACAGCAGCATCTGCCATAGCTTCAATAAACATATATACATAAGCAGGAGATGAACCACTTACAGCCGTTACTACATCCATTAATTTTTCACTTACAACTTCAGCTTTTCCAAAGCTTTCAAATATATCTACTATTTCTTTTAATTCTTCTTTTGTAACCATTTCATTGGCACATACTGCAGACATTCCTTCTCCTACAAGGGCTGGTGTATTTGGCATCACTCTTACTACTTTTAATTTTTTGCCAAACATTTCTTCTGTTCCTTCTATAGCCTTTCCTGCAGCAATCGTTACAACAATAACATCTTCCTTTACTTGATCTTTAATGCCTTCTATTACTACTGGGTATAAATTAGGTTTAACAGATAGAATTAAAATATCTGCTTTTTTTGCTGCTTCGTTATTATCAGTAGTTGTTTGAATACCATATTCTTCATTAACTGCAGCTAAGCTTTTTTCATTCAAATCACTTACGATTATTTCTTTTGGTGAAAAAACCTTCGCAGCAATAATTCCTCCTATCATTGCTTTTCCCATGTTTCCGCTTCCTATAAAACCTAATGTCTTTGCCATTTTTCATAGCCTCCTTTAAATATAAGTAGAGAAGAATCCATTCTTCTCTACTTTTTTACTAAACTAAAATGTTTGCTCTGTTCTTTCTATAATCTCATTTTGTAGCACTTTATCAAGGTTACAGAAATAATCACTATATCCAGCAACACGAACAATTAAATTTTTATATTCATCTGGATTCTTTTGTGCTTTCAAAAGAGTTTCTTTGCTTATAATATTAAATTGAATATGATGTCCATCTAATTTAAAGTAAGATCTCACTAAGTGTGCTAAATTGTCTAATCCTTCTTCTCCAGCTACAATGTTTGGAGTGAATTTTTGATTTAAAAGGGTTCCTCCTGTAATAATATGATCCATTTTTCCTGCTGATTTAATTACCCCAGTAGGTCCATTAGTATCCGCACCCTTTGATGGAGAAATACCATCTGCTAAAGGTACATAAGCTTTTCTTCCATCAGGAGATGCCCCGATTACTGAACCAAAGTATACGTGGCAAGTAGTTGGTAACATATTGATTCTGTGTACTCCACCTTTTCCATTTGGTCTACCTGTTACTTCATCATAATATGCATGGAATACTTCTTTCATAATATCATCTGCATAATCATCATCATTACCATATTTAGGTGTCTTGTTTTTTACTAAATTTTGAACATCTTCATGCCCTTCAAAATTAGCTTTTACAGCTTCTAATAGTTCAGTCATAGTTATCTTTTTATGATCAAATACATTATACTTAAGGGATGATAGCATATCTGTAATATTTCCAATCCCTACCCCTTGAATATAACTTGTGTTATATCTTGCGCCACCTGCATTGTAATCTTTTCCTTCTGAAATACAATCATCCGTAATCACAGAAAGGAATGGTACAGGCATTTTCGTAGCATATAATCTTTCAATCACTCTATTTCCTTTTACTTTTATATCTATGAAATGATGTAGTTGCTTTTTATATGCTTCGAATAGTTCTTCATAAGTCTCAAAATCTGCTGGATTTCCTGTTTCAATTCCTAATTTTTGACCACTTACTGGATCTAATCCATTGTTTAAAGTAATTTCTAAAATTTTTGGTAAATTCATATATCCTGTAAGAATATAAGCTTCTTTACCAAATGCTCCAGTTTCTACGCAACCACTATTACCACCACATCTTGCATCTTCTATCGTTTTTCCTGCTCTAAGCATTTCCTGGATAACTGTATCTGTGTTGAAAATAGAAGGCTGGCCCCATCCTTTTCTTACAATCTTTAATGCTCTTTTTAAGAACTTTTGTGGTGTTCTCTTACTGATTTGAACATTTGAACTCGGTTGTAGTAGTTTCATTTCATCAATAACATCTAATACAATGTAACTCACATCATTTACACCATCAGATCCATCTGGCTTTAGTCCACCACTATTGATATTTGCAAAATCTGTGTAAGTTCCACTTTCCTTTAGAGTTACCCCTACCTTTGGAGGTGCTGGTTGGTTATTGAATTTTACCCAGAAGCATTGTAATAGCTCTTCTGCCTTTTCACGAGTCATATTTCCTTCTTCTACTTCTTTTTTGTAGAATGGATATAAGTGTTGATCTAGTCTTCCTGGGTTGAATGCATCCCATGGATTTAATTCTGAAATCACACATAAATGTACAAACCAATACATTTGAAGAGCTTCTTCGAATGTTCTTGGTGCATTTGCAGGTACCCAGCTACAGTTTTCTGCAATATGAAGAAGTTCTTCTTTTCTTACAGGATCTTTTTCTTCATCTGCCATTTCTTTTGCAAGAGATGCATATCTTTTTCCTAAAGTCATAATAGCATCACAAGCAATGCTCATAGCTCTTAATTGATTTTTTCTATCTAGTGCTTCATCATCATGATAAAAATCAAGATTCTCTATTGCTTTTTCTATTTCTTCTTTAAATGTTAAAAATCCTTTTTTATATATTTTCCCATCTGCAACAGTGTGCCCAGGGCCTCTTTGCTCCATAAACTCTGTAAAGATTCCGGCTGCGTAACAATCTTTCCACTGCTGTGTCATATTGCTTAAAATATGGTGACGCATAGATCTATTTTCCCAATAAGGAATAATTTCTTCTTTTTGGATTTTCTTTGCTTCTTCATTTACTTTAAAAAATATTTTTTCACGATCATTCATAATCTGAAAATCTTCTATGGTATGACAACATAACTCTGGATATGTTGGTGTAGCTGCTGGTCTTTCTCCTCTTTCTCCTACAATAAGCTCTCCATCATTGATACAAAGCTCTTTTGTGGACATAAATTCCTTTAATGCAAGTGCTCGAAGTACTGGTACTGGTTCACTTCCTTCATATTTTTTATACGTACGGTCCACAGCCTTTGCTCTTTCCATAGAAATATACGGTACTGCCTTTACACTTTGTTCTCTAAGCTTTTTTACTCTTTCTGTCATCATATTGATTAACCCCCTATCTTTACTTTCAAGCCAGATGCTTTAAACTTCTCTTGTATAGCCATCATTTTTTCATCGGATGGCTTTTCCATACCAGATAGCTTATATTCCATCTCTAGTCTTTTATATTTATCCATTCCCATCTTATGAAATGGAAGTAGATTTACTTGTGTTATATTAAGATTGGATAAAAACTTTATGCTCTCATCAATATGCTCATCATCATCGTTAATCCCTTTAATGATGGGCATACGCACATAAATATTGGCTCCTCTACTTGATAGCTTCTTTAAATTTTCTAGTATGCTTTTATTAGATACACCTATATACTTTTTATGCAATTCATCATTCATTATTTTTAAGTCATATAGAAATAAATCTACTAAGTCAGCTATTTTCTCAAAGTTTTCCCAATCTGTATACCCACTGGTATCTATGGTTGTATGAATTTCTCGCGTATTACATTCTTTTAATAGTTCCTTTAAAAACTCTGCTTGGCACATAGGTTCGCCACCTGAAAAAGTAACGCCCCCGCCTGATTCTTCATAAAATATTTCATCTTTTTTTATTTCATTCATAAGTTCCATAATTGTTACGTCTTTTCCAACATATTCCAGTGCTCCATTTGGACAAAAATCAGTACAATTCCCACAAAGAGTACATTTTTCTTGATCAATTACTAAAATTTTATCCTCTAGCTGCATACATCCTTCTGGACATCTTTTTACGCAAGTACCACACCCCTTGCAGCGCTCCTTAAAAAACATGATCTCATGTTTGAAATTTTGACTCTCAGGGTTATGACACCACCAACAATTTAAGGGACATCCTTTAAAAAATACAGTTGTTCGAATCCCTGGTCCATCATGAACAGAATATTTTTGGATATTTATAATAGTCCCTGTTTTCATAAGATCACTTCCCAATTTTATTTTTAATATATTTGATTGTATATGAACCCTTTTCTATCATCAATAATAAATTTACTATTTATGCGAAAAATATGAATAAATAATTTGCAAAAACTCCTGCAGCCATTCCACCAATAAGATGGGTAATAATTGCTTTTGTAGTTAGTTTGCTCATACCAACAGAATCCATCATACCAACATGAGTACTTAAAAATCCAGCCCAGCATATTCCCATAGCTGACCATACTGCTATATCATGGGCATTCATTAATCCTCTTTCAAGTAACCCTTTTGTCATTCCCATAGCAGCACCTACAGCACCTAATGATGTAATCGGTAATGCTAAAGCTTCTGTACTAGAGAATCCAAAAAGTGGTTGTATAATAGGTGATAATAAATCTCCTAATTTAGGAAGGATTGCAACACCTTCATAAGCTACCCCTTTATAAACAGCCACACCATTTTCCATTCCACTTGGTCCAAAGGTTAACATCATTACAGCAGTACAAACAATAAGGATTCCTGGGATAACACTAAGTCCTAATTCAACACCATTTTTTCCTCCCTCTAGCATAGCTCCTAAAGTACGCTCAAAGGTATTTCCAGGACGAATGGGTCTCATATCTAAAAGATGTTCATCTTCTAGTTCATCTGTATTGATTTCTTCGTTTCCATAAAACTTTTTAGCTACACGAAGCATTAATCGAACACTGACAACGCCTCCTAAGACTGCCCCAATATTACCAATAATAATAGCTGGAATAAATTCAATTCCGAGTCCTAAAACATAGCTTGTAACAATCAATCCCATTCCAAATACAGTTCCTAAGTTACAAAGGGAAGCCAATTGGTATTTCTTAAAATACTTAGAAAATCCTTTATCTTCTATCAATGGCAAGATGGCTGGATTATCAGAAATATAAGTTGTTACGGCTCCAAGAGAAGCTGCTCCAGGTAAACCAAATAAAGGTTTCATAATAGGAGATAACAATTTATTTACTAATGCAATCACACCAAATTCAGACATTAATGCTGCAGCAGCACCTGCTAAAACAGCAACAGCCATAATGAATAATGCTGTATTTAATAAAAGATCGTGCCCTGTTTTCATCATAATACTAAACATAATTCCTACACCCATAACTTTTCCTAAATACCCAAGTAAAAGTGCCACTACACCTAAGAATACAAAAGTTTCTGTTGATATAGCTTTTTTTGTTAAATTATTTTTTGTTTTTTCCACTAGACATACCTCCATCATCATATTTTTTAATACAAACTTTGTAAAATGAAACTACTATTAAAAATCGACCACCTCCTACAAGCTCTATCTTCATGCATTTATTTTTAAAATGAATGTCCATTTACTCCTTTGTCTTTGTTTTTTCTTTTGAAGCTGCAATACTTGCAAAATAAATAAATGGACCTACAATAATACTCAACATAGCCATCATCCAAAATAGGGTACTTGTTTCCATCTATCTTTCCTCCTTTGCAGAAGCTAAGAATTTTCCATCTTCCATATAAGATGGTGCAGTAATCCACTTAGATAATTTGTCATTCATGAAATAGAAAACAACTAATGTAATGAAAATCTGAGCAACAACTGTACCAAAGCTATCTACTAAGAATGGATTCCACCAATCTGTTGGATGCCATGTAATGGCTTGCCATAACCACCAACCTACAACTAATGAAAAGAGTACTGGAAACAATGTAATGCAGAAGTTATAGTATTTCCCTATCTTCATATCACTGCCTGGATTCAAAATTTCTACACGGAATCGATTCACTCCAAATTTATAAACAGCCATTGCAAAGAATAACCCACATACTAATAAGCCAATTCCCCAAACAAAATCTTGATTATTTAAAATATCTGCACTATAGGCTGATGGAAGACCTAATACAAATATGCCACTCATAACCATAATGGTTGCTTTTTTTCGATCATAACCTGCATTAACAAGATTACGTACAATTACTTCTGTCTGGGGTATAATAGATGTTAATGCAGCAAGAGATAAAGCAAAGAAGAAAAATATAGCAATAATTTGTCCTCCTGGGATATCCGAAAATAATTTTGCAAGATAAATAAAAGTAAGTCCTACATTTCCTCCTTCTAATGCCTGCATAGCATCAGCCTGTGTAGCAGAAAGAGCAAATACAGCTGGAAGAACTGCCATTGCAGCAACTGTTGCTCCCATAGCATCTCCAAAAGTAATCATAAAGCTATTGACTACAACATCTTCATTTTTCTTAAAATAATTAGAATAAGTAAGCATCATTGCCCAGCCAGCCCCTGCCGACCACGCTGATTGTGTTAAAGCATTTAGCCATACCTTAGAGGATGCAAAAGCTTTAAAATTTGGTACAAACAAAAACTTAAGTCCAACAGTAGCACCTGGCTGCATCAACGACCATCCTGCTGCTACAATCAAGCTAACAAATAATAAAGGGATTGCAATTTTCCCTACTGCTTCTAAACCTTTTTTTACCCCTCTATAAATGACAATCCCTGTTAAAAATATAGCAATACATTGGAAGAAAATCATTTGCTTTGGATTACCAATAAATCCATTCCATAAGGCTTGCTCATCAAATCCAGGTTTTAAAGCTCCTTGTAATGCATATACAAAATATCGAATAGCATAAGCAAATACTACCGCATAATACCCTGTAATGGCTGTACATACCAATGTAATCCAACCGCCAAACCAAGTTCTTTTCTTTCCAGCAAAATCTCTAAAAGCTCCGATAGCTCCCAATCTTGTTGATTTACCCATTCCCATTTCTGTCATGAGAAGAGGAACAACCCATAAAAGATTACAAATAGTATAAGCAATTAAAAACGTTCCTCCTTGATTACTTCCTACAATACGTGGGAATCTCCAAATATTCCCCGTACCTACGGCCATTCCCATTGCCGCTAAAATAAATCCTAATCGACTTCCCCATTGTTCACTTTGGTGATTATTTTCACTCATAAGCAACCTCCTATACTGTCTAGATCTTTCTATCTTTATATGAATCCTGACATTTAATTTTTCAATAAACATTAGAGCAATATCCATGCCAAAAAACATACGAATCTTTTATTTATTGAAAAATCCCTATAGGCATTATGTTTGCTTATTTTTTAACAATGTGAACGTCTATGGGATACTTTCCTATCCTCTTTCGTCCCATAATAAAGACATTTTATAGACATATTTTTTTACACTGTCCCTATTTTGGGACATTTTATGTTTGCATTAAATTTCCCTGGTAATATATGTCTTTATGATTGATAAAATTTTTATATTTCAAAGGATGCTGATCCTAGCACCCTTTGAAAACCCATGGTCAGAGTAATAACTTTACATCTTTTATAAATATCCATAAATTTATTATTTTTCTTCCATAAAGGAATACGTATAATTTTGTGGTGGATTAAAATTCTCCTTGATCACTCGTGGATTCATCCACCTTATAAGATTTAATTTGCTCCCTGCCTTATCATTTGTTCCAGAAGCTCTTGCACCCCCAAAAGGTTGCTGTCCAACGACTGCCCCTGTAGGCTTATCATTAATATAAAAATTCCCTGCTGTAGAAGAAAGTTGTTTTTCCATTTTTACAATAGCTTCTCTATTATTTGCAATAATAGCTCCAGTAAGAGCATATGGTGTTGATTCATGGCATAATTTTATTGTTTCTTCAATTTTGTCATCCTCATATACATATATGGTCAATACGGGCCCAAAGATTTCTTCTGTCATGGTCTTAAATTTAGGATCTTTACTCTGTATCACTGTAGGCTGGATAAAAAATCCCTTTTCATCATCACATTTTCCCCCACAAATAATTTCTGCATCCTTTGAAGCTTTTGCATAGTCAATATAATCTTTTATTTTATTAAATGCATTTTGATCAATAACTGCACTCATAAAGTTTCTAAAATCCTCTACATCTCCCATTTTTATTGTTTTTATTTCTTGTATGAGCTTTTCTTTTACAATCCTCCATATGCTTTTAGGGATATATGCACGAGAAGCGGCTGAACATTTCTGACCTTGATACTCAAAAGCACCTCTAACTAATGCTGTCACAAGTACATCTATATCAGCTGAATGATGGGCAAATATAAAATCCTTTCCTCCTGTTTCTCCAACTATTCTAGGATAGGCTTTATATTTTTCTAGATTGTTTGCAATCATCTTCCATATATCTTTAAATACTTTTGTAGAGCCAGTAAAATGAATTCCTGCAAAATCTTCATTAGAAAATACTTTATCTCCTACCATGCTTCCACTTCCAGGGATAAAGTTAATAACACCATCTGGCAAACCAGCTTCCTGCAGTAACTTCATCACATAATACCCAGAATATATAGCTGTTGATGCAGGCTTCCATAAAGCAACATTCCCTGCCATAACAGGCGCTGTTGGTAGATTGGCACCAATAGCTGTAAAGTTAAAAGGGGTTACTGCTAAAACAAATCCATCAAGAGGTCTATATTCCATTCTGTTCCAAGCTTCTGTTGTTGAATTTACTTGCTCCTTATAAATCTGTGTCATGTAATAAACATTAAATCTTAGAAAGTCAATCAACTCACAAGCAGAATCTATTTCTCCTTGATATACAGTCTTACTTTGTCCTAGCATAGTCGCTGCATTAAGTGTATAACGCCAAGGACCTGATAATAATTCTGCAGCCTTTAAAAATATAGCTGCTCTATGAGGCCAAGGCATGTTTTCCCATTTCTCTTTTGCTTTTAAAGCTTCATCTATAGCCATTTGAATTTCTTTTTCCCCTGCCACATGATAAGTAGCAAGTACGTGGTCTTTATCATGAGGAATAATACATTCCCTTACATTTCCTGTTCGTATTTCCTTGCCTCCTATAATAAGAGGAATTTCAATTTTTTGTTCTTTCATCTCTTTTAATTTTTTCTTAATTTGATCTTTCTCCACACTTCCTGGTTCATAAGAAAATACTGGTTCATTCTTAGGGAATGGAACTTCAAAGTATGCATTTGACATAGTGTCCTCCTTTTTATGCAGTTTTATTAAAATATTGTCATAGATTCTTATTATGTTGAATTCACTTAAAAAATCACTATGGTCTACTTAACAGCAATATCCATGCCAAAAGCTAATCTAACCTTTCTACCCCTACGTATAGATGGATTTTTCTACAATTTAATATTTACAGAATAAAAAAACGTCCCTCTTTTGGGACGTCAAAATGACTATATTTTTTCTCTTGTCTCAATTTCATGACATTTATTTCGTTGTTGTTTTCCACTCAATGCTTAATTTCTTTACTTTATTATGTAAAGTCTGTCTTGGAATATCTAAAATTCTTGCTGCTTTTGCACAATTTCCATTTGCTTGTTCAATAGCCTTTTGTATAAGGTTCTTTTCATAATCCTTTATAGCTTCAACCAATGGTGGTAGATCTTTTTCTTTCTCATAAATCTCTTCTTCTTTTTTTATTAAAGGTTTGTTTTTTAATAAATCTACAGGTAAATCATCTATTTGAATGATTTCTCCCTCTACAAAATTCATAATGCCTTCTAATGTATATCTTAATTCTCTTACATTTCCAGGCCAATGATATTGACAAAATACTGCCATAGCTTCTGAAGATAAACCTTGTATATTTTTATACAGCTTATTATTATATACATTTATAAAATGGCTTATAAGTAATGGAATATCTTCTTTTCTCTCTATTAGAGACGGAATGGTCAATGGAATTACATTTAATCTGTAATACAAATCATTTCTTAATTTTTTTTGTTCTACTAAATTTGATGGTATTTCATTGGTGGACGCAATAATCCTTACATCTACCATAAAAGTTTGACTCCCTCCAATTCTACGGATCATTCCATCTTGTAGTACCCTTAGTAGCTTTCCTTGCAGTTCTATATCCATAGAGTTGATTTCATCAAGGAAAAGAGTTCCTCCATGAGCAAGCTCAAAAAGACCAGGGTTATCCTTAGCTCCTGTAAAGCTCCCTGAACAAGTTCCAAATAAAAGACTCTCCAATAACGTCTTAGGAATTGCTGCACAATTTTGTGCTATAAATGGTTTATTCCTTCTTTTACTGTAATTATGGATTGCTTGCACCACTAGTTCCTTTCCTGTTCCCGTTTCTCCATAAACTAATATAGGAGAACTACTATCTGCAACTTTTTTCCCTTTTTCCTTTAATTTCAAAATTTCTTTATGTTCTCCTATAATGTCTTCAAAAGTGTGTGTCGTGCCATTTCCACAATAAACTTTTTTCTTATGGTCTTTTTTAAACAATTGTGATTGCAAATTGATAATCTTTTCCGATAGCTCTTTTACCTGTGTTAAATCTCTATAAACCTCTAATGCCCCTACTATTTCGCCCTCTCTTATTAAAGGAATCGTAGAGGTTAACGTAGAGACCTTTTTACCTTGATAATTTAAATAGGTCTGTACATGATTTAGAATAGGTTCTTTATTTTTTAAAACCTTATAAAAAGTACTTGTTTCTGGAGTTAAATCCCTAAAAATATCTAATACATTTTTCCCAATTGCCTCATGGGGAGTTATTCCTGCAATATTCGTTGCAGGTTCATTATATAAGGTTATATTTGCATTTGTATCTGCTACAATAATGCCTTCATCTAAGTGCTTTAACATAACTTCTACAATATATTTATAATCTTCCATATAGATCCCTCTCTTTAAAGAATCAGAATTTTCTTCTTTCATACATAGTTTATTGTACCTATCCAAAAATTTCAACAGGTAAAATAATAAAAAACAATGCAAAAAAACAACCCCATCAATCAATTGACCGAGTCGTTTTTATACTTCTATATTTTAATAGTTTTCATAAGCTGAAATAAAAAGTGTCTGTCCATCAGCCAAAAGTATTCTCCACGCTGGTACTGCTGTGCCTGATTTTATATTTTCCGAATTCGTTAAACTAATATTCGTTGGATCAAACCAATACCCTAAATCTACATTTTTTATGATGATTTCTCCTTGTAGAGTTTCTAAATCATTCATAGCTTTAAGTAGTGCTTTTGTAGCAGGGATAATTTCTTTTTTATTTTCATCTGTACCTAATGGCTTTAACCACATTCTTTCAAATTTATTGACTCCAGAGGCACTTACGGTTAAACGCATATAGCTATCCTCTAAGAATTTTCCCTTATATTCTTGTTTAAAGATGACTTGATATTGTTCGCCATCCTCCTTTGTTTCCCAATAGATTGCATCCTTTCTCATAAATCCATATTTTTTTATAAAATCTTCTGCTTCATCAAATGCTTTTTCTTCATCTAATCCTTCTATATAAGATGCTTGATCATAGTCTTCATATTTAATCTTTTTATAATTATCCTCTACATAAAACTTTTCGTCTAGTTTTTTTTCATCATAGATTTCATATTCTACATTTAATAAAGGCAATTCCAAAACGGTTCTTGGTACTTCTGCTTTTACCTTTATGTTTTTTTCCTTTAAAATATCAATAATATCTTGTATATTTTCCTCTTTTACCATAGACGAAGCACTTTCCATAAACAAATCTTTTTCTATGTTATAGATCAAAAAAACATTTGTAACAATAAACGCAATGATCAAAATATTTTTAGCTTTTCCCCAATCCACAATCTTCACCATCCATTATATCTGGGTACGGTTAATCATTCTTCCATTATACGCATCAAAATAATAAATCATTTGATCCGTTTTTATAATCCATATAGGTATTAATTTATTCGGTTTTTTTGAAGGCTGATTATAATATCCAACCTCCACTTTCCTAATAGTTGATAATACATTTTTTAAAATTTCTTTTTGATCTATAGTTTTTTCTTGATCTATAGCTCTTAAGAAATCTCCTTTTATAAAACTAAAGTTCATATCTATTATTTGAGGCGCTGATAATACAGTCATATTTTCTTCATCTTCTAATAATTTTATAGCTATTTTTTCTCTTTTTAAAAACCTTTTGTAATAGATTACCTGCTCTCCTAATACTTCTACCTGAACAGCTCCATCCATCATCTTTTGTTTATTATCTGTTTCATAATAAACAGGTAGACCATTGATCCTATATCCAAAGGATAATATAAATCTATTCTTTTGAGTGAGTTCTATATTCTTTAGATAAATATCTACATTAGACCAGCTTCCATGCTCATTAATAAACTGAAGAGCAATCTTTAAAGCATCTTCAGTAGAAATATTCTTTGAAGATTTTTGAGGATCTATTTTTTCTATATAGTGAAGCACTCCTAGATCATCTATTTTTAATTCCTTTTGTCCATATCCATACATATAAATAACCGAACCACTCGTCTCTCTGATTTTTCTTACAAAATCAAGATTTTCTCCAAAAAATGTACCTGCAAAAGATTCTACTTGCCCATCATTTGTAGGATCGATTTCTTGTACGACTTGTACTTCATGTATATTCTCATTGAGTTCAATAGGCATGATACTTTTATTTTCTACTGGATATATATCTTGTGTGGAATAATAAGCATCATATCCATTCTCTTCAATATTTTTAATTATATTTAAAAGGCTATCGTTGTTCCTAGCACCTTTTACCACATAATATTCTCCGTCTCTTTGGCTTGCCATATAAATACTCGTGTCATCCTTTGATGAAATCAAAATACTATCAAATGCTTCTATTTCATCAACAATTTCTGTTTCTTTTGCTATTTCTTTTAATAGATTTGCTGACATAGTATATCCAAATTTCATTTCAATGGAACGAAAATCCCTTGCTTCTTCCCATAATCCTTCATCGATCAATTCTACCTTAAAATCCTTCTTAGATATTTGATCTCTAATGGTCTCAATTGTACCTTTCCATATTCCATAACTGTCAGAATAAATAAGAGTATGAAGACCACCCCCAAAGTTAATGCAAAAACTTTGGGGGCTTAGGATATCTGAAATATTATCAATATTCCCTTGGCTTCTTACCTCTATAGTTTCCATCTGCCTTATAGAAGGTATAATTTTTGTTAGAGAAATACGTTCCCATAGCTGTTGATTGAGTGCAATGCTTAATACAAAGAGCATTGTTAGCAAAATCGTTTTAAAATTTTCTTTTCCTATTTTTCTCATTTATACACACCCTAATCTTATTTTTGTTCTAGGATGCCACTAAGTACATTTACTTCAAATTTATTCTTTTAAATCATCTAGTACATCTGTAACTTTTGTTTCTGGTATTTGATCCAAAATTTCATTCATCTCTTCTTCTTTATCTTTTACTGTAAAACTTTTAGTAATCGCATCTTGTTCATTGCCTTCTTCATCTTCAATGTCAAATACGATTTTATACTCCCCTGGTTCCAAATCTTTTAATTGTTTTGTATACATACCAAGGGTTTCTCCTGGGTCTATCTTTTCACCATCTATTATAGATTCTTCTTCTGTTCCCTCTTTATAGACACTCAGTGTAACAGAAACATCATTTCGAACTTTTACAGATATCAAAAGACTATCTTGTACAATAATATCCTTTTTAGGACTGATAATTTCTAAAGCTTCTTCATTTTCATTAATAGAATATATATAACTTGGGACTGGTCTGTAAGCAGCATATCCGGTGCTAGCAGAAGCTCCTAATATTACTAAAACCAGTGCACTAGTAATCATACTTCTTCTCATGATCATTCCTCCCGCTGTGGATAACTCTGATTTTGCTTCTATATTATCCACATTATATCCTATTATTATTACAAATATATTACGACCATTTTAAAATAGGATTACACGCCCTATCCTTTTAATGGTAATATAATGATTACTTCGGTCCCTTCTCCATCTTGACTTTTTACTTGAACATGCCCATTATGTGCTTTTATAATCTGATGTGCTATAGAAAGCCCTAATCCTGTACCACCCATTTCTCGAGATCTCGCTTTATCCACACGATAAAATCTTTCAAATAATCTTGGAATATCCTTTTGCGGTATTCCCATACCATTGTCAATAATACGAATAATCCCTTTATCATCTTCTTTTTCAAGGATTACTTTGATATCCCCATCTTCTGGTGTATACTTGATGGCATTACTAATGATATTAATAATGACCTGTTCTATTTTATCCTGATCCATAAGACCTATAACACTTTGTTCTCCTGTCTTAAAATCTAAGTTTTGTTGTTTATTTTTTGCATTGATATACATTTTTAAAACAGTATTTTCAAGTAATTTCACTAAATCAACTTCCTGCTTATTCCATGATTCTCTTCTATAATCAAGCCTCGAAAGCTGAAGCAAGTCCCTAACTAACCTATTCATTCTATCTGCTTCACTATTGACTACATTTAGAAAATGTTCTGTAATTTCTCGATTATCTAAAGCACCATCTAGAAGGGTTTCTGTGTAGCTTTTAATACTCGTAAGGGGTGTCTTTAGTTCATGAGAGACATTCGCAACAAATTCTTTTCTCATATTATCAAGCTTTTGTCTTTCTGTAATATCTTGTATTACCATAACAATCCCTGTTTTTTCACCTTTTTCATCTTTAAATGGCGCATAGTTTACTTGGAATATAGAATGGTTAAATTCAATCATCTCACCGCCAACTCGCTCAGGACAGTTTTCTTCAATATAAGGAATCATTAACTTTTCATTGTAACTTCTCATCAAATCATCATAAGCCCTATTTTCAATATCTTCTTCTGATAAGTGTAACATCTTCATAGCTGTAGGATTAGCATGAATAATTTTCCCTTCATTGTTTACAGCAATCAATCCATCTGCCATATAGCTAAGAATGGTTTCAAGCTTACTTTTTTCACTTGAAATCTCAGAAAGAGTACTATTTAGTTTTTCTCTTGCATAATTAAACATTTCAGCTAATTGCCCAATCTCATCGTCAGATTTTACTTCAACTACTTGATTAAAATCTCCCTTTGCCATTCTTGCAGCCTTTACTGTAACATCTGTGATGGGCTCTGTAATACTTCTAGCAATCCAAAATCCTAATACTACTGTAATTGCTAATGCTAAGAGAGTTGCTTGGGTTAGAATCATTTTTGATTTATCTAGTGTTTTATAAATATCTGATAGATCTGCTCTTATATACAATATTCCTTTAATAAATTCATCTTGATCCTGTATGGGAAAAGCCATATTTTTTGTAGTAATCTGACGTGTACTTGTATTAATAATAATATCTTTTTCTCCCTCTTGACCATTTCTAGCATCTGTAAGGAGTGTATAATCTAGTACTTCTATGGCATTATCATTGGTGCCACTATTTTTACTTCTAGCAATAATTTTAAAGTCTCTATTTACAACAAATATTTCTTCTTTTAAACCTGTCGGCCATTGCTCTATATTTCTTTGAATCTCTTCTTTGCTCTCATTCAAACTGTCAAATTGAGAAATGGTCTGAACAAGCCCCTCTCGATTACCAAAGTTTGTTAGATTTTCACTAACCATACCTAAATGATACTCTTGAAACTCTTGGATAATAAATACGCCAACAATCAACATGGCAATATACACAGGCAAGAAGTATATGGTAATAAATTTCCACCTTATACTTTTAAACATACTATGCCCTCCTGAAGTAGTATCCTACTCCTCTTTTTGTTAATATATATTTTGGATTACTTGAGTGGTCCTCTATCTTCTCTCTTAATCTTCTTACAGTTACATCTACTGTTCTGATGTCACCATAATACTCATATCCCCATACTTCTTCTAATAATTTTTCCCTTGTAAAAACTTGATTTTCTTGTGTAGCTAAATACTTTAAAAGTTCAAATTCTCTTAATGTAAGTTCTATCACTTCTTCTCTTTTTCTTACTTCGTATTTATTAAGATCTATATTTAGATCTCCTGAAATAATCATATTCCCTTTTTCACTTGTTCCACTTGCTTCTATTCTTCTAATATTTGCTTTTACTCTTGCTAAAAGCTCTCTCATGCTAAAAGGCTTTGTAACATAATCATCGGCACCAAGTTCAAGACCTAACACCTTGTCTACTTCTTCTTCCTTTGCTGTAAGCATTAGAATAGGCATATTGAAATTTTCTCTCACTTTTTTACATACCTGAAATCCATCCATTTTGGGTAGCATAACGTCTAATAAGATAAGATCTGGTTCCACTTGGTAAGTTTTTTGTACAGCTTCTTCTCCATCAGAAGCTACACTCACATCATACCCTTCTTTTTCCAAGTTAAACTTTAATATCTCCGAAATCGTCCTCTCATCATCCACTACCAATATTTTTCTACCCATTTTTTCACCCCATCATTATCTTCATTCTTTTTATCACATATCTTCTATGATTATATCACAAAAATATTTGTATACCTCAAAAAATAATCTTCCTAAGTACATTTACAGGAACTGCTTTTAGCAGTTCCTGTAAATTCGCCCTATTTATTTTGCAAAGATTGCTTCAAAACTTCTTCCATATCCTAAATCTTTTAAAAGCTGATTGATTTCATCAAACCCTTCTCTTTCTACCATCTCTTTTACAATCTCAAAAGATCTTTTATAAGCTAGCATCATATCAAGCTTATGAAAGTCATCTGTAAGCTCCTCTACCGTATAAGGTTTTTCTTCGTAGGATAAAGTTTCTCCCCAGACATATCCCGTTTGAAGATATTCCTGATATAACGCAACCCCTTCAGTAAACCATAGCGGATAATTCCCTCTCGTCAGATCATCTACTAATAAATGAGTAAATTCATGAACCATGGGTCCTTCATTCATAAAAATTTCTTCTATTTCTTCACCTTGAGGAATCCATAATCTAGGAGATAGTATTTGAATAGTAGATGCAAAGTATACACCCATAGGTGGTTTTCCTTGCTTTAGAGAAGCATTGTTCATCAAATCCTCTGGATTATCATAAACAATAACAGTTGTTTTATGTTCAGGATGGTAGTTAAAGCGATCACAAACTTCTTTATAATGCTTTTCAGAAGCTTTAGCGACAAGATCTATGATTTTCTCGTCTTCCATAGGATATCTTATAATAAAATGTTCTGTTTCTTTTGTTTTATAGTCTTTTGTTTTATAAAGTATAAGTTCATGTTGTATCTTCCTAAAAAGAGGATAACCATGAACTTTTAAAACTTTATAATTAAATATTCCAATTGTCATTAAAAATATTACTAAAAATAAAATAAATTTGTTGATTTTTTTATTCAATACTCTTCTCATTAGTATCCCCTCCTCATTATTAGAGTATGTAAACAAGGAGACACCTTTATATTATAGCACAATATTATGTAAACTTCATTGGAAATAATAAGAAAACTCATGACGAACACTTCATACCCCTTTCGCATACATTAGTATTGAAAATAGATAATATGGAGTGAGCATGATGAAAATGAATGTAAGAAAAGTTAGATCTCAATTCGTTCATCCCGTAGTAGTAGCACGAATGTCCGCTGGAACAAAAGAAAAAATTCAAACCATCGTATATAGCCAAGGCACTTGTGATCATATCCGTGATTTAATATTAGATGCTGGAGGAAAAATAAAGTATGAACTTCCACTCATTAATGCTCTTGTAGCAGAGCTTCCATCAAAGGTAATTGATGAGGTGGCCGCACAGCATATGATTCAGTTTATCAACCATGATGCAAAGGTTTTTAAATGTATGGATAATGCTTCAGTAGCCGTTGCTGGTCATTTAGTGCATGATGTAGGTTACACTGGAAAAGGAGTAGGTATTGCAGTTCTCGATACAGGGGTCTATCCCCACGATGACTTAGTAAAACCAAATAACAGAATCATTGCTTTTAAGGATATTGTTAATAATAAATCTTATCCTTATGATGATGATGGACATGGAACTCATGTAGCAGGAATCGCTGCTGGTAGTGGTTATGCAAATAAAAAATACATGGGTATCGCACCTGAGGCAAACATTATAGGAGTAAAGGTTTTAGATGAGACTGGAAGTGGATCTACCTCTGACATATTAGCAGGACTTCAATGGGTTATTGATAATAAAGACAAATACAATATTAAAGTTGTCAATATGTCTCTAGGTGCACCAGCAGAAAAATCTTATCGTGAAGATCCTTTAGCAAGAGGCGCTGCTGAAGCTGCACGTCATGGCCTCACAGTAATTACTGCTGCTGGAAATAGTGGTCCCAATCCTCGCACCATTACAAGCCCTGGCATTAGCCCATCGGTTCTTACTGTAGGTGCTGTAGACGACAACCGCACTACCTCCTATGAAGATGATTTTATCGCTAGCTTCTCAAGTAGAGGTCCTACCACTGGTGGTCTTTCAAAGCCTGATATAGTAGCTCCAGGAGTGGATATCATGTCTTTGTCTAACAGAGGTCATGCTAGTTATGTAAGTCATTCTGGTACTTCCATGGCAACTCCTATGGTTGCAGGAACAGCGGCACTTCTTTATGAAAAGGAACCTAATATCTCCTCATCAGAAGTTCAATCTAGACTTACAGGTACAGCTATCAATATTGGGGACAGTATCTATTCTGAAGGTGCTGGAATTCTCAATATAAGTGGTACACTGGATTTAGATAAAGAAGAATTCCAAAAACCAGATGAATATAAAGATGAAAATCCTAATCTTCATCATGATGAAAGAGAATTCCATCCACCAAGAAGACCTAGAAGAAGTTTTAATTTAGGTGCTTTAACTAATCTTTTAGATCCTAGTTTATTACCCCTTCTTTTATTATTGCTATAAAAAAAACCTAGCTAATTTAGCTAGGTTTTAATATCTTACATATCTTAAAGGATTTACAGGCGTTCCATTTTTCCTTACTTCAAAATGTAAATGTGACCCCGTACTATTTCCTGTACTTCCCATTTTAGAAATAGTCTGTCCTTTGAATACCTTTTGTCCTTTTTTTACAAGAATCTTACTATTGTGTGCATACCAAGTTTGTGTATTTCCACCATGATCAATAATCACACACTTCCCGTAGGCACCTTTCCAACCAGCATAGATAACTACTCCTCCATCTGCTGCTTTTACAGGAGTACCTATTGGATTGGCAATATCTATTCCCGTATGCTTTCTACCCCATCTCCATCCAAATGGAGAAGTCAATCTCCCTCTAGTTGGGTTGCTAAGCTTTCCCGTCCCTTTCTTTGGCGGAGGGTTTTTAGTTCCTTTTAATACGATTTGGGTTTTAGGTTCTTTCTCTATTTTTTCTTCTAAAACCTTTCTATTGTGCTCTACTCCATTATATTTCACAACTTCTGCTACTATTTCTCTTTTTCCATCTTCACCTTTTACTTTTATTTTTTTATCCCCTTTATAAAGGACACTTGTTTCTTCAAATTTTACTTCATAAGGAATGGCTTCCTCTAATATTACCTTTTCAACTGTGGCAACAGTTAAAAGAGGCTTTGGTACAATCAAACTAATCTTTTGGTTAATTTGCAATCGTTCGGGATTTACATCTGGATTCGCTTTTACTAAATCATCCACGCTTAATTTATATTTTTTTGCAATGGTCCAAAAACTTTCTCCTTGTTGTACTTCATGGACTTGTTCTTCTTCTGTTCCTTGCAAAATAATCTTCGTTGCATCTTCCCCTGTTTTTAAGCTATCTACTTCTGCATCTATTGTATCTATTTTTACCCCTTCAGCAAAATATACTTTTTCATATTTTTTTTCTTCATCTACATAAGTTTTTTTAATTTCTTCTAATACTTTTTCTGCTTCTTCTTTTTTCGCTACTGCTGCAATTACTTGATCTCCTGCTTTTATCCCATAAGCCTTCACTTCAAAATGCATCATTTTTTGTATAGCTTTTTCTATGTCTTTTATTTCTGTCAATTCTCCGTCTTTTGCTTTTGTTCTTTCGAAAACAATACTCTCATGTACAATAATATCTTTACTGTATACTTTATGTAATCTCTTTTGTATATTATCAAGGACATCTTTAAAATCTTTTTCTGTCCTTACAATCCCTAATTCTTTTCCATCTATTTTTACAATATATGCTGTATTATAGGTGTAAGCAAATATTCCGATGATCAATAGGGCTATAATTAATCCTATATATATTTTCCCTTTTCCATCTATATTCAGTTTTTTATAATATTCCGAAAACCTATTGCCCAAGCTCTGAGAGCATTCCTCTGTTTTCATTATATGAGGCTCCCTTCTTTTCTCGCTATTTCCTACATCTTCTATCTCTACATTATATTGTAATTTCCTTTTCTTGTAATCATTTTGTAATAAATCATAACTATTACATTATATCATAATTTCAAGATCTAGCAACCTCTTATAAGCTTTAATTACGATTAGTATATGTATAATTCTGGTTATTATTCCTTATCGTACCTAAGCCATTTTCTAAAATCGCCTCTCAGACTTTTATTTGCAACCTTCTCGCATACATGAATAAAGTCTTCTGTATTTGCATTTTTATACTTATACTTATCAAAATATACCTTCATCACTTGAAAAAATGTTTCGTCTCCTAGTTCTTTTCTTAAATTCTTTATAAACATGGCTCCTTTGTAATAAACTAAGACCTGATATTCTTGACTATTTCTAAATTTATTCAATTTTCTACAAATAGAATCGTCTTTACTTTCCTCATGATCTCTATAAGCATTATAATATCTTACTATAAAATTTTTATATACCTGTTCCTCCATTTTAACACCATATTTTTTTTCATAATATAGAAGCGTTGAATATTCTGTAAGTGCTTCATCAAGCCAAGCTTCATTAACCTGATCATTTCCTACAACTCCATACCACCATTGATGTGCAACTTCATGAGCAACAATATACTCTAGTATTTCTTTACTCTCTTCTTTATATAAAGATTCATCGATAAAAACAATGTTAGGATACTCCATTCCTCCAATAAAAAAATCTGATGCCGCTACAGATAAATGCTTATAGGGATATTCTCCATAGGTTTGACTAAATATGCCTACTGCATCCTTTGCTACATCAAGGGCTAAATCACCAAATTGATCATTAAAATAATAAGAATGTATTTTTGTTCCATCTATTTGATCATCGATCACTTTAAATTTTTCACTAGCAATCATAGCAAAATCTCTTACATTTTTCCCTTCTAAAGTCCAGCGAATCTTCCCATCTATGCTCTCTTTTTTTACACATTCTCCTGTATACCCTAGTACATACTCTTGAGGCATTAAGATTTCTACTCTATAATTTGCTACATCACTATAAAAAGGATCTCCAATAGCATAATAAGGCTCTAGATTCCATCCCTTTTCATCAAATACAGAAAGAATAGGATACCAATTTGCAATGTTAACTGTATTTTCTCCATATCCAAATCTTCCACAAGAAGGAGGAATTTTCACAGAAAAATCTAATTTCAAATCTATTTTTTCGCCTACCTCTAAAGGTTCATTCAAATGTACCTTTAAAATACTTTCTCCTACTCCCATAACAACATAATTTAATGGATCACCATTTTTTTGTATAGCATGAACCTTAATATACCCTGGTTCAAAGCCCTTTGGATAAGCTAGATCCATTTCACCTTTTTCAAAAGGAGCCGTTTTTTCATCCTTGAATGCATTTGGATATAAATGAAAATATAAAGCATTCAATGAAGTATTTTCAGTATTTGTGTATTTTATATTTTCCTCTCCTGTTAAAATCCTTTCTACAGGATCAAAATCAACAGTAATGGTATAATTATTGATCTTTTTTGTTTTAGGTATTTTCTCTCCATGTATAATAGTAGTCATGGTTTCAATAACACTAAATTTTACACCTACAACTGATAGGGTTAAAGTGATTACGACTATACTTAATAATATTTTTTTTCTATAGCTAACCTTTGTCAAGCTCTACCCCTTCCTTCCTTTATTTTATCTGCTTATATATCTATATGTCCTGTAATTTCCAATATGTACATAATTTAAACCCCTTCTAAACGAAAAAGGTTACTTGTGATATAATAATCATAAAAGCAAAGATGGGAGAGACAAAGATTGCATTTCATTAAGCAAACTGCAGATTTTGATTTAGGTGATACACCTATCGAAAATATATTTATAAACGATTTCATGCCTATGGCAAACGGCACCTACGTAAAGGTATATTTACTAGGATATAAATATGCAAACGATAAAGATCCATCCCTTTCTATTAATCATAGAACGATCGCTAAACATCTTACTATTCCTTTATCTGATGTCTTAGATGCTTGGGATTTTTGGGAGCAAAAAGGGATTATAAAAAAAATTCCTTCCGATACAGAGGATTCAACAGAATATAGTGTAGAGTTTTTAAATTTAAAGCAATTATATGTCTATAATAATTTTAAAGTCGTAAATGCTGCAAAAAAAGATGAAGAACCTTCACAGCCATATTATTGTTCTCCATCTGATTTAGTTGAAGCAAATAAAGTTCCTGAATTCAAAGAAATGTTTCGCTATATTGATCAAATTTATAGAAGACCCCTACATCCTAACGAAAAGAAAAAAGTCCTTGATTGGGTTTATAACTATAATATGGATACAGATCTCATCGTACGAGCTTTCATGTATTGTGTCGAGCAAAGAAATGCTAAAAGCTTAAAATATATAGGTGCCGTAATTACAAGCTGGTATGATAATGGCATTACAAATATGGATCAACTAGATAAACACTTAGAAAAAACAGATACACGCTATAGTCAATATAGAAAAATATATAAATTCCTCGGAATGAATACAAATGATATTCCTGAACCCACTAAGAAGGTAATGCATAAATGGCTAGTTCAGTGGAATTTTTCTATAGACATTATATTAAAAGCTTGTGAACATGCAGTAAAAAGAAATAAAATTGATTTTAATTATATTAATGCTATTTTAGAAAATTGGAAAGAAAATAATATTCAATCTATAAAAGATATCGAAAATAATAAAACTCCTAAGAAAACAACACAGGAAAAACCAAAAAAAGCTCCTACGAATCGATTTCATAATTTTGAACAACGTACATCTAAATACTCTAAGGATGAATTAGAAAAATTATTAAGAAAGAAAGAATAAGGTAGGTGTCAACCTTGTATGATGAATTTACAAAAGAAATTCTTTTAGAATATGAAAAAACAAGAGATGCTGAAATAAAAGCATTGGAAAAAAGAAAAAGAGAAGTTTATGAAAAGATTCCTAAAGTAAAACAAATTGACAATACAATAGGAAAAACAGGTATACTCATTTCAAAAGCCATCCTAGAAAATCCAATAGACTATGAGAAAGCGCTAGAAAAGATTCATAAAGAAATGGAATATTTAAAACAAGAAAAAGCCATTTTGCTTACAGAAAATAATGTTCCTATGAATTATCTAGAATTGAATTACAAGTGTTCTAATTGTAAAGATACAGGATTCTTAGAAAACGGTAAAAAATGTAATTGTTTTAAGCAAAAGCTCATTACGCGTGCTTATTTCATGTCTAATATGGAAAAAGGTCTTCAAAAAGAAAACTTCCAGACCTTTGATATTAACCTATTTTCAGATGAACCTTTTGAGAATGAAACTTTGACACCCAAACAAAATATGCAAAATATTTTAGCTGTCTGTGAAGGATTTGTATTTAACTTTGATACAAAATCAAATGAAAATCTATTATTTTATGGAACAACAGGTCTTGGAAAAACTTTTTTATGTAATTGTATCGCTAAAGCACTACTAGATAAGGGAAAAATTGTTGTCTATCAAACATCTTTTAGAATTTTAGAAATACTAGAAAATCATAAATTCAAAAAACAAAAAAATAAGACTTTAGAAACAAGCTACCAACTTTTGTTTGATAGTGACCTATTAATCATCGATGACCTAGGAACAGAGCTTACAAATGCCTTTACAAATACAGAAATCTTCAATATTATTAATAGTCGACTCATTCAAAATAAAAAGATTATTATTTCAACAAATCTATCTCCTTTAGAGATTGCAAACACTTATAGTGATAGGGTTTTTTCTAGAATATTTGGAGCCTTTACCAGTTTAAATTTTTATGGAAAAGATCTAAGATGGGAAAAATAAAGAGCTAGCAAAGCTGCTAGCTCTCTAATTTTTTTATAAATATTGTTTTCCTATTGCATCTGCTGTAAGAATAGCTGCATAAACACTTTCAGGAGTCACTTCAAAAGGCATGTTGTAAATCGTTTCTCCTTCAGCACAAGAAGCTTTTGCAACTTCCATCATCGCTTCAGGGTTGATTTCTTTAACGCCCATTTCTTCTAATGTCACAGGAAGACCTACACTTATATTGAAAAGAATCACTTCTTCTATTTCTTCCATAGAACAATTTTCCATTACTAATTGCACCAACGTTCCAAAAGCTACCTTTTCTCCATGATATAGGTGATGACACTCACTAAGTACTGTAAAACCATTATGGATGGCATGAGCTGCTGCTAATCCTCCACTTTCGAATCCAATACCACTTAAATATGTATTCGCTTCTATGATATTTTCAACAGCAGGAGTTACTACTTTATTTTCAACAGCTAATTTTGCTTTCACACCATCCTCTAGAAGAGTTTCATAGCAAAGCTCTGCTAATGCATAAGCTGATTTTGCAGGAAGAAGACCTGCCATGTTTGTAGCTTTTGATACATCACAAGCTCTTGCTTCAAAATAAGTTGCTAAAGCATCTCCCATACCTGCTACTAATAATCTTGCAGGTGCATTTGCAATAATGCTTGTATCCATTAATACTAAATTAGGGTTTTGAGGAAGAACTAAGTATTCATCAAAAACACCTTCAGGTGTATACAAAACAGATAATGCACTACATGGTGCATCTGTAGATGCAATAGTTGGAACGATGACTACTGGTATTTTTTCATAGTAAGAAACTGCTTTTGCTGTATCTAATAGTTTTCCTCCACCAATACCAATTACCCCATCGCAGCCATTATTTTTACAGATTTCAATTAATCTATTGATTTCTTCTTTAGAACATTCCTTATTAAATGTTTCAAAAACTAATTTTTTATCACCATCTTTAAAGCTTTCTTCTACAATATGCTTTGTTCTCTTCATTCCACCTTCACTAGCTAAAACTAGAAAAGTTGTTCCTAAATTTGCAGTGTGATTATAAAGCTTCTTTAGTTCACCATTTCCTTGAATATACTTGCTTGGAGACATAATAATTTTTGACATAATTGTTTCCTCCTTTTATTTAGGTAATCATTTGTCAATCGTAATATGTTACAATTGTTCATTTTAATCCCTTGTTTTTCATTATTTTATAATATTTAGAAAATAAAATCTACTCTTTCATATTTTAATTATTTTATTGTTTCATCTAATCTACTTACGAATCTTTTTCTTTAACCTTTGATTCTTATAATAATTTAGGAATTAAATCTTTGCTTGGTGATGCAATAACAACAGTGCTGATAATATCTCCCGTTTGTTCTAATTGATTCTCACAAGTCTTCACTGCAGATTTAACAGCCCCCACATCTCCTGTAAGCAATATAAATCCTTTTCCACCAAGACCTCTAGCTACTCTTATTTCTAATAATTGTACATTGGCAGCCTTTACAGCAATATCGCCTGCCATAATAGCTGTAATAGCCGACATGGTTTCAACAATTCCTAATGAATAAATCTTTTCAACATCTGTCGTAGCAGTAAGTGCAGGAAATATCTCTTCATGCACATTAGGGATTACATAGCTATCTATGACGAAGGCTCCTCCTATATGTTCTCCTGCTTTCACAGCATTTTTTACTGCTCCCACATCTCCACATAATAAAGTGATATATTTTCCAGGACATAATGGAGAGGACAATATTAATTCAACATTTGCAGATTTTAGCATCTGATCGGTTGCTTCTATTCCCTTTGCAATGCTCTTAAATTCCAATAGTCCAATTGATTTTTTCATGACTTTCTACCTCTTTCATAATGAATAGGATTTATAAGAAACTTTATTCTTCATAGCTTTTTATAATTTTAATATTCCTATCTGTAATCTCTTTTATAATACCCTCTATACTCGCATGCACTTTTGCTCCTAATTGACTATTTAAAACCTCTCCAATCAGTTGTCCCTTTTGTACTTGATCTCCCACATGTACTACAGGCTCTACCTTAGTACCTATATGTTGTTGTCTATCTATCACAACTACTCTAAAAGATGGAGTATCCTTCACAAGAGGTGCTTCTACATCATATTTTTCTATTCCTAATCGTGATTTTAGCTTATTAACTGGAAATTTTCTATATCCTCTAAAAGGATTTGTTTCACTGGGTACATTCTTATTTGGATTTTTTATACCATTGGCACTAAGTTGTCCTTTTAAAAATCTATTTAGCTTCCAAGGCTGAAGCCCCATGATACATACTCGTTCACAAAGCCCACATTCACTACATAAAAATGCATCTGTAGCTTTTGCGTTCACATCACAAGTACTCCCATAGCTTGCAAGGCGCATTAATTTATCTGGATACAACTTATGTCCTAATAAATTTCTGGGACAGACTTCTGTACATAAAGAACAATGGCAGCAAGCACTTCTGGCTTGTTTTAACATATTCTCAATGCTTTTATCTTTTGATAATAGTAAAGGATGATCTTTAGAAAGAACAATCAATCCCTTTGTATTTTTTTTAATTGGCTGATGGATATCTTCAATAATCTTTCCCATCATAGGGCCTCCATCAATGACTTTAAATTCATCAATAGATGCTCCCCCTGCTAACCCAATTGCCTCCGCTACTGAAATACCAATAGGTACCTTAAGTGTAACAGGTTTTCTTACATCTCCTGTTACGGTTAAATACTTATCTGTTACAGGTTTTTCTTCCATAGCATTATATACATTGAGTAATGTTTCTACATTAATAACAATAACTCCTACATTTAAAGGAATACCCCCTTCAGGTACAATCCGATTTAATACTTCATACACAGTAACTTGTTCATCGCCTGCAGGATAGAAGTTATCTAATGTAAACAGCTCTAATTGTTTATATTTTACAAGCTCTCTATTCAAATTTTCTACAGCTTTTTTATATTTTTTCTTTAAGGCAATAATTCCTTTTTTTGCACCTGTTTCATCAACTACTTTTTTCAATGCAATAAGTATTTCCTCACTTTTATATGCCATCAGCTGTTGATCTACCTTAAGAAGAGGCTCACATTCTGCACCATTAACAATCACATATTCAGCCTTTGCATTTAACTTCACATGAGTGGGGAAACCTGCGCCCCCAGCCCCTACAATTCCTGCCTTTTTTACTAATTCTATAAAATTTTCTTCCATATTTTATCCCTCAATTCTATCTAATTGAGAATCCTTCAGATAATACACATCTTCTTTTCCTTGTGAATGTTTTAGCAGAAGTTAATCCTTCTCCAGTAGGCCCTGCAATTGTAAAAGTTGCATGACCTTCTGCACCATATCCGATCCCTGCATAGGAAGGTGCATTTTTAACAAATATAGTCGTTTGAACCGCTCTTGCAAAACTAGTTAAGTTATCTACATTTTTAGAATGCATAATAGCTGTATGTCTATTTCCATGCTCTACTTGAACACCTAATTCAATAGCTTCATCTATATTTTTCACTCTGACTATAGGAAGAATTGGCATCATCAATTCTTCTAAAACAAATGGATGCTCTTGACCTACTTCTACAAAGATAACTTTTACATCCTTATCAATAGTAACTCCTATTTGCTTCATGATATAATCTGCATTTTTTCCTACAAAATCTTTGTTAATGGTTCCTTTTTCAGTTAAAACCACTCTTTGTAATTTTTTTAATGTTTCTTGATCCTTTATTTCAAAGGTGTGATATTTTCTCATAGCATTTATTAATTTATCTGCTACAGCATTTACTACAATGACTTCTTTTTCAGCTGTACATGGTAGGTTATTATCAAAGCTACATCCATCAACAATATCTTTAGCAGCCTTTTTTATATCTGCGGTTTCATCTACTACTGCTGGTGGATTCCCAGCTCCTGCTCCTATTGCTTTTTTCCCAGAAGATAAAGCTATTTTTACAATACCAGGTCCTCCTGTAGCACAAATCATATTAATTTTTTCATGCTTTAACATTTCATTTGTACTTTCAATACTTGGTTCCTTTACTGTAACAACTAAATTTTTAGGTCCATTTACTTTTTCTATAGCCTTATTGATAATTTCTACAGCTAAAACAGAAACATTTTTAGCTCCTGGATGAGGAGAAAATACAACAGAATTTCCTGCTGCAAGCATACCTATGGTGTTGCATATAATAGTTTCTGTTGGATTCGTTGAAGGAGCTATAGAACCAATTACTCCAAAAGGAGACATTTCATATAGTGTAAGTCCTCCATCTCCTGTATTGACTTCTGCCTTTAAATCCTCTATCCCTGGGCTTTTTTCTATAGCTAACTGATGCTTTAAGACTTTATGCTCATACCGCCCCATTCCTGTTTCTTCTACACCTAGCTTTGCAAAAGTCTCCACATTTTCACTTAACATCTCTCTTATAGACTTTATGATTTCTCCTCGTTTGCTTAAACTATACTTTGAATATTCCTTTTGAGCTATCCATGCTGCTTCTACAGCATCATTCATATTCTCAAACACACCCAATTTATCTTCACCTTTAGGTTGATGCTTTTCATTTAACATTTCTTCCATCACATTTCTTACGATTTTCTCTATCATCGAAAGCTCTATATCCATCCTGTACCCTCCCTTTTTAGTTCCTTCACCGATTCCTATTATTCTTATAATTTATAAGCAATTTATTTTTCCATTTCAAATACTCTTAATGCATGAGAGGCAATCATCATATCTTCATCAACACTTCCTCCACTTATACCTATACCACCCACATATTTCTTTCCTACCCTTAAGGGGTATCCTCCACCAAATACGATCATTCTATCCATATTCTGTATGCCATATAGCATTTCTTTCGGTTGAGCAATTTTACCCACCTCATGAGTAGGAAGCTTTAATGAAGCAGCTGTATAAGCTTTATTCCTAGAAATTTCTATACTAGCTAAAAGAGAATCTTCCATTCTATGAAGAAGTACTAAATTTCCTCCTTCATCAACAACAGAAAAAACAATAGGTATACCCATAGCTTTTGCTTTAGCTTCTGCTGATTCTGCCATTTTTTTTGCTATAGAAAGATCTAAAACATTATGTTGACCATGCTCTTTTAACTTTTTTACTACACACCTCTTCACTTCTTCCACGAGAGCATGTTGTTCTTCTACTCTAGCTAATACAAACAACATATCTGATAAGCGATTCATATACTGCTCTATTTCATCTCTTATTTTTTCTTCTTTATATAGCTCTATCACCATTCTCTCTGTACGTCTAATAATAGTTCTAGCTACATGAAGAATTGCAGAAGCTGTGGTTTTTCCAGGAATAACAAATTCCTTTTGCTGTCCTATTTTTTCAGTATACTCATCTATTATTTTTTCTAATTTTTGAATGTCTTCTTTTTCTATTTTCTCTTTGATATACTTTTCCCCTTGTTCATCAGAAGCTAGCTCTGCTCCTAAAATAAATAATTGCTTTTGTATATCTTTTAAAATATTTTTAATCTCTTTATTTTCACAAAGAGAATAGGCAACCCCCATCATAGCATTAGCTTCATCTAAGGTTCCATAACAATGCACTCGAAGGTCGTCCTTCCATACTCTACTTCCACCAACTAATCCAGTCTGTCCCCGATCTCCTGTTTTGGTATAAACATTTGCCATAGATACACCATCCTTAGCCAGTAACTTCCACATAGTCTACAATACCAACGATAGCAGCATCTATAGGTGCATGTGGGTTTTGAAAAACTTGTCTAGCAGAACTTCCCGTTGAAACCAATACCATCTCACCCGCCCCTGCTCCTACTGTATCTATTACAACCTGAGAGTTTCCTGTAGGGTCTTCATTGGTATCAATTGGTTGTACTAGCAATATTTTTTCGCCTCTTAGTGTTTCCTCTTTGTGTGTGGATACAACCACACCAATTACCTTTGCCAAATACATATTTTCCCCACCTTATCTTTTCTCAACGATCATTTTTACTCCTAACGCTTTTGCTATATCCTTTGCAGCCTCTGTGATAATCGTGTTACTTCCTAAGATCAGATCTTTTTTTATATGAAATGCTGATACAATATCTCCTCTGGTCAATACTTTTTTGTCATACACAATCTTTTTTTTCACAGGATTATCTTTTTCATGTATTCCCTGTTTTATATTTTCAACAGCCACATCATAAAGCTTATTTGCATGAATTAGCTTGATCCCATAACTATCAAGCTTATTTAGATGATTTTTCATCATATTTACATAGGCTGTAGGTCCTTTTCCCATCCCTATAAGAATTCTCTCCTCTTCTAAAGGATCACAAGCATTCTCTACTGCAACAATAGGAATATTTTTCATTAATGAACGTGCTACAATATTGGTTACCAAATTATCTGCTATCCCTAGAGAAATCTTGGCTGCCGTATTCATTGTAAGTACAGGAAGGATCACCTTATCTATATCTGAGCAATAATCCTTTATTTCTTTTGCATCCATCTCACCATCTATTTCTGTAGCTTCAAGACCAAGGAGGTTTTTGATCAACTCTTTTGTATAAATATTTTCTGCACTCTTCGATAAAAGAATTTTAAACTTCCATCCATCTTCTTGTAGCTTTTTTAACTGCTCTATACTTTCATGAAAACCTATAGTCCCTCCAGTAAAGATCACTAAAGCTCTTTTAGGTAATTTTTTAAGTCTTTCTAAGACTTCACGAACAATTTCTTCTACTATGACATCTATTATTGTCTTTTCAACAATTTCCTTTAAATTCAACTGAAATCACCTCATTAGCTGCAATGCAGCGCTATCCCTAAAGGGGTAACCAATAGGGGTTTTACAGGCTTTATGGTTTCAATCCCTAATTCTTTTTCAAACGCATTTTCAAAGTCATCAAAGCAGCAAGCGCCTCCTACTACATATACTTTTTCAACTGAATAGCCTTCTATATTCCTTTTTACAATAGAAGCCATTTTTTCTACTACAGGTTTAACAATTTGAAAGACATCCTTTTGCTTACTTACATCCTTTTTTATTTTTTCAGCATCCTCAAAGGAAATCTTATGAAATCCAGCTAACACCAAACTCATATGCGTTCCTCCTGTAGGTTCATCTGCTGTATAGATGACTTTTCCATCTCTCAAAATACTTATTCCTGTAGTTCCTCCCCCTACATCTACAACAGCTCCATCTTTAATTCCTAGTACCCTTGCAGCTGCAGTAGGCTCATCTACTATGTTTATTACATCCATATCAGCAGATTCTACTACATTTCCTATGGCTTTTATATTTCCACTTAATATACCCGGTGGAATCGCAGTAGCTGCCCTTGTAAGACTTTTCCCTATAATGCTTTCTACTTGACTTTTTAACTGATTAACAATCCCAACAGCTCCTACATAATCTACTACAATCCCATCTTTTACTACAGACGCAGGGTAGGAAGCCCCTGTTACTGGATTTTCTTTTTCATCAACAACAGATAAAACAATATTTGCTGTTCCAAGGTCTACACCTACTTTTAAGTCTCCTTCATAGGGATTGAAGGTTTTTTCTCTTATCAATCTAGCAAATTCATTGATATGCTGATTCGCTCTTGTTAGATCCATAGGTGGTTACTCCTTATTTTTTAAAATTTTTACCTTATCTCCGTTTCTTAATCCGCTAGAATTTGCTTCGTCTAAATCTATATGCATCTCTAAGCTATACTTATTAGATACTCGCACCAATACATTTCCAAAAATAGTTTTTCGGATTCCTATAACCTCTACAGCTACCATCTCTTTATCTTCTACACCATAGGCTTTAGCTATTTCTGGAGTCATATGTATATGTCTTAGAGCTGCAATGACTCCACAATTCTTTGCCACACTTCCCTTTGGCCCCTTTATAAGAATCCCTGGTGTTTTTTCTATTTTCCCTGACTCTCTTATGGGTGGCTTAATTCCTAAGGTATATCCATCTGATAAAGCTACTTCTACTTGCGTTAAGTCCCTTACAGGTCCTAATATTCTTACCTTTTCAAAAGATCCTTTGGGTCCAACGATTTTTACTGTTTCCTTTGCGGCAAATTGTCCAGGTTGACCTAAATCCTTTAGCTTTGTAAGCTCATATCCCTTTCCAAATAGAAAATCCAAGTCTTCCCTACATAAATGAACATGTCTATTAGAAACGCCTATAGGCACTAATCTTTCTTCATAATCCTTTAATACATTTTTTACTGCTTTTGTGATAACATCAATCATCATGTCTTTATTATTTAAATTCATAATAAAGCTCACCTCAATTCTTCTATTAACCTAAGGGGCTACTTATTCTTCACTGTATTCTATCTGGGGCAAAATCTTTTCCACATCTGTATGTGGTCTTGGAATCACATGAACAGATACAAGTTCTCCAACTTTATTAGCAGCAGCAGCCCCTGCATCTACAGCAGCCTTTACTGCACCAACATCACCTCTAACCATTACTGTTACAAGCCCTGAACCTATTTTTTCATATCCAATCAAAGCCACATTGGCTGCCTTTGTCATAGCATCTGCTGCTTCAATAGAACCTACTAATCCTTTTGTTTCCACCATTCCTAATGCTTGATTCATTTATTAAATCTCCCTTCTTTTTTTAATTCTTCATAATGGATACATATTTTTCTAAGATCCCCTTTTTTCCTAGGACATTTTGGATCTTTACAAATGTTGCATATGTCTGTTTCTGAACTGGTCTCTTCATCTATTTCAATATCTTCATGATCTTCTTGAATATATCTATTGTCTTGTTCAATATTTTCCATATTTTCTTCTATTGCTTTTTCATGATTTTCCATGTCTTCTATTGGCATATTTTTAAGATCCTTCTCTTCCATATGGGAAGACCTTATAGTTTCTAATTGTTCTTCATCTTCTTTTTTTTCTATCCCAACGGTTTCATCATTATAAACAAGCATCTTTAATCCATCACTTGGTCTTGGAATAACAAGATTACCCCAAACCTTACTTACTTTGCTAGCATTAATAACCGCTGCATTGATTGCAGCTTTTACTGCACCCACACTTCCTTCTATTTTAACGGTGGCCATGCCATCTCCTTTTGTCAACTCATATCCAATCACTTTAATATTTGCAGACTTAGCTGCTGTATCAGCTGCTTCTATGGCAGCTGCTAATCCTACTGTTTCTATAATTCCTAAGGCGAGCTTTGACAAAGTTACACCTCCCTCAAGCTACCCTAACTTCATTCTTGCAATCACCCGTTCTACGATGGCTCTTATTTCTTCTTCTAGCTTTTCTTTGCTAGAATAAGGTTCATCTTCAAATTCATGATCTTCAAGATTTTTAAAGGGAATCCTTTTTACAAGCCTAGCTGCATTTACCCCTAAAGTTCTCATCAAAAAATGATCTGAACTAGTACTAATCTCATAGAGTGGCTTATCTTTTTTTAGCTTTATATAATGGATAACTATACTTTTTTTATCAATACCAATCCCTACCCCTAACGAAGATTCTTCACAAGCTCTATAGGCAAGTTTTATGGCATCTTTGTCTTCTTTTTGCTGAATATTATAGGGGATGCCTTCTTCTTCTATACCCCAAAAAATTTCATTGAAGTCCTTTATATCACTCAAACTTTCATTATAGTAAACATGGACAGAAGGCTTTTGTTTGTTATAGTTTAATTTCATCATTTTTCACCTTCTTTTAATGCAAGAATCAAACCTGTAGCTACTGCATTTCTAGGTCCTTCACAGCCTCGTATATTTCCACGCCCTGCAACAATACTGTATTTTGATAATGCATCAGTAACTAATTGAGGAACCTCAAAATCTAACGCTGATCCTCCTACTAATACAACAAATTCTATATCTCTCACATTTTTAGTAGGACTTACCATAGTTAAAGCTCTAATAGCATTTGTAACAAATACCTTTTCTTTAGCAGATTTTCTAACGGTTTGTATCCGCTCTAAAGAATTTTTTCCCGGTATAGGAATCATTCCTGGTTCCTTTAATATGACTACCTTTGCAAAAGTTTTTGGATCAAGAGGCTCTTCAAAGAACTGAACGGTTCCATCTTCATGTCTTATGTGAAAAAGACTCTCTACTTTTGCAAGGGCGTATTTTTTAATATCCTCTGCCAAGTCAAAGTCATCTAATCCTAATTCTGAATTGATGAGCATAGTGACCATATTCCCTGCCCCTGCAAGGTGGATAGATGTTATTTTATTTCCTTTATCTATAATAGATGCATCTGTAGAGCCTGCTCCCATATCAAGTATAGCTAAAGGTTTATTGGTTCCTGGTGTAGTAAGAGCTCCCCTTATAGCCATATCTGCTTCTACGCCTCCAACCTCTACAGGTACATGCATATCCTTTTCTAAAATTTCTGCAATCATGTTCATCTGAAGTCGATCTGCTTTTACCATAGCCGCTATTCCTACAGCATTTTCAAGAGAAAATTCCTGTGCAAGCCCACCTTTTATTTTTTGTGGTATAAATGTATCAACGGCTAAAAGGTCTTGTATCTTAATATCCATAAAATGCTGATTAGTAAGCTCTGACATTACCTGTCTTACCCTTTCTAGCATGCCTCCTGCATTGGTTCCAGCCTGCCCCTTTATATCTTCTATAGGAGCTGCTTGTTTTAGGATTTCCATTATTTTTTCTGCCCCATCATCTACATTCACTTCTAGTTTCTTTTGTTTTCCAATGATGTAGATCATCCCAGCAGCAATCCTTTTTTCCTTTACATCTCCTTTAGGTGTTTTAATAACCACTGCAGACCTATTTCCAATGAGCGCTCTTGATATAGGTACAATTTGCTTCGTTTCTTCAGAGCTTAATTCGAATACAGTAGCAACCCCATAGGGATTAGATAAAACCTCCACTACCCCTCCTACTGACGCTACCTCTATAGCTGCTTTCATATTTATAGGGATCTTATGGATAAGGGATACCTCATCCACAATAGGTATTTTTTCATTCAACCTATTATTGATCAGTACCCCATCATCTCTTTGAACAATAGCCCCTTTGATATTTCCTCCCATTTTTACATAATCATTGATGGTTTTAGCAGCATCTTCAAAGTCTACATCTTTAGGAATGATGACAATAATTCCATTAGAATTATTACTTCTCACTATATCCTTTATATTTACTGTAATGCCTACCCCCAGCCCAATACCTCCTGGTGTTGATGGATTGTGACCAATCATAGTTGATTCTGTAATAATGGTTTCTGTAATAGTTTCCATTGCCACATCTCCAATAACAGGTGCAGCCTCATTGATTCTTATTAAATCCAAATCATTTATTTTAAGATTTACTTGATCTAATGCTTCTTTCAGGGAAGCAACGACACCATGAATATTTTGCTTCGTTCCTTTTATTCCTGTAGTCTCTACAATGGCACTAGATAGGAATGCTGCCTCACCATGGTTATTTATTTTTGATAATGCCACTTCCGTTGTTGCATTCCCAATATCAACTCCAGCAATAACTTTCATGGTTCTCCCCCCATTCCTTTAATTTACATATGCTCTTTAAGCCTCTTTCTCTCTTGATATACATCCGTTGCCTCTCTTACAAAATCAGCATTAATTTTAGCTCCATATTTATGCTCTAACTCATCAGCAATTTCAATCATCTCTTCCCGAGTAGATCTATAAGGTCTTAAAGCATTATAGATCTCAAGAATCCTATCATCTGGTATTTTGGTAAGCTCCGCTGCTCTTCTTAAATTTCTTGCAAAGGCATCTCTTCCTACAGACTGGGCTACTTGTGCTTGATATTCTAAAATTTCAGCTGAAATTCTTACATCATCAGCACTAATCTCTCCATTAATAGTTTTCTCAATAGTAATATCCTCTAACCCCTTCCCTGTAGGACTCTCTACAAGCTCTGGTCTTTTTGTTCCAAGAGGATAATCATTCTTTGAAACTTTTAAACTGTTTTGATTCACTTTGGGCTGTTTTGGAGTTTCCCCCATAGAAGCCATTACTTCCCTTACGATTTGTTCTATTAATTTTGCATCCATATGGTTCACCTCCATTTATTTAAAAATCACTTTGAGCTCTATGGGTTTTGCTCCTAGTTTTACATATTGTGTTTCTTTTATATGAAGTAGTGCTGCCTTTGCTTGGTATTTAGGTCTAGCCATTTGATCATTTCTTACGGGTACGGGTGTTGGAGACTCTCCTTTTGCATATTTACTAGCATTTTTACCAATCTGCCTGAAGGTTTCTTCATCAAGAAGTGGTGCTTGTGGAAATAACTCTAAATTATTGAGTGGTAGTAAATCCTTTTGATGAATAACTGTCGTTCCTTTAGATTGAATCCCAATCCCTATTCCAGAACCACTAAGCTTTGCCGCATCATTTGCAGCAAAAGAAACATCTGATGTCCTAAGAATTCTAACAACCCTTGCCGTAAGACCTTCTTCTTCTATGCCAGCTATAATTTCTCTAAGGACATTATAATGAGGCAACTCTACGATGGTTTTCCTTTGATGCAATCCGAAAGCTGGACAAACCCCTATAACCACTTCATCACTTCTTGTTCCAACATTTGCTTCTCCTATTTCTTGTAACTCTAGCTCCTTTATGTTTTTAGGAGAGAAAACTTGAATATTCGTTTTTTCCTCTATAGGATGATTAGGAGCTACTTCTTTTTTCTCTTCCACTCCGAAATCCTTTAAAACCTCTTCTATGACGCTTCTAACTAAACTTTCACTAATAGCCATTTTCTACACCCCTTTCCAAATAAATTATTTAATAATCTTCTGAGCTTACTGCATTAGCTATATTTTTAATCTCTTCCCATCTTTCAGGGGCTAGTCGATATCCTGTACCAGGACCCATATAATCATTGCAATCATTTACTGCACTGATCACATTAAAATCTCGATCAATAATTGCAGATGTATGTAAATAATCTCCTGAAATTCTTTGTTTAAGCATATTGAATATGTTCTTTGCAATATCCTTATAGCCTTTGTTATTTAATGCTTTCACAACATCAATTCCTGTTATTCCTCTATTCATCATCTCTTCTGCTGCTTTAAGGTCCTCTACTACGTTTCTATCTGGCATATCTTTACTTCCATGGGCATAAGTTGCAGCTTCCACTTCTTCATCTGTAATGGCTGGAAGTCCAAGCTCATCAAATACAGACTGTAATGCTCTCGCAGCTTTATTTCTAATTTTTATGACTTCATCTTCAGATACTGGTCTTAATCCTCCATCTACCATAAGGTCTCTTTGCAGGATATTGTAATCATCAAAATCTTCCGCATCAAAGTTAGATCCAGCAAACATATTGTCATAATTTGGTACAGCACTATATCCTGAGAAAATAAAATCCGTTCCAGGAAGCATTTGCATCAATGTTCTTGCTGTTCTTCTAATATCTGAATGGGTAAAGGTTTGATCATTTCCAGAAGCAACCTCTAAGTCAAGCATTGTAGTAATTAAATTTTCTGCAAGGACAGCTCTAATTCCTGATGGTACTCCACCTGGAACACCTATACAGCTAATCGATCCATTTTGAAGCCCCTGAGCCCCTGCCCCCTTTGTTACATAAATACATCTAGCCTCTAGATACAGCATAGATTTTCCTTCTGCATAGCCCATTAAAACTTCTGAACCTGTTCCAGACGTAAATCTCATTTTAAGCCCTCTTGATGCATAGGCAGATGCTAAGAAGGATTTAGACCAAGGGGTATCATCCCCATCTATAAATACAGGCTCCGTTCCATAAACAGAAACCGTTTCAGCATAATTGGTAAGTCCTCTCATACCTAATAAAAGCTCTGTTGCTTCCTCTACAGCACATTGGGTAAGGATTCCGCCTCTTCCTGTTTGTGCCCCTACCATAATAGATAATGCATTAAATGGCGCATAACGAACAATTCCTACAGTAGTCTCCATCTCATCAAAGCCTCTTAAAGCTGCTTCAGCTGCATCTGCTGCTATTTGAACTGGATGGTCCTTAACATTCGTTACATGACATTGGTTAGAAGGTGTTTTTCTTGCTCTCATCTTTTGAAGAGACATCATCATCTCTACTACATTCATACTTCCTACCACTTCAACGATCTTAGCGGGTGTCATTCCTGTAGTAAGCTTTATGATTTCCTCTCTAGGTACATTTATATCTACAAGCATCTTTGAAAGCTTCAAGGAATCCATTTGCATAACTTCTTCCGCTTTTTCTAAGTTCATTGCATAGTCTGCAATAAATCTATCTAGCATATCAAAATCTTCTCTTTTTTTCCCGTCCAGTTCTACTACAAGTCCATTTTCTATCTTTATGCTTGGTTTTGGATCATTTGGACTATTCATAGCAATAAGGCCCACTTCTGCCCACTCTTTTACAAAACCATCTTGATTAACAGGACGATTTTTCAATATTTCAAAACGTTTAGACTTCATAACTTTTTTCCCTCCCTATTCTTTCAAGATCTTATATATATGGAGTTGTAGTAGATTTAGCTTCTCCTCCAAGGGCTTGTAACGCCTGAAGCCCTACCTCTTTAGCCGCAATAAGAGATTGTCTTACTGCTCCAGAATCTCCGCAAATCATTAAGATAGCCTCATTTGAATAGCTTGTTCCTCCATTTCCAGGAGAACCATATCCTAAAACTTCAACATTTGCAGCCTTCACTGCCGTATCAGATATTAAAACACCAATAGCTGCTGGAGCACCTACAATTAAACCAAACGCTTTCCCAATAGGCGCATTGAATGCTTTATTGCATGCAAAGCTTGCTCTAGCTGTATATTGAAACTCTAAATGTCCTGCATCATTGCCATAAACATCTCCAAAGGTTCTTTCTAATTCCTTTAATGTTACTTCTACTGCACGTCTTGCATCAGATACGTCCTCTGCTCCAAATATGATAAGAGATCCGTGTCCTGCACCACCCTTAGTATCCCTTGGAAGTTCTACACTGATAATTTCTGTATTTGTAGCCTTTACAGCCTCATCTGCTGCCATGATTTGAGGACCAGCACCCGTACGTCCTCCTACGATTCCTATAGAACGATAATTTTTCTCAAGCTTCATGGCTTCAAGAAGCTGTGTATCTACATTTGCAATAACAAAGCCTATAGTCTCTCCTATAGCTGTGCCTACAAATTCAGTTAAGCTACAATACGCCGTCTTACATACTTCCTTTTCACATTCTTCTATAGACTCAACACTAGGCGCTGCCTCCCCTGCTCCTACCTTCTTCATCACTTCTTCCATGATTTTTTCCATTAATTGTTCCTTCACAATTTACACCTCCATATTTTTTGAGATCAAACGATTTAATCTATCTATTCGGTAATATTTTTTCAACATCTGTATGTGGTCTTGGAATTACATGAACAGAAATTACTTGACCTACTTTTTGAGCAGCTGCTGCTCCTGCATCTGTAGCTGCTTTTACTGCCCCTACATCTCCTCTTACCATAACTGTAACAAGACCTGATCCAATTTTTTCATAACCTACTAGCCCTACATTTGCTGCTTTTACCATAGCATCTGCTGCTTCTATGGCTCCAACTAACCCCTTTGTTTCTACCATGCCCAACGCTTCTCTTGTCATCATTTTTCCTCCTTTTAAAGTAAATCTCTAAATTTGTTTAAAAGTTTGAAAACTCTTAATTTATATCTTTCCTCTATTATATTGATGATCTATCCTAATATTAATTGAATATATTGCCCATATGCTGTAACAAATTGTCTCCCTCTAAAAGGTAATTTGTTGCTTTTTTCTGATAATTTTTTGCAATAAAAAAAGACCTTTCTAAATCAATTAAAAAGATCTTCAAAACTTATATACTCCATTTTCCATTCATTATAAATGTATTTTTCTTTAGAATATTTTTTTGTGCTTTTTTTGAATTTCTATATTCTGTAGGTGTATTTCCTGTAATTTTTTTAAACACCTTACTAAAATAATTGGGCTCATTATAAGAAAGCTCTAATGCAATATTTATAATAGGCATATCCGTATGCTCTAACAATTCTTTGGCTATTTCCATCTTTTTATGAACAATATACGTACTAAAATTAATTCCTACCTTCTTTTTAAACAATTTACTTAAATAATAAGAGCTAATAGACCCAAATTCTGCAACTTCTTCTAATGTGATGTTTTTTCTACAATTTTTTTCAATATAATCTAAAATCCTATCCATATCATTGTTATAGATATTTTTCTTATGACTCGATAGTTCATTAAAAATCAGATCTAAAATTTCCATAAAATTTCTTTGGGCTTTATAGGAATCATGAAAAACTTCCAAGTCATTTTTATATTTTTCCCTACATCCTTCAATCTTTTTCTTATTATATATACTTGAGTCTGATCCTATACTGAATAGCCCTTCCATTACTTCTTTTAGATTTTTAACTCTTTCTTGGGGTTCTTTTTCGTATGTATCAAATATTTCTCTAATGATCCCTTTTAGTATATATTTTGAATTTTTATAATCAATCTTTTGAATACTTGTTTCTAGTTGATTCTTCAGATCCATCATATCTATATCATCTTTTTTTCTTTGATTCACTTGTTTACGAATAGCTTCTATAATCCTACTTGGTCTAGCTGGTTTTAATATATAATCATTTACATTAGCTTTAATGGCTTTATGAGCAAAATCAAATTCATCGTATGCCGTAAGAATAATAATTGCCGTATCTGGATTTCTTTTTTTTATTCTTTCGCTGGCTTCTAAACCATTGATTCCATAAATATTGATATCCATCAATATTAAGTGTGGCTTCAACTTTTCATGTAGCTTTACAGCCTCCAAACCAGACCCTGTTTCTCCAACAATCTCTATACTACTTTTCATCTCTTTTTCAATAATAATCCTTAAGGCTTTTCTCTCTAACTCCTCATCTTCAACAATAAGCAATCTATGCATTATAACCACCTACGCCTCTATTAATTGGTATCTGCATCTTCACCGTTGTTCCCTTTTTTAAATCACTATGAATATCTAATAAATAATTTTCCTCAAAATAGTAAGAAAGTCTCTTGTTTAAATTGTTTAACCCAATTCCAGTAGAGGATGCATCTTCATCCTTCTTATTTTCATTTAGAATACCTCTTAACTTTTCTTTTGACATACCTACTCCATTATCTTTTATTTTAATCACCGCTGTATTGTTTAACTTATAAATAGAAAGCTTAATCATTCCGCCCTCTTTCTTTTTTTCTATGCCATGATTAATAGCATTTTCTACAATAGGCTGCAGGAGCATAAAGGGAATCATCATATTATTTATTTCATCCTCTACCTCAATATGATATTTTAATCGTTCTCCCAGTCGCATGGCTTGTATCTTTAGGTAATTTTGTATATATTGGATTTCATCTTTTAAACACACTAGATGCGTTGAATTTTTTTTAAGGGTATATCTTAATAATTCCGAAAAGGAAAAAACGATTTCCTGAGTAGAGAGTGCATTTTCTAGTAAAGCAAGTCTTGCAATTGTGTTAAGTACATTAAATAAAAAATGTGGATTCATTTGGGATTGAAGAGATTTTATCTCTGAAACCTTCAAAGATTTTTCAAGCTCTGCTCTTAATTTCATTTCCTTCATTAACTCTAAATTTTTCTTATTCAATTCCTCTTGTATTAAATGAACAAGACCCTTTTCTACAAAATAATTTGAAATGACAAACATCATATCCGCAGCACCGACAAGCTTTTTATAAGATATAGGCTTTATGGATTCATAAGCTTCTACTAATTCTTCATCCTCTTTCCACGATAAGGAATCCTTTGCTGTAATATGATCTAAATGTACTTGATCATCGTTTTTGATTTTAACTTGTCCTGCTAAAATAGCACCTAAGTATTGTCCTCTTATAATAATAGGTATAGCAAAATCAATAAGCCCTGCATGACATTTATAAACATAGGGCTTTCCACTTCTAGCTGCTTCAATGCCTCCATGGGCATCTGAACGAAGACATGCTTCATTACATCCTTCATGTTTTCTAAAAAGGGTACAGAATTTAGAAAAATTACTATACTTCGTTATCGGTCGTCCCATATAATCTACTGTCACAGCAGCAAAGCCAGTAGCTTCTGAAAATTTATCTTGAATTTCTTGAAGTACATCTACATCTATGCATTCATTAATCATTGGAAAATTATTCATAGTTCATCTCCCCTAAGTGCTTTAGTGAGAAATCATATTTTACAAATTTTTCTAACTGATTAAGAAAAGGATTCCTATAAAAATCATATTTATAATAAAAAGCCCTAAACCCATAAAAAAGCATTTTGACTTTATCAGGCATATTCGAGAATTTTGATGGATCATTTTGCTCAAGTCTCTATGAGCTAGTTTAAATTGATATTCTTTGTTAATGTTAATAGGATATTCTTCTTTTTCATTACGTTTTAACAGCCTCTGATGCACTAACAATAATAAAGTTTCTTCATCAATTTGTGCCATATCCTCATAATTATAAATATTTTTAGAAGTATATTTTGATAAATCCTTTTCTTCTAGGATACGATTCCTTTTTTTATTGCTTTCATCCTCTTTATTTCTTCTAATCACTACCCGAGACTCTGTAAATAATGTATCATTCTTGTCTTGTTTTTCTTTCTGGTCTTCACTATTATTCATTAATTTCTCCAAATCATCTTTCTTCTCCTCCTTTTCTTCATTCAATTTTCTTCGAAAAAATGTAGGTAATTTTTTCCCTATAAAAGAATATGCAGAAATCATTATAGAAATAATACATAAAATAAGTAATATTTTTTTTGTTGCTAAAAACGAACCAAAAATAAAAGACATCAATCCTAAATTTAAGGCGATCAGCCCACTATTTCTTGCTTCTTCAAATACAATCCAATTATTTGTTCTATCTAAAATATTATTTAATTCTTCTAGCATATCTTCATCCTCCTTCTTCATGTTTTTTCATTAATAAAATATACTTTTTATTAAAAAACATAATAACGCTATCTATAATTTAATCATAACGTTATTTTCGTGAAAAACTTTAATACTAATTTGCTCCTTTTCTATAACTATTTGTCTAGTTCTCTTTTTAATTTTTTCACTCCTTCATAGAACAGTATTTTTTTGTCCTTTACGAGTATTTTTTTGTCCTCTCTTTCATTTGACATAATTCATTGTCTTTTTACAAATTCCATATTGACATTTACAATACCATAATGTATTATATATAATTGTGAGTAGCAAAACGACCCATTAGCTCAGTTGGTAGAGCACTTGACTTTTAATCAAGGTGTCCCGCGTTCGAGCCGCGGATGGGTCACCATAGGCTGGTGTGGCTCAACGGTAGAGCAGCTGACTTGTAATCAGCAGGTTGGGGGTTCGATTCCCTTCGCCAGCTCCATTTACCTTTAGAAAAAAGGGGTGTAAGATACGAGTTCTTACGCTTCTTTTTTATTTTTTTTGAAATAAGTTCTGGTTGACATTTAGAATATATTTTTGTACTATAAATATGTAGTAATTTTTTACAATTATGTATTAAAATAGTTTTGAAATAATTAAAACAAGCTAGTGTGGCTCAATGGTAGAGCAGCTGAATCGTAATCAGCCGGTTGGGGGTTCGATTCCCTTCACTAGCTCCAAACACTTAAAACCTTGGTTTTCCAAGGTTTTTGTTTTTTATCAATTTTCAAATCGTTACCCTGATTTTATAGTCTAAACAAGGTCGATTTTATGGTCAAAATAAGTCTATATAAAGAAAATGCTGCGATTAGTTGTATTATTCTAAAGGTTAAAACAAGAGAACCTTTCGATTACTGGTGATGACTCTAATAATCACTATCATTCTTATTACTATGGCACCAAAGTTTACAACTGTCACTAAAATAGTATTTTTTATCATCTATCAATTCTTCTATTTCATGTAAAACAGGGTCTAGCTTTTTCCTTATTCTTAATACTAAAAGCTCCTGATGATCCAGGAGCTTAACTAATACCTAAACATATATTTGAGGAAGAGTTGAAATTGAAAAACATTCCATATTATTATAAAATATGTTGATCCCAAAATTATCTAAAACATTAAAAGGGCGAACTACAAAGGAAAGAGGAACAAGATTATGGATAATTCAAAGCATCTATCAAAAAGTACCTTATTCTTAATTAGTATATTTATAATCATATTTCTATTAGATAAAATAGTCTTGAAAGGAATATTATTTGAATGGGGTTCTCTAAAAAAAGATGCGGTATTAATAAAAAGGGAATATTGGAGAGTCATAACTGCATCGTTTTTTCATGGAGGAATTATCCATCTATTAGCAAATATAATAGGTTTGTATTGGGTAGGTCAATTGCTAGAAAGAGAAATTGGAAGTATTGGGTTAAATAGCATATTTGTAATTGGCAATATTATAGCGAACATACTATTTATTTTTACATATTCTTTTGAATCGTCTATTGGAGGATCACCAGGTATTTATGCATTGATAGGTGTTTTCTTGATATTATGCTTTAAAGAAAAAAAGCTTTTAGAAACACATCTACACACTAGAGAATTGAATTCGTTAATAGTCTATTTTATTGCAGGCAATTTCAACGGATTGGATACATTATTTGTTCATTCAGTAGGATTTTCTACTGGTATTATAATTAGCATACTATACAACAAGATACGTTAATTTAAAATAGTTCCAACACAATACAATTATAAATTAGTTGCATATAAAAACTCCTAGATTATCACACTAGGAGTTTTTTAACTATGCTTTAAATTACTCTGCAACTGGTGCATCTACAGGACAAACAGTTGCACAGGCTCCACAGTCAATACATGCTCCTGCATCAACTACATATTTGCTGTCTCCAGCGCTGATTGCACTTACTGGACATTCTGGTTCACAAGCTCCACAACTCATACAAGAATCGTTAATTACATAAGCCATAATAAAATCCTCCTCTAAAATTTATTTTCATTAAGTATTTACGCTATCTTTAACTTGGTTATATCGTAACAAAATACAAGTATAGGAACAACAAAAAAATAAAAATAATTGTCTAAAAGTGCAAACATATAATGATTATCACTATATAGTTATTGAGAAAGATAAAATGTCTATGCTATAAGAATTCAAAATCTATATTGATCTTTCCACCATCAAAACAATTTGATCATGTTTTTCGCTAAAAGAAATCTTAAAATCTACAAATATTTCTTTAACTAAATCAAGCATCTTTTCTTTTTCTTTTGCTTTATATTTAAATCCTATTTTTTCTCCAAGCTTCTCTTGTTTTGGATTTTTATTTGCGAAAGCAAGAATGACATTTACCTTTCCTGCAAAAGTAGACACCATATCATATATTTCAGTATATAGGGCTCTTAAGTCTTCATCACTTAAAAATTCTGCAAAGCCATTGCAGCAAACAATCACATTTTCATGTGCCAAAGCTTCTTTCTTATACATTTTTTTACTTAGATATTCAAATACAGACATATTATGTCTTTTTATTCTAGATCTTTGTCCAAAAATACTTTTACTTAATTTTTCATTATTATTTAGCCATTTTGAATCAATATCTATATTTAAAAGGTTGTATTCTTTAGGCAGAATATCTTTCTCTAAAAGATCCGTCATTCCTAGAAGAATTCTTTCGATTTCTAAGCTATCAAAACCACCGCCACTGCCAATATCTATAAAAGCAAAGGATTCCTTATAATCAAATATATATTTCTTTATAAGCTCTTTTATGGATTTTTCAATTTCGATTCGTCTCCATGTTATAGGAGGTGCTACTATATTTAATACTTTTCTATCCCAAGAAACTCCAAATCCTGTGTTGTGTGGTTTTTCTAAAATAGAGTAGAAAGTAACTTCTTCCGTACCAGGTCTTTTAGACATGATGTTCGCAAATGTGCTTAATTTTGTTAAAAGCTTTCCCATCCATGTCATATCATACGGAGATATTGGTAAATCCTTATTTTTGAAGCTGCTCAAGAATATTTTTTTATCTCCTTGGTTAAAATAGAATGCTTCATCTTCTATTGATAAATGTTGCCATATATTTTTTTCTCCATTAACTTTTTGCCACGCTGATAAAATTTTTGTAGTATTATTGTTCACTAATTTCCACCTCTTTTTCTTTCTATCATAGCATATTTTTACATATTAAAACATTTATTTCGATTTAATTCCATATATGAATAAATATGTAAAATTGTTTTTTATCACCTTTTCCCTCCCTCCTGCATAACTTAAAGTGATGTTTCAAATAAATATTGAATACAATATAATAACACCATCATTTAAAGTAAAGGAGGCTGTTTTATGAGATTAAAGGATCAATTAGCAATTGTTACTGGTGGAGGAAGAGGTATAGGTGAAGCTACTTGTTTAAGATTTGCAGAAGAAGGAGCGAAAATAGTAGTAGTAGACAAAAATGGTTCTGATGTGAATACAGTTGTAGAAAAGATTAAAAAATTAGGTGGAGAAGCTATAGGAAAAGAAGTAGACGTTACAGATAGAAAACAAGTAGATAAAATGCTTCATGATATTGTGAGTAAATATGGAAAAATAGATATTTTGATCAACAACGCAGGAATTACAGCAGACGCTAAATTAGAAAAAATGACTGAAGAACAATGGGATAAGGTAATAAATGTGAATCTAAAAGGAGTATTTAATTGCGGTCAAGGAGCTGCTAAAATAATGAAAGATCAAAAATCTGGCGTAATATTAAATACCTCTTCTGTTGTAGGGATTTATGGAAACTTTGGTCAGACGAACTACGCTGCTTCAAAATGGGGTGTTATCGGTATGACCAAAACTTGGGCTAAGGAATTAGGAAAATATAATGTAAGAGTAAATGCAATAGCTCCAGGCTTTACTTTAACTGCTATGGTGAAAAAAATGCCTGAAAAGGTACTCTCAAAAATCCGAGATAAATCTCCACTAAAAAAATTAGCCCAGCCAGTTGATATTGCAAATGCTTTTTTATTCCTTGCATCGAATGAAGCAAAATTTGTTACTGGAACAGTACTCAGTGTTGATGGAGGCGTTGTACTTTAATACGCTTATCTAATAAAATTAATTTTATCCTATAAAATAGGATTGCATTTATCTAATTTATAAACCTTTAAAAGTTAACATATAAATGTCACAATAGGTATATCATAATGGCAACCAGGGGTTCGACCAGTAAATAAATTAAATACAAAAGCTCTATTGCACCTATTTGAACTGAATCTCTTAAGATAGAGATTCAGTTTATTTTCTATATTAAATAAAATTTTATAATAATTTTTTTAAATTCTATGCATAAATCTATTTTTTTGCTCATAGTATGGTCTTGTAGTTTTATTAGTGGATGAAAAAAAACAACAAAATCTCTTATTCACAAAAAAACTTATGAAAAACAATATCATCTATTAGGAAGGAGAGAGACCATGAAAGATCAGCCTTATGAGAAAATCTGCATAGGAGATACAGCAAGCCTTTCAAAGGTTATTGAAGAAGAACATATTTCAAACTTTGCAGATATTTCAGGGGATTTTAACCCCATCCATCTTGATTCTAAATTTGCTTCTAGAACCATGTTTAAAAAGAGAATTGTCCATGGGATGCTAACAAACTCACTTATTTCTGCTGTTTTAGGAACGAAATTACCTGGAATCAATACACTATATCTATCTCAAAATTCAAAATTTGTAGCCCCAGCTTATATAGGGGATGAATTAACAGCTACTGTAAAAGTAAAGGAAAAAAGAGATGATAAAAAACTCATCATCTTAGATACAATTGTCACAAATCAATCAGGAAAACAAATTTCAATTGGTGAAGCCATCGTTAAAAAGATGGATGCTTAACTTAAACTCAAAGATATAAGGGGGATTTTTTATGTGCAAACAACAGTCAGATAACAACTTTATGAATCAATACCTTGAATTCCAAAAGAAAATGTTTCATACTTGGCAAAAAAGCTTTATGCCTAATAAAGAAGGAAAAGGTTCTGATTCTCTAACCGGAAAAAATCCAATGGATTTTTTTAATGAATGGATGCAGGCAAGTTCCAATGCCTTTTCAAAAAATATGAGCTTTATAAAAGATTATTATCCTCAAGGGAGTATGTTAGGTGCATTAGAAGCTTATCAAAACCTATATACCTTTTGGAATAACTTAACTTCCATTAATGATAAAGAAAACTTAGAAAATTTTTATGCAAATTGGCAAAAAGAATATACAAAAATATTATCTAACCACTTTACAAACTTTTTACCTGATTCTGCACAAAAGCTATTAAAGAGTCACATGGATACCTATGAAATGTGTTTAAATACAACCAAAAGTTTTTCTACTCCATGGGTTAATAGTTTTAATGAATCTCAAGCTTTATTAGGAAGAAGCTTTATGGGTGATACAGATGCTTTCCTTAATTATGCGAAGCTTTGGAGAGAAAATTATGAAAAAACCTTTGGAAGATTTTTTGATGTTCCTGCACTAGGTCTTGGAAAAGAATCCCTTGAAAATAATTTAAAATATGCTGATGCTTTTATCACCTATATAAATACAACAAATGAATTTTTCGTAACTCTTTATAAAGTAGGTACAGAAACAATGGAAAAGATTATGACACAGTATCAAGATATGTTAAAAAAAGGTACTCAACCAAAAACTTTTAAAGAGTTTTATGAATATTGGTGGAAAGAAAACGAAGCAGCTTATATTAATCTTTTTAGAACAGATGATTTTTCTAAGCTCCTTAGCCAAGTAGTTGATGCAGGACTTGTTTTAAAACAAAATATGGATAATTTTTTTGAAGAACAATTAGATTTTTTACCCTTTCCTAAAATGAGTGATATGAAAAGCCTTTATAAAACTGTATATGATTTAAAAAGAGAAATAAGAGGTTTAAATAGACAGATGAGCAATTTGGTGAAAAATAAGAATACCAACGAAATAGAATAGGAGGAATGACATATGTATTCACCGTTTGGAATTGATCTAGAAAAATCCCTTGAAGATTACTTAGACCTTCAAAAAAAATCTATAAAAGGGATAGAAAATCTCCTAGATGTAGAAGTAACAGATTCTGATGCTACACCAAAGGACCTTGTATTTTCAGAAGATAAGATGAAGCTTTATCATTATAAGCCATTAGTTAAAAAACCATGCAAAGTTCCAACTTTAATTGTTTACGCATTAGTCAATCGTCAATATATGATGGATATTCAACAAGATCGTAGTGTAATCAAAAACTTACTTAATTTGGGACTCGATATATATATTATGGATTGGGGCTATCCAACTCAAGAAGATATGTATCTTACAATGGATGATTATATCAATGAATATATGAATAATGCTGTAGAATATATTAGAAAAACTGAAAAAGTAGATAAATTGAATCTTTTAGGCGTATGCCAAGGAGGTACTTTTTCCACTATTTATTCATCCATTTATCCAGAAAAGGTTAGAAATTTAGTTACAATGGTTACACCTATTGATTTTTCTACAGATGAAGGTTTGTTATTTAAGTGGGGAAAACACTTAAATATTGATAGTATGGTAGATACCTATGGTGTTTTACCTGGTGCTTTAATGAATTCTGGATATTTATTATTAAAGCCTTTTCAATTAATGTTAGATAAATATGTAAACCTCTTTGAAAATATCGACCAACGAGAATTGGTTCAAAATTTCATGAGAATGGAAAAATGGATATTTGACAGCCCAGGGCAAGCAGGAGAAACTCTTCGTCAATTCGTAAAAGACTTATATCAAGAGAATAAGCTTATAAAAGGTACTTTAGAAGTTGGAGATAAAAAAGTTAATTTAAAAAATATCACGATGCCTGTTTTAAACATGTATGCAGAATATGATCATTTAGTGCCTCCTTCAGCAACGATTCCTTTAACAGATCATATATCTAGTAAAGATAAAGAATTATGCTCTTTTCCTGTAGGTCATATCGGTATGTATGTAAGCAGTAAATCTCAAAAACAAATGAGTCCTAAATTAGCAAAATGGTTAATGGATCGATCTAAATAAAAACTCCTCCTTAAATTTGAAATAGGTCAGGAGAGGATAAGTACTTATTCTCTCCTGACCCTTATATTTTATTTAAATATATTCTCTCTTACAATTGTTTGACTTCTCTTAGGCCCTACAGATACGATTTTTACCTTTGCACCTACTAATTCTTCAATTCTTTCTAAATATTTTCTTGCGTTTTCTGGAAGCTCTTCATAAGTTGTGCATCCTGTTATATCTTCTGTCCATCCAGGTAATGTTTCATAAATAGCCTCACATTCCCCTAATGTTTTAAGACTTGCTGGGAAATGATTGATTACTTTGTCTCCTAGTTTATAGCCTGTACAAATTTTAAGTTCTTCAAGACCTGTTAAAACATCTAATAGCATGATAGATATAGCTGTAACACCATTAATTCTTGATGCATATTTTACCATTACTCCATCAAACCAACCACATCTTCTTGGTCTACCTGTTACAGTTCCAAACTCATTTCCTGCTACTCTTATTTTGTCTCCTATTTCATTATCCTGCTCTGTAACAAAAGGTCCTTTTCCTACTCTTGTTGTATAAGCTTTTACTACCCCTACTACCTCTTCAATCATATTTGGTCCTACACCAGCCCCTACTGGGAAACCTCCTGAAGTAGGATGTGAACTTGTTACATACGGATACGTTCCTAAATCTATATCAAGTAATGCTCCTTGTGCTCCTTCAAACAGTACTTTTTTACCGTCCTCAATAGCATCATATAATACTACAGTAGTATCTGTAACATATTTTCTTATTTTTTCTGCATATCCTAAGTATTGATCAATGATTGGCTTAGCGTCTAGTTTTTCTCCACCATAAACCTTCTCAATGATTGTATTTTTTCTTTCTATTTGCTGAGATACTTTTTCAACAAATACCTCTTTGTCCATTAGATCACAAATTCTTATTCCTGATCTTTCTACCTTATCCATATAACAAGGACCTATTCCATTTTTAGTCGTACCAATTTTCTCTCCACCACGTGCTTCTTCTGCTAAAGTATCTATGATCTTATGGTATGGAAAAATCACATGAGTTCTGTCACTAATTTTTATATTGTCTGTATTAACACCCTTTGCTTCTAATTGCTCTATTTCTTTTAAAAAGCCTTCTGGATCAAATACAACACCATTTCCTATAATGTTGATTGTTTCTGGATATAAAATTCCTGAAGGGATTAATCGAAGTGCATATTTTTGATCTCCAACTACTACTGTATGCCCTGCGTTATTTCCTCCCTGAGCTCTTACAACTACTTCTGATTCACCTGCTAAATAATCAATTACCTTACCTTTTCCTTCATCTCCCCATTGAGCACCAACCACTACAACTGTTGACATAAAAGCCACCTACCTTTAAACATTTATTTAAATAAAATTTTTATTATTTTTTCCGAACATACATATCCTATGGTATCAGAATACATCATTTTAGTCAATAAAATACGAATATTAATATCATTTTATTTGTTTTTATTCGGCGGACAATTTATTCCTTCTCCAAATATAAAAAGGTACCTAAAATCTTTTAGGCACCTTTCTTTTTACTTCTCTTTATTTTCAAGATATTCATTTAAATCTTTTAGTAAAACTTCTGGATCGATTCCATGTACTACAGATACATCTGAAATACTCTCCATTGATGCTGCTGGGCATCCTAAACAAGTTAGTCCATGTCTCATGAAGATTGGAGCTAACTCTCTATCCATTTGTAATACTTCTGCTATAATCATATCTTTTGTAATTTTAGCCATATTTACATCCTCCTTTTTAATATTTTACAACAACCTATTTAACATTATACCATTTTTCGGATAAAAACAAACGACAATTTTAATTCATATTATCTGAAGATTTTATCCACATATCCACAGTTTTAATCCACAGTTATGCACATTTTTGTGGGTAAGCTTTTTAGTTTATTATAAAATCCTTCTTTATCAACTTTCATGTTCACATATAAAGTTTTCTTTTTTCCACCTGAAATGATAAATATTCTTCTCAAATAGCTATATAAGGGATTATAAAATATTTCTGAATACTGATCTTCAAATTCCTCCATAGTCTCTTTCACAATTTCAAATCCACAGCTCTTATAACACTTTATAGCTCTTTTATTAAATTTTGCTGCTCTTAATACAAGACTTTTCATCTTAAGCGTATTAAAGTAATAATCTAAAAATAGCATAATCGCTTCTTTCCCATATCCTCTATTCATATGCTTTGCATCAAATACAATCCCTAGTTCACTTTCTCGCTTCATCCACTTCATATCTCGGATAGAGAGATATCCCACTACCTCGTCTTCCTTATTTTCTATAGCAAAGCTTTTTCGTTTAAGCTTCTTCGTTTTTATCCGATACCATTCATCACTTTGTTCTTCATTCATTTTTGGAAAATTATAATGAAAATATAGTGGATCTTCATGAGTTGCCCAACATTGCATTTTATCCACATCTTCACGAAGTAATTGCCTAATCTTAATATTTTCTCCCTTTAATGCTTCCATAATCGCCACCCCTATATATAAACTTCCTATATCATTATAACTTATTATCCTAATGATTTTTATGCTTTTTGTTATAAAAAAATGTATAAAAAAAAGATATCTCAATAGAGATACCTTTTTTACTTCTCTAATCCATCTATTAATTTTTTAAATTTATGCAAATGCTTTACTTCTTCCTTAATCAATCTTTCTAATACAAGCTTTGTCATTTCAAATTTTGTGTTTCTTACAATAGCTTCATAGAAGAGGATGGCATCCTTTTCTGCTTGAAGACCTATCATAAGAGCATCTTTTACACTATAGATATTTTCTAGCTTATTGCTCGTTAATCCGTTTGTATTGAAAATCGCTGTTTCACTAATAGCTTTTAAATAATCTGTAGTAAGTTCATCATATAAATATTTTGCTTCCTCTTCTTTTTCTAGCTTTTCAGCAACTCTCTCATATAAGCTTTGAAAAGTATCTTTATGTTCCATTTCTTCTGCTGCTAAATATTCAAACATTTTCTTTACATCTTCATCTTCAAATTTTGCTTCTGCTTTTTTATAAAAATCATAGCCTGCTTCTTCAATTCCTTTTGCAATCTTTAAAATCTCTAATTCACTAAAATTACTAATAGGCATATTCATATCTCCCTTCATCTCTATTCAATAAATAGTATATGGATCTTTCTTTACATATCATTCATACCCATTAGTATTTTTTTTAAACTTTATTCTTCTCTATATTTGTCTAAGTTTGCAAATTTAGTAAATGGTCCAAGCCATGCTAACTCTACTGTGCCCGTTGAACCATTACGCTGTTTTGCAATAATAACCTCTCCAATATTTTTCTTTTCACTATCGTCATGATAGTATTCATCTCTATATAAAAACATAACAATATCTGCATCCTGCTCAATGGCTCCAGATTCTCTTAAATCTGATAAAATAGGTCTATGATCCGCTCTTAACTCTGGTGCACGAGATAGCTGTGATAAGGCGATTACAGGGCAATCCATTTCTCTTGCTAACCCCTTTAGGGAACGAGAAATATTAGAAATCTCCTGCTGTCTACTTTCACTTCTTCCATCTCCAGACATTAGCTGCAAATAATCAATTAAAACTAAATCTAATCCTTGCTCCATTTTGAGCCTTCTACACTTTGCTTTCATTTCCATAACAGTGATCCCTGGTGTATCATCAATGAAAATCTTCGCTTGTGCTAAAGGCCCCATTGCCTTTGCTAGCTTTGGCCACTCATCTTCTGTTAAACCACCTGTTCTAATCTTTTGGATCTCTATATGGGACTCAGAGCTTAGCATACGCTGTACAAGCTGTTCCTTTGACATCTCTAGACTAAATATAGCAACAGATGCATCTGTCTTAATGGCTGCATTTTGAGCCACATTTATAGAAAATGCCGTCTTTCCCATACTAGGTCTTGCAGCAATCAAAATCAAGTCTGATCTTTGAAGACCACTGGTTTTTCTATCTATATCTACAAAACCTGTTGTAAGTCCTGTAATACCACCCTTATTTTTATAAAGGGAATCAATCTGATCGAATGCCTCTAATAATACTTCTCGAATTCCTGTAAATCCTTCTTGAGACTTTTTCTGAGAAATATCAAAAATATTTTTTTCTGCTAAATCTAAAATATTGTTTACTTCCTCTTCTGCTTGATATCCTTTTTCTAATATCTCCGAAGAAGCCTTAATTAGTCGCCTTAAAATAGATTTTTCTTCAACGATCTTAGCATAATATTTAACATTCGTAGTCGTTGGTACGGCTGAAGAAAGACTCGTTAAATAAGTAATTCCTCCAATAGCCTCTAAAGTTTGTCTTTGCCCTAATTCTTCTGATAAGGTTACTAAATCTACTGGCTCGTCTCTACTATATAATGCAATAATAGCATCATAAATTTCTTTATGAGCTTCCTTATAAAAATCCTCTCCACGAATTAATTCTGTTGACATAACAATAGCTTCTTTGTCAAGAATCATGGCTCCTAAAACGGACTGTTCTGCATCTATATTATGGGGTGGAACTCTTCCAAAGTGCTCCATATTATCACCTTTCCTCTTCATTTTATCCTATCATCCCAAAGCTCATCTAAATCCTTATAAAAAGACCAGCATATCTTTTGCTGGTCTTTACTCTAAACTTCTGAAATCTGTACTTGCATTTTTGCTACTACTTCTGGATAAACTTTTATCTCTACAAACATTGCTCCTAATGTTTTAAGTGGACTATCTAATTGAATCTTTCTCTTATCTATTTTAATTTTGTGTTGCTTCATAAGTCCCTCAGCAATATCCTTTGAAGTAATAGATCCAAATAATCTTCCACCTTCTCCAGCTTTTCCTTCTAATTTAACTGTTAACTTTGAGATTTTATCTGCTAAAGCCTTAGCTTTCGCTAGTTCTTCATCTTTTTTTCTCTTTTCTGCTGCCTTTTGTTTTTCTAAAACCTTTACACTACCAGATGTAGCTTCCTTTGCAAGACCCCTTGGTATTAAAAAGTTTCTCGCATGACCATCGCTAGCATTGACTACCTCACCTTTTTTTCCTAATCCTTTTACATCCTTTACTAAAATCACCTTCATTATTCTTCACCTTCCTCAAAATATTCTTCAATTGCTTTTTCTAACATGATCTGAACTTCATCTATTTTTTTATCTCTTATTTGAGCACCTGCTACAGTCAGATGACCTCCTCCACCAAGCTTTTCTAAAATCACTTGGACATTAATATCGCCTAAGGATCTTCCACTAATAATAATTTCTCCTTCATTTCTAATGCCTAATACAAAGGATGCGGTAATTCCTCTGATATTAAGGAGTTCATCAGCTGCCTGCGCTGCTACTAAAGATGTATTTTCCATATCCTTCGAACACACAGATAAAGCAATGTTGTTTCCTATGCTCTTTGCATTTTTTACAACCTCAGCTATTGCTACAAAGGTTTCCAAATCATCTTGAAAGAGTTGCCGTACATTAGTTGTATCTGCTCCAGCACGTCTTAACCAAGATGCTGCTTCAAAGGTACGTACCCCTGTTTTGAAAGAAAAGTTTTTTGTATCTACGGTAATACCAGCAAGTAATGCTTCTGCTTCTATTTTTTCAATATTAATCTTATCATCCATATACTGAAGAATTTCAGCAACCAGCTCACAAGTAGAAGACGCATAAGGCTCTAAATATGTAAGAACTGCCTTATCAATAAATTCTGCTCCTCTTCGATGATGATCAATTAACACAATTCTCTCAACTAAATCTAATGCCTTTGGACATTGAGTAAAGTTCGGTCTATGGGTATCTACTACTACAACTAACGTATCCTTACTCATACCATTTAAAAGCTCTTCACTACTAATAAATTTATACACTTCATGTTCCTTTATACTATCATATAGATTCTTTATAGCTTCATTAATACCATCTAGCACAATATATGCTTCTTTTTCTCTATTGATTGCAGCTCTATATACCCCTAAAGCTGCACCTATGCTATCCATATCAGGAAACTTATGCCCCATAATAACTACTTCTTTTGATTGGTCGATAAGCTGTCTTAAAGCATGGGCAACTACTCTTGCTTTTACTTTAGTTCTTTTTTCAACAGCTTTTGTTTTTCCTCCATAGAAATCCAAATTCTTAATTTTTTTCACAACCGCCTGATCCCCACCTCTACCTAGAGCAAGGTCCATAGCAGCTCTTGCATATTCTTCTAATTGAGCTGGATTTTTTCCATTTGCTCCAACTCCTATGCTTAAAGTAATAGGAATCTGATTCCCTACTTGAATTTCTCTTATCTCATCTAAAATAGTAAATTTCTTTGCTTCTAACATTTCTAAATATTGATTTTCTATGAAAATGATATACTTATCCTTTTGATATTTCTGGATAGCAGCGTTCATTCTCGAACCCCAAAGACCTATTCGTCTATCAATTTCAGCAATCACTAAAGGTCTATGCCCTTCCTCAGTCTTCTTTAACACATCATCATAATTATCTATTTCTACAAAAATAGCCACTGCTTTTTCATCATTATATTTTACTTTTAGATTTTGAAAATTAGTAATATCTATCCAATACAACATAATCATGTATTTTTCATCATTTGTAGATGTTCTTACTATATTATATAAAACTTTATAATGTCTACCTTTAATTGTTACCTCAACCACCATATTTTCTTGATTGTGTAAAATATTACTTACCTTAAATCCTGTAATCAAATCCTCAATATTTTTTTCAAGAAGATCCTTTGTTTCGATCATTTCTGAAAATGTAGCATTATACCAGCTAATACTTCCATCAAATTCAATAACCGATAGAGGAATGGGCATATCTAATACAGCATATCTTGTAACAGAATCTATATTAGAAGATAAATTTTCAATATACGCAGTCCACATTTCTTCTCGATTGTTTTGAGCTTTCCAATTATAATAGACAAAATATATGAGCATCAAAATCCCCATACTACCTATCAACATATTATAATAAGCAATAATCCCTACAAATAAAGTCATCATCCATAGATGAATCTTTGTATCAGGTATTAATAATTTAGTAAACCTTCTATTTTTCATATCTGGCACTCCTAAATCTTCTCATATTCCCTCTATAATTTTCTTAGATTAAACAATACATCAATAAGCCCCATTACAGCAATCATAAAAACACCACTGCCACTCAATATAAGTAGCATATAAATAAATATTCTTAATATTTTCTTGATCTTAAAATGATTTAAAAAATAGCTCACAACAGCAAGCCCTTGTACAAAATAAATAAGCTGGAAAATCAAAATTTCATTAATAACTAATGTTTCGAAATTTACAATACCCATATATTGCGTAATACTTGTAAGTACTGCAATCAATAAGGTTCCCATAAAAAAGCTTTTGGGTAAACGCACCATTTTTAAAGGAGGTAATCCTTCTATTTCTGTTCCTATCCTTTTTAATATGCGTATTGCTACAACATAATTGATATGTGCAAAAAATGCTGAGCCTATGATCATACCAGCAGGAATAGTCATGGCCATTGTTTTTATAGAAAGCTCTAATCGTTCTTCTAGTTCTTTCATTTGTTGAAGATCCATACCCATATTCTTATACATTTTCATTTGCTTCATTTGTAACTCCATAGCCATCCTCATTTGTTCTATTACTTGATTGATTACATCTACTCCAGAGATTAGCTTTACAAATGTGATAGATAAAACAAGTCCCAAAAGAGCTGCTATCATTCCTCCTGCTAATATCTTAAAAGGAGTATACTTTTTATCCATCATATATCCCATAACAATAGCAGATCCACCTATAAATACAACCATAAACATAGTCTGTATAGGTCCTATCAAACTTACTATGACCATCGCCCAAACAATCACTGACAATATAGTAAAATGTATTCCTTGTCTTTTCCCTAGTATCATAAAAGGTACAGGGATTAAAAAGATCACAGGCGTAAGTATTGGTATATAAATCAGCACAATAGTAAAAATACTAACCAAAGTTGCCATCAAGGCAGCTTCAACTAGCGCCCGTGTTTTTTTCTGTTTATCCAAACAATATCACTCCTAGCTACGATTCTTATCCATATATTGCTTCAAACTTGATAAATCTCCATGCCAATCTTCTATCTTATGTTTCTCCAAAATCCCCAATTTTATCTTATCTTCTATACGCATATCAATTCTTGTAAACGGAATCCCGAGTCTTTTTCCTAAAATATAAGTTACCATAATAATATTGGCCAAAACATCTATTAATAAATCCTGCGATCCTTTTACACCTTTTAGCAGTATTTCATAAAGAGATGCAACAGTCATAAGCAATTCACTTTTTAGCCATTCAATGGTTTTTATATTTTTAGCTATATCTATATGATGATCCCCTAAATTCATAGTTCTTATCCCCCTTTATATACATTATAGCAGATTAAACCATGTTGTATAGATATCCCATTTTACAATTTATTCACCATACTCTATTATAATCTCTTTTTATATAATAATTCAAATAAAAAAAAAGAAGTGATCTCTCACTTCTCTTATTCTTATTCTGCTGTATATGGTAATAATGCAACCGTTCTTGATCTTTTGATCGCTACAGTTAAAGCTCTTTGGTGTGTTGCACAAGTACCACTGATTCTTCTTGGAAGTATTTTACCTCTTTCAGTGATATATTTACCAAGCTTCTTAACATCTTTGTAATCTATAGTGCTTGATTTATCTGCACAAAAGCTACATACTCTTTTTTTACGTCCACGTCTTTTTGGTCTAGCCATTTTTATTTCCCTCCTTTTTAGAATGGAATATCGTCATCATCGTCTATGGCTTGAAAGCCATCAGGATCTATTTGAGATGGATTAAATCCACCTTGTTCGTCTCTACTTCTTTTTGTATCAAGAAATTGTACTCTATCTGCTACTACTTCTGTGCTGTAATGTTTTACGCCGTCTTTTTCATAGTTGTTGTTTTGAAGTCTTCCTTGTACTGCAACAAGACTTCCTTTTGATAAGTAATTTGCACAATTTTCACCTGATTTTCCCCATACGGTTACTCTAAAAAAATCTGCGGTTTTTTCTTTGGCAAATGGTCTATCTACTGCTATACTAAAGGTGGCAATTGCTTTTCCACTTCCTGCTGTAAATCTCAGCTCAGGATCTCTTGTTAATCTTCCGATTAATATTACTTGATTCATGAAAACACCACCTTAAATTTACTTCTCTTCTAAGCTTACAGTTAAATGTCTCATCACGTCATCAGAAATTCTGAAGTTTCTGTCTAACTCTTTTGGTACATCAATACCAGCCTTGAAGTTCATTAAAACATAGTAACCTTCGTTTACCTTATTGATTTCGTAAGCTAACTTTTTGTTACCCCACTCTTCAAACTTTTCAATCTCACCGTTTGCTTCAACGATTCCTTTGAATTTTTCGATTACTGCATTTCTTTTTTCTTCTTCAAGGTTTGATTTTAATATGAACATAGTTTCATATTTTCTCATTCTTTTCCACCTCCCTATGGACTAATTCGGTCCTTTTTCCCAGGACAGAGAGTGATATTCTCACATCATGGTATTATATCAGTTATATAATTGATTTGCAAGGATAAATTGTGAAATTCTTAGCACCTTTCTAATATTTAAAAATTGATATGCTTTCCTGCATCTCTTCAGATAGCTTTGTCAACGCCTCACTAGCATCAGCAATCTCTGCCATAGCTGCTGTTTGTTCTTCAACAGATGCAGCTACCTCCTCTGTTGCTGCTGCATTTTCTTCAGAAATAGCAGATAGATTTTCTATCATTCCTATAATTTCTTCTTTTTGTTTACCCATATCTACTTCTGCATTATTTAAAGTTTCTATAACACGCTTCATTTTCTCTACTGCATCAGAAATATTTTCAAATTTAACCTGTGTATCCTTAACCCCTTCTGTTTGTGCTGATACAATCTGACCTGCTTCTTCCATTGCTGCAACAGCTTCTTCTGTCTTCTTAGAAAGATTTTGAATCACCGTTGTAATTTCATCTGTGAAGTTTGTAGACTGTTCTGCTAGCTTTCTAATCTCATCAGCTACTACAGCAAAACCTCTTCCTGCTTCTCCTGCGCGTGCTGCTTCAATAGCTGCATTTAACGCTAGTAAATTGGTCTGATCTGCAATATTTTTGATCATTTGACTAGCATTTTCTATTTTTTCTGCACTTTTATTGGTATCACTAATAACCTCTCGTACTTCTGTCGTAACTTTAAAAGTTTCTCTTGTCTTTTCTACTAAAAAGCTTAATGTATTTATTCCTTCATCCTTATATTGATCTACTTCCTTTGTTACTACATTTAATTTTTTCATTAATTTCTTATTTTCAGCCATAATATTTCCTAATGTACTTATCTCTCTAGAACCCATTGTTGTTTCTTTTGCCTGATCACTAGCCCCTTCTGCAATTTCCTCTATAGTTCTTGCTACTTCATCAGCTGCAATAACTACTTGCTTTGTAGTTGATGTTAATTCCTCTGAAGATGTAGCTACTTGTTCAGAAGAAACTCCTATATTTTTAATTATTTTTTTTATATCATTTTTCATTGTATCTAAAGCACGAGACATATCTCCAAATTCATCCGTTTTATTTAATATTTCTGTAGGTATTTCTTCTGTAAAATCTCCTGTAGAAAAGCTGTTTAACAACGCTTTCATCTTTCGGATAGTTTTTAATATTTGGTTTGATGTATTATATAAAAATAATGTAAGAATCAAAAAAGTAAATATTCCTGCTAAAGCAATCATTCTAATATTTTCATTTATAGCATCATGTACACCTGCCATAGGTAATCCAATATTTAAAGCACCTTTATATTCTTCACCTATTACAATAGGAATAATTACATTGTAAACATTTATATTTTCTCCTGGATAAAAATATTCTAAAGCATATTCTTCTCTATTTTTCATAGCTTCTACAATATCTTTATTTTCAACCTTTTCCCCTATTCTCTCTTGATTATTATGGGCAATAATATTTTGATCCATATCTAAAACAGCTGCATAAACTACACTTTTCCCTTTTGCTAATTCTTCTACTAAATTTTGATAACTAAATTTTTTTGTCAATTTTTCAATTTCATCCGCTCTAATTCCTATCTGAACAAAATGTCCATCTACACTTTTTAATGCTCCATATTTAACAAGAATACCAAATTCAGCATCAGGTCTAACCGCTTCCATTAATTCCTTTTCATTTCCTAATTTAAAATCATACAGAGGATGTCCCTGCTTTGGTGCCCAACCTAAATAACCATCTATCGTCGAGTAAACGATTTCCCCTTCTGGAGTAAACCAATACAATTCACTTACACCTAGTGTTTTTAGCATATTTTTTAAATAATCACTACTTAACTGATCCCTATTTTTAATAACAATATTTCCTGCTACCCTAATTTTGTCTTCTAGCATTTTATTAACCGTCTCTAAAGAAAGTGTATTATCTTCTACCTGTACCAACACATTTTTCGCAAGAGCTAATCCATCTTGTTTCATTTGATTTAATAAGCTTCCTCTAACAAACCAAGAAGACATAAAGCCTATAGCTGTAATAGAAAAAAATATCATGATTAACGGAAATACAACTAGCTTTCTCTTTATAGATGTGTTTCTTTTCTTATTTTCTTTCTTTTTCATTTTATCTTCCTCCTCTCAAAATGTAGATGCATGATCCTCCTCTCCTTATTAAAATTATATATAAAGTTACAACATGACAAATGCTTCATCCATTTGAATTAATTGTTCCATCTTCCTTTATTTTCAGTAGTAAATCTCTATTAGATTAATATAATATTATCCATTATTGTTAAAATGTTTTTAATTATTCATATATTCTACACAATTCCTCATTTTTCCTTTTTATTTTTAAAATTCCAATTCTTTAAACGCTATCATTCTTTATTTATATAATTTCTGTAATACCTACATTTTCTATAAAAAAAAAGCCGTAATAATTACGACTTTATTTTGATATTTCTATATTTAAAACTTCTCCAAGCCTTCTAATTCCCTCTACGATTTTTTCATCTGTCATATTAGAATAATTTAAACGGAAAGTATTTTCATTTCCCCCATTTGGAAAAAACGAACCACCTGGTACAAAGGCAACCTTCTTCTCTAATGATTTTTTCATTAATTCCTTTGCATCTATACCTTTAGGTAATTCTACCCAAATAAATAATCCGCCCTCTGGATGAGTATAGTTGATCTCTTTTGGAAATGTTTCTTTTATTGTGTTCAGCATCAAGTCTCGACGATTCTTATAAACCTCTTTTAGTTTTTCTACATGATGATCCAAATCATAATTTTCCATAAATGCATTGACTTCCATTTGTGCCATAGTACTTGTATGGGCATCTGCTGGTTGCTTGGCAAGGACAAATTTTTCTAATATTTCCTTCGATGCATATACCCATCCTAATCGAAGTCCTGGACAAAATATTTTTGAAAATGATCCTAAAAATACAACTCTTTCTTCTGTATCTAATGCTTTTAAAGAAGGTAATATTTCTCCATCATATCTTAATTCTCCATAAGGATTGTCTTCAATGATTGGTAAATCATATTTATTGGCAAGCTCTATTAATTTTTTACGTCTCTTGAGAGACCAAGTTTTCCCTGTTGGATTTTGAAAATCTGGTATAACATAAATAAGCCTTACTTCTGGATGAGCTTCTAATTTTTTCTCTAAATCCTCCATGATCATTCCATCATCATCTGTAGCTACTTCTAAAAATTCACATTCATAAGATTTAAATGCACTAATAGCTCCTAAATAACTAGGACTTTCACAAATAACTATATTTTTAGGATTCAAAAATACTTTCCCTGCAAAATCTAATCCTTGCTGAGAACCACTAGTAATTAGAATATCTTCACCCTTTGCATTTATGCCAAATTTTTTCATTCTATCAGCGATCTTTTCTCTTAGTGGTAAAAAACCTTCTGTTGTACTGTATTGAAGTGCTTTTTGTCCACTTTCTTCTAATACCTTTACTGTAATCTTTTTCATCTCTTCAATAGGAAATAATTCTGGCGCTGGCATTCCTCCTGCAAAAGATATAATATCTGGTAATTGTGTAAGCTTTAATATTTCCCTTATTTCAGACGCTTTCATATTTTCCAAACGATTTGCATACTTCATTGAACAACACCCCCACAAAATTATACGATTATTCCGTCCATTATATCACAAAATTTTGTGATTTTTCTTTATTTTGGATAATTTTGTGAATTTTATATATTTTTATTGTTCTTTTCGCTCTACAATTTTCTTCACTCTCTTCTCAAGTTTTACCCTTGGAATCCATACTTGTTTATCACATCCAAGACACCTGATTCTAAAATCCATTCCTGTTCTCATAATTTCAAATTGGTCACTTCCACAGGGATGACTCTTTTTTACTTTTATAATATCTCCTAATTTTAAATCCATAGCCATAAATCATGCTCTCCTTTCCTATACAATTACCCGAAACCAAATGTTTCGGGTAATCTTTATAAAATATTTTAACTTTTTTCATCTCTTATGACAACTCTTCTTGGATAAGGAATTTCTATTCCTTTTTCATCAAATCTTTCTTTGATTTTTTTCCTTAATTCTCTTTCTACTTCCCATTGCTCAAGAGGAACTGTTTTGGCAATAACAGATAGTACTACATCCGATTCTCCTAAATTAGTAACACCTAAAACAGTAGGTCCTTCTATAATTTTTTCATTTTCCTTTGCCATTTCTTCACATAATTTCTTTAAGACTTGAATAGCATTATCTATATTTTCTTCATAGGCTATTCCTACATCTACCCACGCTCTCATATTTCCTCTACATTTATTGGTTACAATATCAATGCTTCCATTCGGAATAATATGCAAATCCCCATTTAAATCTCTAATCGTAGTAACCCTTAGAGCCATATCTTCAATGATTCCCGATTTCGTACCAATCTCTACATGATCTCCTACTTGAAATTGATCCTCTAATAAGATAAAAAAACCTGATATCACATCTCGAACTAAATTCTGTGCCCCAAAACCAATTGCCAAACCTCCAACTCCAGCAGCTGCAATAAGAGAAGATATATCAATTCCTACAGTTTGAAGAATAGGTGTAAAAGCAACAAAATAAATAGTATATCGAACAATACTATTGATAATTCCTTTTATCGTATTGATTCTTTTTTCTTCTCCTCCGATTTTAAATTTTTCTCTATTATCAAAAAATTTATTAATCGCCATATTGGCTAAACGCACTGCTAAAACCATTGCTATAAATATTAAAACAATTTTAACAAAATCCCCTGTATACGTTCCTAATTGTTCTATATCAGTCCATAAATTAAATTTTGCCAAAAACTTTTTTAAAAATTTATTTAAAAAGTCCTCCAACCAATCCTCCTCCTATACGATCTTTTTCACAACTTTGTTCTTTCCTCTTTTTTTAATCTTATATACATCCATTTTTTCCTGATCTTCTCCTAAAGCCTTCATAATCTCTGAAAAAGTTTCTAAAGAAAATTTTATAGAAAGACCACAGCTTGCACTAATCTCCCTAGGAGTTGGAATTGTTTCTATAGAAAATTGTTCTTTTAATCGGTTCTCTGTTTGAATAGCATGATGGGTAGATTCAAAAGCTATTACGTAAAATTCTTGTTCTAACATAAGATTTCTCCTCTATAATGTTACTCTATTTTTTGCACCATGCAATGCTTCAACAATGGAATACATATTACTTACACTACCTACAGCTAGTTTTTCTTTCAAATGGAAATAATCAAGACAAGTTCCACAAACAAGAATTTCTACTCCTTCACTTTCTAATTCCTTTAGATAATCTAAAACTTCCGATCCTTCTACCGTTAATCTTACACCACTATTCATGAATAATAAAGTTTTAGGATATGGAGTATATTCTGTCAATGTATAGATATATCCCTTCATCAATATTTTTCCTAGCTCTTCTGATCCTTCTCCTAAAGTGTCCTTTCCAAATAAAATCACTAAATCTCTATCCTCTTCACTTTGAACACTAATAATTTCTACGCCTTCTCCTCTATAGATATGGACATAATAATCGCCCTCTTCTTCTCTTGTATCCACATTATAGTTTAGACTCTTTGCAAGCTTTGATACATTTTGCATAGCCACTTCATTATCTACAATAGTAATCATACTACCGCTCTTTAATCCATCTAAAGCTTTCTTTGTCTCTATTACTGGTTTTGGACAACTCATTCCTCTTGCGTCTACTTGTTGATTCATTATTATTTCCCCCTAACGATCTATTTCTTTTGTAATTTCATTCTCTTCTAAGTTTATTATAATCTATATTCGGAATACACATCCTATAAAATTTTTCTATAGTTAGAGAAGTTTTTATAAAAAAACTCTATCCATTTATGACTCCTTGAAGCATTCCAACAATAGGATTATTGTAATACAAAGCTTTTGCCAAAATAGACTTTTCGAGTCCCTCTATCAAAATACCTGAATGACTCATTGCTGTAAAAGGTGTGATTACAGCAAGAAAAATAAGAACAATCAATAAACCTTTCGAAAATCCAAAAATAACTCCTCCAAGACAGTTAAATTGCTTAAGTACTGGTAATGTAGCTATGCCATCTAGTATATACCCTATAATAAACAATAAAATTCTTATCACAAAAAAAATAATTACAATACTTATAAAATCTATAAACATACGTGCAAGAATATCTGATAAATAAGTATATACACCTTCCATAGCTTGATTACTATATTCTCTCATTGTTTCGCTTTTCATAAAAAGATTTTCTATTCCTTTTGGAAGCTTTAAGATTTCAAAAATATTTGTATTTCCTGTCATCGTTGAAGCTGCCACACTATTATTATAAGTTACTTGAACTCTTTGCCCTATTACTTCTTGTACCTTTGCTAATATAGTAGAATTTGCCATTATATATTGTGAAAGATTTGGATAGTATATTTTTGCTACAATCCCCGCAACAATCAAGCTACTCATTTTAAAAAATGATAAAATCAACCCGTTTTTCCATCCCTTTATCACATTAATGACAAGTATAACAAGAATCAAAACATCCATCCAACTCATATAAAACACCTCTACTGCTCTTTATATTTTATCTTCATGATCTCTATTTTATCTTTTAACACCAATGCCAATTGCTCCTCTGAGATAATATATACAGACTGTATATCATTATTTATTTTCTTTTCCATAAGCTCTTTACCTTTTTTTAAAATAATATATAAAGTTCGATCTGTAAAAGCAACTATATTATCTCCTTTAGTAGTAATTCCTAGCACATCTCCTTTAATAGGAATTGGTTCTACTTCTGTCTTTTCCATATCTACAATAGATATATAATTTCTATTTTTCGTATCCAATATAGATTTTTTATTATCTACAAGATACATAATAATAAAGCCCTTTTCATTCCAAGCAATTTGATGAATAGAATCAGCTAATTTCTTCTCCCAAACAACTCTATCTTCTTTACTAAAGACCATCAATTGACTATCTCCAACATTCATTAGTCGCTGATCCTCACTAAAAAACAAATTGCTTACGATTTGCTCCTCTTTATCATATTTATGCCCTCCAAGAAGCTTTCCTCCAGAAGAATAAAGTGCAACATTTGTCTCTATTTTGTTCTTATCTATATTCATAACAGATACGGCAATCATTCCATTATCTGATATAGCCATCGCCATAATATTTCCATTATTAATACTCACCTTTCCTGTTTCTTTTCCTTCTGTATTGAGTATATGTATACTACTTTTATCTTTTTCCTCGCTATAGAAAGCAATCCTTCCTTCTCTATTACATACAAAATCTCTTATGGGCTTTTCTAAGGAAATATCCCATAAAACAGTTCCTTGAATATTTACAGCTGTAATAGTACCTAGTTCTCTATCCACTAGATAAATTGAATTTTCACTTGTTTTAACGAGAGGATTTTTCACAGTCTTTTCTAAACTCCATTTTTCAATCCCTTCTAAATTGAAGGTCTTTAATTTATTTTTATTATAGACAATCATCTCCTTTTTAAAAGGCTGAACAATAATATTTTTATCTTTCTCATACTCAATAGTTGCCATTTTTTGAAAATCTAACACATGGTCTCCAAAGAAATTTTGAACCAGTTCTATAGCCTTCATTCCTCCTACAACCATAAGACATATAAAAATAAAAACAAATATCTTAAACCGTAGAGGTCTTCTTTTTCTTGCCATTTATATTCCTCCTGCGTAAAAATACCCATTCATCAATTTGATCTTTTCATACATTACTTTTCTATATTCTCTTAAACTTCTTCAAATCCTCTAATAATCCTTACTTCTTTCTTTTCTTGAATAACAATAAAAAGATCAGTACAACTCCCATATATCCAAACATTGGATAAAGGGTATGTACAAGCCTTTTGAATCCAAATTGAGCCAACGGAATGGTTACAATCAAAAACAAAACACAAGCATATAAATGCTTGATCTTTAATCTTTTTTCCATACTTTGTATAAAAACAAAACCATTTGCAATAGCTGTTGTAAGCATGGCAAACCACAATAAAACACCATAAAGTTTCCCCATGTTTTCTCCAATGGTTGATGCAATAGCCATCATTGGAATTTCAACATTTTGAATATCCTTATATAATATCAAAGTTGACAAAAATAGAAAAAGTAACATAACACCTAATAAAGCTCCTCCAAGACCTCCACCCATAACCGCATCCCTTTTACTTCTTAATAGAGGATATAAAGAGCTTAGAACCATGACTGCACATATACTATTATAACTCACATAAAGAATACAAGAAGTAATCCAGTTATCTCCTATTGTATAAAAATCACCATCTATATTACAAGTAAGCGAGTTATTCTGTGGAATAACAAAAACACCAACAGCTACAATTCCTACAATTAATAAGGGCACTACAATGCTATTTACAAAACTCAGCCCCTTCATACTAAATATAAAAGTAATAAAAGCAAACCCACTCATCAAAATAATCCCTATCTCCTTTCCATATCCAAACTGTTGTTCAAATAAAGCTCCACTTCCTGCTAGCATCACACAATAAAATGAAAGCAATAAAAAAGCTAAAAAAAACTCTATTACTTTTCCTAGATAAGGACCAAAAAATAAAAGCATCCAATCATGATAAGAAGTAATTTTATATTCATGTACCTTTAATAAAATAATACTTCCTATTACTCCAAATAGTATAGCTGTCACAATCACTCCATAGAGTCCCTTTATTCCATACCTTGTAAAAAAACGCATGGTTTCTTGTCCTGAAGCAAATCCAGCACCAATGAGTGTTCCTATATAAATACTAGCAATCTTGAAAGCATTCTTTCTTGCCATAATATCCCTCCTTTATGCTAATACATTTTATGTTCACAAAAAGTTGTCTCATGATATACGAATTAGTTAGTTAATTATTTAACACCAAAACAGATATAAATTGTAAATAAATACGTTTTTATCAATCTATCCTTTTTTCCGACATAAACTGAATTTTTTAGACAATTGTTTGTATTAGTAAGGGTGAATACGTTTTCCATATTTTATTATTTTTTTAACAAAGTAGTTTATTTTTGAAAGAAAGTATGGTATGATAATTGTATACCAAGTTAATTTTTTAACAAGCCGTACCAAAATATTTGAGGAAAGAAGATGATATAGATGTTGTTAAAGTTAATAACCCTGACAGCAGTTGTATTATTTGTAAGATACGTATCTACAATAAACAAAATGGAAAAAGACAGACAACACAAGAAAAGATTTAATTTATATTAAAATGTTAACGCTTCTGATTTTTTCAGAAGTGTTTTTTTGTGATTTTCAAGAACGTAATCGAATTATATATATAATCTACACCTTATAAAATAAAAATAATATCTTTCCTTCTATAAACATAATTTATATAGATTGCCTATCCTTATCTTTTGTTGTACAATTTTAATATATTTATTGTTTTTGAAATTTTTATGTTGATCTAAAGGGAGAGAAATTTATGATAAAAAACAATCTTCACAATACACATAAAGGATATGTGGCTGGTTTATTATCAGCTATTTTTTTTGGCTGTTCTGGTTTATTCGTAAAAAATGCACAAAGTAGTGGGTTAGACTCTATTAGTATCTTAGTCCTTCAATATATTATTATGATTCCAACCTTATGGAGTATATCATTTTTTAAATATAGAAATTATATAAAAATAGATAAAAAGGATCTTTTGAAGCTATTTTTAATAGGTATGTTTCTTCAAAGCTCTGTAAGCCGATGCTATTATGAATCCTTTAAGTATTTGGATATATCTATTGCAACCATTTTATTGTTTACATATCCTATTATTGTTACCATCCTTTCACCTATTTTAGGGAAATCAAAATTAAATAAAATCATCATATTATCTGTCGCCATTGCTTTTATTGGGTGTATTCTTATTTTAGATTTATTTCACACAGATGCATCTTTTCCTTTGAAAGGAGTCTTATTAGGTCTTGGAGGTGCTTTATTTCTTGCCCTTTCAAATATGTGCCTTGAAACCTTTGAAAGTAGAATCCCACCCTTTGTTTTATTAAGTTATACCTCCACAGCTATATTCTTAAACTTTTTGATTTTTAGTTTTCCATCAAATCTATTGCATCAAAGCATCAGTAGCTCTCAATGGATCAATATAGCATTGCTTGCTTTTATATGCCAGATTCCACCAACTACCTTGATGCTCACAGCCATTCAATATATTGGTGCTATCAAAACAGCGATCATTGGAAATGCTGAAATTCCTGCTGCAGCAATTCTTGGATATGTTTTTTATGGAGAAACCTTAAACCTTCTACAAATTATAGGTGTTTTCTTCGTTATTGGAGGAATTCTATTAATGCAAAACAGTGAATATGTCCAAAGTAAATTAGCAGCAATAAAGCTTAAACCTAGTCATCAAAAACATTCAACCTAATCTAATCAGATTAGGTTTTTCTAATATTTTCAAATTTTTTTTTATTTCCTTGTAAATAGGTGTATATATATGATATATTGAGAAAAATATGTTTAATGAAGGAGGATGTTTCATGAAAGCAAAATTTTCCAAAATTCAAGATGTAAATAAGTTTGTAGACTTCGTTTCTACATTAAAAGGAAAGGTTTATTTGAAGTCTGGAGAGATTAAAGTAAACGCAAAATCTATTATTGGAGCAATGTATATTTTACAAGAGCATCCTGATGATATTATTGTAGAAGTGGAAGATGTTGAAGAACAAAAGCTAGTTTTAAACTTCTTAATGCAAGGAACTCATTTAGGCGAATAGTACATATGATTTTTTACGTTATAAAAATCTCTTTAGGAAAAACTAAAGAGATTTTTATTTTTCTATAATTTCTCATTTTATGGTATGATATAAAAGATGAAAGGAAGTGACTTTAAATGTTTCGAACCATATATATCATTTTCTATTTTATTGTCGATCAAATATTTTTAATTCCTAAAGCATTAAAAGTTGAAAGACTAGCCAAGCAAGGTAAAATCAAAGAAATGAACGATTCCTTACACACCATTGCCTATACTTGGGGTAAACGCATTGTCAATGCAAGTGGATCAAAAGTAAAGCTATCAGGACTTGAAAAAATCCCTGAAGGACCTGTTGTATTTATCAGTAATCATCAAGGGAATTTTGATATTCCTATACTATTAGGTTTTATTGATAAGCCTAAAGCCTTTATTGCAAAAGTAGAACTCTCTAAGATACCTGTATTTGGTAAATGGATTGCAAGACAAAAATGTATCTTCATTGATAGAAATGATCCTAGACAGTCTTTACGTGCTATTAATAATGGAGTAAAAACCTTAAAGGAAGGACATTCCATGATCATTTTCCCTGAGGGCACAAGAAGTAAAGGTCCTAAAATAGCAGAATTCAAAAAAGGAAGTTTACGCCTTGCTACAAAAGCAAAGGTTCCTATTGTTCCTATCACCATTGATGGTACTTATAAAATCATGGAAGCTAACGGAAAGTTAAATATTAAACCAACAGAGGTGAAACTAACTATTTCTGACCCTATTTATACAGATAACCTTACAAAGGAAGAAGAAAGTGGTTTGAGTGATCAAGTTTATGAGATTATTAAAAGTCATTTAAGCTAAAATAAAAAGACAACTCTCTTATTTTTAATGAGTTGTCTTTTTCATTCTATATTTACCTGCGAATCATTCATGTTTTGGTGGACTCACCCCTTTAATCTAAATTGTTCTATCTTTCCTCAATCTTTTAAATTCTAGTTTAAATCATCTCCTCTCTTTTGTTATTTTATATATACCCATACTATTTTTAGTAAAACATTTTTATCTAGTTAATTTTGAATTTTCTTAAAATACCTCTACTAAAGTTTGAAAACTATAGCCTTTGTTGTTATTTCTCATGGAGATTTTAGCTTGCAACGTATTATCAATAATTAAAAATATAGTAGAATCCTTTGATGTTTTAGATAAATTAGTTAACCTTGAATTATTCGTAACCTCATGATTTAGGAATAATTTGTTTTAAATTTTACGTATTCAACTAAAATAAACAAAATGAAAGCAAAAAATTATGAGTTGATTTTATAATCAAGTATGTACTAGTATATATAACGGTGTTTGTCAATGGAGTTGTCGTATAAAATTTGATCTTCTTGTTATGGTCGATTTTTAAGAAATACATATCTTGAATATTTTACCATTTATTTTTCAAAAACAGTCACTTATTAAAATATCCATTCTTTGAAAAATTATATTACATCATTTTCAAGCAAATCTTTAATCTCATCTGTTGGATTTAAAGCAACAGCTTTAGGAACTTCCCACTTTCTTATTCCTTTATTAAATCTCTGCGGATTAAGCCTACGTACTGATTCATATAGTTCCTTTCTTCTTCTCATGATTTCTTCATCTTGTCTATTATGTCTGCTATTTGGGGTTAAAAAATTTATTCCGCTATGATAGTGTTTGTTGTTGTACCAATTAACAAAAGCACAAACCCATTCTCTTGCATCATCAATAGTCTTAAACCCATCTTGTGGATATCCGGGTCTATACTTTAAAGTCCTAAAACCAGCTTCTGAATAGGGATTGTCATTACTTACTCTAGGTCTTGAATAAGAGGATAATACTTCAAGTAATTCAAGTCTTTCTTTTAGAGTATGCGATTTCATGGGAGCTCCATTATCAGAATGTATTACTAATGGTTTACCTTTGATTTTTTCAGCTAAGATGGCTCTTTCAACAAGTTCTGAAGCTAATTCTCCAGTTTCTTCTGGCCATACTTCCCATCCTACAATTTTTCTACTATAAATATCTATAATCATATATAGTTTAAAGTAAATACATCGAGTGTAAGTGTTTAGCCATGTGATCTCCCAAGTCCAGACTTGATTTGGTCTAGTGGCTATATGTGTAGTTGGGAATTTACTTTTCTCTGGGGGTTTACTATTTCCACGATGGTGTTGTAAATTTTCCATTCTAAGAATTCTGTAAAATGTAGATTCAGAAGCAATATAGCTGCCCCTATCTGCTAGGGCAGGTACAATCTGAGACGGTGGTAAATCTGCATATTCAGGCTTGTTTACTATGTTTAACACACATTGGTATTCTTCCTTGCTAAGCTTATTCTTAGGTTCTGGTCTTATAGCAGTCTTTCTCTTATCTTCTTTAACTTCTCCACCTTGACACCAACGTTCATATGTTCTCTTGCTAATGCCTGCCGTTTCACATGCTGGAATCAATCTAGCACCATTAGCATTTGCTTCTCTTATTAAATCAACTATTAGTTTGCGATTTTCGATGATGATTAATCTTCCTCGAAAATCGCATCTAACTTTTTTCTTAGCACCAGCAATGCTACTGTTTCAGCTAATGCCTTATCCTTTGGTCTTAATTCTTTTAATAATTCTTTAGATTTCATTTTCTCTTCAACTAGCTCTGTTTTGAGGTTTATAGAATTAACATGATCTGATTTCTGACCATTATTTGCATCCATACAGCTAATACGCCAATTTCTAACATTTTCAACATATAAGCCATGCTCTCTGCAATATTTAGAAAGTTCTATTTCTGATAATGTATAGGTTTCCATGACTATCATGAATTTTTCACGAGATGAAAGTATATTTTTAGGTCGCCCACACTCTCTAGTGGGCTGACCTTTTAGAGCTTTTGATTTCCATGTTGATAATGTAAATTTATGTATACCTGTTTCATTTGAAAGTTTGGTTACTGAACAATTTTCTGGTGGTAGCATTCTTTTTATTAATTTCTGTTTTTCTTCTATTGAATATCTTTTATTATTTTTTGCCATAGGTTTAATCTCCTTCTTTATTTTTATTCGAAAATATCATTAATTATCTCCTACGACAACGATCTTACCACGGGGGAATAACGTGAAAATAATTTAACATTGGTTTAATTTTCAAGTAAAATATTTATCCTACTAATAATATTATGTAAACATATATTATCAGTGGAGGTATAGTGATACATAATAAAAAGTTTGATGACAATGAAAATACAAAAATTTTTAAAAATTATTGCGAACTACTGATAATAAGCGAATGCATATGAGATATCATGTTATTATTCTTCATTATAAAGGATACACCAATATTCACATAGCAAAGATAATGGATTTAAATGAGCATACTGTAGGTACTTATATAAGAAAATATAAAGAAAAAGGAATTGATGGTTTAGAAATGAAGAAATCTACTGGCTGCCCATCCTATCTTTCTAAAGAACAACAAGAAAAATTATACGAAGTTATTACTACAAAAACACCTGATGAAGTGGGTTTTGAATACCGAAAAAATTGGACCGCAAACATTGCAAAACAGTGGGTTAGTGATAATTTTGGAGTAAACTACAGCGCTAGAGGAATGTTAGATGTCTTACACAGATTAAATTTAAGTTATACAAGACCTACTATACTTTTAAAAAAACAGATCAAGAGAGACAAAAAGCCTTTAACGAACACTTTGAGGTTTTAAAAAAAATTGATTAACGGAAAAATTGACCATATTCTTTTTGAAGATGAATCCATGATAAGAGATTATCAAGCAATAAAAAAAACATGGTTTGCTAAAGGGAAACAAAGAATAATACCAACATGCGGAAAACATGAAGGAGGAAAACTTCTTGGGATTCTTAATTATGAACCAGGACAAATATACTGTGAAGACAAAAATAAATATGATGCACAAGTATTTTTAAGTTTTCTTAAAAATGTACTTAAAAAGTATTCAACAGGCAAAATTGTTATGATCTTAGATAATTCAAGAATTCATCATGCCAAATTATTAGAAGACTTTTTACTACAAAATCAAGATAGGTTAACACTGTTCTTTTTACCACCTTATAGTCCACAACTTAACTTAATTGAGGGATTATGGGGGTGGTTGAAATATACAGCCATTAATAATGCTTTCTTTTCAAATGTAAAAGAAATTAGAAATGCTGTACAATGGTTTATTAATCACATTAATGATACACCTGAAATCACAATAGACAGGCTATGTGTTCAGGTGTAATTTCATTAATGCGTTATATATAGAATTTTCTTTGAAAAATTTTATTCGAAAAGATATCATCCTACTAGCTTTGTATGCTTTTGGTAAAATAGTCCGTTTTATGATGTTAATGATACTATAAGCTAATCATTTAATCAGACATTTGATGTATTTGGTCATAAACAACGAATGACTAAGTGTATTCATACCCAAGTCCAATAGTTTTTTTGATGAAGTTTTCCTTGTTACCACGTTTATTATATGTTTTAACAACCATTTTCGGTTCAGTATCAAGTGAAGTTACAATGAACGTTGCTCTTGGAAAGAATTCACCTTTCGCACGTTCAACTCTACAAATGACTCTTCATGCATTGAGTCGTATCACAAACTTACAGTTGTATTCTTCACAAAGTTCATAGAAATCAGGTGTAGCAAAGGCACTATCAGCTCTAATTAGTATAAATATATTAGGATGTTCTTCTTCAAGCCACTTGAGAACAGACTCAAGAAAAACTTTTACATTATTAGATGTATAAGCACTTCCTTTGCAAAGTTCTACTTTTATAAGATCACCATTCAAGCCATTATAAAGCATTAAAAAATGATATCTCATAGATGAATAGTGAAAGTTATAGACACTATTCTCCTATTTGCCAAAGATTTCAACATGTGTAGAATCAATATTCAACACAATGTGTTTCATTTTTTTAGGATGATTACTTTTTTTACACACATATCTAAATATTTCATTGAAATAATCAATGTGATATTTCTTTAATCTATTGATGCATCTAGAAATCGTTGGTTGTAATGCTAAAGTATCTTTATCTAAGATATCAGTAAATATGGGATCATGTTGCAAATTATTTGATGCATTATCTGCATGATAGCCAGCAATGTTTGTATAAAACAATTGTTCAATAATTAGAGGCATAAGTATTTTTCCTAGAAATAGCATTATTAAATGATGTTTCTAAAAACTGTCTAATGCCTAGTTTTTCAAAGAATAAACGGATGATCAACAGACCAACATTACAAGAAAGATTACCACTACCGAAATCATGTAAGTATGATATCTGAAACTACTTGATTTCTAAAGGCTTTTAGGTATTTTTATTAGTTTTTATGAATCACGCAGATTTAATTGTATTTTTTTACTTTTTTTACAAAAACAAAAAAAAATGTAGACAAATTCAATATATTGTATTAAAATGTAAATGAAATTACATAATTAATCATTAATGTAATATTATGTAAACGAAAGGAGGTTATAATATGAGAGAAGTATCAGCACGTTCAGTAGAAAATCCATGCATGTCTACGTGTTTGTCCATGTGTACAAGTATGTGTATTGTTCACCCAAATCCAATGGCAGCTAACTTGAATCTTGCAAATGATGGAGATATGTTTATGGAGTATAATTAAACATTTAAAATTATTTACAAAATAGAGGTGGGGAAATCCACCTTTATTTTGTAATAATTTAAAAATGATTTATAAAATTATAGTGAAATCAAATATTTGTTAAGATAACAAATTCCATAATTTTTAAGCATAGATTTTACTAACTTTTCAATTCTCAAATGCATCAAAAATACAAAATGGATTTCACCTCACAATATGGAATATATTAAGTGACCAAATGTAATACCCTAAAAGATCGCAACCACTTAATGTAACCTGTTGTGCTAGTAAAATTTGCACATAGACCCCCCAGCAAATTATATTAACCTATCATTAATAACCGGAAAGTAATTAAGATGGGAGGATAACATATGCTAGAATTTACTAAGAAATAATCTTTGAAAAAAATCTGTGATTTAAAAGATTTTATTACTGTCACCTATATACTAATTAACGATATTTACTAATAAATCACTCCAACACATATTACTGAACGTAGAAATGTCAACAATTCTATTCTAAGTGATAGTGAAATAATTACTATTAGTATTGTCGGTCAACTGTTTACCATTGATTCAAAAAAGGCTTGGTTAGAATTCTGTAGAAAAAATTTAAATGATTTATTTCCAAGCCTTTATGATAGAACTCGTTTTAACAGAAGCCGTATGGAACTACATTCAATAATTGATTAAATCCACAAAGAACTTTCATCTATACTAAGATATAGAACTCAATCAATTAGGATTATAGATTATATTCCTATCCTTGTATACAAATTGAAAAAATTCAAACTATAAAAGATTAAGCGAGATTTTAAAATTAAAGTCAAAACATTTGGTAATCAACACTATATGAATCTTACTAAGTAAGCTACAGTTTATATTTTTCAATTTAAATAACTAACTATGTTAAAACTTCAACGAAAGTATCTTTTATATAAAAATATAAAGTATTTAGTGATATTCATATAGTGAGAAAATATATATAAATTTATATTGCTGTCATTAAATAACTAGAATAAAGATATATTCTTCCAAAAAAAAAAATTAAAATTACTGAATTACAGTGTTTAATAATCTACTATTATGGTTTACGAAAGGAGTAATAAATTTGTTAAGTAGTTTAAGTTATTTTGTGTTTTCAACAAAAAAAGGAAATTATTATGTGTATGATAATGAGACTGGTATAGTATATCCTATTACAGAAATACAAAAAGAAATATTAGAATTATATCGACATCAATATAGTATTGAATATATAAAAAATATACTAGAAAAAAAATATATTCCAAAAGAGATAGATAAAGAAATAGATAATATTAAGCTTATTAGTTCTAAATATAAACTATTTGTTCCTCAATCAGCACCTGAAATTCATTGTAATATTGAAGAAGTAAATAAAAAAAAGGGAATCCGACAGTTAATACTTGTTGTAACTGAAAATTGTAATTTAAGATGCAAATATTGTATATATTCAGGTCACTACGAGATGCACCGTACCCATAGTAAAAATTATATGCCTATTGAAATAGCTAAAAAATCAGTTGATTTCTATTTTAATTATAATAGTGAATATATTGAAACAAATCCTCAAAATCAATTATGTATTGGTTTTTATGGTGGAGAACCATTGCTTAACTTTGAATTGATCAAGAATATAGTTCATTACGTTAATGCCAAATATAATCAAAATGATATACTTTATACTATTACTACAAATGGTACTTTATTAAATGATGAAAAAATAAGATTTTTGGTTGATAATAATTTTTCAATAAATATTAGCTTAGATGGTTCACAAATTGAACATGATCGTAATAGAGTTTATGCAAATAATTTGGGAACTCATGGAGATGTTCTTGAAAATATCAAAAAATTATATAAAATAGAAAAAGAATCAAAAAAACCGAATAAAAATGAATTTAAAATAATGACCTGTTTTGATCACAAAAGTAACCTTTTGGAAGTTTCAGATTTTTTCGACAATAATGTTTATTTAAAGAATCGCCATGCACGTATCATGAAAATAATTCCAGATAAAACTACATACTGTAGCAGCGATGATAAAAATCCCTTTATTAAAAAGTTACATACCCAATTTCAACAATCTTATGAAAAGAATAAACAGTCGTTTATTTCAACGTTTTTTGGACCTCAGTATACTCTATTATTTTCGAGAGACTTTTATAAAGTAAATCCTACACGAGGAAATTGCATTCCAGGTAGTAAACTTGTTGTTGATTATCAAGGTAATTTTCATATGTGTGATAAGATGAGTAATAATTATCCTATTGGCAATATTCATACAGGATTCAATTATAAAATAATGAAACAATTCATGAATAGTTTTTATGAAAATATATCTAACCATTGTAAAGACTGTAATGTGAGTCGATTGTGTATGTTATGTTTCGCCAATTGTGAAGATAAATCAGGCGAATTTAAAGTTGATAAAACAATATGTGAAAGAAATAAATCATCACTTCCTATGAATCTTTCAAATTTATATAGTTTGCTTGAAGAAAATCCTAATTTATTTAACGATGCAATATAGAAGGGAGAATGTATTTATATGTACTATAAATTATATCCTGAAAACACTATAGTTTATGGAAAGAAAGGATTTTGTATACATAGCATTATTAATTCTAAAATGTATCACTTTGAATCAAAATATATTCCCATTATAAAGGATATTGAAAGAAATAAGCCACTAGAAGATATTTATAATAAATATGATGAAAAAACAGTAAAAGATTTAACACAATTCTTAAACGAGAAAGTACTTGGAAAATTTCATAAAAAAAATATATTTATTGAAAGATTAAGAACTTACACAAAGAATAATTATCTTTTAGAAAAATATTATAATGATTTTGAAATTTCAAGTGTTTGGATAGAGTTAAATGGAAACTGCAATTATAATTGTAGTTTTTGCAATGAAGAAAACCATGTTTTAAAATCGTGTGGATGTAAAAAATGGCCAGATCAGAGAAACTTAACACTGAATGATTATTATAAGTTAATAGATAAATTAATTGATTGGAAATGTAAAGAATATGTCTTTATGGGAGGCGAACCATTACTTAATATTGAAACATTAGAAGGAATATTAAATTATTTCAATAAAAAAAATTATAGTCCAAATATTACTATTTATACGAATGCGTTATTGCTAACAGACGAATTAATAAATAATTTCAAACATTTTAATATTAAATATGTAATTACACTTTTCTCTCATAATGAGAAGACTTATGATTTAATCACTAAGATTAATGGTAGTTATAGAAAAGTAGTGAATACTATAACTAAACTGAAACAGCAAAAAATAGCATATACGCTTCAAGGATTAATAAGCCCGTATAATCAACACGAATTACCCGATTTTATAGAATATTTAAAAAATCATAATTATACTTTAAATTATATATATGATACTGTAAATAACTATGATTATTATGAGGAAATAAATAAAATAGAAAATAAATTGATTTCAAGTGATTATTTAGATGAAGCAAAGCATTATAATTTTTGTTTCTATAAAAAAATAGCAATATCAAATACGGGTGATATTTTCCCTTGCCCAATGATAAGATATTCATCTTTAGGTAATATCAAGAAACAAAGTTTGGTTGATATAATAAAAGAGAAAAAGATTTTTGAATTCTGGGAACTTACAAAAGACAAAATTGAAGATTGTAAAAATTGTGAATATAGGTATGCTTGTTTAGATTGTAGAGCATTAGAATATGCACAAAGTGGTAGCTTGTATAAAACTAATTTTTGTGAATATGCTGGAGAGAATAATAAATAGAAAAAGTATCAAATGCTTTGTAAATCAACTAGTTATCTAGAAAAGAAAATAAAAAAAATTTTTAAAATATAATATAAAGTATGAATGTACATCTTTAGAATATTTCATAGCCACATAGTAGAAAGTAGATATTAATGAAATTTAAATTAGGTAATTTAAAAAAGTAATAAATCGTAATCTGCATTAAAATTTTAAAACTTGTAGGCGTGCAATCATCAAAATGCAGGAATTATACTCTAATATAATTTTGCCTTATATTAAGATATCAGTAAAATTAAAGATCTTAATCTTACAGCTTTAAGTAGACTTAATCCTAAAAAGTGACCTTCAGTCACAGATATTTATATCTAAATCCACCTACTTTGAGTAGGTGGTCGTTTAATCACAAAATAATACTTTCAAAAAATATATTTTTCAGATAATAACTGTTAATTTTTATACATTTATCAAGAGATTCATCATAAAAAACAGAGTAGTTAGGATATTATATGAGTTTTTATGGGTGCTTAATTAGATTATGGTGGTGATAAAATGAAATCTATGATTAAAGAGTTTAAAAACATATACAATGTAATGAATATTCATAAGAATAAAAAATTATACAGTGAAATAACTATAAAAGATTTTAAAGATATCTTTTATTTTATTAAAGGTTATGAACATAGATTTGTCGTTGCTAGTATTATGCTTATTATAACATCACTTATAGTATTACCAATACCATGGTTAACGAAGATTGCAATTGATGACTTAGTATATAATAATGGAACTGATCGATTTTTCACAATATTAATTGTAATTTCTGGTATTTATCTTTTAAAATTGATGTTAAGCTTTATCACAAAATATTTATTTATTCACCTTAATAATAGAATTTTAGCTAATTTACAAAGGTCTATATTTAAAAAGATATTGAAATTTCCATTATCATATTTTGATGAAAATCCATCTGGTTATATATTAGGCAGAATACAAGAAACAAAAAATTTAAGTGCCCTTTTTTCTCCTTCTTTAACAAATCAATTTATAATGATAGGAGAGTTTTTTTTCTCATTGTTTATTTTATGGCATATAAACTGGCAATTAACATTAATAACTATAATGATTTTACCTGTATATTTTTATATAATAAAGTTTTCTCTTAGTGGCATTAAAATTGTAACCAAAAAAATGCTTGAGCACAATGTTCTTTTATTAGAAAAAACACAAGAAATATTTTCAGGAATAAGAACAATAAAGTTATTTGCAAGCGAAAAAAAAGAAACTGATAAATTTAATAATAGCTTAACAGCTTATGTTGATAGCAATATTAAACAAAACTTACTTTTAAGTGTATTAACTGAACTTCTTATATTTTTAGGTTCTGTTTTGAGTGTAATTATGTTATGGCAAAGTGGTATTAGAATAATTGCAAAAACACTTACCATAGGTAGCTACATAGCCTTTATAAGTTATAGTAGTAAATTAGTAGGTGCTATTCAATCATTAGCATCCTTTAATTTAACTTTACAATCAATTGTAGTTTCTCTTAAAAGAATAAAACAAATTATGGAATATGTTGAAGAAGATAATAGAGGAGAAAAAAAAATAAGACTGGAAGGTAATATATCTTTTAATAATGTAGATTTTTCTTATAATAATTCTCGTCAAATTTTTAGAAACTTTTCTTTTAGTATTAACTCACAAGAACGAATAGGAGTATTTGGTTCTAATGGTTCAGGAAAAACAACATTAATAAAACTTTTATTAGGTTTATATGCTCCTCAAAAAGGACAAATACTGATTGATAATATAAACCTTACGGACATAGATTTATCTAATTTAAGAGAACAAATAGGAATAGTTTCACAAGATATTTTCTTATTTAATGATTCAGTTATCAATAACATAAAGTATTGTCAGCCTGATTTGATTGATAGCGAAATATTAAAAATCATACTAGATTTGGGATTAAATCATATTTTTGATAATATGCCTAAAAAATTAACTAGTACTATAGGGGAATGTGGTTGCAAATTATCTGGAGGTCAAAAACAAATTATTGCTCTATTAAGAGTATTTATAAAAAAACCTAAATTCTTGATAATAGATGAAGGAACTTCAAATTTAGATGTAAAAACAGAAGTCAAAATAAAAGAAATCATTATGAATTATTTTAAAAATATTACGACTATAATAATAACTCATAATTCGATGTATGATGAAATAATAGATAAAAAAATTAATCTAGATAAAATACAATAAGCTAAGTTTTTATATTCATAACCTTATAATTTAGGAATAAATTTATTTTAAATTTTAATTTTTACGTATTTCAGCTAAAGTCAACAGAATGAAAGCAAGACAATGAGTTTGTGCCTTTGTTTATTAGTATAATAACAAACACTATCATAGTGGAATAAATTTTTTAACACAGAATAGCAGATATCATGGACAAGATAAAGCAATAAGGAGAAAAAAAGGAACTATATGAGACAGCACGTAGACTTAATCCTCAAAGGTTTAATAGCTGGATAAGAAAGTGGAAAGTTCCTAAAGCTGTGGCTTTAAATTCAACAGATGAAATCAAAGAGTCACTTGAAAATGATGTAATATAATTTTTTAATGGATAGATACTTTCAGGAGAATTTCTTTTTAATAAATAGTAAAATATTCAATTTTGATATTTCTTAGAAATCAACCATAATAAGAAAATTAAATTTTATGCAACAACTATATTAACAAACACTGCTATGAAGAAAATACATACACAAACAACATCTACTGGTAAATATAAATATTATGACTTCAATAAAGAAGTTACTTTCCCTTTAATCAATGCTGAAGATCTTCAAAATATGAATCAATTACAATAAATTGATTTAGTGAGTAGAGAAAATTCATTTTCTCTACTCACGTTTTTATTTTCTTCAAAAATACATGTTTAAAGTTCTGTCATTTATTCAACTGCCAGATAGAAAAATTCAAAATAGCTGCAAAGGCTACCCATAATATATATGGAATCATTAAATATCCTGCTGTCTTATCTAGTCTATAGAATTTCATAGTGGTTATAATAATAAGCACGAAGAGTACCAATAATTCAATAAATGCTAATCCCCTTAGTCCAACCCCAAAGAATAGAATGGACCAAAAGAAATTAAATACAAGCTGTAGCCCATAGTAAAATAGAGCATTTTTCACCTCTTTTTTTTCTCCTCCAAGCATCCAAATTCTATAGCTAGCAATCCCCATTAATAAATAAAGAATAACCCATACTATAGGAAAAACCCATCCCGGAGGAGCAAAACTAGGTTGTATCAAATTTTGATACGCATCAGAAGAACCTCTTGTTAAAAATCCACTAAGAATTCCTACAAGCTGAGGTATGAATATAAAAACAATTAAAGCAAATAAATTTCTCTTTCCTTTCACTTTGAACATATAATCCCTCCATTTTATGTGATACTTTGATATGAGTTTATGTCTATATATAAATATTATGCTTATCTTTTTTCTAAAATTTCCAGGGAAATGAAAAAACTTATTCTCTCCCGTAAAAAATGTGCTTATTCTTTTTATACAAAATCTACTTTAAATGAATTTTATAGCCACGTTTGGGACAAACTTTTATTATACTATAATAAGGAGGGATTACCATTTTATGAATACTCAAATTTCCTCGGTAAATCATTCAATTGATATAAATTCACCTAGAGCTGTTTTTGATTTTAATAAAAACTTTACAGAATATCTCACCAATTATTATACAGATCAATATGAAGACTTAGTTATTATGTGTATTGGCACCGACCGATCAACAGGTGATTCTTTAGGACCCTTGATTGGTTATAAATTAGAAAAACGCTTAAAAAGCTACGACCATATTTTTGTCCATGGAACTTTAGAAAATCCTGTCCATGCGAAAAATCTTAAGGATTCTATTAACTTAATTTACAAAACTTATAATAATCCTTTTGTTATTGCGATCGATGCATGTTTAGGAAAATTTGATAGAGTAGGATATATCACAATAGGTAATGGTCCTCTAAAGCCAGGTGCTGGTGTAAATAAAGATCTTCCTCCTGTTGGAAATATGCATATTACAGGAATTGTAAACTTGGGCGGTTTTATGGAATATATGATCTTACAAAATACAAGATTAAATCTTGTGATGAAAATGGCTGATACTATAGCAGATGGAATCCCCTATAGTATATGGAATTTTTTTAAAAACACACAAAAGAGCAGTATGAACTAAATCTATTCATAACTGCTCTAAGTTATTTAAAATAAAGATTCATATGCTCTTTTTTCTATAGCATATATGATTTCCTTGATACTTTTATTTTTTATATTGACTACTATAGCTCCTCTATCCATATCAATAACATTATCAAAATTCCCTAGATAACTTAATTTGCCATAATCACTATTATAAACAATGGCATCTACATAACCCTCATAGTTTTCATGCACAACTTCGTAGCCTCTTGCTTCTAACTCTTTTCCTATATTCTTTAAGCCATCCTGTATAGCTATTACTTTTGGCATATAAACACCTCCTAGTTGTATTATAACTAGGAGGTATTCTTTTTATACCATTTATGGTAAATTTATATAGTTTGATCCTGCGGTACAAGAACTTTTAATCCTTTTGGCACCATTTCAAAATGAATATTAAAGCTTTTTCCTATAATATCTCCATCTAAATTAATAGATAGTAATTCATCACTTTTTATTTTTATTTGCTTTCCTGTATGCATGTCCACTTCTTCATAATCCACATGCTCTCCTGAAAATATTTTTGGAAATACTCTCATGAGTTTTAATTTTGAAATTTCGTCTACTACACAAACTTGAAAATCACCATCTTTTATATCTGCCATAGGAGCAATTTTCATTCCTCCCCCATAGTATTTTCCATTAGCTACTGCTACTAAAGTAATATTTTTTTTGTCCTTCTTCTCATCAATATCCATATGAACTTTCTTATTTTTATAAGAAAAAAGGGTTTTCAATAATCCACCCATATAAGCCCATGAACCTGAGAGGTATTTCTTGACATCTTGTGTTTCTTTTACAATCTCTGCATCAAGTCCTACACTTGCAACATTTACAAAATATCGATCATTAGCCTTTCCACAATCAATATTTACTGCTTTTCCATAGGCTATTACTTTTAGAGCTTGGTCTAAGTCATTTGGAATACCTACCGTTCTAACAAAATCATTCCCTGTACCAGATGGTATTACTCCAAGAGAAGTATTTGAACCAATTATTCCATTGACCACTTCATAAATTGTTCCATCTCCACCAACTGCTACAATTTTTTCATATCCTTTCATCACTGCATTTCTTGCTATTTCTTCTGCTTCGTTCTTTCTAGTTGTTAATTTAATCTTATAAGGTATATGAAAAGAATCCATCTTTTCCTTGATTTTTTCTATAACAAAATCGCAATTTCCTTTTCCTGCTATTGGATTTACAATAAATAATATGTTCATTTACATCCCTCTACAATGCTATTTTTGTATATTCATCTAAAGATCTATTTTTTGCTCTATCTAATGCTTGCATTTCTTCTGCTGAAAGAGTATGTGCTGATTTTCCTTTTTTAATAGGTTTTCCATAAAGGGCACTACTATTTCTGCTATATATGCTGGTAATAATAAACCCGTTATTTTGTTCATCTAACAATGCAATAGAAAAACTTAAACTTCCACCCACATCATCAAAGGCATTGTATTGTACTAATCCTACCTTTTGAATACTATAAAGAAGTTTTTGTTGTATTGTTTCTACAAGGGCGTCCATTTGATTCATTCTAATATCTAAGTGATCTATTTTTTGATAATATTCATGAATAACTTCTTCTATATTTTTTCCTTCCCTATTGCTAGATAAAATCTCATATTTTTTCTTTAACTTTGACAGCTTAGCTCCCTGCATGCATATAATCATTAATAATAATATGCTGATGATAGCACTATAAAAAATAATAAGTTCTAAATTTTCTCTAATGATATTAAAGATTGGCTCCACTAATTTTTCCCCCTTTTCTAATACCTTCCCAATATATTATCTCATGGAAATAAAAAAAAATAAATAGTATGTCTGATTTTCACACATACTATTTTTTTCTATTTTTATTATAATCTATTGATTTTCTAACTCATCACAAATTTTCTTTAAAGCTTCTACTGCTTTTTTCACTTCTTCCCTTGTATTAAAATATCCTAAACTAAACCTTACTGTCCCTTGCTCAAAGGTTCCCATTGTTTTATGGGCCATAGGTGCACAATGAAGCCCTGATCGAACAGCTATATTAAATACTTTATCTAATAGATAACTTACTTCTGATGAATCTTCATCCCCTATATTGATAGATATTACAGCTGCTTGTTTTTTAGCATTCATAGGACCATATATATTAATTCTATCAATTTTTTGTAGTTCTAAAAGCATATATTCTGTTAACACTTCTTCATGATTTCGAATTTTTTCTATTCCCTCTTTTAAAATAAATTCAATCCCTGCTCCTAATCCTACAATCCCAGGAGTATTTGGTGTTCCACTTTCATATCTATCTGGTATGATTTCTGGTTGAGTAAGTAGCTCCGATTTACTTCCTGTTCCGCCTTCTTTCATTTGTTGAAGAACGACACCTTCTCTTATATAAAGAAATCCTGTTCCTTGAGGTCCTAAAAGTCCTTTGTGCCCTGGAACTGCAAGTAAATCTATATGGATCTTATCTACATCTATATTATATACTCCTGCTGTTTGAGCAGCATCTACTAAATATAAGAGCTTATTTTTCTTTGCAATCTTACCAATTTCCTCTATTGGCATGAGTGTCCCGGCTACATTAGATGCATGAGTTGTAGCAATTAATTTTGTATTTTCTTTTATTTCCTTTTCTATGAGCTTTGGATCAATATTTCCTTTTTGATCACATGGAATGACCGTATGCTCTACACCTAATTTTTCAAGAGTCACAATTGGTCTTATCATAGAGTTATGCTCCATACTAGTTGTAATTACATGATCTCCTGATTTCAATATCCCCTTTAAAGCCAAGTTCAATGAATCAGTAGCATTGCATGTAAAAATAATTTGCATAGGATTATCAATATTAAATAGTTTACAAATCAATTCCCTTGTCTTATAAATTGCTCTACCTGCTTCTAAAGCTAATTTATGTCCAGATCTTCCAGGATTTGCTCCATATTCCCTCATACACTTATCCAAAGCTACATATACACTTTCTGGCTTAGGGTAAGTGGTTGCCGCATTATCTAAATAAATCACTCTAAACACCCCCACTCTATTCTCATTATTATTATATGCACTACTTGTTTCACATGAAACAACTATATGGCTTGAGCTACAATAATAATATTTGTTACATTAAATATTTCTTTTAATAAATTAAAGTACTCTCTCATAATAATCGATCTATGACTTTCTTTAGGCGTAATGATCATCATATCCTTTTCATGCTTTTTTATTTTTATTAAAACATTAAAATATTTTTCAAAATCTTTATCCCCAATTTTCTCTTTTAATACTTTAAAACCTTCTTCTATATCTGTTCCTTTTACTCTTTCCTCCATAGGCGTAAACTTCTCCATATATACTTCCTTTGGAATATCTAATATAGATTTCATGTATTGTTCTTCGTTCATTTTTGTCCTCCCTTTATCTTTGTTTATATTGATTTTTCTTTAAAAATATCAATTACTCACGTGTTTCACTTTTTTTTAATATTACCGATTTCATTCATTTATATTATATCAAATGTAGCTAAGCAGTATTATAGATTTTTTCTATAGTACATAAAAAAAATGTACAGCAATTACTAAGAATCACTGTACAATTTGTCACTATTTTACTCAACTATTACTTCTTGATCTCTACCTTATAATCTAATTTTTGAACCTTCATAACAATATCTCTAGCAGTTTTCAATCCTTCTCGATACCAATATGAACTATCCTTCAGCTCTTTTCCTTTGTTTTCTTTTTCATTTATTCTTCCTATAGAAAAATTCAATTCGTCTAATATTATTTTTATTTCTCTACTCATTTTTTCCTCCTGAAAACAGTTTATTTTTATTTTGGGGTAATATTGATGATATGAAAACACAAAAATTTTTATTTAATTTTATGACTACTCATTGCCTCAGCAGCATTATAGGAACTTCTTACAAAAGGTCCTGATGCTACAAATTTAAATCCTATCTTTAGTGCTTTTTCTTTATATTTTTCAAAGGTCTCTGGCAAAACATACTCTATAACAGGATAATGTTTTTTACTAGGTGCTAAATACTGTCCAATCGTTAAGAAATCACATCCTGCTTCTCTTAAATCCTCTATAACCTTCATAACTTCTGTTTCCTTCTCTCCAAGTCCCACCATAATTCCAGATTTTGTGAATATTTCCTTGTTCATTTTTTTTACATGTCTCAGAACTTCTAAAGAACGTTCATATACTGCCATAGAACGAACCTGTCCATATAGTCTCTTAACGGTTTCCATATTATGATTAATAATCTGAGGCTTTGCTTGTATAACTTTATTAAGTGCACCTTGATCTCCTTGAAAATCAGGAATTAAAACTTCAACAATTATTTTTTTATTTTTCTTTTTTATAGCATTTATCACATTAACAAAATGGCCTGCTCCTCCATCTGGTAAATCATCTCTTGTTACAGAAGTAATCACAACATGCTCTAATCCTAGCTCTAACGTTGCATTTGCAATATTTTCAGGTTCATTCAAGTCCACTTCCTCTAGTTTTTCATGTGAAACATTACAAAATTTGCAGTTGCGAGAACATTCCTTTCCTAAAATCATGAAAGTTGCTGTCTTTTTACTAAAGCATTCCATTCTATTAGGACAATTTGCTGCTTCACATACGGTATTTAAAGAATACTTATTCAGTAAATCTTTTACATAATCTAAGCTTCGTCCTTGATTTAATTTTATTCTAAGCCACTTTGGTTTTCTTTGAATTTTCATCTATTATCCCTCTATTCTATACACCTACATGATTAGCATCCTATTTTTCTTTATATTTATTATAATTTTATTTCCATAAATCCTTCATAATTAAAAACCTTACAAAAATGATTTATTACATGCTTACATGCATCTTGAAAATTAATTTCTTCTCCAATAATATTTTGAACAGAAGTAACCCCTCTATCAGCTATACCACAAGGTATAATCCACCTAAAATGTTCTAGGTTTGTATTTACATTAAAAGCAAAACCATGCATGGTAACACCTCTTTTTACGGCTAAACCAATGGCAACAATCTTTTTATCTCCTATCCATACTCCCGTATGCTCTTGATCTCTTTCTGCTTGAATATGGTATTCTTTCTCTAAAAGATTAATAAACATCTCCTCAAGATTTCTAACAAAAATCCTTATTCCTATATGAAAATTTCTTAAATCAAATATTGGATACCCTACAATTTGACCATCTCCATGATAGGTAACATCTCCCCCTCTATTAATTTCAAATACTTTTATACCTTGAGCATTTAAAAGCTTTTCACTTCCCAAAATATGTGCCTTTTCAGCCCTTCTTCCTAAAGTAATAACCGGTGGATGCTCTACTAAAATTAATGTATCTTCTATCTCCTGATTTTGTCTCTTCTTTAAAAGGTCATATTGAATTTCTAAAGCTTTTTCGTATTCGCATCTACCAAGAAATAGAATATTTATTTTCACTTCATCATCTCCTTTTATATGGAAAGGATCATAATATATAATACTTATATACCTCCCACAAAATAACGGGAGGTATATATCTTTCTTAATCTAATTGATATCTATATATTAGTGTATATTTTCCTTTTCTTTCTTTAACCCCAGCTTTGAGTATATTTACAACCATCCCTGAATCTAATGTAATTTTAGTTCCTTCTATATTTTCTAAGTAGTTTATAACTGTATCTGCTTGTGTTGGTTCTACCATTTCCTTCACTCCCCACGGAAGCGCCATAGCTTTTTCACGATCTCATGTTTCACACATATTTCCTTCTCTTTCCCTTATTGACTCTTCTATACTATTTTTTAATGCAAAGGCTACATTCCCATCCTGAGCAAATAACATTATTTTCTCTCCTTTTCAATCAATTATTAACAATATCTATCCTTAAAACAATCCTACAATTTCTCCACTCTCCAAAATATCCATCTTATTTGCTGCCGGTACCTTTGGAAGTCCAGGCATAGTCATAACATCCCCAGTAAGCGCTACTAAAAATCCTGCACCTGCTGATGCTCTCACCGCACTTACTGTGATCTTAAAGTTTTTAGGTCTTCCAAGCAGTTTGGGATTATCTGATAATGAGTATTGGGTTTTTGCCATACATATAGGCAATTGTCCTAATCCAATTTTTTCATATTTTTCTATCTCTTTCAAAGCCTTGATGCTAAATTCTACCCCATCAGCACCATAAATTTTTTTTGCTATGGTTTCAATTTTTTCTTTTGTAGACATTTCTAATGAATATAAAGGACTAAAAGCTGATTTTCCTTCTTCAGCTAATTCAACAACTCGCTTCGCAAGTTCTGTTCCTCCTTCTCCACCTTTTTCCCATACTCGTGATAATACCACATCTACACCTTGTTCTTTGCATCGCTCTTCTACAAATTTTAATTCCTCTTTCGTATCTGTTGGAAATACATTTAATGCGACAACTGCTGGAACCCCAAACTTATTCACATTTTCTATTTGCTTTTCTAAATTTTCAAAGCCATGGGCTAAAGCTTTCATATTCACTTGTGATAATTCAGTTTTTCCTACTCCTCCATGATTCTTTAATGCTCTTATTGTTGCAACAATCACTACTGCACTTGGGTTTAGTCCAGCATATCTACATTTAATATTAAAAAACTTCTCAGCTCCTAAATCTGCTCCAAAACCTGCTTCGGTTACTACATACTCCGCTATCTTTAGTGCTGTTTTTGTAGCCATAACCGAATTACATCCATGAGCAATATTTGCAAAAGGTCCTCCATGAATAATAGCAGGTGTATTTTCTAATGTCTGTACTAAATTGGGTTTAATAGCATCCTTTAATAATAAAGCTAAAGCACCTGTAGCTTCTAATTCTCCTGCTGTCACAGGAATATTTTCATAAGTATATCCTACAATCATTCTAGATAATCTTTCTTTCAAATCCTTCATACTTGTGGCTAAACACAAGATTGCCATGATCTCAGATGCAACAGATATATCAAAACCATCTTGTCTTGGAACTCCATTTCCTCTACCACCTAAAGCGATTACAATATCCCTTAAAGATCGATCATTCATATCGATTGCCCTTCTCCAAGTAATCCTTCTTGGATCAATATTCGCTTTATTTCCTTGCTGAATGTGATTATCAATAAGAGCTGCCAATAAATTGTTTGCAGTAGTAATTGCATGAATATCCCCTGTAAAATGAAGATTTATATCATCCATAGGAACTACTTGAGCATATCCTCCACCAGCAGCACCACCCTTTACTCCAAAACAAGGACCTAAAGATGGTTCTCTTAATGTTGTAATTGCTTTTTTTCCTATCTTATTCAATCCCATGCTTAAACCTACATTTGTAGTAGTTTTTCCTTCACCTGCTGCTGTTGGATTAATTGCTGTTACTAATATTAATTTTCCATCTTCTTTTTCTTTTAATCGATTATATAGATCTAGTGAAATTTTTGCTTTATATTTACCATACAGCTCTAAATCTTCTTCTTTTAATCCTAACTTTTCACCAATCTCTATTATAGGTAACATTTTTGCTTCTTGAGCTATTTGAACATCTGTTTTCATCATCATCTTCCTCCTTATAAAATACTCAATCAAATCTAACATAAAAAGAAGTTTTGACTAATTCCCACAAAAATATTATTTATTAGAACTAATTTTTTTATATCTTTTATTTTTCCCATTTAACAATTAGCTGCCTTGCTGCTCTTGCTTCATCTATTCTCTTAACAGGTGTATGATGGGGAGCACTCTTCAAAATTTGAGGATTTTCCTCTGCTTCTTTTGAAATTTTTATCATGGTCTCAATAAATGCATCCATCGTCTCAAGACTTTCTGTTTCCGTCGGTTCAATCATCAATGCTTCATGTACTATTAATGGAAAATATATAGTAGGTGGATGATATCCATAATCTAATAATCGCTTAGCTATATCCAAAGTAGAAACTACTGAAAGTTCTTTTCCTAATCCTCCTAAAACAAATTCATGCTTGCAAATCTGATCAATTGGCAAATAATAATGTTCTTTTAGTCTGTTCATCATATAATTTGCATTTAGTACTGCTATCTCACTTACTTCCTTAATCCCTTCTGCTCCCATTGCAAGAATATAAGCGTATGCACGAAGCATAATTCCATAATTTCCATAAAACCCTTTGATTTTACCAATTGTATAGGGTCGATCATAATTTAATAAATATTGATCATCTTTTTTATCAATCACAGGTACAGGTAAGAACTTAGCAAGGTGCTCCTTTACACCTACAGGTCCACTTCCAGGTCCACCTCCACCATGTGGTGTTGAAAAAGTTTTATGCAAATTGTAATGCATTACATCAAACCCCATATCTCCAGGTCTTACTTTTCCCATGATAGCATTCATATTTGCTCCATCATAATATAAAAGACCACCTACTTCATGTACAAGATCTGCAATTAATTTTATATTTTTTTCAAAAAGACCTAATGTACTTGGATTTGTTAACATTAACCCTGCTATTTCATCATTTAAAACATCTTTTAATGCATCTATATCTACTGCGCCTTCTTTATCTGATTGAATTTCAATAATTTCAAATCCAACAATAGCTGCTGTTGCTGGGTTTGTACCATGAGCAGAATCAGGTACAATAATTTTATTTCTTTTTATATCATTTCTACTCTCATGATAGGCTTTTATAAGCATAAGCCCTGTGAGTTCTCCATGTGCTCCTGCTGCAGGCTGTAGTGTTGTTTGATCCATTCCAGATATTTCTGATAACATATTCCCTAATGTATACATCATTTCAAGAGAGCCTTGTACAGTTTCTTCAGGTTGATATGGATGTATATCCTTAAGACCTTTAATAGCTGCTACATCCTCATTGATTTTAGGATTGTACTTCATTGTACAAGAACCTAAAGGATAAAAACCTGTATCTACACCATAATTTAAATTAGATAAATTCGTAAAATGTCTAATAACATCAACTTCACTTACCTCAGGTAAGTCTACTTCTTTTTCCCTTAAAAACTCACTAGAAATCCATTTATCAATTTTCTCATTACATAGATCACATTTTGGAAGAGAATACGCCGTTCTTCCTTCTTTGGAAATTTCAAAAATTAATTGATCATAATTTTTCATTCAATCACCTCCAAAATACTTGAAAGTTTGTGTATTTCATCCTTCGTTCTTTTCTCTGTTACAGCAAATAATAAACCATTATTAAATTCTAGATAGTCCCTACTAATTTCATATCCTCCAATAATTCCATGATCTAATAGCTGCTTATTCACCTTATTACTATTTATATCACTGGTTACTGCAAATTCTTTAAAAAACGGTTGATTAAACATCAGTTTAAATTTCCCATTTTTTGTTATTTGCTCTAATGCATAATGAGATTTCTGAACACATCTCTTAGCTACTTCTTGCAGTCCTTTTTTACCCATTGATGCTAAATAAATAGTTGCCATAAGAGCATTTAATCCTTGATTCGAACAAATATTAGAAGTTGCTTTAAACCTTCTAATGTGTTGTTCTCTTGCTTGTAGTGTTAATACAAAAGCTCTTTTTCCATCTTGATCAATAGATTGTCCTACAATTCTTCCGGGCATTTTTCTTGCTAGTTTGGATTTTGTCGCCATAAATCCTAAATAAGGTCCTCCAAAATTTAATCCATTTCCTAAAGATTGTCCTTCTCCTACAGCTATATCTGCTCCTAAATCTCCTGGACTTTTTAATATTCCTAAAGAAATAGGATCTACATAGGTAATCAATATTCCTTTATTAGCATGAATTATTTTTTCTACTTCTGTTAATTCTTCTATAATTCCAAAGAAATTAGGAGTTTGAATGATCACACCTGCTGTATTTTTATCTACCTGATCTTTTAATTTTTCTATATCCGTTACCCCATCATTCATATCTATTTCCACTACTTCAATACCTCTAAATTTCATATAGGTTTGTATGACTTTTCTAATTTCTGGATGAACCGTCTTCGAAATCACAATAGACTTTCTTCTTGTACTTGTACAAGCCATCATTCCTGCTTCTACACAAGCTGTTGGTCCATCATACATAGAAGCATTAGATACATCCATTCCCGTAAGATTGGCTATCATAGTTTGATATTCAAATATAGCACGAAGTGTTCCTTGACTAATTTCAGGTTGATACGGTGTATATGATGTGAAAAATTCAGATCGACCAGCAAGATGCTTAACAATAGAAGGAATATAATGATCATAAGCACCTGCTCCTAAGAAAGTAACTAGTTCATCTGTATTTTTATTTTTATTTGCAAGTCTATTCATGTAATCTATAACTTCATATTCTGATAAACCTTCATCTAAATTAAGCTCTCTATTTAAACGAAGTTCTTTGGGTATATCTTTAAATAACTCCTCCATAGACTCAACTCCCATGCTATGGAGCATCCATTTTTTATCTGCTTCTGTATTGGGTATATATCTATGCATATTCATCCTCCTTACTTTACAAATTTCTTCTTTCCTTAATGACTTTCACTTTTACAAAAATCTTCATATTCCTTATCATTCATCAAATCTTCAATTTCAGATATATTCCCTATCTCTATTGCTAAAATCCAATTTTCATAAGGATTTTCATTAAGAAGTTGAGGAGAACTATCTAATTCTTCATTAATTTCTATCACTTTTCCAGAAACAGGCATATACGAGTCAGAAGCAGCTTTAACAGATTCTATTACACCAAAAGCATCCCCTATACTTAATTCATCCTCTACCTCTGGCATCTCTACATAAACAATTTCCCCTAACGCATGTTGTGCATAATCTGTAATCCCAATATAAGCTTTATTTCCTTCTACCTTTATCCACTCATGATCCTTTGAATAATACAAACCTTGTACAATTTTCACTCTTAATTCCTCCTCTTTTCTATTAATCATATTTTAAGTTTTATTGACATATTTCATTCACATAAATACTTGTAATATCTAAAAAGCCTAATTTCTTTTTGCCTATTTTTTATAATTTTTATTATAAAATTTTTTGCTGATCACTTTTGCCTTTGCAATTTTCTTTCTTATTTTTATCTCAATAGGTGTATCTAATTTAGAATAATCTATATCTACCATTGCTAATCCAATATTTTTCTTTACCGTTGGTGATGCATATCCAGTAGTTACAAAACCAATTTTTTTACCTGCTGCTAATACATCATATCCATGTCTTGGAATTCCTTTTTCTATCATTTCAAATCCAACAATCTTTCTTTTTAATCCTTCAGATTTTTGCTTAGACAAAGCTTCTTTCCCAATAAAATTTGATTTATTTAATTTTACAAAGAAACCTAAACCCGCTTCTAATGGTGTAATATCTTTAGAAAGTTCATTTCCATAAAGAGGGAGTGCTGCCTCAAATCTCAAAGTATCTCTAGCCCCTAATCCAGCAGGTTTTAGCCCTTCTTCTTTTCCAGCTTCCATCAATGCATCCCAAACTTTTTTAGCATTTTCATGAGATAAATAAATTTCAAATCCATCTTCTCCTGTATACCCTGTTCTTGATACTAAACTACTAACTCCAGCCACTAGAACATCTCTTTTACAATAAAAGAATTTAAGCTCTGAAAGATCTGTATCTATTATTTTTTGTAATATTTTCTGTGCATTCGGTCCTTGAATAGCCATTTCAGATACACTATCTGAAATATTATTTAATTGGACATCCAAGGTTCCAATATTTTCTTTCATCCATTGAAAATCCTTTTCTATATTACTCGCATTAATCACAAGGTAAAAATGGTCTTTGTTAAATTTATAAACTAACAAGTCATCTACAATGCCTCCATGAGGATAACACATGAAAGTATATAAAATTTGCCCATCTTCAAGAACAGAAACATCATTCGTAACTAAATTTTGTACAAAATCAAAAGCTTCATTTCCTATAATATCTACTTCTCCCATATGAGATACATCAAACAATCCTGCAAAATTTCTTACAGCTTCATGTTCTGCTATAATACCTTCATACTGCACAGGCAATGCCCATCCTGCAAAATCAATAATTTTCCCACCTTCTTTTTCATGTCTTTCAAATAAAGATGTTTTTTTGATTTGATTCATGCCTTTCTCCTCCTTTACATTTTTTAATTCTAAAATATTATTATTTTCCTAAAAAAAACATTTCATTCTTCAGCTTGCATAAATAAAAGGAATATAATAGCATCACAAATAAAAGTGCTATCATACTCCTCTGTTCTTTAACCTGAGAGCTTCTACATAAAAAATATGTATTTCCCCTTCGGTGCCGATTTTCGGACTCTTCAGAGTTCCATCCAATAACGATCCTTTTGCCTGAAAGTTTCTATAAAAAGTTAGCGCTTTTTATATTGCTTCTTCGGCTATCTTATCTAAGATATCTCTCGTTACTATCATTTGGTTACATTTTTCATTTTTATTTCAGCTTTTTTTCTATTCTACGACTTTATAATAATATAATTTTCTGAATATTTCAACATTAGATATTTTTTTAACATTTTTCCATGTGATTTTTTTCAAACTATTCTTTATGATCCTTTAAAAAAAAATACATATGACATAAATTCTTAGTTTTTTAAAGTAAAAATCACTTTATAAAAAACATTAGAATTATGTCATATGTATTTATTGATTAGTTGCAAATTAAATCCGTTTTTATAACAATTTCAAAATAACTTTATATGCGCCCTAATTATATATGCCCATTTAATCTTTTAAATATATCCTTTCTCTTACTTTGTTTTTTCTAAAATACATAGATATCATAAAAAAAAGTGTTACTGCCATACTAAGATATATACCTATATTATACATATTCACAAGTCCGAAATGTTCTATAGCCCATCCGCCACCATAATTTCCAACAATTCCACTTCCTCCTATAAATACAGCTGATCCAAAGGTTTGAGCTGTAGACTTCAATTCTTCTGGTGCTAAAGAATAAATATAGTATACTGATCCTGTTAAAAATAATGCAAAAGAAAGTCCTTGAAGAGCTTGAATCAATATAACATGAATAGGTGAAGATGCTATAGCAAAAAGAAATTGCCTCAAAATGAAAAATATAGCTGAAAATAATATAATATATATAGGTTTTATTTTATCAATCAATCGATTTGAAAGAATAAATAATGGCACTTCACTAAGAGCCATAACAGATAAAGCAATCCCTAAATGTGCTTTATTTCCTCCAACCGCATCCATTAATCTTGGTAAAAATGTATAGGCAGCTTTATATGGAATAAAGATTCCTACAGCAAATATTAAAAAAACAATATAATCATAATTTTTTAACAGCTTGCTAATCTTTAATTTTTTTACTTTGTTACCATGAATAGAAGAATTTTCACCAACCCTTGTACATAAAAATATTGTAATAATTCCAAATAACGCATAACAAATAAATAAAATTCCTATACCATTCATTTCTATTAGTTGACCAAAAATATAGACCATTACTGCATATCCTACAGAACCCCATAAGCGAATATTTCCATAAGATGTATTTTTTTCTTTTTGAATACTCATGATTACCCAACTATCTAAAAGAGGTGCCAACGCACTTTCAAAAAAAGTAATAATCCCAAATACAATCCCTAATAAAAGAGCCCCTTCATAAAAAGAAAGCGAACTAATTAAAATCACTGCTACACATAAAAGAATCATGAAAACCTTTTTTATAGATTGAGTTTTATCACTAACCATGCCCCAAAAAGGTTGTCCAAAAACAGATATAAATGAATTAATTGCTAATATCATTCCTATTTGTATATTATCAAGTCCTTTACTATCAAGGAAAACTGTTAAATATGGATAATAAGCCGCAAAAGTCCCCCAAAAAAAGAATTCTACTATGGAAAATCTTATAGTTTTTGAATTAGTCTTCATATTTTTCTCCTATTTTACAAGATATTTACTTAGCCATTATATATTTTGCAAAGTATTTATGCAATATTTATTTTTTCATATATTTCTAATCATATGAATAAAATATACGAAAAAATAAAGAAACAACTAAAATTCCTATTATTCCACTATTAATCAAAGTAACAATATAAATTCCAATAAATTCAAAATATAATCCTCCTAATATCCAAAACGTTCTATATATATTTATGCCTATTGTTATACAAAAAATAGATAAATAGTAAATCAATTTTGTTCTTGCTGGAATATGATAAACTTTTCTTTTATATGGATCTCTATTCTTATAAAGGTATATGAATATAATCACAAATCCGATCAACGTACTTCCGTGCTGAAAAAATTTATAAACAGGTATTTGATAACCTATAAAATGAATATATTTTGTTAATAAAGGTATTCTTTTAACAAATATTCCTCCATTATGGGTAAAACCATCCCACAATACATGAGAAAACATCCCTATGATTGCTGAATACACAAAAACAAAAAAATCTCTTATAGATTTTATAGCCCATCTACAAGTAGTCATATGGTAAAACCAACTATCTATAGGTTTTGGCATATTTAAAAGAAAAGGCTTCTTTACAATATAATGAAATAAATAAGCAATAACTAGGCATAAGGGGAGATTTAAGTAAAAAAATCCTCCTATCGTATGACCTATCGTTCCCATAGGCTTAAATCTTAAAAAATATTCAAAATCTGGTGCCATACTTCCAAGAATCAAAGCTGTAAAGTCAACATATTTATCAAACTCTTTTTTTATAGGAATAACGATTGCTGGATGTGCGAATGTAAAAGGCATTCTATCTAACTTCCTTTCATTTTATATATATAAAAACCGCTGATTTCCAGCGGTTCTTTCATATCTTTTTTAAAGTTTCACGTGAAACTTTAATTTCCTTGCAATAATTCTACTAATCTTTCTAACTCTTCATCACTATAGTACTCTATCTCTATTTTACCTTTTTTCTTGCCTTTTACAATATTTACTTTTGTTCCTAACCTCGTTTTTAAAGTATCTTCTATAAATATTAATGTATGATCTTTTTCTTTATTTCTTTTTTGTTTTTCTTCTTTATTTTCTATAATTTTTGCAACTAAGCCTTCTGTTTCTCTAACAGATAGATTATTTTCAATGATTTTTTCACCTATTTGTTTTTGAGTTTTTGGGTCTTCAATTCTTAACAAAGCTCTAGCATGTCCATTTGATAATAAATTTTTTATAACCATATCTCTAACTTCTTCTGTAAGGTTAAGAAGTCTTACTATATTAGCAATATAAGGTCTGCTTTTTCCAATACTTGATGATATTTGTTCTTGTGTTAGTTTATAAGCTTCTATTAAAGTTTTATATGCTAAAGCTTCCTCTATAGGATTTAAATCTTCTCTTTGTAAATTTTCAATGAGTGCAATTTCCATACGCCCTTTTTCATCTATATCTTTTATGATACATGGTATTTCCTTAAGTCCGGCTTGTCTACAAGCTTTCCATCTTCTTTCTCCCGCTATAATCTCATATCCTTCTTCAATAGTTCTCACTACAATAGGCTGCAAAACACCATGATTTTTAATAGACTCTGCTAATGTATCTAGCTTATCTTGATTAAAATTTTTTCTTGGCTGATTTCTATTTGGTTTAATTTGATTGATATTAACTTTATCAATCTCTCCTTTAGGTGCTTTCTTTTTTTCTGTATCTGTATTTCTTTCAGGAATAAGAGCACTAAGACCTTTTCCCAAACCACTTCGTTTTTTTACCAATTATATCACATCCTCATCTATATCTTCTTCTAGGTATAAAAATTCATCTGCAAATTCAGAATATGCTTCTGCTCCTTTAGATTTTGGGTCATATTCAATAATAGATAAACCATAACTAGGAGCTTCTGCTAATCGAACATTTCTAGGTATTAGTGTCGTATATACTTTTCCTCTAAAATATTTTTTTACTTCATCAACTACTTGTATAGAAAGATTCGTTCTTCCATCGAACATACTAAGAACTACTCCTTGAACCTCTAAATTTGGATTTAAACTTTCTCGTACAAGCTTAATGGTATTCATCAATTGACTTACCCCTTCTAATGCATAATATTCACATTGAATAGGAATCATCACACTATCTACAGCAGTTAATGAATTAATTGTTAAAAGTCCTAATGATGGGGGACAATCTATAAAAACATAATCATATTCATTTTTCACTTGCTCTATTGCTTTTTTTAATCTTTTTTCTCTATCTTCCATTCCTGTCATCTCAATTTCAGCACCTGCTAACTGCATGCTTGAAGGGATAATAGAAAGATTATCTCGATTTCCATGAATAATACATTCATGAACATCCATATTATCTATGAGGAGGTCATACATGGTACATGATACACTATCTTTATCTATTCCAAAACCGCTAGTGGTATTTCCCTGTGGATCAATATCAACAACCAATATTTTCTTTCCTTTTGCAGCTAAACAAGCACTTAAATTCACATTCGTAGTTGTCTTGCCTACACCACCTTTTTGATTAAAAATGGCAATTACCTTTCCCACCCGAATCACCTCACAAGTTTTATAATATCTATAGATTTCGTTATACAAGTTATGATTCCTTCTCAAAATACTTATATTACAAAAATAATATATCAAAACACAAAAAAATTTCCTTTTATAAGAGACTATGTTTATAGGTTATAAATAGAAACAACCTTACATATAATTTATTATCATATACCCGTTTTATAGGAGGTCAAAATTGCATGTTAAGAATTATTATTACTTCCTTCTGGATTGTATTTATTGCTGAATTAGGAGATAAAACACAACTTCAAACAATGCTATTAGCTACTCAGTCTAAATCCATATTAGGTGTTTTTATTGGTGCAGCTTGTGCTTTAGTATTAAGTTGTTTACTAGGTGTGTTGGTTGGATCATACATCACTAAGTTGATCCCCCCTAATTATTTACGAATCGTTGCAGGTTTTGTTTTTATTATCTTTGGCATATTAACCGTATTTGGCAAAATATGAAAAATTCACATTATACTATTCGCTATGCTCATATTGCAAACGAATTTGATCTGGCCCAAAGTAATCTATCATTTGACTCTTTGGTCAAAAGTTATACACAAATTCAATTAGTTTATAGCTGCGTATAAACTGAAAAAGTCGTAGGACTGGTGCCCTGCGACTTTTATTGTTGATCTTTAGGAATTTTTACGACGACTTCTATATATTCACCTTTATCTGACTGTTTGTATTCAGCATTTAATCCAGTTTCTTTAATAGCATTATATGCATTTTTTAATGTGTTTAAATAAATTTTAAAATTAAAAGCACTTTTTATCCTTTTTTTTGTATTTTCTTCATCTGGTTTAGTCAGTTCATCTAATATTTCATTAATTCTTTTTTCCGTCTTCTTTACATTTAAATCTTTACTAATAATTTCTTTTAAAACCATCATTTGTAACTTTTCATCATGTAACTTTAATAAAGCTCTTCCATGTCTTTCCGTTAGCCCATTTTCTATTAATAAATCTTTTACTTCTTCAGGTAATTTTAAAATTCTCAATTTATTTGCAATAGTAGATTGATTTTTCCCAACTTTCTGGGCAATTTCCTGCTGTGTAAAATCATGATCTTGCATTAAATGAAGGTATCCTTGTGCTTCCTCTATAAAGTTCAAATCTTCTCTTTGTAAATTTTCAATAAGTGCAAGAACTGCCGAATCCTGATCTGTCATTTCCGTTACAATTGCAGGTATATTTTGAAACTTAGCAAGCTTTGCAGCTCTTAATCTTCTCTCACCAGCTACTAGCTCATAACGATTTTCTCCAATTTTTCTAACACTTATAGGCTGTAATACACCATATACTTTTATAGATTCACTTAATTCTTCTAAGTTTCCTTTTTTGAAAACTTTTCTTGGCTGATATGGATTCGGTAAAATAGAATCCACAGGAATCTGTAAAACTGCTGTACCTAGGTCTTTTATCATCATCACTCTTCCCCTTATACATATAACTCTTCTAAGTAACTATTCGTCAAAAAATTTTAACTTCCTTCCTTATCAAAAAATTTTCTAAAACTTTCGTTTTACAAAATATTTATATACCCTTTATATTAGCGGCTTTTTAGTCGGAGTTCCTGCCTTCCTAGGATATTTTGTCGGAGTTTTTTTTATTTTCTCTATTACAACAATATTGTGAGTAATATCAGAAAATGGTAATTTTATATCTTTCTTTTCAACAAATCTACCACCTAAAACTTCTATTGCTTTTTTTGATGTTTTCATTTCCTCATCAATATTCGGACCTTTTTGACAAACAAAATACCCTCCAACCTTTACAAAAGGTAAACAATACTCACATAATACATTTAACGGGGCTACAGCTCTAGCAACAGCAACGTCATATTTTTCTCGGAAGTTTTTATTTTGTCCAAAATCTTCTGCACGTCCATGCTGAAAATCTACAGATTTTAATCCTACATTTTCACAAACCTCTTGAAGAAACTTAATCCTCTTATTTAATGAATCTAATAAAGTTAATTCTACATTAGGATAATAAATATTTATAGGAATCCCTGGAAAACCTGCTCCTGTTCCTACATCAATCACTTTATCATTTTCCTTTATAAAAGGAAGAGTCATACAGCATAAAGAATCTAGAAAATGTTTGATCATTACTTCTTTTTCATCTGTAATAGCTGTAAGATTGATTTTTTCATTCCACTCAATTAATAAATCCTTATACTTTAAAAATTGATCCATCTGATCCTCATTTAAAGTTAATCCTAATTCTTCTGATCCTTTTTGAAGAATTTCTATGCTATTCATTTCTCTCACCTCTTTTTCTTCTCTGTTGCTCTAGATAAATTAAAAGCACAGAAATATCAGCAGGTGATACTCCAGAGATTCTTGATGCTTGTCCTACAGACAGTGGTTTTATACTATTTAGCTTTTGTCTTGCTTCAATCCTTAATCCATCAATATAACTATACTCAATGTTTGGATCTAGCTTTTTCATTTCAAGCTTTTTAAACTGCTCAATCTGCTTTAATTGTTTTCCAATATATCCTTCATATTTTATCTGTACTTCACATTGTTCAATTACTTGCAGTGGATGATCTGGTCTTTCTTCATCTAGCTCTTTTAAATCTTCATAAGTAATTTCAGGACGTTTTAATAGATTATATAAAGATATACCACTCTTTAAAGTAGCTGTATTTTTTCTTTCTAAAAATTCATTAGCTATACTAGGAGTTACAGTTGTTTCTTTTAATCTATCCATTTCTTTTTCCATTAATTGTTTCTTGTTTAAGAATCTATCATATCTTTCCTTTGTTACTAATCCTATTTGGTATCCTTTTTCTGTAAGTCTTAAGTCTGCATTATCTTGTCTTAATACTAAGCGATATTCTGCACGAGATGTCATCATTCTATAAGGTTCATTGGTTCCTTTTGTTACTAAATCATCAATAAGAACTCCTATGTACGCCTCTGAACGGTCTAATGTAAATCCTTCTTTTCCTTGAATTTTAAGGGCTGCATTGATCCCTGCAATAAGTCCCTGTGCTGCTGCTTCTTCATATCCAGAGCTTCCATTAAATTGACCTGCCGAAAATAGATAAGGAATGTCTTTACATTCTAAAGTTAACTTTAACTGTAACGGGTCAATACAATCATATTCAATGGCATAAGCTGGTCGCATAATTTTTACATTTTCCATACCTGATATACTTTGATAGAATTTTACTTGAACATCTTCTGGAAGACTCGTAGACATTCCTTGCACATACATCTCATTCGTATTTAATCCTTCTGGTTCAATAAACAATTGATGTCTTTTCTTATCTGAAAATCTTGTAATCTTATCTTCAATAGAAGGACAATATCTTGGTCCTGTTCCTTCTATTTCACCACCATACATAGCTGAACGATGAATATCTTTTCTAATAATCTCATGAGTATTTTCATTGGTATAAGTTAACCAACAAGGAACTTGCTCTTTTTCTAAATGTTCATTCATAAACGAAAAAGGAACAATTTTTTCATCCCCTGGCTGCTCTTCCATTTTTGAAAAATCTAAAGTAGATTGGTCTACCCTTGCAGGTGTACCTGTTTTAAATCTTGCCATCTTTAGACCTATTTCTTTCAGACTTCCTGTTAACTGCTTAGAAGAAGCTAATCCATTTGGTCCACTTTCATAGCTTGTACGACCAATAAATATTTTTCCTCCTAAATAAGTTCCTGTAGCTAATATGACAGCTTTTCCTATATATATAGATCCTGTGCTCAAAACAACACCTTTTACATGATTATCTTCTACAAGAATTTCAATAACTTCGCCTTGCTTTACATCCAAATTTTCTTGATTTTCTAATACCTTTTTCATTTCCATATGATAAAGATTTTTATCCGCTTGGGCTCTTAATGAATGAACTGCTGGACCTTTTGCTGTATTCAGCATACGACTTTGTATGAAGGTTTTATCTATATTTAGTCCCATTTCTCCACCTAATGCATCTATTTCTCTTACCAGATGTCCTTTTCCAGTTCCTCCTATAGAAGGATTACAAGGCATCATAGCAATAGAATCTAAGTTAATAGATAAAAGTAATGTACTATGTCCCATACGTGCTGGGGCTAATGCTGCTTCAGATCCAGCATGACCTGCTCCAAAAACAATTACATCATAATTTCCTCCTTCAAATTTCTCTAGCATCCATATCCCTCCTATTTTCCTAAACAGAAGTTAGCAAATATTTGATCGATTACATTTTCTCCTACTGTATCCCCTGTAATTTCTCCTAAATATTCCCAACAATTTTTCACATCTACTTCTACAAAATCTAATGGTAAACCTTTTTGAATAGCATTAATGGCATCTAGTATACTCGTCTTAGCTCTTTCTAATGCATCCTTATGCCTTACATTCGTAACAAAGGAAGCTTCTCCTTGCTTAACAACTCCTCCATACACCATCTCACCAATTGTCTCTTCCAATTGGTTTAATCCAATTCCTTCTGTCATAGATACTTTAATGATTTTTTTATCTGGAAGAAGGTTTTTAATTTCTTCTTCATCTAAGGCAATAGGTAAATCTGTTTTATTCATTAAAATAATCGTTTGTCTATTTTTAAGGAGTTCTATAATTTCACGGTCTTCGTCTGTTAATGCTTCTGAAGCATTTAATACAAAAATAACTAAATCTCCTTTATTGAAAAAAGCTTTACTTCTTTCCACACCAATTTTTTCAACAAGGTCTTCTGTTTCTCTAATCCCTGCTGTATCAACAATTTTTAAAGGAATCCCTCTAATACTTACAAACTCCTCTATAATATCTCTTGTTGTTCCTGGTATTTCTGTAACAATAGCTCTTGATTCTTTAAGGAGTGCATTCATCAAAGAAGATTTTCCAACATTAGGTTTTCCAATAATCACTGTATGTAATCCCTCTTTAATAATTTTTCCTGTATCTGAACTATCAAGAAGGGTTTTAATATCTTTTTGAATTTTATTTGAACTCTCTAAAAGCTCAGTATATGTAATTTCTTCAATATCTTCATCTGGAAAATCAATATTCACTGTAATATGTGCCATTATTTCTAAAAGATCATGACGAATTGCTTTTACCTCATTCGATAAAGATCCTTCTAATTGTCCAAAAGCTACATCAAAGCTCTTCTCTGTCTTTGCACTAATTAAGTCCATAACCGCTTCTGCTTGTGATAAATCAATTCTTCCGTTTAAAAAAGCTCTTTTCGTAAATTCTCCTCGTTCTGCCATTCTTGCACCATTTTTAAGCACCAATCCTAAAATTTTTCGTACAGGTACAATTCCACCATGACAGTTTATCTCTACCACTTCTTCAGCTGTATATGTAAAGGGAGCTTTCATATATGTCACTAATACTTCATCAATTATTTTTTCCGTATGAGGATCTATGATTTTCCCATGAGTAAGTCTTCTTGATTTATATTCCTTAATACTATTTCCTTTTGTAGGAACAAAAATTTTATCAAGTATTTCTAAAGATAAATTTCCACTTAATCTTACAATCCCAATGCCTGCTTCTCCAGGTGCTGTTGCAATAGCTGCAATTGTATCGCTCATTTTCTCACCTCTTCAATTAAATCACTTCTTTATTCTATCATTAGTATACCAAAATATGAATAAACAATAACAAAACCCAGTAATCGCTACTGGGTTTTCGTAAATTATTTTGCTGCAATTACAACTTTTCTAAAAGGCTCTTCTCCTTGACTTCTTGTTTGAACATATGGATGATTTTGTAGTGTAGAGTGAATGATTCTTCTCTCATAAGGATTCATAGGTTCAAGGACGATATCTTGTCTTTTTATTTTTACTTGATTTGCTAACTTATTTGCAAGTCTTATTAGTGTCTGTTCTCTTTTTCTTCTATAATTTTCTGTATCTACTACAACTCTTAAGTAGTTTTCGCGGCTCTTATTGACAACTAAACTTACAAGATATTGTATAGCATCTAATGTTTGTCCTCTTCTTCCTATTAGTACGCCCATATCTTCACCAAAAACTTCTACATATAAGCTATTTTCCTTTAGTTTTGTCTTGCACTGGGCTTCAACCTTCATATCCTTAAATACACTTTTTAAAAATTCCACAGCTTCTTCTTCTGGATTATCAATCACTGTAACTTTAATTTTTGCTAATTTCGTACCAATAAATCCTAGAAAACCTTTGCTTGGTTCTTCTATTACCTCAACATCTACTTTGTCTCTTGTAACTTTTAATTCTTCAAGAGCACTTTTCACAGCTTCTTCTACAGTTTTTCCTGTCTTTTCTGTGAATCTCATATTAACTTAACTCCTCCTTAGACGCTGTACCTTTTGGCATAAAATATTGCTGAGCCATTTGGAATCCATTACTTACAACCCAATATAATGTCAGTCCTGCAGGAAAGCTTCTTCCCCACCAAAGAATCATAATAGGCATCATCATGTTCATTGTTTTCATGGTTTGGTTTTGACTAGCTGCTCCAGTATTTGCAGTGCTCATTGAAAAATATGTTGTAATGGCTGCTAATATAGGAAGTATCCATGGATCTGGATTGCTTAAATTTGGTACCCATAAAAAGGATTCACTGATGGCTGTAAGAAAAGTTGGATCTGAAATATATTGTGCTGGCGTTCTTAATACGGAAAATAATCCAAATATTATTGGGATTTGAATAAGTAATGGTAAACATCCACCCATAGGATTAATTTTATGTTCTTTATACAGCTCCATTGTTTTAATGTTAAGCTTTTCTTTATCATTTTTATATTTTTCCTGAAGCTCTTTGAGCTTTGGTTGTATTTTTGTCATTTCTCTTGTACTTTTTAATTGCTTCATCGTAAGTGGTAATAGAAACAATTTTACAACTACTGTAAATACGATAATGGATATACCATAATTACCTATTAAATTATATAGATATAATAATAGATATCCCATTGGTTTAGCTAAAAAACGCATTAAAATTATTACCCCCTATTCTGTTATTTTAAAGGGTCATATCCTCCTGTGTGAAAGGGATGACATTTTAAAATCCTTTTTATACTTATCATAGTACCTCTAATCGCACCATATTTTTCTAAAGCTTGTAATGCATATTGGGAACAGGTTGGATAAAATCTACAAGTTTGAGGTTTTAAAGGTGAAATGTATTTCCTATATAGTTTCACCATTCCTATCAATAGTTCCTTCAAGATTTTCACCTATTTCAATAATTTTGATTTTTTTAGAATGTGCACCATGGCCTTTTCTACATCTTTATACGCTGCATCTTTTATATTGGCTCTCGCAATAAAAATAAGATCATATCCACTTTGAATATTTGAACTATATAAACGGAAAGCTTCCTTCATCAATCTTCTTGATCTATTTCTAATTACACTATTGCCAACTTTTTTACTGGCAATAAATCCTACTCGATTACATTCCTGATTTTTCTTTAGATAAAATAGCACTACGTATCGATTCGCCAATGACTTTCCTCTAGCATAGATCTTTTTAAAAGCAGCATCTTCTCTTAATCGCAATGGTTGCTTCATATTTTTTCCTTCTTTCAAAATGCAAAAATCACCCTGTCTCTTTATTGTTATAAAGTAAGCCCTTATAGAAAAAGGCCACTTTATGCGGCCTCTTATGCAGTCAAACTTTTTCTGCCTTTTAATCTACGTCTCTTTAAAACATTTCTTCCTGCTTTTGTACTCATTCTTTTTCTGAATCCATGCTCTTTCTTTCTTTGTCTTTTCTTTGGCTGATAAGTTCTTTTCACTCCGAACACCTCCTTCAAAATCTATCATATATATTAAAATGATCATATTTCTATCTAAAATGAGCATTTACTAAATAATTATAACTTTGCTCAGAAAATATGTCAAGAATATTATTAAAATGGCTTTTTGTGGATAAATTAATCACCAAATATTTTTATTGTGGATAATTTTTGACATATCATTGAAATCCTTTTTTTTATTTGATATTATTAAATAAACTTGTTGATATGTGGAGAAATTATTAAAACTATTCACTTTTATACACAAGGTGTGGATAATTTTGTGTATAACTTATATTTTTTATATGTTTTTTCTTTTTTTCTATACTTTTTTCCTTGTGCATATTTTTTTTTGGATTTTTATAAATTTGTGTATAAATATTTTCTGTTGTCATCATATTCATTTTATTAATATATTATCCACAGGATTATTAATTTCCTAGTTTATAAAATTTATACAAGAAAAAATTAAACTTGTCATAATTCATCCACAATTTCTGTGGATATTTTGTGGATATTTGTTTTTTTACCTCAAAAAAATTTTTTCTTCCATTATAAAAACGTTCATTTTTTATATATAGTTTTAAATTTGATTTCGTAAGGAGGTCGTCTTATGAGTACCCAACTGTCTCAAATATGGCAACAAACACTCAATTTAATCAAAACAGAACTCACAGAAGTTAGCTACAATACTTGGCTTAAACCCATAGAACCCCTAACTATAAACGGAAAAAATATCGTTTTGGCTGTAGCAAATGATTTTTCAAAAGGGATCCTCGAAGCAAGATATGCAACACTGATTATCAACGCATTAAAACAAATTACTTCTGAAGAATACCATTTAGTATTTACCGTTCCAGGTAGTGAAACTTATTTAAAAGCATCTCAAGCTGGACCAACTACTCAAAATACTAAAGATTCCTTTGAAACCCTTAACCTGAACCCAAAGTATGTTTTTGATACCTTTGTTATTGGTAATAGTAATCGTTTCGCCCATGCAGCATCTCTTGCTGTTGCAGAAGCACCAGCAAAAGCATATAATCCTTTATTTATATATGGAGGAGTAGGTCTTGGAAAAACTCACTTAATGCATGCAATTGGTCATTTTATACTAGGTCAAAATCCAAATGCAAAGGTTGTTTATGTTTCATCAGAAAAATTTACAAATGAATTAATTAACTCTATTCGAGATGATAAAAATGAAGAATTTCGTAATAAATATCGACACGTTGATATTTTACTAGTAGATGATATTCAATTCATCGCCGGTAAAGAAAGAACCCAGGAAGAATTCTTCCATACCTTTAATGCTCTTCATGAAGCAAATAAGCAAATTATCATCTCTAGTGATCGACCACCAAAAGAGATTCCAACCCTAGAAGATCGATTACGCTCAAGATTTGAGTGGGGGCTAATTACAGATATTCAAGCACCTGATCTTGAAACGAGAATTGCCATTCTTCGCAAAAAAGCTGATGTGGAAGGCATTGATGTTCCTAATGAAGTCATGCACTATATTGCAAAGAAAATTCAATCAAATATTCGAGAATTAGAAGGAGCTTTAATAAGAATTGTAGCCTATTCATCTCTTACAAATAAAGAAGTCACAATAGAGCTTGCAAGTGAAGCACTAAAAGACATTATTACATCTAGCAAACCTAAGCAAATCACTGTTCCTCTTATTAAGGATGTGATCGCTGAAAATTTTAATATTAAATTAGATGATTTTAATTCAAAAAGAAGAACTAGATCTATCGCATATCCAAGACAAGTTGCTATGTATTTGTCTAGGGAATTAACCGATTTATCTCTTCCTAAAATTGGAGATGAATTTGGAGGAAGAGATCATACGACTGTTATTCATGCTCACGAAAAGATTTCAAAAGATATTGAATCTAATCCTGATTTTAAAATAAAAATTGATGCAATTATTAAAGAAATAAAGGGAAAATAATTCACAGTAGGCTGTGATTATGATCTTAATAAAATGTTTATAAATTTAATCCTATAAATAATCCTATGCATATGTGGATAAATATATGCTAGATATTCACATTTTATTATTTCTCCTAAGTGTTGAATTTTTAATCCATATGACACTTATCCACAAATTCACAGCGCCTACTACTATTACTACTATAAATTTATATTATTTATCTATGTTTTTATAAAAAGGAGGTTATCCACAAATGAAGATCATTTGTAACCAACGAAAGTTATCCTCAAGTATTAATACGGTTCAAAAAGCTGTATCATCAAAGACACCTATGCCTATATTAAAAGGTATATTACTAGAAACTTGTGGAGAACAATTAAAACTAGTTGGTACGGATTTAGAAATAGGAATAGAAAATTATATAGAGGCAGAAATCATATCTTCAGGAGCAGTTGTTTTATCTGCCAAAATATTAGGGGATATTATTAGAAAATTACCAGATGCAGATATTGAAATAGAAGTAGATGAAAATAATAATACAATTATTCGATGTGAAAATTCAGAGTTTACGCTTATAGGACAAGCAGCTGTTGAATATCCAGAATTACCAGTGGTTGAAGAAGAGGACGTCTATAAATTACCACAAGATCTTTTAAAAAATATGATTAAGCAGACAGTTTTTGCTACTTCATTAGATGAAACCCGTCCAATTCTGTCAGGTGTTCTAATGGAACTTCACCAAGATGCTATTAATATGGTTGCTTTAGATGGTTATCGATTAGCTTTAAGAAAAGCAAATGCAAAAAATACATTGAATCAAAAATCTGTTATTCCATCAAAAACATTGAATGAAATTAATAGAATATTATCAGAAGAAGAAAATACAGATGTGGAAATTTTCTTTACGGATAAGCATGTTTTATTTAATATGAATCAAACACGAGTAATTTCAAGATTGTTAGAAGGAGAATTTATAAATTATCATCAAATTATTCCAAAAGAATACAAATCGAGAGCAAAAGTAAAAACAAAACATCTACTAGATAGTATAGAACGTGCTTCACTACTAGCGAAAGAAGGAAAAAATAATTTAGTAAAATTTTCAGTAAGTGATGAATGTATGAATATTACTTCTAATGCAGAAATAGGAAAAGTATTTGAATCTGTTTCAATAGAATTAGAAGGAGATGATATTGATATTGGATTCAACTCAAAATATTTTTTAGATGCTTTAAAAATTATAGACAGTGAAGAAGTCTATTTAGAGTTTACAACAAGTGTTAGTCCATGTATTGTAAAACCAGTAGATCATAATAATTATACTTATCTAATTTTACCTGTTAGATTAGTAGGATAAGGGGAAGGAGTTCTCAAAGTTTTGGAGAACTCCTTTTATAGATTTTAGCTCGAAAAGGATAAAATAAAAGGAGTGAATGGATTATGGTAGAATTAAAAATAGACGGTGAGTATATACAGTTAGATAAGGCTCTAAAGCTTGCAGAGTTAGCTCAAACAGGTGGACATGCTAAAATGGTTATACAAGATGGTTTGGTAACGGTAAATGGCGTTGTAGAAACTAGAAGAGGAAAGAAATTAAGAGATGGTGATGTGGTAGAATTAGAAGGTGAAAAGTTTATCATAAAAAACTAGAAAACTGCTTTTTAATGAATTAAGTTAAAAGGGCAAGGGGTGCAACGAGTGTATTTAGAAAGTTTAAAATTAATAAACTTTAGAAATTATAATCAGCTTACATTAAAATTTCATCCAAAGATTAATGTATTTGTAGGAGCAAATGCTCAAGGAAAAACAAATATATTAGAAGCTATTTATTTAACAAGTACGGCAAAATCTTTTCGAACGAGCAAAGATCGAGAACTCATTAAATTTGATAAAGAACGAGCTTATGTTAAGGTTGAAGGAAAAAAAAGATATACAGATACTATGATAGAGTTAAAGTTAGAAGAGGGAAAAAAGAAACAAATTAAATTAAATGGAATCACTTTAAGTAAAAATTCGGAGATTTTGAATAATGTTTATGTCGTTGTTTTTTCACCAGAAGATCTAAAGTTAATCAAAGAAGGACCTAATGAAAGAAGAAAGTTTATAAATAATGAAATATCTCAAATGAAGCCTAGCTATTTCCATCATTTAAATGGATATCAAAAGGTTTTAATGCAACGAAATAATTTAATAAAAAAAATTTATCATAATAAAAAATATATAGATACTCTTGATATATGGGATGAAAAACTGATAGAATTAGGGACTAAGTTGATGATCGAAAGGTCAAAATTCGTTACGAGAATAAGTCCATTAAGTAGGTTGATTCACAGAAAGATTACAGAAAATAAAGAAAACCTAGAAGTAAAATATATGAGTAGTATTGGACTTAAAAATACTTTTCAAGAGACAGTTGAAAATTTTAGAAAGATTTTAAAAGAATCTTTAGAGGGTGATTTAAAAAGAGGAACCACAACTGTTGGACCTCATAGAGATGATTTAGGTGTTTTTGTTAATGGAATTGATATAAGAAACTTTGGGTCACAAGGACAGCAAAGAACTGCTGCATTATCCTTAAAGCTTGCAGAAATTGAACTAATCAAAGGTGAAACTTCTGAGTATCCTATTTTACTATTAGATGATGTTATGTCTGAATTAGATATTAATAGACAGAAGTTTTTAATAAAAGCTTTAAAGGATGTTCAAATATTTATTACAACAACAGAAATTAATTGTTTGAATGAGCTTAGTGTAGACAATGAGTATATTTTTCATGTAAACAATGCTGTCGTTTACAATGAATCAATATAAATTTTCTTTTATATCTTTCCATAAAAGGTTATAATATAATGTGGAGTAATTTTAAGGAGAGATTGATATGTTTCTGCATTTAGGTAAGGATGTGGTTATACCTATAAAAAATATAATAGGTATTATAGATATTGGTTCTATTGAAAAATCGGAGGATAGTAAAGCTTTTTTTAAAATTTCAGAAGAAGAAGGTTTTGTGCAAAAGATTTCTGATGAAAAAGTAAAGTCTTGTATTATTACTGAAGAAATTCAAAAAAAGAATAAAGGTGCACAAAAAGTTGTTAAGACGGTGATTTATTATTCACCTATATCGTCTACAACCCTTCAAAAAAGAGCCAACTTTCTAGAGGAGATTCATAATTCGGATGAAATTTATGTAAAATAGGTAAAATACCTATTAGATATAGATGTAGCAAGCAACGGAAATGAAAGGCAAAACTATATCCGTAGCTTTTTTTGTGTGAAAATAGATTCACAAGAGTAGGGGGTAGAAAAATGGTAGAAAAGATCAATAATGAATATGGAGCGGAGCAGATACAAGTACTAGAAGGATTAGAACCAGTTCGAAAGAGACCAGGAATGTATATAGGTTCAACTGGACCAAAAGGGCTACATCATCTTGTGTATGAAATTGTAGATAACAGCATTGATGAAGCATTAGCTGGATATTGTAAAAATATAAGTGTTATTATTGGTGAGGATAATTCTATTACCGTAAAAGATGATGGTAGAGGAATGCCGGTAGACCTTCATCCTAAAATGGGAAAACCAGCGGTAGAAGTTATTCATACAGTTCTTCATGCAGGTGGAAAATTTGGTGGTGGAGGATATAAAGTATCAGGAGGTCTTCATGGTGTTGGAGCTTCTGTTGTAAATGCTCTATCAGAATGGATGACGGTTGAAGTAGAAAGAGACGGGAAAATATATAGTCAACGATATGAAAGAGGAAAAACTATTACAGAGCTTACTGTAGTAGGAGAGTCTCATGAAACAGGTACGAGAACAAGATTTTTACCAGATAAAGAAATATTTGAAGAAACCGTATTTAAGTTCGAAGTATTAGAGCATAGATTAAGAGAAATGGCTTTTTTAAATAAAGGAATTCGTATCACCATAAAGGACCAAAGAGAAGAAAACCCTAAAGAATTAGTTTTTCACTATGAGGGTGGTATTAAAGAATTTGTAAAGCATTTAAATAAAAATAAAGATGCTATTCATAAAAATGTTATTTATTTTGAAGGAAAAAGAGAAAATTCTGAAGTGGAAGTAGCTATGCAATATACGGATAAATATACAGAAACTATTTTTTCTTTTGCAAATAACATCAATACTCATGAAGGAGGAACCCACCTTGTAGGATTCAAATCAGCCTTAACTCGTGTAGTGAATGACTATGCAAGAAAAAATAATATATTAAAAGAAAAGGATGATAATCTTACAGGTGAAGATATTCGAGAGGGACTTACTTGTATTATTTCTGTAAAGCTTACAGAGCCTCAGTTTGAAGGACAAACAAAAACAAAGCTCGGAAATAGTGAGATGAGAGGAATCGTTGAAAATATTGCAAGTGAAGGAATGCAAATATTCTTAGGAGAAAATCCAAATGAGGCAAAAATAATTATAGAAAAATCATTAAAAGCAGCAAGAGCAAGAGAAGCAGCTAGAAAAGCAAGAGAGTTGACAAGAAGAAAAGGCGCATTAGATGGATTATCTCTTCCAGGAAAGCTTGCTGATTGTTCCGAAAAAGATCCAAGTCTTTCTGAAATTTTTATTGTTGAGGGAGATTCAGCAGGTGGGTCTGCAAAGCAAGGAAGAGATCGAGCAACTCAAGCTATATTACCACTAAGAGGTAAAATTCTAAATGTTGAAAAAGCAAGATTAGATAAAATACTAAACTCTAGTGAAATAAGAGCTATGATTACAGCCTTTGGATGTGGTATTGGAGATGAATTTGATATTAGTAAGCTAAGGTACCACAAAATAGTTATTATGACAGATGCAGATGTAGATGGAGCGCATATTAGTACATTGCTTCTTACATTCTTTTATAGATATATGAAACCACTTGTTGATCATGGACATGTATACATTGCACGCCCACCTCTTTATAAAGTAAAAAAGGGAAGACAAGAACATTATGTTTATTCTGATGAAGAACTAGACACGTTACTAAATGAAATCGGAAGAAATGGGATAACATTACAACGATATAAAGGTTTAGGAGAAATGAATCCAGAACAATTATGGGATACTACAATGGACGCTAATACAAGAACACTTATTCAGGTAAAAGTAGATGAAGATAATGAAGCAGCAGCTGATGAAGTGTTTACGATGCTTATGGGTGATAAAGTAAAGCCTCGTAGAGAATTTATTGAGGCAAATGCAAAATATGTAAGTAACTTAGATGTGTAGTGAGGGGGGAATTCAATGCTAGAGGAGAATAAGAAAATTATTCAAGTTGACATAGAAGAAAAAATGAAGAATTCTTACATTGATTATGCTATGAGTGTAATCGTGGGTCGTGCATTACCGGATGTAAGGGATGGACTTAAACCTGTTCATAGAAGAATACTATATGCAATGAACGAGTTAGGTTTAACACCTGAAAAACCTCATAGAAAGTCTGCACGTATCGTTGGGGATGTTTTAGGTAAGTACCATCCTCATGGAGATAGTTCTGTTTATGATGCTATGGTTAGAATGGCACAGGACTTTTCTACGAGATATTTATTAGTTAATGGACATGGAAACTTTGGCTCTATCGACGGAGATAGTGCAGCTGCCATGCGTTATACAGAAGCAAAACTTACAAAATTATCTGTAGAGATGTTACGAGATATTGGAAAAGAAACAGTTGATTTTTCACCAAACTTTGATGAAACATTAAAAGAACCAACTGTACTTCCAAGTAGATTTCCAAATTTACTTGTAAATGGTTCAAATGGTATTGCTGTAGGGATGGCTACATCTATTCCTCCTCATAATTTAGGAGAAGTTATTGATGCAACCGTGAAATTGATTGATGACGGAGAGGCAACTATAGAAGATCTTATAAAAATTGTAAAGGGGCCAGATTTTCCTACAGGTGCAACCATTATGGGAAAAGAAGCCATCAAAGAAGCGTATAGAACAGGTCAAGGAAGAGTAGTTGTTAGAGCAAAGGCCGAAATAGAACAAACAGCAAAGGGTAGAAATCAAATCATCGTAACGGAGATTCCATATCAAGTAAATAAAGCAAGATTAATTGAAAAAATAGCTGATTTAGTAAGAGATAAGAAAATTGAGGGAATCTCAGATCTTAGAGATGAAAGTGATAGAAAGGGTATGCGCATCGTTATCGAGTTAAAAAGAGATGCCAATCCTAATGTAGTACTTAATAAGCTGTATAAGCATACACAGCTTCAAGATACCTTTAGTATTATTATGATTGCTCTTGTAAATGGACAGCCTAAAATACTAAATCTATATGATATGATTTATTATTACTTAGAGCATCAAAAGGATGTTGTTACAAGAAGAACAAAATATGATTTAAGAAAAGCTGAAGATCGTGCCCATATATTAGAAGGGTTAAAAATAGCACTTGATCACATTGATGAAGTAATCAAGTTAATTAGAGGATCGAAGAATGTAGCAGAGGCAAAGCAAGGATTAATAGAAACTTTTAGTTTATCAGAAAGACAAGCTCAGGCAATCCTTGATATGAGACTTCAAAAGCTTACAGGCCTTGAAAGAGATAAGATTGAACAAGAATATGAGGAATTGATTAAGCTTATCAATCATTATAAAGAAGTATTAGCTAATGAAAGGCTTCTTTTAAGTATCATCAAGGAAGAAATATTAGAAGTAAAAGAGTCGTACAATGATGATAGAAGAACAGCTATTGAAGCTGCTGCAGATGAGATTGATATAGAAGACTTAATAGATGAGGAAGAGATTGCAATTACTCTAACTCACTTAGGCTATATCAAAAGACTTCCTGCAGATACATATAAAAGCCAAAAAAGAGGTGGAAAAGGTATAGCTGGACTCACTACAAGGGATTCAGACTTTGTGGAACATTTATTTATTACATCAACTCACAACTATATTCTTTTCTTTACAAATAGAGGTAGAGTTTATCGTTTAAAAGCATATGAGATTCCAGAAGCTAGAAGACAGGCAAAAGGAACTGCTATTGTAAATTTACTTCAGTTACTTCCGAATGAAAAAGTAACAGCTGTTATTCCTGTTAAAGAATTTGAACCAAGTAACTATTTAGTTGCAGCTACCCAAAAGGGAATTATCAAGAAAACAGATTTATCACAATTTGATACTTCAAGAAAATCAGGTTTAATTGCCATTAATTTAAGAGAAGATGATGAACTAATTAGCGTAAAGCTTACAGACGGAGATAAAGAGGTTATCATCGTAACAAAAGAAGGAAAATCTATCAGATTTAAAGAAACAGATGTAAGAGATATGGGTAGAGCAGCAATGGGTGTAAAAGCAATTAATCTAGATGATGGTGATGATGTAGTTGCTATGGAATTAGTAGAGGAAGATGCTGACTTATTAGTTGTTAGTGAATTTGGATTTGGAAAAAGAACTTCTCTTGAAAATTATAATCTCCAATCAAGAGGTGGAAAAGGGTTAATCACTTATAGTACAAAAGAAAAAACAGGTAAATTAGTAGGAGCTAAGGTTGTAAAGGATCATGATGAAGTGATGCTGATTAATATAAACGGTGTTATCATAAGATTAGAGGTAAAGGGAATATCTAGAATGGGTAGAAATACACAAGGGGTAACACTTATGAGAGTAGATCATGATAGCAATATTGTTTCTATTGCTAAGGTTGTTCAAGATGTAGAGGAAGAAGAATAAAATAAAAATACGCAAAGGTAAATTTACTTTTGCGTATTTTTTAAAATTGTTTAAATGGAAAAATAAAGGGTAACATTAAATTAGGAAATAAGGAGAAAGGGGTTTTTTTGTGTCTATTCGAATTAATAAAAAGTATCATGAACAAGAAAAAGTATGGATTTTAGGTGTTATAGGAGAAATTGATATCTATACAGCAAGTGAATTAAAAGAAACACTCATGGTAATGTTAGATGAACACAAGGAAAATATAAAAATAGATTGTGCAGAGTTAAGTTATATAGATAGTACAGGTTTAGGTGTTTTGATAGGAGTATTGAAAAGACTAAAAAAATATGATAGAAATATTATTATTGTCAATCCTAAAGCCAATGTTTCAAAATTATTTAGAATTACAGGGTTAAATAAAATATTTATCATAGAGGGTGAGTAAAAATAATGATTACAATGAATAATTTAGAAAAGGTGGAGGAAAAAATGAGTGATCATTTTTCAATATCAGTGCCAAGTAAGCCAGAATATGTGAATGTTGTACGTCTAACGGCATCGGCAATTGCGAGTAGAATGGGTTTTGATATAGAGCAGATTGAAGATATAAAGGTTGCTATAGCAGAAGCTTGTACCAATGCAATTGAACATGGTTTATGTTATAATAATAATAACTTTCAGATAAATTTTTTAGTAGATCATGAAAAGTTGTCCATTGAGGTAATGGATCAAGGTAATGGTTTTAAGAGTAGTGAGATTCAAGAACCAGATCTAGCAAATCCAAAAGAAGGAGGACTAGGGATATTTATCATTAAGTCGTTAATGGATGAAGTAGAAATCATATCAGATTTAGGAAAAGGCACAACAATGAAAATGATAAAATATCTAGGGGATGATATTTGATGGAAAACGTAAAACATATTACAATGAATACCGATACCAATTCCCTAAGCCAATTAAGCGGAAAAGAATTATTTAAATTATACAAAGAAACAAATGATAAAGAAATTCGAAACGAGTTGGCCAATCGATATTTATATATAGCTGAAATTTTATCTAAAAAATTTGTAAACAAGGGAATTGACTACGAAGATATTTATCAGATTGCATCCCTTGGACTTATTTTTGCTATTGAACGATTTGATTTAAGTAAAGGATTTGAATTCTCAAGTTTTGCAACACCTACGATTATAGGTGAAATAAAAAAGTATTTCAGGGATAAAGGCTGGAGCATAAGAGTGCCTAGAAGGATACAGGAGTTATCTAAAAAGGTAAATAATGCAAAAGTTGTATTAACACAGAACTTACAAAGAACCCCTAAGGTAATAGATATTGCAAATTATTTAGGATGTACAGAAGAACAAGTTTTAGAGGCAATGGAGGCAAGTCAAGTATATACTCCCAAGTCTCTAGATCTAAGCTATGACTCTAGTGGGGATGATAAAGATGTTCAGCTTAAGGATTTAATTGGAGAAGAAGATAAGTCTTTTGATGAAATAGAAAATAATGATTTTTTAAGAGAAAATATGAAAAAATTAAATGAGGCAGAAACAAAGATTATTCATCTTCGATTTTTTGAAAATAAAACACAAGCACAGGTGGCTAAATTATTGAATGTATCTCAAATGACTATATCTAGAATGGAGAAAAAAGTTCTTAGCAAGTTTAGAAAAGAATTGAAAAAGATATAATCATTAATAGGAGGGACAAAAGGTGTTTACATGGAAAAGTGATTATAGAGTGCACATAGATGAAATAGATCAGCAACATAAAAGACTTTTGGAGATAGGTGGAAAGCTTGTTGATTTATTAAAGTTAAAGGATGATATTGATCATTACGATGAGATTATTGATATTTTAAGAGAATTAAGAGAATATACAGAGTATCATTTTGAACATGAAGAAAAATTATTGGAAAAACATGGATATAAAGAACTTAGAGCACATAAAAGACAGCATAAATCCTTTGTAAATAAAATCATACAATTGGAGAATCAAGATATTGATGAAAAGCAGACAGGAATAACGTTTCATATGATAGAATTTATTGCAGATTGGATAGAAAAGCATATATTAGTAACGGATCATGGATATGAAGATTTTCTTCATAAAAAGGGCGTCTATTAAAAAATAGCTTTTATCTAATATTTTAGATAAGGGCTATTTTTTTACAAAAATTCACAAAATTCTACACAATTCGTTGACATTCCCATATAAATAATTTACAATTTAATTAGAACAAAAAATAAAATGAACTTAAAAAATGGAATGACTCCTTTATAAAAAACAAATAATAAAAATCAAGTGAAGATAGTTATTTGATATGAGTATGGGCTGGTCTACAATAAAAGATAGTTATATTTTTATGTTTATCTTATATTGTAAACCAGTTTTATTTTTCATGAAAAGTATCTTAAATTTAAACACTTGTTTGGAGGTGGCATTGTGGAAAAAATAAAAATTGTGATTGTAGATGATTCGCCCTTTTCCATAAGTATACTAAAAGATATATTAGAGGAAAGAGGATTTGAAGTAATAGGACAAGCTGGTTCTTTACAAGAAACTATAGAGGTTGTACAAGAAAAAAAGCCGGATTTAGTGACTATGGATATGACTATTCCTGGAACAGATGGTTTAGAATGTACAAGAGCTATTCATAAAATAGATAAGAATATAAAAGTAGTCATTGTAAGTTCTATGAAGGATGATGAAATAGTCAAAAAGGCAAAAGAGAATAAGGTGTCAGGATATGTTCAAAAGCCAGTAGACCCGGATGAGATTACTACGGTAATAAAGCGTGCAATGGCTGGAGAAGACTTGCTTTTAGAGTTAAATAAAATATATTTTGATGCATTTAAAGAAAGCTTTTCTAATAATTTAAACCGAGTAGCAAAAACGATTCCTACATATAGAGAAGATATGGAGTTTAATGATACAGAAAATTCTAGAGGTATTTCTGTAGTCATAGGTATTATTGGAAGATGCTCAGGTAGAATGATTTTTGATTTATCTAAAGAAACTGCTAAAAAATTAGCAGAAACTGCTTTAAAAAGAGAAGTAAAGAGCATGGACGAATGTTTAGCTATGGCTGGTGAATTTGCAAATATCATCGCTGGAAATGCTTGTTCTATATTGAATCGAAAGAATGAAGTATTTGGTTTGCGTGTAGCACCTCCTACAATCTTTCATGGAGAATCCCTTAAAATATCAAAATCTATGTTAAAAACACATTCTATATTAGGAGAAACTCCTTTTGGAGAAATGTATTTAAATATAGGATTTAAAAGAGGTGAAGAAGAATGGACGTAAAATTAATCAATCCATTTATTCAATCATTTCTTTCGGTAATGCCACAGATTGGTTTTAGTGATATAAAAAAAGGAAATCTTAGTTTAAAAGATAGAAATATTAAAAGTGATGGGGTTATGATTAATTTAGGAATAGTAGGAGATATTAAAGGGAATGTGATCTATAGTATGACAATAGACAATGCAAAAGCAATTGCTTCAAAAATGATGATGGGAATGCCTGTTGAAGCATTAGATGATATGGCACAAAGTGCCCTTTCAGAACTTTCAAATATGCTTACAGCAAATGCTAGTATTAATTTTGAAAATATGGAAATAAACACAAATATATCTACCCCTACACTGCTCTATGGGAAAAATTTTAATGTACAAGTAAATGCAGAAAAAGTTTTATGTATTGAAATATTAGCTGATAATATTCCTATAGAGGTGAATATTGCTTTTAATTAAAAATCAAGAAAAAGATAGGAGATGATCCTATCTTTTTGTTATAATAGGCAAAAAAGAATTTATGAAGAATGGTTAAGATATTGTTAACATATATTCTACAATCAATGTATCGAGCTTCTGACTACATTGGATAATTTCGTTTTCTAGTAGGTTGTAATGTTTTGTATTAATCAATGTACATAATTCAACATTTACTTCTTCAATTTTTTCCTTTAGTTCATTTACTGACATTTTTCTTCCCCCTTTTTCAAAAAATAACAAAAAACTCAAAAAGTCCCTTGTAAAACAAGAGAAAATGAAGAGTTGTGCATTATAATGTCAAAAATGTAATAAAATGTTAAATTCTTTAATAAAATTATATCTGAAAATAAAGAAAAAAGCAAGAGAAATTTGAAAAATTTAAGAGATAGATAGCATCATATGCATTTTTTATCATATTTTAGAATGAATTTGGTTTCAATGGTAAATAAGAAAGAGAATAGGCAAGGGTGATTTGTAGGAATAAAAAATAAAAATTACAAAAAAACTTATAAAGTGTTAAAAATAGTAGAAAAATTTGCCACATAAATTTGTTAAAATTGGTCAATACTTTCTATAAATAAGGATATAGAAAGTAGGTTGAAGATTTGACTAAAACAGCTAAAAGCTTAAAAATAAAAGAACTACCAGGAATGGAGTTAGTGGAGAAAGAATTATATAAGATTTTAGAAGGGAGTCACGAAAATACGTATAATATTTGTAAAAGATTGATAAATTCAGGTGGTAAGCGAATACGTCCAGCACTTGTTCTTTGTGTAGGCCAATGTTTTGACAATGTTAAAGAGGAAGCCATATACGCTGCAGCAGCTTGTGAATGTATTCATATGGCATCTTTAGTTCATGATGATATTATTGATGAATCTACTATGAGGCGTGGTATGTCTACTGTTAACCATCAAAAGGGGAATCATACAGCTGTATTATTAGGAGATTATTTATTTGCTAAGGCTTTTGAAATTCTATCAAGGCACAGATTAATAAGAAGTATGGAAGTTATTGTAGATGCTATTAGTAAAATGTGTGATGGAGAGATTTTTCAAGGAGAAAATTTATTTAATTTAGAGCAGACAAAAGAAGATTATTATCAACGTATTTATCAAAAGACAGGAGTTTTAATTGCTGCATGTACACAAGTAGGAGCTATTACAGCTGATGCTAATGAAGAACAAATAAGAGCTTTTAGGATTTATGGAGAAAATTTAGGATATGCGTATCAGATTATAGATGATCTTTTAGATTTTACAGGAGATGAAAAAATATTAGGAAAGCCAGTAGGTAGTGATTTAAGAGAAGGAAATATTACCTTACCTATATTAAATTTAATAAAGCATGAAGAATATAAAAATTGGATGAAGGAAAAACTTAAAAAAGGGAATATAGAAGAAAATCATAATGAAATTGTAAGGCTTTTAAAAGATAGTTATGCTTTAGAGGAATCTTTTCATGAAGCTTATATATGTGTAGAAAAAGCAAAGAAAAGTTTAGAATGTATAGAGGACTCTATTTATAAGGATATGCTATTAAATATTGCTGAAAAAGTATTGGTACGAAAAAATTAATCCCCTAGGAGTTATAAAGGGGATTTTTGTATAGGATTTAAATCAAGTTGATAAGATAAAAGACATATGAGATAATAGAAAAAGATGGAAAATGTAAAAATAAGGGGATTGCCATGAAAATAAATATTAAGTATTGAGAGGATGAAATTATTTGAAAGGATACTTTAAATATTTTTTGAGCATAGTAGTAATAAGTATATTCGTATTGAACTTAGCAGGTTGTAAAGCAACATTAAAAGCAGGAGTCGTAAAAAATGAAGAGAAAATAGAAATAAAAGAAAATGAAAATAATACTCAAGTAGAAGAAGTAAAAGAAAAAATAGATGCTTTATGCAGTCAATTGATCAATGTAGAGGAAGAAAATATTGATAAAGCTTTAAAAGATTTTAAGGAAAACACAGCAGAAAATGTAGAAAAAATATATTTTGCAAAAGAGGGTTCAAAAAAGTTTTATACTTATCCTGTTATTGAAAAATTACCAGATGGTTATGATCCTAAAAAAAGACCTTGGTATGAAAAAGCAAAAGAGGATGAATATTATATAGACGAATTTTTGAATAGGGTAACAGATAAAAATATAATTGTAGTATCAAAGGCTCTATATAATGATGAAGTGTGTATTGGAGTAGTAGGAGTAGATTTAATAAAAGAAGAAAAGAATTGAATACAATAATAAAAAAGTATATAATGAAAAAAACAATATTTATAAATAAAGCAATGATGAAGAGTAGTACATATAAAAAAGGTTATAGCGATTTGGGAATGGTGTAAGCCCAAAACCAATATTTATATGGAATGGACTTCAGAGTGTAGATCTGAAAGTTTAGTAGGATTTAACGGATATCCACCGTTATTGGATGAAGAGGACATTTGTCAATTAGGGTGGTACCGCGGGGAATACTCGTCTCTATTATTTAATGGAGACGAGTTTTTTGAATACAATTTTAAAAATCATATAGAAAAACAGGAGGAAAATCAATGAATGAAAAAAAAGTTATATTTAGTGGCGCACAACCTTCAGGAAAACTAACCCTTGGAAACTATCTAGGAGCATTAAAAAATTGGGTAGCACTTCAAGATGAATATAATTGCTATTATTGTATTGTGGATTTACATGCGATCACAGTACCTCAAGAAGCAAAGGATTTAAGAAAAAATACCATCGATGCATTGGCACAATATATAGCTTGCGGATTAGATCCAGAAAAGAGCACGATTTTTATTCAATCTCATGTAAGTGCTCATGCAGAACTGAATTGGGCTCTAAATTCTATTACCTATATGGGAGAGCTTAATAGAATGACTCAATTTAAGGAAAAATCTAAAAAGAACGAAGCAAATTTAAATGGTGCTTTATATACTTATCCAGTGTTAATGGCTGCTGATATTTTATTATATCAAACAGATCTTGTACCTGTTGGGGAAGACCAAAAGCAACATTTAGAATTGGCTAGAAATTTAGCTCAAAGATTTAACGGAAAATATAGTGATACTTTTAAAGTACCAGATCCTTATATTCCTAAGGTAGGGGCAAGAATAATGAGTCTTCAAGAACCCACAAAGAAAATGTCTAAATCTGATGAAAATGTAAATGGATTCATAGGATTAGTTGAAGGCGGAGATAGTATTGTAAAAAAAGTAAAAAGAGCTGTAACTGATTCAGTAGGAATCGTAAAACACTCAGATGATCAGCCAGGAGTTAAAAACTTATTGACTATTTATTCTAAGCTTTCAGGAAAAAGTGTTGAAGAGATTGAAAAGATGTATGAAGGAAAAGGATATGGGGATTTCAAAAATGATACAGCTGAAGTTATTGTTGAAGGATTAAGACCTATAAGGGAAAAATATGAGGATTTATTAAAAAATAAGGATTACCTAGAAAATATTTATGCTGAGGGAGCCAATAAAGCAGAAAGAGTTGCTAGAAAAACACTAAGAAAAGTGTATAAGAAGGTTGGATTTGTTCCAAGAAAATTTTTGTAAAATAAAAATAACAGATGGAGACATCTGTTGTTTTTTTAACTAATTGAAGGAATATAAAGTAATATATGGAATTATAAAAATAGTATGAAATAGAAAAGGGGGGGAAGCTATGGCGTATTATGATTTTGAAGGAAATAAAATATTTTTTGACATAGTAGGAGAAGGGCAACCATTAATTATGATTCATGGAAATACAGGAGCCTCAAAAATGTTAGAAGAAGAAGCTCTATTCTATTCGAAATATTTTAAAGTAATATTAATAGATTTGATAGGGCATGGAAAATCAGAAAGATTAGACCAATTTCCAACAGATTACTGGCGTTATAATGCTAAAATCATTTATAGTCTTTGTCAGTATTTAAATATTGAAAAAAGTAATATATTAGGCACCAGCGGAGGAGCAATTGTAGCATTAAATGTTGCAATTGATTTTCCAGAGATTGTAGATAAGGTGATTGCAGATAGTTTTTCGGGAGAATGTATAACAAGAGAAGAAGCTTATAAAATAAAGAAAGGTAGAAGTATTAGTAAAAATTCAGGAATCAATGCTTTCTGGGAAGCTATGCACGGTGAAGATTGGGAAAAGGTTGTGGATGCAGATAGCCATATGCTAGTTCATTTTTCAGCAAATATAGAAAATTATTTTTACTATAAGCTTGATCATATAAAAAGTTCTGTATTGCTTACAGGGAGTCTACAGGATGATATTATTAGAAACATTGATAAAAAAATATGTAGTGTTGCAAAAAAAATACCTACTAGTATTACGGTATTTTCACCTTCAGGAAGACATCCTTTGATGTTGAGCAATAGTAAATTTTTTAGGAAATTAGCATTGAAATTTTTAAAGGATGAGATTTTTAATTAAATTTTTTGATTAAGAAAGTATTTATTTGTATAAAAAATTTTATTACTTTGAAATGGGGAAGAGATAATGAAAATATCAATTGTTTTTCACAGCGTATGTGGAAATACTTATCTAATGGCAAAAGCTTTTTATGATTGTTTGAAAAAACAAGGGAAAGAAGTATCATTATACCGAGTAAAAGATGATGATTTAGAAAAATGGGCTAGTATATTTCCAGTAGTAACGGAATATTTAGAAGAAATGTATAAAATCCCTGTTGTAACACCAGAAGCAATGCTTCAAAGTGATCATATTGTTTTAGGAAGCCCTACCTATTTCGGAAATGTTTCTAGTGAAATAAAAGCTTATATGGATTCAGCATCGGTATTTTGGGTAGATGGAAAGCTAGTAGGAAAGAAACTCACAGCCTTTACTTCTGCAAGTAATCCAGAAGGAGGAGGCGATCTTTGTTTACAAGCAATTAATACTTTTGGTCAACATATGGGGATGATTTCTATACCTGTTCCGTCCAATTTATTATCCAATAAAAGTTTTCCGGCGTATGGATTGATTCATTATTCAGGAGGATTAGGAGATAAGAGACCTGATGATCATGTATATGCTGCTATAGAAAAATATACACAAAATTATATATAAAGAAAATCCTTAGAAGATGTATAACATCTATTCTAAGGATTTTTTAGATGAGGTCATTTTATTACTTTTTTATTTCTTAATGATTTGCAGGCTGTATATAGAATGTTTGTTGTATAAGATGAGTTTTTTAATATTTTGATAGAAATATTTTTTTCTGTTTCAAAATTTGTTTTTGGATCAGAAAGATACATAGATAAAAGTCCCTCTATGACGGTTATATGAAATAATGAATTTTGTAAAGGTAAAACTTTATTGAGAGATTGCTTTAAAAAATATAGAAGTCTTTTTTCTTTTTCTTGAGGATTTTTATAATAAGATACAAAATTTAAATCTCCTGTATCTAGGTCTTCTCTTTCATCAATGAAATAATCTAGTAAAATGTGAAGGCCACATATATAGGGGAAATAGGCATTCATTACTTTTTCTACTGTATTTTTATCTAGATTTTTATCTCTACTAAGAGTACAAAGCAGAAACATTCCTAGTGTGGAACCAGAAGAAGCAGAAAACTCCCATGCAGATATGTTCTTATACAAACTAAGATAAGTATTTGCCCAATCAGCAAGAGCCTTTTCTCTTTTATTTTTTTCTATATGTTTATAGCTTTGCATCTCACTATATAATTTTCCTAAAAATAAAAGATCTCTTTGAACAAGGTGAAAACTTGGTAGTATGTTTAGATAATGTTTACATGTCTTTACTAGGCTATAAAGATATCCTCCATCCTCTTTATAAGGGTAATGCTTATAATAATCATGAAAAATATCGTTTGGAGTTAGACTATCTGTAATAGCATAATGAAGTTGTAAAAATGATTTTTCATTTTCTACTCCTACTCGGTCACATAGATTATCAAGATAATCACTAATGGTTTGAAGAGCTACAATAAATCTGATGAGTTCTTTATCTATATCATCATAATATAAACTATAAATGCAACCTCCTTGGGCGTGAAAAGTTTTCTTTTGTATACTAGAGGTTGCTTGATGAGATAATACTTTATCAGGGATTCTAGTAGCTTTAGTATTCCAGTAGGAGAGTTCTTTCTTTACCTGTGGGAACACTTTTTTTACAAATTTAAAAATAATTTTAGATTGATACATTAGTTTCATAAAAATCATTCCTTTAATATAAATTTCTAATGAGTATTTTAGACAAATAAATGTAAATTCATGCTATTATAAGAATAATAGATGATTATTAGGGGCGGATTTTATGTATTCTTTAGAAGAAGTAAAAGCTTTTGTTTATGGATGTAAAAAATGCAAACTCTATAAAGGAAGAACAAATGTTGTTTTTGGGCAGGGAAATAAGCAGGCAGATATTATGTTTATTGGAGAAGGACCAGGATATTATGAGGATCAAGAAGGCATAGCTTTTATAGGACCAGCAGGACAGCTTCTAACAAAGGCTATTGAAGGGGTAGAACTTACAAGGGATGAAGTATATATTGCAAATATTGTAAAATGTAGACCTCCAAATAACAGAAATCCAGAAAAAGATGAAATGAGGGCTTGTATTCCTTATCTAAGATGGCAAGTAAAAATCATAAAGCCTAAAATTATTGTTTGTTTAGGTAAAATAGCTGCTACAAATATTATTGATCCTAATTTGAGGATTACAAGGGATAGAGGAAAGTGGTATTGTAAAAAAGATATATGGATTTTACCAACCTTTCATCCTTCTGCTGTACTTCGTGATGTACTTAAAAAAAGACCGTTTTGGGAAGACTTTAAAGAAATAAAGAAAAAATATGAAGTTTTATTAGAAGAAAATAAATAGACTAGAAATGACAAAGGAAGGATTGTTTTTATTGAAGGAAAAGGAAATAGAAAAGTTAAATAAAAAAATAATAAATGAACATGAAGATCAAGAAATTGTATTAGGAAATGGAAGTGTTCAGAGTAGACTTATTCTTATAGGAGAAGCTCCAGGAGCAAAAGAGGTGGAAGCGAAGTTGCCCTTTGTAGGTCAAGCTGGAAAACATCTTGAAGAATTTCTTAATATTTTAGAATTAGATCGAAAGGAACTTTATATTACCAATACAGTGAAATTTAGACCAACGAGGATTAGTAGTAAAACAGGAGGAAAAATCAATAGAGCTCCATCTAAGAAGGAAATAGAGAATTTTAAAGAATATCTTTTTGATGAAATTGAAATCATACAACCTCAAGTAATTGTTACCCTTGGAAATGTTCCATTAAAGACGATTACAAGGAATGAAAAAGATAAAATTGGAGATCTTCATGGAAATGCTATTAAAGTAAACATAAAAAATAGAGAATATAATGTATTTCCTTTATATCATCCTGCAGCAGTAATTTATAGAAGAGAACTTAAGGATATATATATGGAGGATTTAAAGAAGTTAAAGAAGTTTAAAGAAAATAAATAATTTTATTATAGTATGAAGGATTTTTAGTTAAATAAAGAATAAAAATACACCTCTATTGCAAGGAGTAAAAGAGGTGTATTCTTTTATTTTTGTACGAAAACAAAAAAACTTTAAATTTTGTAAAAAATATTAGTTCGAATATTGTATAATTTTGTTAAGAACTATGTAAAATTATCTATTTTATAAAAAGTAATCAAGTTAAGGGGGAGGTGGGGAAGTTTGAAAAAAAGCAATTTTATGATATTATTATGTTTCGTTTTTTTTGGAGTATTAATTTCCGTTCAATTTAAGGTAGTAAATGAATTAACAAAAGGTAAAATTTCAGCTGTAGAAGCAAACAAATTAGAAACACAACTTAAAAGCCTAAAGGAGGAAAGAAAAGATTTATTAAATAAATTAGGATCATTAGATCAAGAAATAGCTCAATATGAAAATGATGAATCCCAAAAAGATATTTTTATAAAAAAAATAAAAGAGGACATAGATCAATATAAGCTAATAAATGGGCAAACGAATGTGCAAGGCCCTGGAGTTATTATAAGATTTAAAAATTCAGAGTTATATAAAGATATAGATATGGCATCTTATTATCCCGAATATTTATCAGCAATAATAAATATTTTAAATGGAGCTGATGCAGAAGCTATTTCCATAAATGATGAAAGAATTATTTCCACTACAGGAATTACATTTTTAGCAGATAAAAATAAGTTGATAATAAACGAAAAAGAAATGGTTCCTCCTTTTGAAATAAAAAGTATTGGAAATGTAGATAGATTAGAATCTATCTTGAATATTAAGTATGGATTAATATGGGATATTCATAAGGAAAATATTTTTCAGTTAGAGATAGAAAAAAAAGATGTTGTAAAAATCCGTAGAAGTAGTAAGAAAATAATATTTAATCATACAAAGCCATCAGAAAGAAATGTAATGGATGAAGTTTATCATTCAAACTAAAAAAATTAAAATAGCATAATGTTAGTTATATATACATAATTGAGCTCATGGGTTAGTTTATACCATGAGTTTTTTTGATCTGATAATAGGATTTTATGTATTATAATCCAAAATAAGTAAACAATAAGCATTAGATACTGAAATAATCTTATATACAGATGAAAATAATAATGAGGTAGATTGATAAAAAGGAGGATCAATGATGACGAAAAAAATGAAAACGATGGATGGAAATGAAGCTGCAGCTTATGTATCCTATGCTTTTACAGAAGTAGCAGCAATTTTTCCAATAACCCCTTCTTCACCCATGGCAGAAAAAGTGGATGAATGGGCGGCACATGGGAAAAAGAACTTATTTGGTCAGGAAGTAAAGGTTTCAGAACTTCAATCTGAAGCAGGAGCTTCAGGAGCTATGCACGGATCTCTTCAAGGTGGAGCGCTGACTACTACATATACAGCTTCTCAAGGACTACTTTTGATGGTTCCTAATATGTACAAAATGGCTGGAGAATTGCTTCCAGGTGTATTTCATGTAAGTGCTAGAGCTTTAGCAACTCATGCACTATCTATTTTTGGAGATCATCAAGATGTTATGGCGACTAGACAAACGGGCTTTGCATTACTTGCATCAAGTAGTGTACAGGAAGTAATTGATTTAGGTGGAATTGCCCATTTATCAGCTATAAAATCTAGAGTACCATTTTTACATTTTTTTGATGGATTTAGAACCTCTCATGAAATTCAAAAGGTAGAATTAATTAATTATGAAAATTTTAGAAAATTATTAGATTTTGAAGCCGTAAAGGATTTTCGTAATCGTTCATTAAATCCAGATAGGCCTGTTTTAAGAGGTACAGCTCAAAATCCTGATATTTATTTTCAAGGAAGAGAAGCATCTAATGCATTTTATGAAAAGGTACCAGATATTGTAGCTGATTATATGAAGGAAATCAGTAAGGTTACAGGAAGAGAGTATCATCCATTTGATTACTATGGTGCACCTGATGCTGAATATGTAATCGTTGCAATGGGTTCAGTCTGTGAAACCATTGAAGAGACAGTTGATTATTTGCTGTCTAAAGGAGAAAAAGTAGGAGTAATAAAAGTAAGATTATATAGACCTTTTTCTAAAAAACATTTCTTTGATGTATTTCCTAAGAATGTGAGAAGAATTGCAGTGCTTGATCGTACGAAAGAACCAGGAGCAGTAGGAGAACCTTTATATACAGATGTAAGAAGTCTCTTTTATGATCATGACAATCAGCCAATGATTGTAGGAGGTAGATATGGTCTTGGTTCAAAGGATACAACTCCTGATCAGATTGTAGCGGTATACAATAATTTGAAAAAGAGTAGTCCAAAGAATGGATTTACTATTGGTATAGAGGATGATATCAGTCATACGTCTTTAGAAAAAGAAAAAGAAATTGAGACAACACCAGAAGGAACGATTAGTTGTAAATTCTGGGGACTAGGCTCTGATGGAACTGTTGGAGCGAATAAAATGGCTATTAAGATTATTGGAGATCATACAGAGCTTTACGCCCAAGCTTATTTTTCATATGATAGTAAAAAATCTGGAGGAACAACTATATCTCATTTAAGATTTGGTAAAAAACCAATAAAATCTACTTATTTAATTAATTATGCAGATTTTATCGCTTGTCATAATAAATCCTATGTGAATCATTATGATTTATTAAAAGGGATTAAGCCAAATGGAACATTTGTACTAAACTGTCCTTGGACACAAGAAGAGATTGATGAAAAATTACCAGCATCTATTAAAAGAATTATTGCTGAGAAAAATATTAATTTCTATATTATTGATGCAGTAAAAATTGCACAAGAAATTGGTCTTGGTGGAAGAATCAATATGATTATGCAGTCAGCCTTCTTCAAATTAGCTAAGGTAATACCTATTGAAGATGCTGTAAGCTATTTAAAACAATCTGTTGAGAAAACCTATGGTAAAAAAGGCGAAAAAATCGTTAAAATGAATTATCGAGCTATAGAGCAAGGGGTAGAAGGACTAGTAAAAGTAAATATTTCAAGTGATTGGGCAAATCTTTCAGATGATCAATTACTAGAGTTAGATGAACCATACTTTGTAAAACATATTCAAAGACCTATGGCGAAGAATGAAGGAGATGATCTACCTGTAAGTGCATTTGAAGGAATTGAAGATGGAACATTCCCATTAGGGACAACAGCTTATGAAAAACGTGGAATCGCTGTAATGGTACCTCAGTGGCAGGTCGATAAGTGTATTCAATGTAATCAATGTGCTTATGTATGTCCTCATGCAACCATTCGACCATTCCTACTTAATGAACAAGAGATGAAAAATAAACCAGAAAGCTTTGAGACGAAGAAAGCTTTAGGAAAAGGCATGGAAAATATGCAGTATAGAATTCAAGTAAGTCCTCTAGATTGTACAGGCTGTGGAAATTGTGCAGATATTTGTCCAGCACCACAAAAAGCTTTAGTAATGGTAAATGCAGAAGAGGAAACGGCTAAAGAAAAAGATCATTGGGAATATGCAGCAAAATCTATTTCAATAAAAGATGAATTGATGAACAAATATACGGTGAAGGGAAGTCAATTTGCAAAGCCGCTATTCGAATTTTCAGGAGCTTGTGCAGGATGTGGAGAGACTGCTTACTTAAAACTTGTTACGCAGCTTTATGGAGATCGTATGATGATTGCTAATGCAACAGGTTGTTCTTCAATATGGGGAGGTAGTGCACCATCTGTCCCATTTACAACAAATTGTGAAGGAAAAGGACCTGCTTGGGCAAATTCATTGTTCGAAGATAATGCAGAATATGGATATGGCATGTATTTAGGAGTAGAACAAATAAGAGAAAGATTGAAAGATTTAATGAATGAGGCTCAAAATTGTGATTTAAATCAGACGTGTAAAGAAGTAATGAAAGAGTATATAGAAGCAATGGATGATGGAGAAAGCTGTAAAAAAGCAACACAAAAGCTACTTACTGTTTTAGAAGATCATGATTATAAAGATCATCCAATCATCAAAGAGATATTAGAAAAAAAAGATTTTCTTATCAAGAAATCCGTATGGATTGTTGGTGGAGATGGCTGGGCTTATGATATAGGATATGGAGGACTAGATCATGTTCTTGCATCTGGAGATGATGTAAATGTATTAGTATTTGATACAGAAGTGTATTCTAATACAGGAGGACAATCTTCTAAAGCAACACCAACAGCAGCAGTAGCGAAATTTGCAGCATCTGGTAAGAAAATAAGAAAGAAAGATTTAGGGGTAATGGCTATGAGCTATGGCTATGTATATGTTGCACAAATAGCTATGGGTGCAAATATGAATCATACCATCAAAGCTATTCAAGAGGCAGAAAAATATAAAGGTCCATCTCTTGTTATTTGCTATGCTCCATGTATTAATCACGGAATCAAAACAGGAATGGGAAGTACCGTAGCACAAGAGAAAAAAGCAGTAGATGCAGGATATTGGCATCTATATAGATATAATCCTGATTTAACTGCACAAGGAAAGAATCCATTTACCTTAGACTCTAAACAGCCAAAAACACCATTTAAAGAATATATTGAAGGAGAAATTCGATATACGCAGCTTAAAAATACATTCCCAGATATGGCAGAGATTTTATTTGATGCAGCAGAGGAACATGCAAAAGAAAGATATGAAAGTTATAAGCGTTTAGCAGAAATGAAATATGAATAAAGAAGAGAATCCAGGAGATAACCTGGATTCTTCTCTATTTTTCATTTTCTTCTACCCATTTCTTTGCATTTTCTACTTCTAATTCGTTAGGAATAGGAACACATGATTCTGGCTTTAAGGTTTCTATATTTGCCCAAGAAGCAGTTTTGTGATTTTCTATTGGATATTTACCTTTATTCAATTTGTTTTTGGACATAATATCCCTCCTTGTCATTAGTATTTTCAAAGTTAATAAAATCTATAATGGTAGCATATAGCAAATGAATAAAAATATATTGACATTTATAATAGAAGATGTTATAGTATTACCTGTTGCTTTTAGTGCAACAACGATTTCAAAACTAGAAAAAACTTCTAGTTGACTTAAGACAAGATACATGGTAAGATAGTTCTTGTCGTCGCTGAAAGAAACTTTTTATAAAGCTTGGTACAAACTGAGTGAAAAGTTACAACTTAAATGAAAAGTTGTAAAAAACAAAAAAAGTTCTTGACAGCAACAAACAAAAATGATAAGATAATTAAGTCGCCAAACGGCGGTTGTTCTTAAAAGAAATTTGATCTTTGAAAACTATACAGTGTAAGAATTTAAGCCAGAATATGGACTATGAAGTCCAAAACGTTCAATTCAAAACTTTTTTTATGAGAGTTTGATCCTGGCTCAGGATGAACGCTGGCGGCGTGCCTAACACATGC
>JAOARP010000011.1 GCA_025210525.1 Marinisporobacter sp.
AGCGGTGGATTTGCAATACAAGAGGATTTTGCATGGCTTACAGATTTACCAGTTAGCTCTGTCGTAGAAAAGTCAAATAATATGGAATTGTATTTTGAAGTAGATGATTTTGATGCATTTATACAAAGGTTGGAGAGCTATAAGAATATTGAATATGTTCATGAACCAAAAAAACATGAGTGGCAACAACGTGTTGTTCGTATTTATGACCCAGATTATCACATTATTGAGATAGGAGAATCTATGGGGGTTATAGCAAAGCGCTATCTTAATGAAGGTTATTCCATAGAGCAAACATCACAAATTATTCAACATCCTATAGAATTTGTTAAAATGTTTGTATAAGGATATTAAATATTTTTCATATATTGTGTAATATTAGAGAATATGAATTTAGTATCGGAAAGTCTCTAGAGAGTTATTTGGTTTGGCACGGGTTATAGGGAGTTATTCTGGAAGCTACTGTAGATAACATACTATTTTCAGATATTCCACTAAAACCATGTGGAATATTGCAACATAGTAAGTACGTTACCCCAAATTTTAATATTATTTAATTGATAAATAAGAAAATAATGATTGGAATATAGTGGGTATTAATTACTATGGCTTAAGGAGATATAAAAATGGAATTAAAATTCATTACAAGCTTAGAAATTGAAGAATGTAAAAAAAGAATTGAGAATGCAATAGATTCAAGGACATTTGCTTTATTAACCCGTTCAAATGGATTAATAGGAAGAGTAGATTCAGAAAAATTTTGGATACAGAAGAGAAAAATGTAATTGATTTCATAGAAGAAACATTAAATGCAAAACAATTAGGCTCTTTATAAGCTTCGCCTAACATAGACTCTCTACCATCTTGCGTAAAGAATGTAGGACGACGGAGAGTCTAAGTCCGTTATATGACATGAGGTGGATTAATATTGTATCAATATTTGTGGAGCTGCAGTTAAAGCCCAATAGAAAGAAAAAGAGGGAGATTATTTATGAGAAAGATTCTGATAGTAATATCAATAATGCTGATGTTTTGTATGGGATATAGTGATTCAACTATCGATAATACTAAGGAACCTAACATTCCTAATGAATTAGAAAATCAGAAAAGTAGTAATACTTCGGATGATAACGCGGTTCAAAGAACACTTGAAAATACAGTAACAAGTAAAAGTAATTCAATTGAGAAAATAGATATTAGTAAAACACTAGATAGTCATCAGAATGATTATGAATATTATCCATTAATGGGGCAGGAAAAGTCATATAACAGAGTAATTCCAATATTTTGCAAAAAATATGCAAAATATCGGAACTACCCATTCGTTATACGCAATAATTGTGGGAGGGGGAGATTAAGTTGAAAGATATAATAATTGAGAAATTAAATGAAATAGAGAAACGTAATAATGTAGAAATTTTGTATGCTGTTGAATCAGGTAGTAGGGGATGGGGATTTGAATCAACTGATAGTGATTTTGATGTGAGGTTTATTTATATTCATCGTCCAGAGTGGTATCTATCCATTGAAAATAAGAGAGATGTGATTGAACTTCCTATTAATGATTTATTAGATATTAATGGTTGGGATATAAGGAAGTCATTGGTACTATATAAAAAGTCGAATCCAACTTTATTGGAATGGCTAAGTTCTCCAATTATCTATAGACAGAAAACTACATTTGTTTTTAAGTTGAGAAATTTACTAGAGGAATATTTTTCTTCGAAATCATGTATATATCATTATCTACATATGGCAGAAGGGAATTATAGAGAATATTTAAGAGGGGAAACAGTTCGAATTAAGAAATACTTTTATGTTTTAAGACCAATAATGGCATGCATGTGGGTTGAAAAGTTTGGAACGCAGCCTCCAATGTTGTTTGAAGAATTAATGAACTCTTTAAGTTTAGATAAGGAGTTAATTGAAGAGCTAAATAAATTACTTATTCGAAAAAGAGCAGGGAAAGAAATGAAAGAAGAAAAACGTATTGAACTTTTAAACATGTTTCTTGAAGAAAAGATGGCGTATTATAATAAAATTGTGAAGAATTTAAATATTTGCAAGAATGATAATGTTGAAGAATTAGATAAACTCTTTAGAGATACATTAGCTGAGGCGTGGAATGAATAAGCATGTAGGACGACGGAGATTCTAAGGACGTTAACTGAAATCTTAAAGGGAAATACAAAGGAGAAGGCAAATGGCATACATATGGGAAAATATATCATATTTATTAAATGGAAATGATAAACAGAAAAAAGCATATGAGACTTTGAAGAAAATAGAAGTATTTCATATTTTGAAAAAATTCAATCCAATATTGGTAGGAACAATTCCTATCAATATTGACACAGAAAATAGCGATTTAGATATAATATGTGAAGTATATGACTTTGATGAGTTTGAAGGAATTCTAAGAACTCATTTCAAAGGAATGACAGGACTTAAGATTAACAAAGATGAAAGAGAAGGAATTAAAAATCTTGTTGCAAATTTCATATATGGTGAGTTTATTATTGAAATATTTGGACAACCAGTACCAACTACGAAACAGAATGGATATAAGCATATGATAATAGAGGAAAGACTATTAAAGATTGGAGGAGATGAGTTTAAAAGAGAAATAATAAAGTTAAAAAAAGAGGGAATAAAAACTGAACCAGCATTTGCTAGACGTTTGAATATAGAAGGAAATCCATATTTTGAATTATTGAAATTAGAGGATTTCAGTGACGAGAAATTGTTAGAAATGATACACTATAATAGAATCTAAAGAACTTTTAGAATTTGGATATTCTTTAGGAGAACAAACTTAAAAAGAATTATTTAATGAGGAAAAGGAGGATAATATGGATCTATTTAGGATTAAAAACCCTACTGAAAAAGATTTTGACAGAGTTAGAAAATACAAAAAGGTAATGAATATATTGAATGGGGTGATTATTTGAATAAAAAATTATATGTGTTAATAATGGTAGTATTTATTTTTATGGTTGGATGTACTAAGATTATTGATAGGGATTATTCAGAATTTGGAACAGCAACTATAACTCCTTCATCATTATTCCAAGGGGATACAAAACGATTAGAACCTCATTTAGGGTTAATGACAGGTTGCGTAAAGGTAAAATATAAAGGTAATAAAAAGGGGATTAGTTGTAAATATGAAATTTGGGAAAAAGGAAAATTAATAAATGAATCAGGAATTATGATGCAGGTTATAGATGGAAAATACGACGGGGAAGTAAGTATATCATTAAAAGAGAGGCTATTAGATAATTTAGAATGGGCACCAACCATGGTAATGAGAACTGCGATAATGGATAAAAGTGGATGGACCGGTTCTACAAAATTTATAGATAGATTTGATAAGTCATATAGTCATGGACCTGTTGCATTACCTAAAGAAATCAAATTGAAAGATGATGAAGAAGCTGCGGTATGGGCATATTTTGGAGGAGATTATGAACATAAAAATAAAATCGAAGATATGGCTAAAACAGCAGATTGGGCATTAGTATTAAAAGTGTTCTTTGAAGATCCAGAAGAAGAAAAAGAAAAGAAATATTAGGCACATGGCATAATATAGAAGTATCGGGGTCAGGTTTGAGTTAATGAATTTTAAATTTCACTTAAATAGCTTATACTTTTCTGAAAAGGAAAAGTATAAGCTATTTTTGATCTTGATGGAGTCCTTTAGTTATTTTATTTATAATTTAAATTTATTTTTATGAAATTGTGATTTAAATAAAGTGGTTTTCTTATGATGGATAATTATAGCATGTTTAAAGATAACTTAAACATAAAGCATATGGAAATCACTATAAAAATAGGTTTAATAAGCTTTGCACCATTTTTTATTGCTAGCTGGGTTCCTAAAAGGGCACCGAGCATCATACAGATTCCCATAGGAATTCCAATAGAATAAATGACTTTTCCATGAAAGGCAAAGACGATAAAAGAGGTAATGACACTGGTCGTATTTAATATCTTTGCATTGCCGCAGCTGATTAAAAAATCAAACCCCAAAAAGGTAATAAAGGAAAAAATCAAGAAAGAACCTGCACCTGGACCAAAGAAACCATCATAAAAACCTAGGGTAAATGCAATAATTACACCTATGATGATATTTTTACGATCCATACCTGAAAAATGATCTTCACTGCCTAAATCTTTCTTAAATATGGTATAAATACATACTACAAAAAGCAATATAGTTACAACAATATTTAATATTTTTTGATCAATCAATAAAACCGTGTTTACTCCCACTATAGCTCCTAAAATGGTAGCTGGAATCATATATTTTAGCATAGGAAAATGAACTTTTTTTGACTGAATAAACTTTGCTGAACTAGATACAGTTCCAAATATAGCACCTAATTTGTTGGTACCTAGGGCAAAATGAGGGGGAATACCAAAAGCAAATAAAGCAGGAATGCTAATGAGTCCTCCACCACCGGCAATAGAATCAACAAATTGAGCTAAAAAACCAAAAAAACATAAATATACAATTTTCATTTCCATAGAAATGCCCCCTCTAATAGCTTTATACTAATCACATTATAATAGAATTTAAAGATTGTGTCATGAAAAATAAAAAAATGAATAACTATTTTTTAGGGAGAAGAATAAGATAATATGAAGATGTTTTTATGGGGAGGTGAACGTATGTGGAGAAGTTCAAGTATTGTTTATGCTGTTCAACCAGGAGATACTTTATACAGTATTGCTAGAAGATATGATACCACAATTGAAGAAATTATGATGCTAAATGGATTAACTAGCACGGAGTTAACAGTAGGACAACGACTTAAGATTCCTCTTTATACGGAAGTTGTTATTCATGTAGATGCTGCGAATATTCGTAAAGGACCAGGAACTTACTATCCAGTGATAGCACAAATGACTAAAAATGCACGTCTTCCTGAAATAGGAGCTTGGAAAGATTGGAAAAAGGTGAAGTTATATGATAATCGTAAAGGGTGGGTTCAAAAAGATTTAGTAAAGGAATATATACATGATGGAGAAAGACCTATCATCAGCAATTTAGGGTTTTATACTTTAGAAGAAGGACCAGCATTACCTAGTTCTTATGACTCTTTTGTAAATAATACACCAGCTCTATCAGAGCTAGGAATGTTCTTATTTCAAATTAATAAGGATAATCCAACAGAAATTGTAAAATTTGGAGATTTTACAGATGAATATGTAAAAGAGATTGTAGATATTGCTCATAAACAAAATATAAAAATTTTACCAGTTGTGCATAATTTATTATATGAAAAGGGAAATACGAAAATTTCAAAAGATGTTGTAAAAACTTTAGTTTCTAATGAACAAAATCGTCAAGCGTTTATTCAGAATGTGATTAACCTTATTGAAAAATATGACTTTGATGGAGTAAATATTGACATTGAAGATGTTTATTTAGAAGATAGTGAAAACTTATCTGCTTTATATACAGAATTAGGAGAAGCTTTAAGGGAAAAAGGATATTATTTATCAGGGTCTATCCCTGCTAGAGTAAGTGATGACCCCTTTAATCCTTTCTCTGATCCCTTTGATTATGAGGCTATTGGAAAGGCAGTAGATGAATTCGTTGTTATGCTTTACAATGAACACGGATGGCCTGGAAGTGGACCAGGACCTGTTGTTTCAATAGGATGGATGGATAGAGTATTAAATTATACAAAGACAAAAATGCCAGAAGAAAAGATTGTAGGAGCTACTTCTGTATTTGGATTTGACTTTAATCTAACGACGGGGAAAAACACTTATGTAACTTATGATATGGCTATGGAGCTCGCAGATAAATATAATAAAGAAATCGTTTTTGATGAAAAGACTCAAACACCTATGTTTGCTTATGTAGATGAAGAAGGAAATCAACATGAAGTTTGGTTTGAAAATAGAGATAGTATCTATGCAAAGGCTAAAAAAGCTTGGGATTTAGGGGTAAAGGGACTGGCACTTTGGAGATTAGGTATGGAAGATCCTAATATTTGGCCTATGCTTCGAGAAGATGTAGTGATAAAAAGAGAATAAATATATAAAAGCTCATATTTCCTAGGAAATATGAGCTTTTATAGAGTACACAGTTATATGGTGGAGGAGAGTGTTTTAGTAGTATGCATACATATACATATAAGTTTAAAAATGATACAATACAAAAGAGGATAACGATTTCATAATCAATTTTATTCTAAAAAGTGAGGTTTACTTATTTATGAATAAAATATTTTACTAGGGGGAATTTATATGTCCACTAAAGACTTGAAAAATATAAATATGGATTATGTAGATGGAATATTGATTGTTGATAATACTGGGAAAATTGTGTATTCAGTTCGCTATAATCCTCGATTTGATGAGAATTATAAAGAAAAAGAATACAGAGATTTTATTAATAAAAACTATTTAGAAGCATATCCTGCGTTAGATTCAGAAGAAAGTACCATTATTAATTGTTTGAAAAGTGGTATACCTATATATAAAAATAATCAAGCATTTCAAGATTATGAAGGAAGACCTTATAATACACAAAATCTTACCATCCCGATTATTAGAAGAGGAAAAGTTTTGGGAGCAATAGAGCTTTCAAAAGATATAACAAGTATACAAGACTTATCAAAAGATTATAGTAGCATGAAGTCTATAAGTGAGTGTGTAAGGGGTAATTCAAGGAAAAAAAATTATTCTACAGTGAAGTATTCTTTTGAAGATATTATTACTAGAAATCATGAAATGATAGAAAATATTAATAAAGCAAAATTAATTGCAGACAGCCCTTCTTCTATATTAGTTTATGGAGAAACAGGAACAGGGAAGGAACTATTTGTACAATCTATACACAATGATAGCATTAGAAGAAATAAACCTTTTATAGCTCAAAACTGTGCTGCTTTACCAGAAAATTTATTTGAATCTATATTATTTGGATCTGCAAAAGGAGCATTTACTGGAGCTGTTGATAAACAAGGGCTTTTTGAAATAGCAGATGGAGGAACATTGTTTTTAGATGAAATCAATTCTATGTCTATGAATTTACAGGCAAAATTATTAAGAGTATTACAGGACGGTGTTGTGAGAAGAATAGGAGATTCAAAGAATAGAAAAGTAGATGTAAGAATTATCGCAGCTATGAATGTTGATCCTATGGAGGCTATTAACAAACGATGTATTAGAGAAGACCTTTTTTATCGGCTAAATGTTATGAGTATTAAGCTAGTACCTTTAAGAAAGAGAAAGGAAGATATTCTGATATTAGTAAACCATTTTATTAAAAAATATAATATATTATTAAATAGACAAGTAGTAGGAATTAGTAAAGAAGTAGAAATGCTTTTTTCAGCATATCATTGGCCTGGGAATGTAAGAGAATTACAGCATGTCATCGAAGGAGCCATGAATATTGTGAAAAACGGGAAAATTAAAATGAAGCATCTTCCTATATACTTAAGTGAAACAGCAGAAAATATAAGCTTTTATGATGAAATGGAAGAGATACAGCCGTTAAATGATGTGGTAGAAGCAGTTGAGAAGAAAATAATTGTAAAAGCATTGAAAAAAGCTGGTGGAAATGTTTCTAAAGCTGCAAAATTCTTAAACATTCCAAGACAAACCCTTCAATATAAAATAACAAAATATAATATTTTAGTAGAATAAGAGGAGAAGAATAATAAAATATGCTAAATATCCGTAAAAATTGCTGAAAATTCAGCGAAATAAAAATAAGATACTTTTATATGCTGAATAATTGATAAAATGAAGTAAAGGGAGATTCTTTTAGGAAAAAAAGAACTTCCTTTTTGTTTTTTGAAGATAATAAAGAAAGATATAATTGATTAATTATACTCAAAAGATTGCTGGAAATTAAGCAAATTATATAGAACTTTAGAGTACAAGGAGGTTGTTGAATGGGTATTTTACTCCCTTTTAGCAGATGATTTTGTTGGCATGCTATTTGCAATATTATCTGGTGAAAGTCCTCCCATATAGTTTTATATTGTATGGGCAATCAGATTTTAGCTCTGTTAAGTATTTGAGTATAAAAATTCACATAAACAATTCTCTTTGCATGAATGGTAACTTTTAACAAGGCCTCTAAATAAATATAGAATTTTTATAAAAGGCAAATATATTAACAGAGCATAAAATTTGAAATTTTAGATTGAAAGCTTTACATGTGTGGAAAACGATTGCTGAGGTAATAAAAGGAGGTGAAATAAAAAAAATGTAAAGCTCAATGCATTAGAAAGATTTACATGAGATAAGAAGGAATAAATATAAGGAAAATAAAGGAGGAAATTTTATGACGGACCCGATGGTGCACTATGGATTTTTATCTATTCTACCAGCACTTATTGCAGTAGTATTGGCATTTGTTACAAGGGAAGCTACCTTTTCATTATTATTTGCCTGTATTGTAGGATTATTTATTACAGGAGAAGGTCTCTGGGGAGTACCAGGATTATTTGAAAAAGCCATGGGAAATGCAGATTTTATATGGGTGTTGTTGATAGAAGTATTCATTGGTATACTTGTTGCATTTTTTCAGTTAACTGGTTCAACCCAGGAGTTTGGAAGGATTGTGGAGACTAAAATCACATCTAGAAAAAAGATTCAATTATTTGGATGGTTTTTAGGAATGTTTATATTCTTTAGTGATTATTTTTCACCACTATTTACTGGTCCTGTTATGAGAAATCTAACGGATAAGGCAAAAATATCAAGAGAGAAGCTTGCGTATATTATTGACTCAACATCTGCTCCCATGTGTGTATTGGTACCATTTAGTGCTTGGGGAATATATATATCAGGTTTGCTTGTAGGATATGGGCCATTAAAAGATAATGCAGCAGCTGTAGATGTATTTTTCAAATCAGTAGGGTTCAATTTTTATGGATTGTTTGCTGTTGGTATGGTAGCATTATTTGCTTTAGGGATTATTCCTGAGTTTGGACCTATGAAAAAAGCAGAAGAAAGAGCTTTAAAAGAGGGAAAAGTAGTTGCAGATGGGTCTACACCAATGATGGGAGTAGAGTTATCTGATATAGAACCAGCAGAGCAAATCACAAAGCCAAGAATATTTATCAACTTTATATTTCCAGTAGTAGTAGTTATTGCCTTCGCTCTTGGAACTTATGCTATATTAGGTTCTGCTAAGACACTAGAAGCATTTATGCTAGCAGTACTAGTATTAGGGATTGCTTTAAGATTTCAAAAGGTGCCTATGAAAGAAATTTTTAGTACAGGGATACAAGGAATTAAAGGAGTAATTCCAGCAATTATTATTTTGGGGCTTGCTTATAGTATTAATACAATTAGTAAGCAATTAGGAGCAGCACAATATGTTATAGAAGTAACACAAGGTTGGTTAACACCTGCATTATTACCAACATTAGCATTTTTCTTAAGTGCATTCATATCTTTTTCTACAGGAACATCATGGGGAACTTATGCAATCATGATTCCTATTGCAGCACCATTAGCATTCCAATTTAGTGGAGGCGATGTTAGTACTTTAGTATATGCAACCGTTGGTGCAGTAGCTGGTGGAGGTGTGTTTGGCGATCATTGCTCTCCATTATCAGATACAACAATCCTTTCATCCTTTGGAGCAGCTAGTGACCATATAGATCATGTTAAGACACAGCTTCCGTATGCTTCAGTAGCCGCAGGGTTAGGACTTATATTGTATTTAGCAATCGGAATGCTTTAAATCTTAGACTTAAATGTATTTGAATGGAGATATGAGGGAATTTCAAAATAGTAAAGATAATAATATTAGTGAAAAATCCTTTTTTAAAAAGGATAAAATAATATAAAAAATATTGCAATAATTACAAGAATAAGGGGGAAAAGACATGATTATCGGAACACCAAAAGAAATAAAAAATAATGAATATAGGGTGGCTATAGCACCTGATGGGGTAAAAGAATTTGTTAAAAATGGGCATGAAGTTTTAATTGAAACAGAAGCAGGAGTAGGAAGTGGATTTAGTGATGGAGACTATCAAAAAGCTGGAGCACAAATCGTTGATAAAGATGAATTATTTAAAAGAGCAGAAATGATTTATAAGGTAAAGGAAATGCTACCTGAAGAATTTAAATATCTTAGAGAAGGTATGGTAATATTTACTTATATTCACTCCAATGCTTTTAGGGATCAAACAGACATTTTACTTGAAAGGAAGACAGTAGGTATTGCTTATGAAGATATCCAAGATAAGGATGGGAATTTCCCTCTGCTTAAACCTATGAGTGAGATTGCAGGAAAAGGTGGAATGCTCATGGGACTCCAATATGCACAAAAGATCAATGGTGGCAATGGATTAATGTTAGCTAGAGTACATGGTGTAAGAACATCTGAAATTACTATCATTGGTGCAGGAATTGCAGGAATAGGAGCTGCAGAAATTGCAGTGAATTTAGGAAATAAGGTAACAATCCTAGATATTGATTTGGATAAGCTTGAAAAAGCTAAGCACATACTTCCTCCTAATGTGGAATTACTATATTCTAATGGAAAGAATTTAGAAGAATGCTTAAAAAGAAGTGATGTATTAGTTAACTGTATCTTATGGCCTAAATGGAGAAAAGACCATATGGTATCAAGAGATCTATTAAAATTAATGAAGCCAGGGTCATTGATTCTTGATGTATCCTGTGATGAAGGTGGAGCTATTGAAACATGTAGAGCTACATCTCATGATGATCCAATATATATAGAAGAAGGAATCGTTCATTATTGTGTAGATAATATTCCTGCTGCATTTCCACAAACTTCAACTTATTCATTGTGTAATGCTACATTGCCTTATGCATTACAAATTGCCAATAAAGGATATGAAAGAGCATTGAAAGAAAATAAATATCTAAGAAAGGGATTAACCTGCTATTTTGGAGAATTAACTTTAGAAGAAACTGGAAGAAAGCAAAAAAGACCATATAAATCTCCGGAAGAAGTTTTAAACATAAAATAAAAAACATTCGTTTAAAAAGGGTATATTTGTTGAAAATATGCCTTTTTTTTATTTCAAATGGACTGCAATTAATAAGAATAGGATATTGATGGAACTGCTATAATAGTAAAAAAGAATAGGTACTAAAAGAGATATATATTTATTGTGATTAAAGGAAGAGATTTTGGGGTATATGAAGAAATAACACGAAATGATTGAATGTTTTTAAAATTGCAACTTGAATGATATTGAATCTTTTCTTTACAAAAGAGCAAATTACAATTATAATAAAATTTGTCGATTTTCATAATAAAATGACGAATAATTAGAAAATAGGTATTATATAAAATTGTATATTATAAAAAATATTTATTAAAAAGAAAGATACTACGTATTTTACGAAATACATAAAATGGGTGTTGCTTTTGAATATGAAGTAAAGGGGGAAGGTATTATGGAAAATCCTGAATATATAAGATTAACCAAAGGTCCCACATTTCGAAGAAGAAAAAAATATGGCTTTAAAGTTGCATTCATGAGTATGCTTATTTTTATTTTAACTATTATGTATTTTGTAAATAAGTAAATTAGGAATTATTTTTTATACTTATAAAAAACTCTCTAAATCTAGAGAGTTTTTTTATTGTTGTTGATTATATTGTGGTTCTTCGTTTTTTACAAAATTAACTCTTCCTTCAAGGGTTTGAGCTGCGTTTTCTAGAGTGGTAGCTAATTGGTTGAACATTTGTTTTGCCTGTTGGTCATCTGTATCCATAGAAAAGGTCTTAAATTGTGCAGATAAACCTTTTGCACCTGCTAGAGCTTGTTCAAGCTTGTTGATTGTAGTCATGAAAATCCTCTCCTTTATTTTATTTTTACATATATAGTATTTTCAAATTTAAGAAAAATATAAGTATAAAAATGTACATAAAAATGCCTTTAAGAACAAATACTGTATGTATACTACATAGGAGGTGAAATTATTGGAAGAGAGACGAAGGGAAAGGGATAACATAAGCATAGGCAGTATGCTAGTAAGGATTTTAGTATCTATGATTGTATTAGCAGTTGCTGCGTTTTTTACACCTTATTTTTCAATAACAGGATGGATTTCTCTACTTTTTGCTGCAGTAGCTATTGGGGTGATAGATTATTTAATAGAAAAATTCACTGGTTTTGATGCTTCTCCTTTTGGTAGAGGGATTACAGGATTTGTTGTATCAGCGATAATTATTTATTTAACGGGAATGCTTGTTGGAGGCGTAAGGGTAACTTTCTTAGGTTCTATTTTAGCAGCATTTGCTATAGGGATTATCAATATGATTATTCCTGGAAGACGTGTATTGTAAAAGCCCAGATTTTCTGGGCTTAATTTTTTTCAAAGGGTTGTAAAAGCAATCCATCTTCTTCTAACCATTCTCCGTAGAAAATATCTTCAAATTTATTGATGTTCTGCCTCTTAAGCTGTGACTTTAACCAAGTTTCATCGAAGCCACAGCTTTTTACATTATCCCATAAAACGATACCATCACTGATAAAAGTCACAGGTAAATAGATGGGTTCAGGTGGTAAATTTAAATCTTTTCTTGTAGGACAAGTATAATCTGATTTTTTCAAGACAGAAATTTGTCCATCTGATTCTAATATAGCATATTCTACTTCACGTACGGAAAAAACATCATTTTTACGAAGTAAATTTTGAATTTCGTTGATATCTAGTTTGTTTTTTTTCAATTCATTTCGATCAATTTTTCCCTTACGAATGATGATGGAGGGATTTCCTTCTAAAAAAGATCTTGTTTTGATGAATTTTTGACTGATCCATTCAATAATAAACATTAATATTCCCCATAAGGACATAGCAAAGAGGACATAAAAAATACCTATTTTTTCATCATAAATGGCATTTCCTAATAATTCACCTAAAATAAGAGCAGAAATAAAATCAAAGGGAGTGATTTGACTAAGCTGTCTTTTTCCTAAAATCTTCATGATCAAAAACAGTGCCATAAAACCTACAATGAGTTCAATGGCTGTATGAAGTGTATGCATATTTTATGACTCCTTTATTAGAAACTTTATAACTATTATCTTTAACGAAAATAAGAAAATATAAACCTATCTTATAAAATATTTTAAAATATTGAGGAAGCAATGAATGAATACACTAGATAAGTGAAAAAATAAAATTAGAAAAAAGATATGAAATGAGGGATGAAATTGACGGTAGCTTCTAAAGTAAAACAAACATTAGCTAGTTTAAAAAGTACTCAAAGTACTCTGCGATTGTATTCTATACAAACAGAAGATAAAAATGCAAGAGGTGTATATGAAGAATCATTGATTATAACAGGAGAAGCCATAAAAGATTTGGAAGAAAGAATAAAAACTTTAGAATATGAAGAACCACAATACAAAGGTTATTAAGTGAGGGAAGTTTATGAAAACTTGGATAGTAATACTTATAAGATCAATAGGTTTATTTTTTATAACATTTATTGCTGTTAAGTCGATGGGAAAAAAATACCTAGCTAAAATGACACCTTTTGAATTTATTTATTATGGGGTCATTTCTATGTTAGCTGCATTGATTTCTGTAAATATTATTAAAAATTTAGTATTTGGATTGATTGCTTTAGGAGTATGGATTGTACTTCCTATTACATTAGAGTATTTATCATTAAAGAGTAAGTATTTTCATGATTTAATCAATGGAAAAGAGACGATTTTAATAAGAAATGGGAAAGTCATGGAAGAAAATTTAAGTCAAGCGAGACTTACAGGAGAAGAGTTATTAAGGGAACTTCGTTCTAAGAATAGTTTTAATTTAGCAGATGTTGAATTTGCTGTCATGGAGTCAACAGGAGAGATGAACATATTATTAAAATCAGATAAAAAACCTGTTACAGCTTATGATTTAGAAAAAAATATAGCCAATCAAAAGGAACCACAAACAGTCATCTTAGATGGAAATATATTGGATGAATCTCTAAGAAATAGAGGGCTAAATAGAGGTTGGTTAAAAATGCAATTAGCCTCTTCAGGAGTATCATTAGATAATGTTTTTATAGGGCAAGTAGATACGAGTGGTGATTTATATGTAGATTTATTTGATGATACGGTAGAGATTACTCAGCCCAAAATAAAAGAATTGTTATATGCTAATCTTGAAAAGTGCCAAACAGACTTACTTACCTTTTCATTAGAAACAGAGAATAAAGAAGCAAAAGCTATGTATAAAAAGAATGCAGATCAGCTTGAAGAAACTATAAAAAAATTAAAACCATATTTATTACATTAGAGGTGAATCCTATGTCTAGTAAAAAAAATAAAAAGCTAACACCTGTGCAACAGGAATATCAAACTTTTGCAAAAATGAAAGAACCGAAGCGAAAGGTCTTTCGAAATATGCTAAGAGCATTTATTATTGGAGGAACTATCTGTACAATAGGACAAATCCTTCAATTCATATTCATTAAATATTTTGATTTTAAAGAGACTACCGCAGGAAATCCTGCTACAGCTGTTTTGATTATGACGACTGTTCTACTTACAGGACTCGGAGTATACGATAAGATTGCCCAATTTGCTGGAGCTGGAACGATTATCCCAGTTACAGGCTTTGCCAATACTGTAGCTTCTTCTGCTATTGAACACAGGAGTGAAGGGTATGTATTGGGAGTAGGGGGAAATATGTTTAAAATTGCAGGACCTGTTATTACTTATGGAGTTTTCTCAGCCTTTGTAGTGGCACTGATAAAAATTACAATCAAATGGTTAGGAGGAATGTAAATGCTTAAAGGACATCAGACATGGGTATTTCCTTCAAAACCTGTCATATTATCTTCAGCAGCTGTTGGAGGTCCCTTTGAAGCACAGGGGAATTTAGGAGATGATTTTGATATCCTTCATGAAGATTTGTGGTTAGGACAAGATAGCTTTGAAAAAGCAGAAAAAATGTTATTGCAAGGAGCTTGTGAAAAAGCCATTGAGAAAGGGGGAAAGAAAAAAGAAGATATTACCTTTTTCATTAGCGGAGATTTGATGAATCAAATTATTTCAAGTAGCTTTACTGCTCGTAGTTTGGGTGTTCCTTACTTGGGGATTTTTGGTGCTTGCTCTAGTTCTATGGAAGGGTTATCCTTAGCGTCTTTCCTTATCGATAGTCAAGGGGCAGATTATATTATAGCCGCAGCTTGTAGTCATAATGCATCTGCTGAAAAACAGTTTAGATATCCAACAGAATATGGATCTCAAAAGCCCCCTACGGCTCAGTGGACTGTAACAGGAGCAGGGGCAGCATTATTAGGAAAACAGGGAGAAGGACCTAAAGTTACTGCAGCTACCATTGGAAGGGTTGTAGATATGGGTATATCTGATCCTTTTAATATGGGAGCGGCTATGGCTCCAGCAGCTGTGGATACCATTGAAGCTCATTTTAGGGATATGAATATCGATCCAAGTGAATATGATTTGATTGCTACAGGAGATCTTGGCGCTGTTGGACATAGGATTGCGGGAGACTTACTTATAAAACATGGAATGAAAATCCCACCTGAAATTTTTACAGATTGCGGAATTATTATCTACAAAAAAGAACAAAAAGTCATGGCAGGAGGAAGTGGGTGTGGATGCTCAGCGTCTGTAACTTACGGACACTTTTTAAATAGAATGAGAAGAGGGGAACTCAAAAAAATCTTAATCGTAGCAACAGGAGCTTTGATGTCTCCCATGTCGTATCAACAAAAGGAAAGCATTCCTTGTATTGCTCATGCTGTATCTATAGAAATGTAGAGAAGAGGTGGAAATTTTGGAAAAACTCATATGGTCTTTTATTGTAGGTGGGGGAATCTGTGTAATTGGTCAAATTATGTTGGATGTATTTAAGCTTACCCCAGCTCATACGACGAGTACACTAGTTGTAGTAGGGGCAATACTTGGAGGACTGGGTCTTTATGATCCACTTATAAAATTTGCAGGAGCAGGAGCTTCTGTACCTATTTGTAGCTTTGGAAATGCTCTTTTAAAAGGAGCGTTAATGGAAGCAAAAAGAAGTGGTGTTATTGGTGTCCTAACAGGTATATTCGAAGTGACTAGTGCAGGGATTTCTGCTGCAATCATTTTTGGATTTTTAGGAGCTTTAGTCTTTAAACCAAAAGGATAAAGAACCAATTTAGCGGTATATGAATATAGTAATAGAAGCAGGATAGTATACCTGCTTTTTTTATTGGAAGTAATGAAAAAACAAACTATTTATACAAAATGGAAAATATTTTGAAAAATCACTTGTGGAAATATGCAATATATTATAAAATAATGTAATTATAGGTGAATATTTATACAAATTTCAAGGAAAATGTTTGCATTTACATGAAAGTGAGGGAGATTATGAAAAAATTCAAGAGAGTGTTAGTGGCAAATAGAGGAGAGATTGCCATAAGAATATTCAGAGCTTGCAGTGAACTTGGCATAAGGACTGTAGCCATTTACTCCGATGAAGACAAAAACTCTCTTTTCCGAACAAAAGCAGATGAGTCTTATCTAATCGGGAAAAATAAGGGACCTGTGGAAGCTTATTTAAATATGGAAGAAATTATAAAAATTGCATTGAAAAAAGGTGTAGATGCGATTCATCCAGGATATGGATTTTTATCGGAAAACACAGATTTTGCAAGAAAATGCCAAGAAGCAGGAATTGAATTTATTGGACCAACTCATGAAATGATGGATCAATTAGGAGACAAGATTAAATCAAAATTAGTTGCAAATCGTGTAGGAGTACCAACTATCCCAGGAGTAGAAAAGCCTGTGACAAGTGATGAAGAAGCTGTTGAATTTGCAAGATATTGTGGATATCCAGTGATCCTTAAAGCTGCTGCTGGTGGCGGTGGAAGAGGAATGAGAATTGTAAGAGATGAAAAGGATCTTCTAACGGAATTTAGAAGTGCTAAAAATGAAGCAAAAAAAGCTTTTGGAATCGATGATATTTTTATTGAAAAATATCTTGAAAAGCCAAAGCATATAGAAGTACAAATATTAGGAGATAAACATAGAAATATTGTACATTTATATGAAAGAGATTGTTCTATTCAAAGAAGACATCAAAAGGTAATTGAGTTTACTCCTGCTCTTTCTATTACGAAAGAACAAAGAGAAAAAATATGTGCTGATGCATTAAAGATTGGAAAAGCTGTAAATTATCAAAATGCAGGAACTGTTGAATTTTTAGTAGATATGCATGGGAATCACTATTTTATTGAAATGAATCCTAGAGTTCAGGTAGAGCATACAGTAACAGAAATGATTACAGGAATAGATATTGTGCAAAGTCAAATTTTAATTGCACAAGGATATAAATTAGATTCAAAAGAAGTTGGTATACCTTCACAAGAAGCAATTGTTCAAAGAGGTTATGCTATTCAGTGTAGGGTAACAACAGAGGACCCACTTAATAACTTTGCGCCAGACACAGGAAAAATTGATATCTATAGAACGGGTTCAGGTTTTGGGGTAAGACTAGATGGAGGAAATGGATTTACAGGCTCTATCATAAGCCCTTATTATGATAGCCTTTTAGTAAAGGTTACTTCATGTTCTAGAAGCTTTGAAGATGCTATTAGAAAAGTTCATAGAGCTATAAGAGAGATTAAGGTTAGAGGGGTTAAGACAAATATTCCATTTTTAGTAAATGTACTAAATCATGAAGAATTTAAAAAAGGAACATGTGATACAGGATTTATTTCTGATAATCCAGAGCTTTTTGATATTGCTCCAAAGGCTGATAAAGAGCTTAGAGTTCTTAAATTTATAGGAGAAAAGGTAGTTAATGAAACAAAAGGAAATAAGAGAGAATTTGATGTTCCTACTGTACCAAAGGTCATTCGACTTCAAAAGATGAAGGGAACAAAACAATTATTAGAAGAGAAGGGACCAGAGGGCGTTGTTGAATGGATTAAAAATCAAGAAAAGCTATTATTGACAGATACAACTATGAGAGATGCTCATCAATCCCTTATGGCAACAAGAGTAAGAACTAAGGATATGGAAAAAATAGCAAAAGCTACTTCTGTTTTAGCAAAAGATTTATTCTCCCTAGAGATGTGGGGAGGAGCTACCTTTGATGTAGCCTATAGATTCTTAAAGGAGTCTCCTTGGGAAAGATTAGAGATTCTTCGTAAAAAGGTACCAAATGTACTTTTCCAAATGCTTATTAGAGGATCTAATGGCGTAGGTTATAAAAACTATCCAGATAATGTGATCAGGGAATTCATCAAAGAATCTGCTAATAGTGGTATTGATGTATTTAGAATATTCGATTCCCTGAACTGGCTAAAGGGGATGGAAGTTGCAACTGATGAAGTACTAAAGAGCGGAAAAATAGCTGAAAGCTGTATTTGTTATACAGGAGATATTCTAGATCAAAGAAAAGATAAGTATACACTTGATTATTATGTGAAAATGGCAAAAGAAATAGAAAAAATGGGTGCTCATATACTAGGAATCAAAGATATGTCAGCCCTTCTAAAGCCGCATTCAGCTTATAAGCTTATTAAAGCATTGAAGAATGAAATCAGTATTCCAATTCATCTTCATACCCATGATACGAGTGGAAATGGTGTTGCAACGATCCTTATGGCAGCACAAGCAGGGGTAGATATTGTAGATACTGCCTTCAATAGTATGGCAGGACTTACCAGTCAGCCTGCACTAAATTCTGTTGTTGCAGCTCTTGAGAATACTACAAGAGATACAGGTTTAGTTCTGGATGATTTACAAAAAATTGCTGATTACTGGACAGATGTAAGACCTGTTTATGGTCAGTTTGAGTCAGATTTAAAATCAGGTACAGCAGAAATCTATAAATATGAGCTACCAGGAGGTCAATATTCAAATCTAAAGCCTCAGGTAGAAAGCTTTGGGCTAGGTCATAGATTTAATGAAGTAAAAGAAATGTATAAAACAGTAAATGAAATGTTAGGAGATATCGTAAAAGTAACACCATCTTCTAAAGCTGTAGGGGATATGGCAATTTTTATGGTGCAAAATGATTTAACTCCTGAAAATATCTATGAAAAAGCAGTAGATATGGCATTCCCTGATTCTGTAGTGGCTTATTTTAAAGGAATGATGGGGCAGCCTATGGGAGGTTTTCCAGAAAGACTTCAAAAGCTAGTATTAAAGGAAGAAGAACCGATTACTTGTAGACCAGGAGAATTATTACCACCTGAGGATTTCGATAAAATCAAAAAGAATTTAAAAGAAAAATTTGATATAACTCCAACTAATAAAGAAGTATTAAGTTATGCATTGTATCCAAAGGTATTTGAAGAGTATTTAACATATATTAAAGAAAATGGTGACTTTAGCAAGATGGGAAGTGATATTTACTTCCATGGATTAAGTGAAGGCGAAACTTGTCAGATAGAAATTGCTAAAGGAAAGGTTTTAGTGATTAAGCTTTTAGAAATTGGAAAGCTAGATGAAGAAGGAAATAGAACGGTAACCTTTGAAGTAAATGATAGTACAAGAGCTATAAAGGTTTATGACAAAACGAGTGGAGAAACTAGGAAGGAAATGAATTTTAAACAAATTGCAGATCCAGATAATCCTTTAGAAATAGGATCAAGTATTCCAGGAAAATTGATTAAGGTTTCAGTAAAAGAAGGGGAAGCGGTAAAAGAAAATCAAATTGTTGCAATCGTTGAAGCTATGAAAATGGAAACAAATATTAAAGCACCAGTAGCAGGAATTGTAGAATCAGTTATTGCAAAGGAAGAACAGCAGGTAGAGTCAGGAGAATTATTGATCAAATTAAGTGAATAAGATATAAAAAAAGGTCCGTGTAAAAATGCGGACCTTTTTTATCATTTATTTAAATTTTCATAGGCACTATCTCCTGCGATTTTTCCAAATACAGTAATATCCGTTAGTGAATTTCCTCCTAATCGGTTTGCACCATGGATGCCTCCCGTAACTTCTCCTGCTGCAAAGAGCCCTTTTATGATTTGACCATTTTCATTAAGGACTTGAGCTTTTTCATTGATTTTCACTCCACCCATTGTATAATGAACAGCAGGTGATACTTTTACAGCATAAAAGGGTGATGCATCTATTTTACTTTTCATAGATTCTCTACCAAAGTCTTGATCTTTTCCACTGATCACATATTGATTGTAGGTTTCAATTGTTTTTAAAAGCTCTTTTTCATCTATTTCTAAAGCTTTTCCTAAATCTTTCAAGGTTTTAGCTTTTATGAGGAGTCCTTCATCATCATATTTTTCTATTGCTTTTAAGCTTTTTCTTATATTTTCATCAAATAGGAGAAAGTTAATACCGTCCTTTTGTTTTAATTCTGCTTGAGAGACAAGATCTCTCGTATCTAGTTCATTGACAAATCTTTTTGAGTATTTGTTTACTAGGATAGCACCATTTCCTCTTACAGCCTCTGTAATCAAATGATTATCATGGGGAATGACTGTTGGATGAATTTGAATTTCCTTCATATCTACAAAAGCAACCTTTAAATCTTTAAGTAAGGCAATAGCATCTCCTGTAGCTCCTGGGCTATTAGTTGTTCCAAAACCCTTTAAATCACTTCTATACTCTGTAATTAACTCACTGTTTGCTCCAAAGCCACCTGTTGCTAAGATGACAGACTTGGCATAAATATTATAAGTCTCTCCGTCTATTGTTTTTACAGTGATTCCTGTAATTTTTGACCCATCATATAATACTTGAGTAGCCTTTGTAGCAACTCGTATATCAACCCCTAATTCCTTTGCATTATTTTCTAAAGTATCAAATAAGTGATCTCCTACAGGAGAGCCTCCCTTTGGTCTATGGGCGCGATCTATGCTAGCACCTCCAAGACGACCTACATCAGATAAATCTAGTCCTCGTTTACTTAACCAATTAACTATATGAGGAGAATTGTCAGCAAGAATTTTTACTAAGTCTTTATTATTAATGTATTTTCCTGATTTTAAGGTATCCTCTATAAACTTTTCAGGATGATCTTTTATATTTCTTTCTTCTTGAAATTTTGTTCCGGATGCATTGAGACCTCCTGTGGCAAATTTTGTGTTCCCTCCGAGTATAGGGAGTTTTTCTACTAGAATAACATTAGCACCTTTTTCTTTTGCTTCTATAGAAGCAGTGAGACCTGCACCTCCTCCACCGATAACAACAATATCAGTAGATAGATCTTCAATATGAGTATTTTGAGAAGCAGTAGTAGCTACTAGTGTGATCCCTGCTTTATTTACAGCATCAGCCATTGCAGCCTTAATGTCTTTACTACTTCTAGTAGCACCTGTAACACTATCTACAGATAAGCTATTAGTTTTTATTACTTTTTCAGAAATGAATTGAAAAACTTTTTTTGCCATCTTAGACTCTTTATTTTCTAAGATCTCAATATTTGTTATTTTATCATCTTCTATAGATAGAGCCACTTGGACTTTCCCTTTTTTTCCTAGAACTTCTCCTATGTATTTTCCTTTTAAATCTACATTAGGATGATCCCTCATATGTCGATACCCTATCACAAATAGAGTAAGGATAAATCCTATAAGTAAAAAAGCAATCATTTCTTTTGTTTGTTTTTTCAATTGTTTCATCTCCTTGTATGATTTCAAATTAAAAATATTATTCATTAAAGATTATACTACAATATCCAAAAAACACTAAAGGAAAATGGATAATATTACGATAAAAGAGTAATGAATTATTAAAACATAAGATGTATTACAAGTATCAGAATCATTCGACAGAAAACTATAAATTAGGTATAATATAAAAAATGGTATGTTCCTTTATTTAAGGGGATTTCAACGAAAAATACTAGTCTAAAGAGGCGATGCATATGTCTATATTAAAAAAAATTTTATCATTTATAAAAAGTAAAGATAAAAGAAATTCTCTTGAAGATTATAAAACATATTGTGCTCAAGATGATGAAACAGAAAGAGCATTAAAAGAAAGAGAAGCTAGTTTAAGGTGTGCACAAGAAATTGCTAATTTAGGTAGTTGGGAATGGGATGAGCAACAAAAAAGATTAATTTTTTCTGATGAGATGTATCGAATATTTGGATTAAATAAAGAAAATTTTCAAGGAAGTATTCAATATATTGTTTTGACTTTAATTCATCCTGATTATAGGAAATTGGTAGGGGAAGTTTTGAGAAAAATCATGGAAGTAGGAATAATGGAAAAAATAGAATTTAAAATCATGAAATTAACAGGAGAAGAGAGATGGATCAGGGCGAACGGAGTTGTAGTTTATGATGAAGAAAATAGAAAGAAAATTATTGGTACAGTTCAAGATATAACAGAACGGAAGGAAGTTGAAATCGCTCTTCAGGATAACTTGAAATTTCTTCAAACTCTTATTGATACGATCCCTAATCCTATATTTTATAAAGATAGCAAAGGTGTTTATAAATATTCTAATATTGCCCATTGCGAATACTTAGGACTTAAAAAAGAAGATATTATTGGGCATAATATTTATGATATTTTACCAAAAGATATAGCTAATGAACATTATAAAATAGATGAAGACTTATTAAAAAACCAAGGGAAAATAGTGTATGATTCAAAATTAAAATATGCTGATGCTGAATTGCATGATGTGATTTTTACAAAAGCTACATTTACAAATCAAGAGGGAGAAACAAAAGGTTTAGTAGGTGTTATTATAGATATTGCAGAACGCAAAAAAGCAGAAAAAAGTATTAATCAATTATTGCAATTAAAGGAAGCTATGCTTGAAATTAATCATGCCATCCTTGAAATTAATAGCATCAATGAGTTATTTGCATTGGTACTAAAAAAGGTAGTAAAATTAATGAAAAATGCAGACTTTGCATGTGTATTAGTTTTAGATGAGGAAGGATATTTAAAAATTGCCGCTAGTACAGGATATGATCCTGAAAAAGCCAAAAATTATCGTATCAAACTCAAGGATTCATTTATATGGCATAAAACAAAGGGGAGTTTTGAAAAAACTGTTGTGATTAATGACATACAGGAAATACTAAAAGAAAAGTTTCCAAGTGTTTTAGACAATACAGAAGGGCTTCAAATACAGTCTTCTATGAGTGCGCCTATTATCATTGATGGACAATTATATGGGTTAGTCAATGTAGATAGTGCTCAGAAAAATGTTTATGAACAAAGAGATTTAGAAATGATGGAGCATATGAGAAATCAAATTGAAATTGCTGTAAGTAAACATAAGCTTTATGAGCAGACCATCTATTTATCTAGATACGATAAATTGACAAATGTTTATAATAGAAGATATTTCGAAGAAGTATTTGATATGTATATGAAAAAAGCTTTTAGATATAAGGAATCCTTTTCATTGGTTATATTTGACTTAAATGGACTGAAGTTTGTAAATGATACGTATGGACATTTAGCAGGAGATTTATTCATTAAAACATTTGCAAAAACTATTAATAACAGTATTCGCTCTTCAGATATATTTGCAAGATATGGAGGAGATGAATTTATAGGTGTTTTCTTTGAGATAGATACAAAAGTTTTAACCAATAAATTAGAAGAATGGAGTAAACAATTTATTCAAAATCCTATCCTGTTTGAAGAGAATAAGATGATTTGTAGCTTTAGCTACGGCATTGCAAATTTTCCTCATGATGGGGAAAATTACAAAGAATTAGTAAAAATTGCAGATGAAAGAATGTATGTATATAAAGACAAAATAAAAAAGAGAATGAAGAATCAAAAATAATGCTTCTATCATGGAAAATGGTAGGAGTATTTTTATTATTCAGAACATGGTATGAATAATTATATTTTGAATAATCTTCAACCTTTGATATAAGGCATTCACAATTGACAAGGAAAGTGTATAATGTTATAATGTTATAAACTTTGCGACGATGTTTATGACATATGTATGGTATAAAATTATATCTGATTTATATCCGTACAAATAAAAAATTGGAGGGAAAATATGAAAAATATAAGAGATTTACAATATATGACTTGGAAGGAAATAGAAGAAATTTACAAAAAGGATCCTGTAATAATTATACCTGTAGGTTCTATGGAGCAACATGGACCTCATTCTATTGTGGGAGATTTTATTGCAGCTGAGGAAGTAGCAAGAAAAACAGCGGAAAGTAGTGAAAATACATATGTGCTACCTGTAATTCCATTTGGATATTCAGAAAATTTCAGAGGATTTCCAGGAACTATATCCATTTCACCAGAAACATTAAAATCATTGCTTTATGATGTATGTGAAAGTCTTATAGAACATGGGGTTACGAAAATTACTATATTTAATGGACATGGTGGAAATTCAACTATTATAGATGAATTAGGAAAAAAAATTAGAAGAGATAAGAAAATTTTAATCAGCAAAATTGATCTATGGAGGAGCTTATCACCAAAATTTAAAGCAGAATTATGTGAAAATCCACTAGAAGAATTTGGTCATGGTGGAGAACCTATGACATCTATGATGAAGTATTTAAAACCAGATATGGCAAGACCTGATTTGTTAGAGGAGTACACTTATGATGGCAAGTGGAAAGGTTATAAAACTAGTGGAACAGCTAAGCTTAAATTTGATGATTATTTAGTCCATATATATTTTGATACGAAAGATATGGATGAGTTAGGAGCTGTTTCAAATCCCCTTAATGCTTCAGAAGAAAAGGGAGAAAAAATGATTAATAAAGTTACGGAAAATTGTAAAAAACTTGTAGAGTTTGTTCATAGTATCGATACACATTTATAAAAATTGAAATATTTCTTATTTGGTGGAGGGGAAAAAATTGAACATATCAATACTTGCGAAGGAAATTGAGAAGGAGATCATTGAAATAAGAAAGATGATTCATAGATTTCCTGAATTAGCCTATGAAGAGTACAAAACAACAGAAATAATAAAGAATAAGCTTTTAAAATTAGGGATAGAAATAATTGTAAATGAGAATTATACAGGAGTTATAGGTATATTAAAGGGAGAACAAGAGGGAAAAACAATAGCTCTGAGAGCAGATATGGACGCATTACCTATTCATGAAGGAACAGAACTTGAGTACAAATCAAAAAATTCTGGGATCATGCATGCTTGTGGACATGATATCCATGTAGCTGTATTGTTAGGTGTAGCTAAGATTTTAAGCAAATTGAAATCTGAAATAAAAGGTACCGTGAAGTTTGTTTTTCAACCAGCAGAAGAAAGAAAAAAAGGAATTCCTAGTGGCGCAGAGACACTGATTTTGAATAATGTGTTAGAGGAACCGAAGGTAGATGTAATAGTAGGGCTTCATTGTTGGCCAGAGTTACCTTATGGAACTATTGGTATTAAGAGAGGGGGGATGATGGCATCTTCGGATACTTTAAGTATAAAAATAAAAGGAAAAGGTGGCCATGCAGCTCATCCTCATAAGTGTATAGATCCTATAACAATTTGTGGATATATGATAACTGAAGTTCAAAGTATCATTTCAAGAGAAATTGCTCCCTTTGATTCTGTAGTAATATCTTTTGGAAAAATAAGTGGTGGGCATGCTCCGAATGTTATTCCAAACGAAGTTGAATTACAAGGTACTATGAGAACCCTTAATGAAAAAACAAGAAATCTTATCCATCAAAAGATAAGAGATAGAGTAACGATGATTTCAAGAAGTTATGGTGGAGATGTAGAAATCGAAATTATAAAAGGATCTCCAAGCTTAACCTGTGATGATAATATGATAAATATATTAGAAAATGCAATAAACAATAAACTTACTGAAACGAAAATAGTGAACTTAAAAAGCCCTTCTATGGGTGCAGAAGATTTTGCTTGTTATTTACAACATGTTCCAGGTTTATTCTTTAGATTAGGGACAGCCAATAAAGATGAAAACTCTAAAATTCCTTTGCATAATTCAAAAATAATATTTGATGAAAGAGCTATTTATCATGGAATGTGTGCAATGTCCACATTCGCTTTAGAATATTTAAAAGTCAATGAATAGAATAGACAAAATATACTAGGAGGTAAATGATGAATAATAAAGAAAAATGTTCACAATTTAAAAAGATGATTCATGATGAAAAAATACTAGTAGCACCAGGTATATACGACTCTTTTTCAGCTAAAATGGCAGAACGAATAGGATTTAAAACAGCCTATTTAGGAGGAAGCTGCGTTTCTATGACAAAGCTTGGTATTGCAGATACAGGACTTATAACATATAAAGAAATTATTGAGCATGCACGATATATAGTTGAAGCAACAAATATATCCATATTTGCAGATGGAGACAATGGATATGGTAATGCCCTAAATGTCCAAAGAACAGTGAGGGAATATGAAGCAGCGGGATTAGTAGGAATGCAGCTAGATGATTTGATCTTACCTAAAAGATATTGTAAACCAGACAAACAAATCATTACAAGGGAAGAAATGGAAGGTAAAATAAAGGCTGCTGTTGATGCAAGAATCAATGAGGATTTTACAATTATCTATAGAACCTTAGGAAGAGTCAATCAAGATTTAGATGAAGCTATTGAACGTTCTAATATAGCAGTAAAAGCTGGTGCTGATGTGGTATTTGTTGAGGGTTTAGACTCTGAAGAAGAGATAGATAGAGTAGCAAAGGAAGTAAAAGCTCCTTTATTAATAAGTATGAATGAAAAAAGATTCACATCAAATTTTACAGCAAAAGAAATGGAGCAAAAGGGATATAGCATAGGGCTATTTCCTGTAACAGCTATTAAGGCTGCTGTTGAAAATGTTGAGAAGGTTTTGAAACAATTAAAAGAAGAGGAATCTGTTATAAATTGCAAGAACCAAATAATGGATACAACAAGATTTTATGATTATTTGGATTTAGATAAATGTAAAGAAACAGAGAAAAAGTATATCCCTTATAAAAATAATTTATAGTATATTGAGAAATGTAGGTGAGGAAAAAGTGTATGATTATATTTTAGCAAATGGAATCATTGTTGATGGTTCAGGTGAAAAACCATATGTATCTTCAGTAGCTATAAAGGGGGATCGAATAGTAGATATTAAGAAAATCTTTGATCAAAGGGAGAATGTTATTGATGTAAATGGACTTATTATAGCTCCAGGGTTTATAGATATTCATACACATTCAGATGGATACCCATTAAAGGAAGAGCTTTCAGAAAGCAAGGTATATCAAGGTGTAACAACAGAGTTGGCTGGTAATTGTGGTAATTCTTTATTTCCATGTGACTCTAATAGTATAAAAACCATAAGAGCGTTTATAAAATCAAAGTTTCAAACGACGGTAGATAGAAGTGATTGGCCTTCATATTCAATAAAGGACTTTGCTCGTAGAATAGAGGGTAGAAAAAAATCTATTAATTGGGCTTCTTTAGTGGGTCATGGCACACTAAGAGCAGCCGTTATGGGAATGGAGAATAGAAGACCTATCCCAAAAGAAATGGAAATTATGAAACGTATGCTAGACAATGAAATCAAAGCTGGAGCATTTGGAATATCTCTTGGATTACCATATCCTACTGGCAATTTTTCTGATACAGATGAATTAATAGAGCTAGCTAAGGTCATAAGGGACAATGATGCTATAATGACAGCCCATATAAGGGGAGAAAGTGATACAATATTTGATGCTATAGAAGAAATGAAAGTAGTTGCAAGAGAATCAAAAGCTCATATTCATATATCCCATTTAAAACTTATGGGGAAAGGACAATGGGGTAAAGCAGAAAAATTATTAACCATTATAAAAGAGGCTAATAAAGAGGGGCTTAATATAACATGTGATCAATATCCTTATAATGCATCTTCAACAGGACTGAGTGTTTTAGTGCCTAAGTGGGTTCATGAAGGTGGAGTTGAAAAAATGATAGAACGATTAAACAATTTAGGGAGACAAAAAATACTTGAAGAAATATCCATAGAAATGGAAAGACGAGGAGGAGCAGATCGGGTATATATTGCTTCTACATATGGCAAAAAAACTATGTATGAAGGACATACTATAAAAGGACTTGCTGATAAAATGGACCTTACGAAAAGTGAGGTTGTGGCTAAGCTTCTTACAGAATGCAATGGAAAAGTATCTTGTATATATTTTTCCATGAGTGATGAAGATGTTTTAAATATCTTAAAAGAAAAAGATATAGCTATAGGTAGTGATGGTCATGCGTTTAGATATGATGGAAGTATGAGTACAGGGAAGCCACATCCAAGAAGCTTTGGAACTTTTCCAAGGGCTATTAAAATGATAAAAGATCATCAATTATTATCTTTAGAAGATGCTATCTATAAGATGACAGGTCTAAGTGCAAAAATAATGGGGCTAAAGGACAGAGGACTTATAAAGATAGGCTATATAGCAGATATTGTTATTTTTGATAGTGAAAAGATAAAGGATACTTCGACATTTGATCATCCTTTCCAAAAACCAGAAGGAATACCTTATGTATTTGTATCAGGAAAGCCTGCTATATATAAAAATGTGCAAACAAAAGAGCGGAATGGACAGGTGATTTTAAACAAATAGAGTGATGTGTCTTAATTTATTAAGACACATCACTCTGTTGTATAAGTAAAATTAAATGATATTTTCTATAGACATAATAATATCTACAAGGCATTTAAAGGATTTCTATAAATTAAATTTTCATGTAGCATATCCATAATGAATACTTTTAAAAAAAGATAGTAGCTTGCACTGATAAATTTATTTTGTTATTATATAATAAAAATAAACTTAAAGGAATGAATATAATTGCAACTATACGAAAAAGTTTTTGAAGACTTATATAAAAAAATAAAAACAGGGTATTATAATGAAGGAGACTTAATACCATCGGAAAAAGAACTTGAAAAAATTTACAGTGTAAGCAGAGCGCCTATAAGACAGGCGCTTGGGAAGCTAGAGAGTATAGATTTAATAGATAGAAAACAAGGAAAAGGTACTTATGTAAAGAAGAGTGAAAAAAACGACTCAAGAGCCTATATGAGTGGTTTTGGAATGGATTTTAGCAAGTGTTGGAGTCATATAACCTGTAAGACATTAAATGTAGATGAAGTAGAGCCTACGCCAGATATTGTTAAGAAATTAGCCCTTAAAGAAGGGGAGAAGGTTGTTAAAGTAGAAAGAGTAAGATATGTTGATGGATTTCCTATATTTTATTTAATCCATTATTCTAAATATATAGATGTAGATGGGGTCAAGGAGGAAGGTAACTTTAATTCTTTAAGACATCTATTAATTGAAAAGTTTAAATTGCCCATTGCATTAGCTACAGAAGAAATAAAAGCAGTATTTGCTACAGAAGAAATTGCAAAAATTCTTAGCGTATCAGAGGGTTATCCCCTTTTAAAAATTGAAAGATTATCATTAGATCATGAATATAACCCCCTTGAATATGTGAGATATTATGTAAAAACGGAAGAGTGGACATATAAAGTTAATTTTAATAAATAAATATTTTTTTCTTGCAAATTTTTAGAAAAAGACATCTCCAGAATTAAATTGGAGATGTTTTTTTTGCATACAAAACCAATTTTCAGAATCTTAGAACAAGCAAACGACTTTAGTTGACAAAATAACATTATAAGTTTATAATGTTATAAAGGTTATAACATTATAAACAATTACTTTTCAAACTATATTTACATATTCAATCCTGTTTAAGGGGATAAATTTTCTCGGATTGAGCTTCTTCTAATTGCATATAGTATGTTATTGAGAAAATGAATATTGGAAGATTTTTTTAAAAGTTAAAAAGTGTTGATTATATAAGAGTTATAAACCTTACAGTATCATAATAAAAAGGAGGTCTAATATGGCTAATTCAAACAAGAAAAAAGGGTTGTTTTACAGATTTTTAGATTTTGTAGAAAGAACAGGTAATAAGTTACCACATCCGTTTAATCTATTTGTGATACTAACCCTTACAGTGGTATTAGTATCAGTAGTGCTGTCGGCTATGGAGATCCAAGCAAAGCATCCTTCTAAGGATGAAATTATCATGGCAAAAAGCTTGTTAAGTAAAGAAGGATTAAGGTATATGGTTCTTAATGTAACAAAAAACTTTGTTAATTTTAAACCACTAGGACTTGTTTTAACCATTATGCTTGGGATTGGTATGGTTGAACAAACGGGACTTATGTCTGCTTTTATGAGAAAATTTATAATGGGAATGCCTGAAAAACTAATTATTGCAGCAATCTTTCTTATTGGTATATGTGGAAATGTAGCTTCAGGATCATCTATTATAATTGTTCCTCCTATTGCAGGTGCTATATTTTATGGTATAAAAAAGAATCCTCTTGTAGGAGTTGCTGCAGGATATGCAGCTACCTGTGCAGGTTTTACAGCCAATCTTATAATTGTTGGAACAGATGCATTATTAGCGGGGATTACTGAAGAAGCAGCAAAGATCGTAGACCCTTCTTTAGCTATTTCTCCAGCAATCAATTACTATTTTATGATTGCATCTACTATTGTTCTAACCATTGTAGGTGTATGGGTTACATCCTTTATTGAAAAGAGAGCAGGGAAATATTCTCCAAAATCTGAGGTTTGTATTGAAGATGATGTAACTACAGAAATAACTAAAGAAGAAGAAAAAGGACTTAAAAGTGCTGGAATAGCTACAGTAATTTATTGGGCGCTAGTTGGAATATCATTGATTCCAGAAAGTTCTCCATTCAGGAGTGATACGGGTGGGCTTATACCATCTCCATTTTTAAAAGGTATAGTAACTTTCTTATTTTTATGGTTCTTAACGATGGGTATTGCTTATGGTGTAACATCGGGTAAAATAAAAAAAGGTGCAGATATACCTACTATGATGGGAAATATTATATCAAGTCTTGGAGGATATATTGTATTAACATTTATCATAGCACAATTTGTAAGTTACTTTAATTGGACAAACGTAGGATTGATATTAGCAGTATCAGCAGGTAAATTATTAAATGCAATCAATTTTACAGGTATGCCTATGATTATATGTATAATATTGTTTTCCGCATTTGTAAACCTTTTCATAGGAAGTGGCTCGTCAAAATGGGCTTTACTTGCTCCAGTATTTGTTCCTATGTTCATGATGCTAGGCTATTCTCCTGCTTTTGCTCAAGTTTCTTATAGAATAGGTGATTCTATGACAAATTGTATTACACCATTGTTCCCTTATTTCCCTATAATGTTAGGTTTCTTGAAGAAATATGATCCTGATGCAGGTGTAGGAACAGTTATGTCTATGACTGTACCTTATAGTTTAGTATTTGGAATTGTCTGGATCATACAATTAATCATATGGTATGCATTAAAGTTACCACTAGGACCAGGAGCAACTATCTTTTAGCAAAACACTTATATCGTTAAACAAAATATAAAAATTTAAAGAATGTAAGGGTTTAATTTTTGAAATTGATATATTGGTTCTTCACTACTACACAGGTATTCCTATATAGGGGTATCTGTGTTATTATGTATATAGATACAAGTACTTAAACTGAAAAAGTGAAAGGCTGATAATATGAGTAATACAAACGAAATAAAAATGTCCGTTAGAAATTTAGTAGAGTTTATTCTGCGTTCTGGAGATTTAGATGCAAGCTTTAGAAGTATGTAAAGGGCTGTAGAAGGAACAAGGGCTCATCAAAAGGTACAAAATGCACAAGATACCAATTATGAAACTGAAGTTACCCTAAAACATAAACTTGAACATGAAGGATATACATTTTTTATTGAAGGTAGAGCAGACGGTATTATAAAGGAAATTTCTTCTATTTGTGTAGATGAAATAAAATCTACTACAAAACCCTTAGAAATGATTGATGAAAATTATAATATGGTTCACTGGGCTTAGGCAAAATGTTATGCATACATCTATGCTATTCAAAATGAATTAGAAACTATTGATGTTCAGCTAACTTATTTTCATTTGTTATGCTGAAAGCACCACCCATTATAAAGGTTGAAGCTACTAAAAACTTTGGGGCAAATGTAGTATTATATGGAGATTGCTATGATGATGCATATAAAATGTAATCAAGCTTGACCATAACCAATTTAAAACAGTTGATCGTTTTATGGATGTACAACTTGAAGTAACGGTAGAAACTAATGGACATGAGCATATAAAACAGATTGTTGAATCATTTGAAAAGGAAGAATAGTTTATTAAATGTTTATAAGCTAGGGTGATTGAATCAAAAAAGGGGCTAGCTAGAAATAAAAAATAGTCTTTAAAAAAGAAAAAAGGACAAATCTTATAAAAAGAGATGTCTTTTTTTCGTTATATTATAAAATGTAACTATGTCTAAGAATAATTATTATAATAAATTTTTTATGAAAGAAGGTATGGGGCTAATCAAATTAACAATTTACCTACAACCTAGATTTTATTAATATTCTTCGCAGCCATCTACAAAAAATTTTATTTTATTAAGATTTATATCAGTGCACACAAAAGAAATTATATCTCCTTCCTTGAAAACAAAATAAGGTCCTGGAGAGATAAATAATTGGTCATTTCTTTTAATAGAAGTAATGGTTGAGCCTGTATTTTTCCAAAACTCAGTATCAGTAATAGTTTTTTTATTAAAGGGCTAATTTTTTCTATTTTTACTTCATAGGTATGTTTTGTATAGATATTTTTAAATTGAATAGAATATTCAATAATTAAATCTATAGTTTTATTGATTTCGTCTTCAATAGATGATTTTTGGTTTTGTAATTCTTGAAGTTTTTTTCTTAATTGAGTAATATTTTTTTTCGTATTAGAGGTCTTAATGAAAGTTAAGGTATGTTCTTTCGATTTTACATATATGCCTTTTTTTTCAAAAAACGTCTACTACCTGCATATCCTTAAGAGGGGAGATCGAACGTCTGATTGTTTCTGGAGAAATATTATACTCACTAGAAAGGGTAGATCTGCCTCATAGCTTTGCTCCAATTTCAAATTCGTTATTATAGATTCTATGGGCAACATCAAGTGCAATTTTTATATATCGAGGGGTTTCTTTTTTTGTATGATTTTCCATGGTATTCCTTCCTGGCTAAGTAGAATGATTATTTAATTTCAATGAGTATTATATCAAATAAGCAATAGATTATCCATAAATACAAAATTCATTCAATATAACAAAATTTTTACAACTGACAACTTGTATACAGCATAAAACTTGTCTAATCTTTTATCTATTATATTTACTGTATGAATCACTATTCAAAAATATTTATTATTATTTCCAGCATATTTACAAAAAAGCTAAAATGATTATATAGGAGGGGTTTGATGTTACAAAAATTTAAAAAGGATACGGTGTTTTATGGATCATTATTGAGTATGATGGTCATGATATTTTGGACTATTTTTAATATTGATACCTTTGAAAAAGGTGCAAATCAATTATTAGGATTTTTAATTAGTAAATTTTCATGGTTTTATTTAGGTATAATGTTGTCGTTTGTATATTTTTGTGTATGGTTAGCATGTAGCAAATATGGAAAAATTAAGCTAGGAAAAGATGAAGATGAAGCAGAATATCCATTTTTATCATGGCTATCTATGTTATTTAGTGCAGGGATGGGAATTGGATTAATATTTTGGGGAGTAGCAGAGAACCCCTTAATCATTATATTAACCCTATGGGAATGCAGGGAGCTACAGCTTCAGCAAAAGTATTTTCTATGCAAAAATCTTTTCTTCATTGGGGAATATCTGCGTGGTCTTCTTATTCAGTACTAGCATTGATCCTTGCATATTATAAATTTAGAAAAGATAAACCAGTATTATTAAGTAGTGTATTGATCCTCATTATAGGAGAAGAAAAAGCAAAAAGGATGGATAGGAAAGGTTATTGATATATGTACTATTTTTGCAACTATTGCAGGTGTTGTTACATCTTTAGGTCTTGGAACCTTACAGATCAATGCAGGACTAAATTATTTATTTAATATTCCTGAAAATTTATTAGTACAGTTAGTGATTATTGGGCTTGTTACGATTGCTTATACCATATCTGCTACTGCTGGATTAGATAGTGGGATTCAGAAGTTGTCAAATTTAAATATGATTTTAGCAGCAGTACTATTAGTAACAGCTATTTTTATAGGGCCGACTATTGAAATATTTAAAAACTTATTTACAGGATTGGCTTATTATGCAGGAGAGCTTATCACAACCAATAACAATATTTTTCTTAAAGGAAGTTGGTATGAGAGTTGGACCATATTCTATTGGGGATGGTGGATTGCATGGGTACCACCAGTAGGTATATTTATTGCTAGAATTTCAAGAGGAAGAACAATAAGAGAATTTTTATTAGGAGTTTTATTAGTACCTTCTCTATTGTGTTTTGTATGGTTTGCTACCTTTGGTTCAATTGGATTTAATGTGGATTTAAGTATTGCTACTCAGGCTATACAAAAAACAGAATTAGCATTCTTTATGGTAATGAATAATTATCCTATGGGACAGCTTTTATCAGGAATAGCTATATTATTGCTATGCACATTTTTTATTACTTCAGCAGATTATGCAACTTTTGTTTTAGGAATGTTATCTTCTCATGGAGATTTAAATCTTAAAACCATGAGAAAAGTAGTTTGGGGATTTATTCAAGCCACCTTAACCATTGTTTTCTTACTTGCAGGTGGACTTAAAATGATTCAAATAGCATCCATTGTAGCGGCATTTCCATTTGCTTTTGTTATCATTCTTGCTATGGTCTCTATGACAAAAAGTCTGAAGGATGAAAGTATTATTTTTACGAAAGAATCAGAAAGAGCTAAGGATAAGAAGGTTGGAATTTTAAGAGAAAATGCTGAATAAGACATTAATAATGTTTTAAAATAAAAAATCAAAATAGATTATACATTTTTTAACAAAACAGGCTAAGCCTGTCTTTACTTTTTTATAAAAAAGAGATAGGATTAAAGAAAACTATAGAACTGATGATTATTAGGTTTCGTATGTTTAGAGGGAGATGGGGATTACTAATTTTATATAAAAAGTTTTATGTATGATAGATACATGGTTATAAAGGGAGATCGTTATTATGAACATTATTTTAGGAATGGTATTAATAGTATATGGATTGATTATTTTATCTGGAAGAAAATTTATTATTAATACAAGGTTTTATCAACTATTTATTTTATCGCCAGTGTTTGCAGGAATATGGATTGCAAAGGATATGCTTGAAATTATATTTATTCAAGGGATTTTTATCATATGGGGTATATTTATCTTATGGAATAGTCAAGGATATATGATTCACAATGTGAATAAAAAACAAATTGAAGAAATAGTAAAAGAAATTTTAGAAAAAAATAAAATTGATTATAAAGAAAATGAAGAGACTATTATTTTATCTAAGTGGTATAATGATACAAAGGTTATTACAGGGTTTAGGAAAAGAGAAACAGTACAAGTATATAAAAAAGAAATAAAAATTACAGGAGATGAAGTTTCTGCAATTTTACAGATAAAAGATGTAAAAGGAACAAGGTTGTATAGTGAAATTTTTGATACAATCAAAGAGAGATTACCTTTTTTAGAAGAGAGTAATTCTTCACGCTCAGGATGGGCGATGATGTTAATAGGCTTGATTATGATTGGTGTAAATGTAATAAGAAAATATGATATTTTAAATAAACTATAAGGCAAATTACTGCCTTTTCTCTCTTTATAGGATGATTAGGGTGTGCAGATTGATTGAGGGGAGATATAATCCTTATCTAAAGAATAGATGTTCAGCTTTGCTGAACGAGTTGTTGTTGAAAGGCTGATGATATGAGTAATACAAAAGAAATAAAAATATCTGTTAGAAATTTAGTAGAGTTTATTCTGCGTTCTGGCGATTTAGATGCAAGCTTTAGAAGTATGTCAAGGGCTGTAGAAGGAACAAGAGCTCACCAAAAGGTACAAAATGCACAAGACACCAATTATGAAGCTGAAGTTACTCTAAAACATAAACTTGAACATAAAGGATATACCTTTTTTATTGAAGGTAGAGCAGATGGTATTATAAAAGAAAATGCTGCTATTTGTATAGATGAAATAAAATCTACTACAAAACCCTTAGAAATGATTGATGAAAATTATAATATGGTTCACTGGGCTCAGGCAAAATGTTATGCATATATCTATGCTATTCAAAATGAATTAGATAGGATGGATGTTCAGCTAACTTATTTTCATCTAGAAACGGAAAAGGTTAAAAATATAAGAAAGACTTTTAGCTTTAAAAGCTTAGAAGAATTTTTTTATGAAATGATTAATCGGTACATGGTTTTTGCAAACTTTACTTCTGATTGGTGTAACCTTCGGGACATTTCAATAAAAGATTTAACATTTCCCTTCGAAAAATATCGTATAGGACAAAGAGAACTTGCAATTTCTGCTTATAGAACCATAAGAGATCAAAAAAAATTATTTGTACAAGCACCCACCGGAATAGGTAAAACCATATCAACACTTTTTCCAACAGTAAAAGCTTTTAGTGAAGGGCATACCTCCAAAATATTTTATTTGACAGCCAAAACCATTACTAGGCAAGTTGCAGAGGAAGCTTTTACAAAAATGAGAGAAAAGGGATTAAGATTTAAAACCTTAACTTTAACAGCAAAGGACAAAATCTGTTTTAAAGAAGAAAGGAATTGTGACCCAGAGTATTGTGAGTATGCAAAGGGACATTTTGATAGAATCAATGAAGCTATTCTTGACATACTCAAAAATGAAGATGAATTATCAAGAATTGTCATAGAAAATTATGCAAGAGAGCATCATATTTGCCCCTTTGAGTTTTCACTAGATTTAGCTACATGGGTAGATGGTCTAATTTGCGATTATAATTATATATTTGATCCAAGGGTATATTTGAAGGGTTTATTTGAATTTCATCAGAATGAGTGTACCTTTTTAATAGATGAGGCTCATAATCTGGTAGATCGGGCGAGAGAAATGTTCTCAGCAGTGCTCACTAAAAAGCCATTTTTAGAAGTTAAAAAAATATTCAAAGATACAGAGCCTCGGATTGCAAAGGCATTAGATAAAATGAATAAGTATATGCTCAAAGTTAAGAAGTATTGTGAAGAGAAAGATTTTTATATACAAAAAGAAATGTTTGAAGATATATTGTATTTATTAAATCGGGTCATCTCTGAAAGTGAAGAGTTTTTAGCCGAAAAAAAGGGAAAGAAGGGGTATCCAGAATTACTGGAATTATTTTTTGATTGTCTATCTTTTATAAGAATTGCAGAGCTTTATGATGATCATTATGTGACTTATGTACAAAAAGAAGAGAAGGATGTACTACTCAAAATGTTTTGTCTTGATCCTTCTTATCTATTAAGTGAAGCTATTAAGAGAGGAAAATCAGCTATATTCTTTTCAGCTACCTTATCCCCTATAGAATATTTTAAGGATATTTTAGGAGGGGATAGGGAAGAGAAAAATATCATTTTACCTTCTCCCTTTGACCGAAAGAATCTATGCTTGATGATCGGAAATAATATTTCAACAAGATATAAGGATAGAGAAAATAGTTATTATAAAATAGCAGATTATATAAAAACAATTGTAGCTCAGAAAAAAGGGAATTATTTAGTATTTTTTCCATCCTACAAATATATGCATGAGGTTTATGAGCGATTTGAAGAAAAATATCCTGAATATAGAACGATCCTGCAAGAAAGCACCATGAATGAAGAAAAAAGAGAAGATTATTTATTATCCTTTGAAGAAAAGCCTAAAATTCCCTTAGTAGGCTTTGCAGTAATGGGAGGAATATTTGGTGAAGGAATAGATTTAAAGGGAAATAGATTGATAGGAGCCATTATTGTGGGAGTAGGTCTTCCACAAATATGCTTGGAGAGAAATATCATAAAGGATTATTTTGATGAAAAAAATCATAAAGGTTTTGACTATTCTTATACTTATCCAGGGATGAACAAAGTACTGCAAGCTGCTGGAAGAGTTATTCGAACGGAAACAGATAAAGGGGTAGTATTTTTAATAGATGAAAGGTTTAACTATTTTAGTTATAAAAAAATATTTCCTAGGGAATGGAACAATAGCATCAATGTAAAATCAGAAGAAGGTATTATGAAGACACTGGAAAATTTCTATGATGAAAATTAGAGATATAAATGTGATATTCAAATGATACAATTTTCGAAAATATACAACAATTTTCTTGACAAGGTTTATAAATCATGATAAAATCCTAAATAAATTACATGAGAATATCATTGCTACGACGGAGAAAGGTATTTTATAGTCAGCAGTTTCAGAGAGTCGGTGGTTGCTGAGAACCGATACTGTTTATAATATACAAATCCCTCCTGAGCTGTGTCTTTGAAAATTATTAAGTAAAAGGCACCGACTAGCCTCGTTAAAGGCTTAGGTTTGTCAGAACTGAAAAAGTGGCATTTATTTTTATGAATGCAAGTAAGGTGGTACCGCGAAATTACACTCGTCCTTAAAAGAAGAAATCTTTTATGGGCGAGTTTTTATTTCATTTAAAATCTTTTAATGACCATAGAGGAGGTACATATATGCAAAATGTTAAAGCACAATATTTAAAAGAGGAAAGATTATTTGATTATGAAACTTTCAAAGAAGCTAAAAATCGTCTAGAATCAGTACTGCAAGATACCCATTTGATTCATAGTCCAATCTTTAGTAAAGAATCAGAAAACCATGTATATATTAAGCCAGAAAATTTACAAACAACAGGTGCTTTTAAAATACGTGGAGCGTATAATAAAATCTCAAAATTATCTATTAAAGAAAGAAATAAAGGTCTTATTGCTTCATCTGCTGGAAATCACGCACAAGGGGTTGCTTATGCTGCAAAACTTCTTAACGTGAAAGCAACTATTGTTATGCCGAAAACAACACCTCTTATAAAGGTGGAAGCTACTAAAAACTTTGGGGCAAATGTAGTGTTATATGGGGATTGTTATGATGATGCATATAAGGAAGCTCTTCGATTAAAAAAAGAGAAGGGATATGTATTTATTCATCCCTTTGATGATTTAGATGTTGTGGAAGGTCAAGGAACAATTGGATTTGAGATCCTTGAAGAAATGAAGGATATAGATGCTATATTAGTTCCTATTGGTGGAGGAGGTCTTATTAGTGGGATTGCTGTAGCTGCAAAAGCTATGAATCCTTCTGTGAAAATTATAGGGGTAGAGCCTGAAGGGGCAAAGGCTATGAAGCTATCCATGGAGCATAACAAACTTATTCATCTTGATGCTGTCAATACCATTGCAGAAGGAGTTGCTGTAAAAAGTCCTGGAAGTCTTACCTTTTCTATCATAAGAGAATATGTAGATGAGATTGTCACTGTATCTGATTTTGAAATTATGGAAGCTTTTTTACTTCTTTTAGAAAAGCATAAGTTGATTGGAGAAACAGCAGGGGTATTATCTTTAGCAGGTCTTAAGAAGATAAAAGAAAAAAATAAAAAAATTGCATGTGTGGTTAGTGGAGGAAATATTGATGTTTTAACCGTATCTTCAATGATCAATCGAGGACTGTTTTCTCGAGGAAGAATCTTTTCTTTTTCTGTTGATTTACCAGATAAGCCTGGTGAGCTTGTAAGAATTTCTGAAATATTAGCAAAAATAAATGCTAATGTTATCAAGCTTGACCATAACCAATTTAAAACGGTTGATCGTTTTATGGATGTACAACTTGAAGTAACCGTAGAAACCAATGGGCATGAGCATATAAAGCAGATTGTTGAATCTTTTGAAAAGGAAGGCTATTTTATCAAATGTCTATAAGCTAGAGCTATTAGATCAAAAAAAGGACAGGATTTCCTGTCCTCTTATGATTTATCTATGTTTGATATCTACAACTACAGGATAGTGATCAGATAGCTCTACTTTAGGAACAGCATAGGAATCGATAAGAAAATTTTTTGACATAAGTAAATAATCGATTCTAGAATTATACTTCGAGTTTTTAAAAGTATAGACACGATGATTATTCGTAATAATGGCAGGGTCTTTTAAAAATGAGAATAAGTCCTGAAATTCTAATAAATTAGAAGTATTAAAATCACCTGCTAATATAGTAGGCAAAGGATCTCTTGAAATGACATTACTAAGAACTTTTATTTGTCTTTGACGAATATCTTCAGATAAACCTAAATGAGTATTGAGTACTCTTATAGGGCCAGAAGGAGTTTGTACGATTACTTTTTGAATGCTTCTAGGATATTTCAAAGAGGGCAGTGGAATATTTTCTACAGAAACGATAGGGAACTTACTAAGAATAAGGTTCCCTGTTTCTCCAGATATGATGGTACTAGTTTCCTTATACGTCATTTGCATAGATAGAGAGCTGTTGAGAACTTCTGGTTGGTTTGTAAATAAACTTCTTATTGAAAATTTATCTACCTCCTGTAAACAAATAATATCTGCGTCAATGGAAGAAAGAAAATGTGAGATTTCAGATATATTTGGATTTCCCCAAGACCCCATGCCAAAGTGAATATTATAGCTGATAACTCTTACGGTATTTTCTTGTGAAGTTAGATTGTTTTGAAATGCAGGGGTGGAAGAAGGACAGAAAATATAATAAAAAATTAAAAAATATGCATATAGAAGGACCAAGGTTTGTCTGTGTTTCATAGTATGCGCCTCCATTAAAAAATTAGAATTCAAATCGTATTTTGAAAATTATAAAAATTGCAATAATAAGTAATTCTACAAAAACTATCAAAGTCCTTTAGGGAATATATGTAACCTTTTATGATATATATATGATATTTATATGAAAAATATTATGTATTGGAAAAGGTGAAGAGATGACTTTCATTACTTGATAGAACAAATAGAATTATGATATGATAATTGATGGTTTAGCAAAATTTGATAAATACATAAAAATTATGACAAAATTTTTAATTATACAAGTGCATGAAATTTTATGACAGCATTTGTTTGAATCATAGGGAGGAATACGTATATGTTTAAAATGCCTAAATACAATCATCCAGATTTTGAGAAGAAAAACTTTCAAGTTGCTCCAAATGTAAAAGTAGAGAAGGTAACGAAGGACGGAGTTGCCCCTGAAAATTATCATGTAACTTCTATGTATCCTGAGTATTTTAAGATAAATGGAAAATGGATTTTAGCAACAGAGAGTAGAATGGATTGTGTACCTGTTATCGTAGAAAATGGAAAAATTGAAATGAAGGAATTTAGAAATTTAAAAGTAGGAGACGGAGTCATTATAGGTAGAACAGAAGATGGTAGTGAAGGAATTTACTTATATGCAAATGGATTTTCGGAAGAGGAAAAAGAGGGAGATGTATTTGCCTTTAGGAGTGGAAGATCTAGAGAAACAGCTTATACCAAAGATTATGAGGAGCTATTTGAGCTTTTAAAGCATGAAAAAGAAAATGGCTATATTGTATGGGTTTTAGGACCTGCTGTATCCTTTGATTATAGCTCTAGAAAATCAATGGCAGATTTAATAGAAAATGGATATGCCCATGCGGTTTTAGCTGGAAATGCTGTAGCTACCCATGATATTGAAGGAGCATTATTTGGAACAGCTCTAGGTCAAGATATTTATAATCAAGATTCAAAGCCTAATGGACATTATCATCATCTTGATGCGATTAATAGAGCAAAAAAAGCAGGGTCTTTAGAAAAATTAGTTGAAAATGGAGATGTGAAAAATGGAATCGTCCATGCGTGTATTAAAAATCATGTACCTATGGTACTTGCAGGTTCGATAAGGGATGATGGACCTCTTCCAAGTGTAATTGGAAATGTATATGATTCTCAAGAAATGATGAGAAGTCATGCAAGACGTGCTACCACTGTAATTTGTTTAGCAACTCAGCTACATACCATTGCTACAGGAAATGTAACCCCGTCCTTTACAGTTGTTGATGGAGAAGTAAGACCTGTATATATTTATGCAGTAGATGTTTCGGAGTTTGTATTAAATAAATTAAGAGATCGAGGAACCCTACAAGGAAAAACCATTGTAGCAAATATTCAAGATTTTCTAGGAAAGTTAAGAGATAAATTGGTAGATTAACAAATTAGAGGTTTGCAATAAAAAATCAAAAAACTCACATACTAACCATGTAGAATAAAATATCTATAAAAGGAATGAGATGTGTGAGACAAAAAATAACAGTAGTGTTTTTGATTGCTTTACTTTGTATGATGGGATGCTCTTCAAAGATTCATCCTCAAAAGGCTGATTATTTAAATAATATTTATGATTCTGTACAGAAAATAGAAAAATCGGATTTAAAGGACTCATCAAAAGATCAGCTTGAAATGGTTTCTGGGAAAATTAAAAAGATTACTATGAGAGATGGTAAAAGATCATTGCTGATTGAAGATACAAAGGGAATGGAATATATTTTTCATATTAATGAGCATACAATCGTAATGACTTTTGAAAAACTAAAGGTTGGACAAAATGTAGATATTATTTTTAATGGGATATTAACAAGAAGTATACCTCCTCAAGGAAATGCAATGATTGTAAATGGATTAAAAGTATAGTAAAGAAATCCTAGTCAAATTTAAAATTGGCTAGGATTTCTTTAGAATGATTATAGACAAAAGGGTTAATAAATAGTATGGTTTTATTATAAAGGAATTTGATCAATAGGAGTGTACAAACTTATGGAATATGGTTACAAGAAAAGTCTATTAGAAGGAAATATTACAAAAAACTTATTGAAAATGTCATTACCTACAATGCTAGGTTTTTTATTTCAATCAGCATATGATTTAGTAGATATGATGTGGATTGGTAAAATCTCTTCCACAGCCGTAGCCGGTGTAACCATATTTGCAACAATATTTTGGTTAGTAGATGTACTCAATAGTATAATCGGTACGAGTTCCGTATCCTTAATTTCTCAATACTATGGGAAAAATGATATGGAAAAGACAAGTCGTGTAATAGAGCAAACCCTTACCTTTAAAGGGTTAGTAGCTATCATAGCTGGAGGAATTATTTTGATTCTCTTAAAACCCTTATTAGAATTTTTTACTAAGGATCAGCAAGTCATCAAAAGTGCATTATCCTATGGATATATAAGGATATTTTTTTTGCCCATTATGTTTTCATCTTTTACTGTAAATACAGCCTTTAGATGTATTGGAGATGCTAAAAAGCCCATGATTATCATGGTCATTGCAGCAGTTATTAATGTTATATTAGATCCTATTTTTATATTTGAAAAAGTACCCTATGTAAATATACCAGGATTTAACTTAGGGGTATTTGGAGCAGCACTAGCTACAGTCCTTTCTACAATGGTCGCCTTTGGGATAGGAATTTATATATTTATATCTGGAAAAACAAAGGTGAAGATTCAAGTAAAGAATTTATTGAAGCTAGATAAAGAAATGGATAAAAAGCTTATTACTATAGGACTTCCTAGCGGGTTTGAAATATTATCTAGAAATCTTGCAGCAATAATGACATTAAAATTTGTAACTATTTATGGAACTGTAGCCATTGCAACCATGGGAATAGGAAATAAGCTTTTTAACTTTACATTCTTACCTTTGTTGGGACTAAATATGGGTGCAAGTGCTATTGTAGGACAATGTTTAGGTGCAGAAAAGATTGATAGAGCAAAGGCTACAGCTATAAGAGCAGTAATGGTGGGTGTAGGATGTATGAGCTTATTGATTCTAATTAGTATATTATTTCCACAAAAAATAATGGATGCATTTACGGATGATCAAGCAGTGATAGAAACAGGTGTATTGATGATTCGAGTAGTAGCACCATCGTTAATAGGGGTAGCAGTAGCTATGGGACTTGGCTGTGTATTTTCAGGATCAGGCTATAATATTCCATTTTTGGTGTCAAGTTTAGTTGCTAGATGGGGCATACAGGTTCCTATGCTTGCAATTGTTACTTATATCATGCATTTACCAATCATTTGGGTTTGGAGTACCTATGTATTAGCAGATGTAGGGGAAATGATTGTCCTATTTATAGGGTATAAAAGAGGAACGTGGGAGAAAAAGAGAGTGTAGAATAAATACTTTCAGAATTAAAGAAATACTACTAAAAAACCCCTTAAGATAGACAATGAAATTTTAGTAAATGTCTATTTTAAGGGGGCTTATTTAATTTTGAGGAGGAAGGGTTTTATTAAGGGGCAATTTCTTTGGAAATAAGCTGAGTATATCTAGCTCGGAAGCCAATGTTCCAGAGATTAATAATGCAGCGCCAATCCACCCACGTGCAGTTAATGTTTCATGCAAGATAAGAACAGCTAGTGATCCTGAAAATACAGGTTCTAATGAAAAAATAAGTGCTGTATGGGTTGAGTTTGTGTATTGTTGGGCATAGCACTGGACAACAAAACCGATAGCTGTACAAAAAATTGCTAGAAATAATACTACGATCCATGTAGATGTTGTATGGGGCAATGTAGGTTTTTCTAATATAAGGGCTAAAATAATATTGAATAACCCTGCAAATCCAAGCTGCCAGATTCCTAAAGCTATAGCATCTACGGCTTTTGTCACCCGATCCATCAACAAAATATGAATAGCATAGAGTAGAGCGCAGAGGAGAGAGAGTCCATCCCCTATATTAAATTGTAGAGATTCTATACCAGTTAAGAGAATAACCCCTATAAAAGCTAAAAGTACACCAAGGAGAGTACTAGAATTAGGTTTTTCCTTTAAAAAGAAAATAGATAGTACAGGAACCATGATGACTGTTAAACTGATGAGAAATCCAGCATTGGCTACAGTAGTATATAAAATACCATAGGCTTGGGTAGCAAAAACCATTGTAAGGATGATAGCGAATATGGCTGCATATTTTAAGGTTTGTCTATTTGTATTTTTTAAATGGGGATAAAGTGCTATAGCAGCAACTAAGAATCCGATAATAAATCGAAGTGCAGAAAGATGAAAGGGATCGAGTTCATCGAGTCCGAATTTAGTCAGTATATAAGAACTACCCCAAAAAAACGTGGCTAGAATAAGCCAAAGATCAGCTTTTGTCTGCTTTTTCATGAGTATAGACCTCCTTTGTATCTATATTTTTATGCCTAATATAATTCTACTACAAGTGGAACCGTAATAATAGAGGCAATTTTCAAAATAATGGAATAGATTTTAGGTAGATTATAAGGATTAATAATACCTATATAAAAATCATTTTATTTTGATTTTTTTTTAGAATAAGTCAATAATATTGTTGACAAATAAGAAAATGAATAATAAAGTAAAAGACGGTTCGTTTTATTAAAAAAAATTGAAAATAGCAAATGGATTAAAAAAATAATCTAAAAGATGAATATTTAAAAGAAATAAGAAAAAAATACTAAAAGTAATAGATTAATGGTATAATAAGATATTTGCTGAATTTAAATAAGAAAAGGAATGATTAAATGGAAAAAATTAGATTTGAAGATTTAGCTTGTTCAAAGGAAATCAAGCAAGCAGTAAAGGATATGGGATTTGAAGAGACAACCCCTATACAAGGATTGGCTATTCCATTAGTATTTGAAGGAAGAGATGTGGTAGGACAAGCTCAAACTGGTACGGGAAAAACAGCAGCTTTTGGAATACCTGCTATAGATAAAGTATCACCAGATAAAAAAGAAACCCAAGCTCTTATATTATGTCCAACAAGGGAATTGGCTGTACAAGTTTCAGAGGAACTTTCAAAGCTTGGAAGATATAAAAAGAGAATTAATATTTTACCAGTTTTTGGAGGTCAATCGATAGATAGACAGATCAAAGGTCTTAGAAAAGGTGCACAAATCGTTATCGGAACTCCTGGTAGAGTAATGGATCATATCAGAAGAAAAACTTTAAAGCTTGATAATCTAGAAATGTTCATACTAGATGAAGCAGATGAAATGCTAAATATGGGATTTAGAGAAGATATAGAAACAATCCTACAAAGCGTACAGAAAAAAAGACAAACATTACTTTTCTCTGCTACAATGCCGAGAGCTATACTTGAGATTATTAACGAATATCAGGAAAACCCTGAAATCGTTAAAGTAGTTCATAAGGAATTAACTACACCAAATATTGAACAAAAGTACATAGAAGTAAAGGAAAGAGATAAATTAGAAGTTTTAACAAGATTAATAGATGTATATAATCCAAAGCTTTCTATTGTATTTTGTAATACAAAGAAAAAGGTAGATGAAGTAACAGACCTTTTACAAAGTAGAGGTTATTTAACAGATAAAATTCATGGAGATATGAAGCAAACTCTAAGAATGAATGTAATGAACAAATTTAAGCGTGGAGATATAGAGATTTTAGTAGCTACAGATGTTGCAGCAAGAGGACTTGATATTGATGATGTAGAATATGTATTTAACTTTGATGTACCAGCTCATGAAGATTATTATGTTCATAGAATCGGAAGAACAGGAAGAGCAGGAAAAACAGGAACATCCTTCTCCTTTGTAACAGGAAGAGATTTTTATCTTTTGAAAAATATTATGAAATATACAAAGAAAAAAATCAAGCAACATCCTATTCCTACGATCAAAGATATTGAAACAATAAAGACAGAAGCTCTTGTAGGTCGTATCAAAAGAAAGATTGAAAAAGGAAATCTACAAAAGTATATTAAAATCGTTGAGAATTTAATCGAGGATGATTGTCCTTCTATAGAGGTTGCAGCAGCCCTTCTTAAGATGGAACTAGCTCTACCTGAGGCGAAGGAAATAAAGATGGAAAGCCCTAAGAGCGTTAAAGATACAGGTGCTCAAGAAACAGGCATGGTTAGAATGTTTATCAATATTGGTAAAAATAAAAAGATCAGAGCCAAGGATGTAGTAGGAGCACTTGCTGGAGAAACAAGCATGAAGGGAAGAAATATAGGTGTAATAGATATTCATGATGATTATACCTTTGTAGAAGTACCAGAAGAGTATGCAGAAGAAGTTCTTATGAAGATGCGTAAAAATACAATAAAAGGAAATGCCATTAGTATAGAACCAGCTCAAGGAAAGAAAAGCAGAAGAAAAAGAAAGAGAAAAAAATAAATGCAAAAGTCGTGCTATAAAAGTAGTACGACTTTTTCTATTTGTTTTATTAGGAAAAAGGAATATTTTGTATAAAAAAATATTATAATAGAAAGGAAATTCAGAATATTTATAGAATAAATAATATAACGAAAACTACAAAAAGTGAGGGGGTAGGTAAAATGGCGAAACTTTATTATTGCACAGAATGTAGAAGGGTTGAAAAAGATCCTAATAAGTGTGGTGTTTGTAGTAGTGAAAGAATTAAACTACTAAAGGTAGGTGCGCCAGTAAATGTGATTGGTACGAAGCAAAAGGGAAAAGTTTTTAAAATCAAAGAGGATGGAGTAGACCTGTTGATCATTAATCAAGCAAAGGAAAAAAATATAAAAGGTTATAAACACGAACAAATTCAAAAAATCGTTAAATAAACAGATAATTACCTGCTATCTAGCAGGTAATTTTTATGTGATAGATAGTGGATTTTTGTGGTATAATATTCCAGAATCATTCTGAAGCAGGATAAAAATTTTAGTAGGAGGATGGATATGGATCAAGTACCCGTTATTGTAATAAATGATTTAAAAATGAATTATGGAGAGGGAGAAGATATTTTGAAGGGGATCAATGTAGAAATCTATCCAGGACAGATCATAGGATATATTGGACCCAATGGGGCAGGAAAAAGTACCACAGTAAAAATTCTTCTAGGTATAGTAGAGCAATATAGAGGGAAAATAGAGATTTTCGGAAAAGATATTTCAGAGGATACAATGGGTTATAAAAGAAGGATTGGTTATGTACCAGAAACGGCTGAAATATATGATCATCTAACAGCCTATGAATATCTTACTTTCTTAGGAGAAGTTTATGGATTAGAAGCAAAAACTGTAGAGGAAAAGGCAAAAAAACTTATGGGGCTATTTGGAATAGAAGAGCATTTCTATAGTAGAATTTCTTCTTATTCAAAGGGAATGAAGCAAAAGCTATTAATTATAGCAAGCTTAATTCATAACCCGGATATACTATTTTTAGATGAACCTTTAAGTGGGTTAGATGCTAATAGTGTGATGGTTTTTAAAGAGATTCTATCAAAGCTTTCAAAGGAAGGAAAAACTATTTTTTATTCATCTCATATTATGGAGGTAGTAGAAAAAATCAGTCATCGGATACTCCTTTTAAATGACGGTCAAATCGTTGCAGATGGAACTTTTGAAGAGTTAAAAGAGAAAAGTAGGGAAGGTTCCTTAGAAGAAATCTTTAACCAATTAACAGGCTTTGACAAGCATAAAGAGATTGCAGATGAATTTATAGGAATCCTTAAGGAGGTGTAAAAAATGAAAGACTTTAGATCCTTAAAGGTTTTAGATAAATTTCGGTTTGTTTTTGAAAAATCAGGAGTAGACTACAAGGTCATGAGAAAAATATTACAACTAAAATTAATCATGGATACAAGAAGAGTTCCTACAGCCATGAGTAATCAAAATAAAGATCAAAATGAAGACAGTAACTTATTTATGAAGTCTTTATGGGGATACGGTTTTATGGGGTTAATTATCATGTTTACTATGATTGCTTCTTTCCCTTTATTTGTAAAGCTGAATTTTTGTTTTGGGATGATTATGTTTATGGTTATGACTATTATGATTTCAGATTTTTCATCTGTTTTATTAGATGTAAAGGATAAAAACATTTTATTAACTAAGCCCATTAATGAAAAGACTATAAATATAGCCAAGGTCATTCATGTTTTTATTTATCTATTTATGATTATTATGAGTATGGCAGGACCTTCTTTGATAGCAGGTGTAGTAAAATATGGACTATTGTTTGGATTGTTATTTTTTATAGAGTTAATATTCATTGCGGGATTTATCGTTTTTATTTCTTCTTTATTATATTGTGTGATTCTTCACTTTTTTGATGGAGAAAAGCTAAAGGATATTATTAATTATTTTCAAATTATATTGTCTATTACTATGATGATTGGATATCAGTTTATAGGGAGGATGTTTGACATTTTTGGAGATGATGTGGTTTTTACACCAAAATGGTGGACTTATTTTATTCCTACAGCTTGGTTTTCAGCTCCTTTTGAATTATTGATTCATCAAAATTATGAACCATATAATATTATTTTAAGTAGTCTGTGTTTGTTAGTTCCATTAGTAGCTCTAATCATACATATAAAAAAGGTAATCCCTTACTTTGAAAAAAATCTCTTGAAATTAAATCATCAAAACGCTAAGAATGCTAAATATTATGAGATGAAGGGAAGAATGCATAAAAAAATAGCAAAAATATTTTCCTTTGACAGAATGGAAAATATATTTTTTAGATTTACCCAAAATATGCTTTCAAGTGAAAGAACATTGAAATTAAAAATATATCCGAATATTGCTTTTGCAGCTATTTTTCCACTCATTATTATGGGAAGAGAGTTACTAGATGGGGACTCTATAATAGAGACAATCAGAGAAATGAGAGGGGAAAAATTATATCTATTTGCATATTTAACGGTGCAAATGATGTCTAGCTCTATTCTTATGTTAAAAACTAGTGAAAAGTATAAAGGCGTATGGATTTATAAAATTTTACCCATGAAAAATTGTACACCTATTCATAAGGGTGCATGGAAAGCTTTTTTAGTGAAATATCATATACCTGTATTTTTATTTGTAAGCTGCATATTCTTATTGATTTATGGGTATAAGATCATCATTGATTTAATTTTGATCCTATTCAATATGATTTTGATCAATATTATACTTTTTAGAAGGTCTTCAAATGAACTGCCCTTTAGTAAAGATTTTAAGCATGTTCAAGAAAATAGTTTAGAGATATTTTTTCTTGCAGCCTTTATTTGTGGAATTTTAGCAGCAATACACTTTTTTGTGAGAAATTCATTCTATGGAAGGATTATTTACTTAGGGGTGATAGCTATTATGAATATATTTTTATGGAACAAAAGCTTTGAAAAGGAGCCTGTAAATTGAACAGAAATGAAAATGTTAGATTGAAAGTTAGATTTTTCCTTTATCCAATATATAAAAAAGAGTTATTGCATAGGCAATAACTCTTTTTCTCCGTTATTATCTTAACTATATATAAATAGAAATATATTATCTTCTAGACATGCTAAAACTAATAGGTTTCATATTTATTATATAATAAAATAATAGCTCAGATTAAAGTTTAACTACGTTGCTAGCTTGAGGGCCTCTGTTTCCATCAGTAATTTCGAATTCAACTTGTTGACCTTCTTCTAAAGTTTTGAATCCGTCTCCTTGGATTGCAGAGAAATGTACGAATACGTCATCTCCACCTTCTACTGAGATAAATCCATAACCTTTTTCTGAGTTAAACCATTTAACTGTACCTGTTTTCATGTAAAAATCCTCCAAAAAATTAAATTTTATTTTCGAAACTAAGTATATCATAGATAGACATAAATAGCAACGAGTTATTTATAGTATTGGAAATATTTCTATATTCTATTACAAAATTTATCTATCTTTTGTAAATTTTTTTAAAAACAAGGAGATCGTTGATATATAAGGGGTACAAAGATTTTTGAAAGGATAAATTCATATGAAAGTTTTGAATTTAGTGCATTAAGAGGTGGGTTTTAAGAAGATTTAGATGAATTAGAGATGGTGTTTAGCAACTGGGTATGAATGTTTTTTTAGATAGCAACGAGAGGATACGTGATTGGTTATGGTATATATTTACAAAAATGTTATACTATCTATAAATGGGATAAGGGGGAAGCAGCTATGGATAGAATAACAAAACAATTACCTAGAATTCTTTTATTGTGTATTGCTGGGGTTATAATTTTTCAACTTTTTGTAAGTAAAGAAAAAAAGATGGATTTTCTTTTTAGACAATTTAATAATACCACTGATGGACCAGGAGCAAGTGTCATGGTTATAAAAAATGGTGATATAATATTCAAAAAAAGTTATGGATTAGCAGATATGAAAAGGAAAATACCTGCAAACGAATATACCAATTATAGAATTGCATCTATGACTAAAGCATTTACAGCAATGAGTATCATGATTTTAAAAGAAAGAAACCTTTTAACATATGATATGAAATTAACAGATGTATTTTCAGATTTTCCTGATTACGGAAAGAAAATTACTATAAAAAATTTATTAGAACATCAATCAGGGTTGAGAGATTATCAAAAGATCATCCCTAAAGATCAAAAAGAACAAGTAACGGACGCAGATGTATTAAGGCTATATAAAAATCAAAATAGACTTGAATGTGAACCAGGCAGCAAATATCAATATCGTGATGCGGATTATGTGTTACTTGCAATGATAGTTCAGGAAGTTTCTGGAATGAGCTTTGCAGGCTTTCTACAGGAAAATATATTTAAGCCTTTAGAAATGAATAATACTGTAGCTTATGAAAAGGGCGTATCTACAGTAAAAAATAGAGCGTATGGGACAACGAAGGTAGATGATAAATATATTGAAAGGGATCAAAGTCTTGTAAGCGCTGTTCTTGGAGATGGAGGGATATATACATCTTTAATGGATTATTATAAATGGGATCAAGCCCTATATACAGATAAATTAGTAAGCCTAGAAACATTAAATGAAGCTTTTTCAAGTGGTTCAGCTACGGGAGATGGAGATACATGTGGCTATGGTTGGTTTCACTACTATAGTTATGGTAGAAAAGTGATTGGTTTTGCGGGAGGAACTTGTGGATTTGGTAGTGCAGTGGCGCGTATTCCTTCAGAAAAATTAACTGTAGTAGTATTTACAAACTACAATAAGCCAAGTGGATTTATAAACACATACTCAAAATATATGAAGCCTATTGTAAAGCTGTATAGTAAACCCATATAGCTTGAAAGGTTACTTTTATTTTAGCCCTTTCAATCTTAGCAAATCCTTTATGTATGATTAAAATAGTAACTACAATGGATACGGTTGTAAGTAATGGTCTATTGTTTTGTATTTATGGAAGATGAATATCATAAAGGGCCAGTGAAAATTTCACTAACTTCACTATTGTTATAATTTTATATTTAAAAACATCCATTTTTAAACTTATCTATGTTAAAATAGATGTATACGTTTTCACGTACATAAAGCTTCTAAAAAATCAAAAGCATTGTACATATGATAAAAAAGATCTAGGAGGTAAAAGAATGACTCAATATAAAAGTCCATTACATGAAATGGCTAGTACAAGTGTTACAGACTATTGGAATGACTCGTGTTCTATTTCGGAATTAGAGTATGCTATTGAAAATGGTGCAGTAGGGGCTACGACCAATCCTGTGATTGTAGGGAATGTATTGAAGAAAGAAATGCATCTTTACAAGGATAGAATTCTTGAGCTTATTCAACAGATGCCAAAAGCAACTGAAGATGATATTGCTTGGAAGATCAATGAAGAAATGGCAGTAGCAGGAGCAAAATTGCTTCAACCTATTTTTGAACAAACAAATGGGGAAAAAGGAAGAATTTCAATACAGACCAATACAAAATATTATAGAGATGTAGAACTTATGGTAGAACAAGCTGTAAGATTCAGTCAATTAGCACCAAATATGATGGTGAAAATGCCTACAACAAAAGCTGGTGTAGAAGCAATTGAAGAAGCAACTTATCAAGGTGTGAATATAAATGCAACTGTTAGCTTTACAGTACCACAGGCAATTGCAGTAGCTGAAGCAGTAGAAAGAGGACTTGCTAGACGTGTAAAAGAAGGTAAGGATATATCCAATATGCATCCAGTATGCACAATCATGGTAGGAAGAGTTGATGATTGGTTAAAGATTGTAGTAGACAGAGATGGTATTATTGTTGACCCTAAGTGCTTAGAGTGGGCAGGGGTTGCAACTATGAAAAACGCTTATAAAATATTTAATGAGCGTGGATATAAGACAAAACTTCTTGCAGCAGCTTATCGAAATCATCTACAGTGGTCAGAATTTATTGGTGGAGATATGATAGAAACAATCCCATATAAATGGCAAAAACGATTCAATGGTTCTGATGTTACAATTGTTGATCGAATAGATGATCCTGTAGATCCAAAGATTATTGAAGAATTATTAAATAAAATTGAGGACTTTAGAAAAGCATATAATCCAGATGGTATGAAGGTAGAAGAATTTGATACCTTTGGTGCTACATCCAGAACACTGCTACAATTCCTTGCAGGATATGATGATTTAATCAATATAATTCGTAATTTAATGATTACAGTAAAATAAAACACAATGCCTCACCCTATATGGGGTGAGGTTGATTAGTGTTAGGAAAGATAAGGTATATTGTAGAAAAATATACCTTATTTTTATTTGCCTGGAATTTATCAATTTTTTCTCAAGATAAGCAACCCATTGATACATAAGTGATGCTAAGATAGCTAATATAATAACACTCGTCATAACCAAATCTAGCTTAAGCACTTGACCTCCATAAATGATTAGATAACCTATTCGAACCTGAGACACTAAAAATTTTCCTACGATAATCTCTACCCATGAAAGTCCAACATTTATTTAAAGAGCATTAATGATTGTAGTAATATGATGATAAAATAAAGTTAGGATATTAGAAAAATATTCCAAAGTTGTGTATAATATATTTTGAAACTGTTCAAATAGATACGAGGGGTGAAAGAATGAAAAAATTTATGGATACAGGAAAAATAATATTAGTAGTAATGCTACTTTTCACATTAGGAGGATGTAGTAAAGAAAACACAGCAAGCTCTGTAGTGGAAAAGAGTCATGTAGATGCACAAATCGATAAAAGTGATGTATCTACATCTGTGTATGAAAAGACCTTGAATGAACAAGTAGAGCAAGAGCCACAAAATCCTTTATTTTCATATGAATTAGATAAGTCCTATCATTTATATGTTGTTAATGATTTGATACATCCAGCGTATGAAAATGTGTTGATTATGAAGAAAACAAATGACAAAATCAAAAAAGTTGGAGAATTTGGATTTGAATCAAATGAAAATGACACAAAAGGTTCTGAAATTTATAAAGTAAGTAAAATAGCAGTGGAACAATCAAAACAAAATGATGAGATGTATATATATGTTTTTAGAGAAGGACAAGTTTACAAAGGAATGGATATTGTTATTTTAAAGAACCATAAGATTGAGAAGAAATGGATTTATAGAAAGAAACACAATCCTAATGTTATGTTTGGACATATAAGGTATAAAGATTTACTTGATCAACAAAGATCATACATTTATGATGTTTCTAATGAAGTTTCTAATGAAACTGATAAGAAGGATGAATTTGAGAAAATAAATAATACTAAAGAATTACAGGATGCTAAAATAGTAGACGATCTTATTTATATTGCTATAGATGATTTATTTTTAGGTACTTTTGAAGATGGACAATGGAACAGCAACCAATTAAAAAGTGAATATGATAGCAATAAAATTAAAGGTATGGATGGTATTTCATCTGTTAGAGATATCACAATTGAGGAAATTAATCAAAAACAAACATATTATCTCTATAGTATGACTGATAAAATTGTGAAGACAAATAAATTTTTATGTTATGCACCAGATGAGTCTATAACAAGTGGTACTTTCTATAATTTGTCTTATGATTTTTATGTGAATAATGAAAAAATTAAAGATACAGCATTAGGAGTAACTCATGATTATAATCCCATACCTAAAAAATTAAAAATGGATGTAGCTGTTACAAAACGTCATACCTTAGCTATACGAAAAATATTAGATGCTAATGGATTAAATGATACAAAAGTAAATATTACAAAAGTTACTTCAGCTGACATAGATGATGATGGTGTGGAGGAAGAGCTTATTTTAGCTGGAACTCCAAATGATGAAGAGTATTGTCCTAAGATAAATGCTGAGGATCGATTCAAAGATGGAGCAGGTGTTTATATTACGGCAGTTATTTTAAAGAAGGATAAAGTAATCCCTATTTATTATGAAGGTCGTAAATTAAAAGATTTAGATTATAGAGAGGATTTTAGTGAGCTACCATTTGGAATAGATTCATGTATAGGATTATATTATTTAGGCATATTTGATCTGAATAATGATGGCAAATATGAAGTATGTTTAGAGAATATTAGCTGGGACTGTCCAGAAATTAGAGTATATGAATGGCAAAAAGATAATACAATGAAAGAAGTATTATATGGAGATTTTAGTTGGTGAATTCAGTTAGCACAGATGTTCATAATTCCATACAATCTCTGGCTTGTCAGTAACAACAGTCTTTTTTAGGTATTAAATATAGTTTTTTTACTGTTGAGAATGATATTTATTGTTTTTGTGTTACCATGTATCGTGGTAAGCTGTTATAGGGTGTAAGATTTATATAAATATTATATTATAGCTAACATGAGAAGGGGAGTGGTGTTATCAGACTTTGGACTATTAAAAACACAAAAGAATATGAGCAATTGAAAGAAACTGGTAGTTTACGGGGCAATGCCAATCATGTATATGATGATTTTAAAATGGCATATAATTGGATGATTGAACAAATGAAAATAAGATTAAAAATAAATATGCCTGATGATTTAACATATCCAGTATGGGCTTGGTATCAATGGTGTAATGAGGATAAAAGAAAACCAGATTTACGATATAGTGGTTATGGAGAAAAAGGAACAAAACTATATAGAATTGAATTCGAAATTGAAGATCATAAAGTACTTTTATCTGATTTTGATTTATTTCATTTTGTACTAAATTATTGGTACATATCTAAAAATGAAAAAGAGAATAATGTATTTGATGAAGAAATGGACAAAAATAACATAACATTATTAGATTTACAGGATTTTAATAAAAAATCGGAAAAAATAAATTCATTGAGGGATCAAATAGAAAAAAGTTGGAATTTAATATTTGATCTAGATTGGCATGATGAATATATAACTAGTCCGAAACATGAAAAATCAATACAAGCAGTATTTTGGGAATTAGAGTGGGAGCAAGTCATTGATATAAAAGAATTTATTGCTAGATAAGGTGATTGGGAAAATGTTCAAAACTCTTGTATAATGAACTGTTTAGAGATTAAAGTATATGAATGACAAAAAGAGAATAGGGACTTTTAATAGGTAAAAGACCCTATTTCACTTTATCTTCCCTTCATTAATTTTTTCTCAAAATAGGCTACTCCCTGATACATAAGGGATGCAAGGATTGCTAAAATGATGACACTTGTCATAACTAAATCTAATTTAAACACTTGCCCACCATAAACAATCAAGTATCCTATTCCTGCTTGAGATACTAAAAATTCTCCAACGATTACCCCTACCCAAGAAAGTCCTACATTGATTTTTAAGGCATTAATAATAGTAGGAATACTTGCTGGGATGATGACCTTTTGAAGTATTTGTACTTTTGTTGCCCCAAAGGTTTGGAGCATCTTTATCTTATCCTCATCAACTTCTTTAAATCCTCCATAGACACCTAAAATAGTAACAACGATTGAAATGGTCAGAGCAGTAAAAATAATCCCTGTAATCCCTGCGCCTGCCCAAAGAATGATAATAGGAGCTAAGGCTGTTTTAGGAAGTGCATTTAAAATAACCATATAAGGATCTAAAACTTTTGAGATAAAATCTGACCACCATAAAAGAATTGCAATTAAGGTCCCTAAGAAGGTACCTAATAAAAAGCCAACAATTGTTTCAAAAGAACTGACCCAAATATGCTTAAATAAAGCCCCATTTCTTGCGAGCTTTAAAAATAAATGCCACATTTGAGAAGGATAGCTTGTAAGAAAAGTATCAATCATCTCAAGTCTTGCAGCTATTTCCCAAAGGGCAAAAAATATTACGAGTAGGGATATTTGTGTAATAAAGATGAATTTTTTTCTTTTTTTATGAGCAGTTAAAAAATTTATATGATCTCTAGAAAACTGTTTATTTTTTACGTGTTTATGGTCTGCTGCTTTATCTAACATGAACATCAAGCTCCTTCCATATATTATTGAAATAATGGCGAAATTCAGGAGCTTCTCTAGATGAAAGCGGTGTTCTCTCGTTTTCAAGTGTTAGATGAATTTCATGAATACTTTTTACCATGGCAGGTCTTTTTGATAGAACAATTACTCTGTCTGCCATTGATATAGCTTCTGCTATGTCTCCAAAAAGACGGACTATTAATTATAAAAATGGGGTTTATCATTTGTCGAATGAAGGGAAAACATTGATCTCTAGTGTTTCTCCATCCCAAGTGATTTCATCTACGATTTCTTTGAGCATATTTTTCTTTTCTAAAAAAGTAAGCTCATCAGCATTTTTAGAAAAATCTTTTACTAGATTTATGAGAATATCAATGTTTATCTTTTGAAGTGTATTCGTTTCTTTTTTTTCAGAGGTTTCTTCTAATTTAGATTGGATTTCGATGATTTTATCATCAAAGCTTTCGATTTGTTCAATAATGTATTTAGATGCTTTTGAATCTTGATTTTTTGCTAACTGCAAAGTTAAGTTACCAATGGCAGCTTTGCATTCTTTTAATTCTTCATACAGCTTATCTTTATCAACATTGTTTACAGAAGATAAATTGTTTAACTTTTTTCTTTCATTTACAAGGAACTGATAAAATTCATGATCTTCATGACTCATTTTTTTCAGTTCGTTCACTACAAATTCATCGGCTTCATTACCATTTAGATTTTTAACATTGCAGCGACTTCCCCTTGATCTTTCCTTCATTAAGCACTTGTAATAATAATAGATGCCATACTTTTTCTTCGATATAGAAATTCTCATCTTAGAACCACAGTTTTTACACCGCAGTAAAGTTGTAATCAATCCAAAGTTGCTAGTGCCTACTCTAGGAGCCTTTTGTCTATTGCCTTCTAATAAATTTTGCACTCGTATCCATTCATGAGAAGGAATGATCCCTTCATGTTCTCCTATGGCAATTACCCATTCAGAAGGGTCTTTTCTAATAATCCTATTTTTCTTTTCATCATGCTTGTTGTAGACCATGAGTCCATGAGTACCATCAAATTTTTCAGCCATGTTAGCTATATCAGAACCTAGATTTTGAAAATATTCATATATTATTTTATCACCTATAACATAAACAGGATTCGCAAGAATCACTTTTAAAATACTCTTGTCAAAGTCTTTGTTATTTCTAGTTTTAATGTGACTTTCTAACGTCCAGCTTTCAAGCTTTGTAAGAGAACCTAGCTCTAAATATTTTTTATAAAAGACTTTTACTAATTCTAGTTCTTTGTGGATGGGAGTAAGGTGATACATTTTCTTCTTTATATTTTCTACATTGAAATATGTACTTCCTTTACTCTTAAATCCCATAGGAGTCTTTCCCCCAAGCCACCTGCCTGTTCTAGCTAGGGCTAACATATTATCTCTGATTCTTTCAGCAATGGTTTCTCTTTCAAGCTGTGCAAATACAGAAGTAATATACATCATGGCACGTCCCATAGGAGTAGAAGTATCGAATTGTTCTCGAATGGATACAAAATCAATATTGTACTCTTGAAGGAGAGCAACCAGACCTGAGAAATCAGAAATATTTCTGCTAATCCGATCTAATCGATAACAAATAAGTACTTGGAACTTTTTCTTTTTTAAATCCTTTAGCAGCTTTTGAAACTTAGGTCGATTACTATTCCCACCAGAGTAGCCTTCATCTTCATAAACAAGAAAATTATTTCCTTGGAAATGCTTCTTTGCATAGTCTCTGCAAAGGTCTATCTGATTTTGGATAGATTCACCTTTTTCAGTAGCTTTCGATTTACGAGAATATATGGCAATGGTTGATATGTTCATCACCTCCTTGTATAAGTAGTTATTCATATTTTTACGCAACAGCGGGATTTTAGTACTTGTATTATTTATAAATACATCAATGAAGTGGATAATATTACACAAATTGGAATAGTACAAACCCATTTCTTAATATTCATTAGATAAAGAAGGGGGATGTACAAATATGCCAAAACAAAAAATCAAAGTAGTCGTCAACATTCCCGATAAAAGTGTTTTAGAGAAACGAATGGCAAGAGCTTTGGCGAAGGTTGTTATTGGGAGGGTGAATAAGCTTGATATAGATGAGAGGAAGATTGTGTATGATGAGATTTTGAGGAGGTTAAAAAATATATAGTATTGATGCCAATTTGTTATATGGAAGAATTAAATTGAAAGGCAGTATGGAATATAGTAAAATAATGGTAAACTATAGAGGAAGTATGTTTATTAATAAAGACATATACAAGAATAAAATTTATAAAAAATATTTTTAAAGTGGGGAAAACATGGAGACAAAAAAATGGTACAAAAAAGATAGCTTTTGGTCAGTTAGTTTTATGATAGGTTTAATGTGGGTGCATTTATTTATAAAAGATATGTCTTTTGATGGAGTATTTCCAAGTTGGTGGATAGGATTATTAATAGGAAGCTTAATAAGAAATAAAACAAACAATACAAAAGAAAAAGAAGGAATTATTTTTTCTCTTATGATGATTGGTAATTATATTCTTTTTAGATGTGGGATATATATACCTAATTATATCGTTGTTTTTAGTGGGTTTTCATGGATTATTATTGTGACTTTTAATAAAGAGAATGTAACATATAAGCTACAAAAAAAGATTTTAATTATTATACTATTGATTGGATTTTTTTCTGTAGATTATTATATGTATGCAAATAATATTATCAAAGATAAAAATTTTTATAGATATGTAAAAAAGGAATACAACATTAAGGGAAAATTGAAAGAAGAGGATTTAAACGGAATAGAAAAATTATTCTTAGATGATGATGATCATATAAATAGTCTAGATGGTATTGAAAAGTTTAGAGACCTTCAGTCTCTTATGATATGGGATGGGAAAATTATTAATGATTTTAGCCCTATAGCTAAGTTATCTAAATTAGATGACTTAACAGTTTGGTATGTAAATGTAGATAAACTTGAGAAAATAGACAAGATGGAATCACTCGAGTGGCTTGAAATCGTATATCCTAAAGGTGGCAAAATAGATAGTCTAGATAATTTTCCAAATCTAAAGAGATTTGAGGTACAAGGTATGGATTTTGATGATTTGGCAGGACTAGAAGGACCAACTAATTTAGAAAGATTAGACATTGGAGATGGACAAGTAATAAGTTTTGACGGCATTGAAAAATTCCCACAGTTAAAGGAATTAGATTTCTATGAATTGTGGGTTACGGATATTAGTAAAGTATTTGAATTAGAACATTTAGAAAAAATCAGTATTAAGGGTGGTTATATTGCTAATATGGATGAATTTGAAGAGGAGGCTAAGAAAAGAGGAATTGAAGTTGAAAAAAGAAAGAGTAGTGGATTGAATATGTATATAAACTAATTACTGTAGGTGGTGTATATAAAGAACTTTTTATTAAAAGGAAAGGTCTTTTGTACTTATATGAAAGCTAAAAAAATATTTCCTATTATTACTTTTATTAGATATTATATAAAAAATATACTAATATAGTAAGGGGTAGGTGAGTATTGTTTATAGAAAGGAATTAAGATTAATGAAAAAAATATTATTAATTTCAATTTGTATCGTTTTGCTTTGTACATGCAGTATATACGCAGCAGATATCAATGAGATAACTTTAAATGGTGAAGTGATGATTTTTTCTGTTGAGCCTATTATTGAAAATGAAATAACACTTGTCCCTATGAGAGATATTTTTGAAGCATTAGGAGCAACAGTGACATGGAATGGTGAAGATCAATCTGTATTTGCAGTAAAGGATGACGTTAGTGTTTGGTTACAAGAAGGAAACACACTAGCAGGAATTAATAATCAGCAAATCACTTTATCTATCGCTCCTAAAGTTATCAATGGCACAATGTTAGTTCCAATACGACTTATCACCGAAACATTCGGAGGAAAGGTTGATTGGGATGGTGATAATAAAAAAATTATTATAACAACAAAAAAAATGCCCAAAATAATTTGGCCTGTACCAGGATGTACGAATATAACCAAAGATTTCGGAGTATGCTATAAAAAAAATGGAAGAAGTAAAATGTCTGTGGGAATATCTGTAGGAACTAAAGAAGGAACACCTATTGTTGCAGCAGCAGATGGGAAAGTAATATATGCTAATTGGCGTGGAAATTATGGTAAAGTTGTAATTATTGATCATAGCAATGAAGTTGTTGCAATTTATGCACATTGTAGTGAACTACTTGTAAAAGAGAATAGTCAAGTAAAAGCAGGAGAAAAAATTGCTTTATCTGGATTTACAGGTATGGCTACAGGACCGTGTGTACATTTTGAAGTAAGAGAAAATGGTAGATGTGTAGATCCTAAAATGTATCTTGTGGAGTAGTAGTGATAAGTTTTTTATTCTTTAAAATATTTTAAACATACTTTTTTAAGTGTAGTAGATGATTGAAAAGATAGAATTTTTAGGTTCTATCTTTTTTATTTAGGAAGAAAATGGTGGAGAAATAATTCAACAAGAAAATTTTTTATAACTGCAAAAGAGTAGGTTTCTGTAATAGTTTATTTAGAAACTATTCTAAAAGCTTAATACCTATTCATCCCCGTAAAGCGCAATTAACAAAGCAGTATTAATAGCCAAAGATTGATTATGTGTGATATTCTTTGATTTAGCCATCTTTTCAATAATTCTTTTCTTAAGCTTAGAATTAATATTTACAGATTCCCTTTCTTTACTGGATGCAAAGATTTCTATGAAAGCTTCACTGAAATCTTTTTTAGCTTGAGGAGAATTTTTTTCTATGTAATTTTCTATTCGGGTTAATCTTGTATTAATGCAATGGAGGTTTTTATCTATTGTTTGTAAATAATTCAATATTTGAGATGAATTATTAGAATCTGTAGAAGGATTTTTCGAAGTGTTGTCATTTTCTTTTTTATTATCTTTCAATTCAGTTGAATGATTATTTTTGAAGAAACGTATTTGGCCGGTAAGTTGATCATCCTGATACTCATACTTTTTTAAAGAAGGAATCCAATGTTGTTTATAATGTTGGATAGCTTTATTTTTTACCGTGGTATAAGTTAATTTATTTTTAAAAAGGTGGGTTGCAATATAGTTTGGGGTTTTGTTTTCCTCAATCATCTTTTTTAGTTCAGCAAGTTGATCATTTGTTAATTCTTTATAATTACCCATATAACAGCACGTCCTTTATAATGATTTATTCCTTGTTATAAAATATTTGGGTCAGTGCTTTTTTATGCATATCAAAATAAGTGACATATGAATAATTATAAAAGTCTAATTTTGAAGTTTTAAATTTGGAAACTTTAATTTTAAAAGCTAGCCAATTCCAATGCTTTCAAGATTTATTAATAATATTTGAATAAAATCCGATATATAAAATATACAACAATAAAATTTTTAAAGTTTAGTGAGGTAATATGTCTGTAACAGTATACTAAACCAGACTAAAAACACCACATGTACAATCTATAAAATGTTAATATTTGTCGTCATATAGATAGTTAATTTGAGATCATCATTCATTTTGGTAACAACCACCTTGTCTATTAGCATATCTATGATCATCCTTTTTCGTTCATTGGATAGATGTTTAAAATCCTGTTTGAATAATTTTTTCAAGGCATCTACTAAATCTGATTCCGCTTTAAATGAATTAGCAGTAATGGCATTTAATTCATCCTTATAGGATTTTAGAATATCCAGTTCTCTTTGTAGAATAGGTCTTTGAACCTTTAAGGCTTCCAAAATGGTTTCATTATCTTCACATTGAATTAAAGCATCTAATTTTGAAATATGTTGTGATTTTTTTGTAAGTTCTTCATCAATTCTTTTGATCTTATCTTCATTCTCTTTCAAAATTCTATCTCTTGTTTTGGAATAATAATACCACATGATATTTGTTTTTTCAGGAGACAGGTTGGCTAAAAATTCATCTATAAACTTTTCTTCAATGATGCTTTTTTTTAGGATCATTTTTTCATTTTTTTTAAGTTTTCTTGTACAATCGCAGCGATAGACTCCTTCTCTAGGAGTACCATTTTTATAAAAACCATAGTTTTTAGCTTTTAAAATAGTTCCACAGTTACCACATGCAAGCTTATCTCTTAGTAAAAATGGGGTGCTATAGTATTTTGAATCCTTCATATTTACTTTTTTATGACGGATATTTTTTGCCTGCTCCCATTGATCAGTTGTAATAAATGCAGAACATTTTTCATCTGAAGAATATACCAAAGATTCATTGTTTGTATCGTAACTCCTACGACTACGCTTTCCCCATGCAATTTTTCCTGTATAAGTTTCGTTGGTAATGATGCTTTCAATTTTACTTTTATTCCAATAGCTTGTGTTGTTTTGTTCATTTAAAATCTTTGCTATTTTTCTGTAGCTGTAACCATATTGATTGTGTAGTCTAAAAATCTCTTCTATATACTTTTGCTCATTTAATAAGGGAATCAGAATCCGTTTCTTTTTATGAGCATTTGGATTAATACATTCTGTAACATAGCCATAAGGGGGATACCCAGCAGGCCAATAGCCATCACGAACCTTTTGAGCTAGACCATCTCGGGCTCTATCGGATATAAGATTGGCTTCAAGTTCAGCTATACTACCAAATACTAATTCTATAAACTTTTGAAGTCCCTTGTTTTCAATGTTCATAGATTCACTAGGGTTTGCAAAGTGAAGTTCTATGCCTTTTTTCTGTAGAAAAAGTTTGATTCCTACATAGACTTCTAGATTCCTTGCAAGGCGATCACGAGTACTGACAATAAGGTGCTTGAATTTTGATTGGTTGACTGAAGTGATTATCTTTAGCAGTTGTGGTCTATTCTTTAGAGCAGTATAAAGATTATTTTCATAGTCTATATCATCAAACTTTACTTTAGAGGCAGATTCGTATTCTTCAACAAATTGGATGATTTCATACTTATGTTTTTGGGCGTATTTTGTAGCATATACCTTCTGTGAATCAATGGAATGTCCATCTTTCTTCTGATCTTCTGTAGAAACTCTCAAATATGCAATGGCTTTTTCTTTAGGATCATTCTTTATAGGTAATTGTGATACTGAAATTTTGTCCATTTGATTTTTTTAGCACCACCTTTTTAATGAATTTAGATAGAATATGGTGATAAGCTTGCCAGTTTTCTTTGAAGAATTGGATATCTGATGGCGTAAAAGTGCCTAATTGCTTCTTAAAAGCGTCTAGGTTATTTAAAATATTTAGCAATTTTAGTTTTTCTTCACCTGCTTTATTAATCTCTTCTTGGGTTGATTGAATAGTACTTTGTAAGGATGCTATTTCTTCTTTGAGGCTTTCGTTATTAGAAACAATGTATTCATCTAATTTACTTCTTATATTTTTTCGTGACTTATCAAGTGTTTTCTTTTCTTCGGTAAGTGTTTTATTGATATTTTTGATGTTAGTTTGAAAAGTACTCTGAAAGTATCGGGCTTTGATTTCGTGGATAATTTGTTCAAATATCCTTCCTATGACATCATCTATGTGAACTTTCATACATTGCTGTCTACAGGTATAATATTCATCTTTAAGTACGAGCTTTTTTTTGCAGGTATTACAATATAATAGTTTTTTAAACAGATAATCCTTATCTAAAGGTCCTTTATTAAGAAAATAGAAGTGAAGGAATACTTCTTTCCAGTCTTTCCAATCTACAAGGTTTGCAAAGTTTTCACACTTCATAAATTTGTCTTCATTTAATAGATATTTTCCATTAGCTTTATCCCATATAACACAATCATCTATGGTATCATCTTCTTCGATGATCATTTTTCCTCCATAGAGAGAACGTTGTATGATTCTTTTGAGAAAGGGTTTAGTGATTTTTTTAATAGGATTGTTGTTTAAACTTTCTATCAAGGAATGTAAGGTGTTGCCATCTTTGATGATAGAGGTTTTGTAGCTATCAAATATTCCTTTGACTAATGCTGTTTCATCCGTGTTAATATCAAAGTCATGTTTTTTACCTTTGACCTTGTTATAACCAAAGGGTGGATTGCCACATTGGAAAAATCCTTTATATCTAAGATTTTGTCTACCACCTTTGGTTCTTTGATAAATATACTCAGGTTCTAATGTGCTGATGGACATTAGTATATTCTCTAAGAAATTTGTGATGTAAGAACTACTATCAAAATTGAGATTACCTTCTTTTACATAAAATACTTTCACGTTATGCTTCTTAAAAATCCTTCGTAAGTGCATGAAATCATCTATTCTTCTAGAAAGACGATCTCTACGAATGAGCACTAGGTTTTTGAACATGCCTGTTTCCATATCACTTAAGAGCTTTTTAAACGCTTTTCGATCATAGAAGTGCTTTGTTCTTGCGGATTCCTTGTCCTCATAAGCTTTGTAGAGAAGTAGATTATTGTTTTCAATGAACTTTGTACAGGCTTCTTTCTGAGAATCTAAAGAAAAGCTATCATTTTTTCCTGATATCCTAGCATAAATGGCAGCATAATGTTCAGGGGTAGGATCTAATAATGTTTTTTTATGACCATCCTTATCTAAAGTATCTTTATTTCTTATGTAATCATCAATTTTTCTTATTACTTGTTGAGAATTGGTTGTCATACATATTCACCTCAGCTATATGATGATCCATGAAATAATCCACCATGAATTTGATAAAGTTTAATTTTGCATTTTCATTTTCACCATAGACAAGCTCTATGGTGCTTGAGATAGATTGTTTTTTCATTTTGACCTCCTTAAAATATATTCAAAGCTCATCGATTTCATGAAAAAGATGACTAAGTCCTAAAAAGTGGCATAGAAAAAATGTCGATAAGCAAAAAAGCAGTGAATTTGATTGATAAAAGAGTATTTTTTCATTTTAATTTTTAAGTTTAGTATTTATATTGAAAGAATGATTACATTTAAAATTTAAAATGCTACACAGCTGATAGTACTGGCAGTTTGATTTGCAATATGGGGTACTATTATGATGAAAATCTTTTGTTTTAATAATAGATGTGCATAGGTTGTGTATATCCATGCTTAAGTTATTGATTAATTCCTTTGTAACTTCCCTAGTATATTTTTTATTGTGGGATAAAAAGTAGTAGCTTACCAAGTTGGGATAAACCCCTAGCTTTTCTTTGGATAAAAATAAGTAGATGGGAAGCTGGAGGTTGTCTAATGGATACATGTTATTTCCTGTTTTATAGTCAATGATTTCAAGATTGTTATCATGAGTGATGTATACTTTATCCAGGACACCATCAAGAATGTATTCTTTTAAATCTATAGAAAGCATCTCTTCGATAAGAAGAATTTTTTTTCCTTGGTCTTTTGGATTTTCGTAATATTTAGTGAGCATATCCAAACCTTTTAGTCCAAAAGATCTTTCCTCTTCAATAGAGGTGTAACCTTCTCGAATCCAATTCTTTCTCAGTAGGTCATGAAGGGTATCGATGTTTCTTTGAGATTGATCCCTTATTTTATTGAATTTGGCCAATGTTTTGTGAATGCTTTTGCCAAAAGATAAATACTTCATGGAATGATCTTTTGGAATGTTGATCTTATCTAAGTATTGATACTGATATTTCTTGTTGCAATCTAGAAAAGTTCTGATACCTGAACAACTAAGGTGTGGCTTCTGCTTTTTCATCTATTTCCCTCCTTGGGATTAGAATGTGCAGAAGTAAAGAAAATATTCAAATATAAAAATATTTTTTACATATTTGAATAACAGGGTAAAAAAAGATTCCCTCAAAGGAATGAGGGAAACCGTTGTATAGTTAGCCTATTTTCTTAATTAAATGCAATTCATCGATTAGATGATTGGTAATGGATTCGATAGCATCTTTATTATTTTTAAATTTATCGATGGTAGATAAGTAGGTAATGGCTAGAGCATTTAGCCATTTGTTGATGTATGCTTGTTCAGGAGAAGATGGGTTAGTAGCAATATTTTTTATATCATGATCTAATAGTATATTCTTTACATCAATATATTCAAACTGAAGAAGCTCTTCTAGACTTATGTTGAGTTCATTCGCAATTTTAAAGAGTAGTTCTAAGCGAAATATGTCATATGTACCGTTTTCGATATTGCTTAAATGTCCAGCTGAGATATTTAAAATGTTTGCAAATTCAGTTGTTGTGAGGTTTTTGCTTTTTCGATATTTTTTTATTTTTTGACCGAGTTCTTTATATACTTTAGGCATAGTGAATACCCCCTTAGGTGAAGTATTGACAATATAGACAGGGGGATATACTTAGGATTTTCATTGAAAATTTAAATGTGAATGAAATTCTCTTGCTTTGTAAAAAAGTACAAAAAACAGTTGATGGATATAAATTTAAAATATAGTTTTATTTATGTGATGATATTCACGGAAAATATTGACAAAATGATCTAATATTAGTAAGGTTTTACATAGATACAGAGAATTATGAGAAAATCTGTATTAGAAAGTAATATTAATAATAAATTTGGTATGATTTAAGATAAAACTTATGATAATGAGCGGCGATGTATTTAATCAGAATTAGAAGTAATTTCTATAGAAGAACATAGATATGCAGTATTATACAGATATCCAAGATTAGTTATCAAAAAACAAGGGGGGATATAATATGGGATATTCATTAGAGAAACATTTGAAAAATTTATGCGAAGAAAATTCGAAATATAGTGCTTTGTTTGCAACTTGGGAATTAGATAAAAGAATATATGAAAATGCGTTAATGGCAATAGTATATAATTTTCCTCATTATAGTCTGCATAATCACAGTCATTCGGAAACGATTATCAATAAAATAGAAATGGTTTTAGGAGAAAAAAGTATTAAAAAGTTACAGCCAACCGAAACCTGGTTATTGTTACAAGTAGCTTATTTACATGATTTTGGAATGATTTTATATGATGAATTAATTGAAAAAGAATGGCAAAGCAAAGAATTTCAAAAGTATTTAGAGAATCAAAGAAATTCAGGGAATAAAGATATAAGAGAAGCAGCCGTATACATAATGGATATGCAGAATAACATTTCTGAAAAAATAGAGAAAGAAAAACAGTGGCCTATAAAAATAAGAAATTATGTAGTTCAGCTAATTGCTGAATATTTTAGAAAAAAGCATGCATCTTTAAGTCAAAATTGGGTTGAGGATATAAGAGGTTGGAATTTACATAATGGATTGATACCAGAAAGACTCTTTCGATTAGCTGGGAAAATATCGCAGTTACATGGGGAAAAATTTGAAGAGGTGTTAAAATTAAATTATGTTACTAATGGAGTATCGAATGATTTGGTACATCCAAGGTTTATAGCGTGTATGTTGAGGTTGGGAGATTTGTTGGATTTAGATAATGGACGGTTTAATATGTTTGTGACTAATGTATTTGGGAAGGTACCAAAGTTATCAAAGGTACATGAAAAGAAGCATGCATCTATTGACCATATTTTGATTACACCAGAGATTATAGAAGTAATGGCAGATTGTCCAGATGAAATCGTTTATAGAGAAACTAGAACATGGCTGAAATGGTTAAAAGAAGAGCTAACCAATATTTCTATAAATTGGTCAAGGATTGTGCATAAGGATTTTGAACAAGTGCCACCGAGAATAGGGAAAATAGATTTACTTTTAAAATCAAGAAAAGATGTTAGTGAAGAGGTAGATTTGAAGTTTGAAATATCACAGAAGGATGCATTTGAGTTATTAGAAGGAGCTGGTATTTATGATGATAAATTGGTGTGTATGAGGGAATTTATACAAAATGCTTTAGATGCATCAAAGGTACAACTATGGAAGGATCTGAAAGATGGACAATATAGTGCATGGATTAATGATGAAAAAATTAATGAAAATATGTTACCTTATGAAATACCAGAAGAAATTTATAAAAACTATGAAATTAATATAAGCGTTGATGAAATAAAAGGAGACAATGGAAAGTTAAAGAGTATTAAATTTGAAATTCAAGATAGAGGCACAGGAATTAGTAACAATGAACTAAAATCTATTGCTAAAGTAGGAACTAGTTGGAATGAAAAAGAGCATATGGCAAATTTGTTAGAAAGTATGCCAGATTGGATGAAACCAAGTGGAGGGTTTGGAATAGGGATGCAATCCGCTTTTCGTGTTACAGATGAGATCAAAATTATAACAAAAGCAGAAGAAAATAGTACCAAGGAAATTCATTTTATTTCGGGGAGAGAAGATGGCTATATTTCGATTGTAGATGCTGAGAAGAAGATGAATAGAGGAACAAAGGTTATTATTGAAATATGTAAGTCTAAATGTAATGAATTGAACAATAATGAAGTAAGAAGTTTAGATTATTTTGATATGAAAGATGGATCAAAGGAAGTTCAAGGGATCATTAGATATTGCAGAGGACTAAATCTAAAAAGTACATTTTCTATATCTCTTAGATATAAAGAAAAAATTATAGGAATATGTGATTATGAGAAAATAATAAGAAAAATGAATGAAATTAAGGAAATGAAAAAATGTGCACATAATGAAAAGGAGTATATGTATAAAAATTTTACTAATAAAGATGATGAAATTGGCTGGTTAATATATGAATTATCTACATGTTCAGTTATTAAGATTAAAATGCCTAGGGGAAAAGGGTATGAAAGATATGAAAAATATTTCACAAAAATGTATTTCAAAGGAATTGAAATAAATAAAAATAATTATCAATCTATGATTTTTAGAAGAACATTTTTCAATATAGAATGGGATATATTAGGGATGGATGTAAAAAAAATATTAACTTTAAATAGGAAAAAAATAAGAACGGAGAGTATTTCAAAGTTAAAAGATATACTAGATACTGCAATTGCGATTGGTTTAGAAGAGTTAAAAGAAAAAATTGATTGTATTAGTAATAAAAATGTGAATTGTTTTAACTTAGCTATGATATATAAGAAATATAAAAATAAAGATGGAAGTGAATGGGAAAAGAAATTTATTAATAAATTAATTGCTAAATGCAACAAAATTGAAATAGATATATGGAGTATGAAAAATGAAACTAATGAAGTAGAATCAAAAAAAATTACAGCAGAAGATTTATTAATGAATATATCTGACTATGGAATATTAGCTAACAGGTGGGATGAGTTTGTCTTTGAAGATATAAAAGAAATATTGAGGAATAGTAAAATGAAATTCAAAGCAATTTTGAAAAATAATATAGATATAGTAGAAAAATTAAAGGGTGTTTGTTTTGTAAATAAAAGTGAATATATGGAAATCAGAAAAAGACCATATTATATAGTGGGATTGAAAGATTTATTTGATCAGAGTGGCACAATAGAAGTTTCTAAGGAAATTAAAAAAATGATATTTCTGAAAACAGAAGTAGGTTTAAAGCGGTCTTGTATACCACCAATAAAAGGATATGAAAGTTTGCTAGTAAGCAACAAAAATATTTCGAACATAGGTAGTATGATGAGCACTAATAATATAAAATTAGATATAATTACAAATAGTAAATGTAAAATTATTTTACCAATTATTAGAGAAGACTATATGGAAATTATGAAAAACACAGAGAATAAAGAGATTTTCATAGAAAAAATAAAAAGCAGAAATGATTTTATAAATTTAGTTGAATATGTATACCAGTATAGTGTTATCCCTGAAAAAAATAAGGATGAAAAGTTTAAAGAAAAGATAATACAGGAATATGAGCAATTAGTGGGCGAGATATATGATATTACTATTGAAAATCATCAAGAAGATAAAGAAAAGTCAGATGAGGTGTAAATATGAAACTAAAAGAAGAAATAGAATCATTGGATAATTTTACAGAGATGATAGAAAATCAAATTATAAAAAGTAGAGTAAAACATTTATTAGAATGGTATGTAAAAAAAGCTACAAGTTATAAGTGCTGTTATTATATTCTAAGTATAGCTATGATCATAATTAATGCAAGTATTCCAGTAATACATCAATTTAAATGGGAACAGTCAAAAATTTTTGTTTCTAGTATTTCAGCAATAGCAAGTATTATTGCAAGTATACTTACATTAGTAAGTGTGAAAGATACTTGGTTTAGGTATAGAAAGCATGTAGAATTAATAAAGACAGAGTGTATGCTGTTCAATTGCCAATGTGGTGATTATAGTAAAGAGGATAGAGAAAAGATTTTTATAGAGAATATAGAAAATATTATCAGTGAAGAAAGAGGATATTGGGAAAAATTCAAATTTAAAAATGAAAATGAGGGTGCGAGCTAGGGGGGGCAATATATTGAGTGTTGTTTCAGGTAAAAAAATTGATCATATACAAAATTTAAAAACATTAAAGATATGGAAATATTTAAATGAAATTGATTCACAGTATGCAACAAAATCAGTAAATTTTCTAGAAAAAATATATCCACTTTTAGAGACAATTCAGGAGTATTTTCCTTATTATACAAGACACGACGCAATACATGGTTATAATGTTTTAAAAAAGATAGAAGAGATTATCAATCCACCATGCTTAGAAAAAGATAGTCCTTATGGATTAGTAAGAGAAGAAGTATTTTTATTGATTTGTGGAGCTTATGCACATGATTTAGGGATGACAATACTTCCAAATGAAGAAAATAGAATTTCAGATAGCTTAGGCATTAAAAAAGAAGGAGATTGGAAGACGAATAATGAACTTCAAAATTATTTAAGAAAAACTCATTCAGAACGAGGGGGAGAATATATAATAGAATCTCCTGAAGAATTTAGTATACCTTATCATCTGCGTGGATTGTTAAATAAAATTATGGCAGCTCATAACATGAGTGAAAATGAATTTAAAGAACTAAGAGAAATTCCAGTACCTCAAAGTAAATGCAGAAGGACTATTCAAAAACTTGCGTGCCTACTTTGTGTAGCAGATATTTTAGAATTCAGTGATACCAGAGTAATCGAAGGTGTTATTGAAAAAATTAAAGGGACTACACAAGAAAAATTTATTAATTCGTATAGAGAAAATATGAAAAATGAGACAATTGGAAGTAATATAGGAATTGACGCTGAGAAAATACAATTTTATGGTTGCTTTGAAGAACCAGAAGTGATGAATTTAGCTTATAAAACTATTGATGATATAAAATATTGGACTACTTTTTATAAAGATATTGATATGGACTATGGGTACCCTATGTTAAAAATTAATCCATATAATATTAAAGCCCAATTCGAAGGGCACAAATTTAAATTTAATCGTTTTAGCATACAAATAAAAAAAGATAACATTATTAGTTTAATAGCATCTAGTTCAATGTGGGGGAATAATCCAAAAGCTGTAATTAAAGAGTTGCTACAAAATTCAATTGAAGCTTGCAGATATAGGATAATTAGAAGGCGTGAAGGAGAAAGTTACGCTCCAAAAATAGAACTAAGGTATTGCACAAAGACATCGGAATTTACAATCAGTGATAATGGATGTGGGATGGATGAAGAAGTTATAAAAAATCATTTTCTTACAGTTGGAAATAGTAGATCTTTTGAACAAGAATATTGTAAGAATCATGCTCCTCTTGCTCGTTTTGGTATTGGATTTTGGTCTGTATTTACAATTTCTAATGAAGCTGAAGTTGAAACTGCACCGTATGAAAGTATAAAAGAATTTGATAACACAAGCAAAATCATAAAAGGATTTAAATTTAGTGCAAGCATAGATGAATTAAAAGATTATACAGTATTTAGAGAAATAAGAATGGGTGCAGGTACAAAAATTTCATTAGAAATTAAGGAGATATTTTCAAAACAGTTTTTTGCTTTGTACGACTGGGTTAAAGAAATTTTGGTATGTTCTTCTATACCAATAACTATTTATATTGATGAAAATAAATATGAAATTCCTCTAAAAATAGTACCAATGACTTTAAATGATTTAATTGAAGACAAGGAAATTGACCCATGTAATCAATATAAAAAAACGATTGAAGCGAATGAACTACAATTATTTCAATGGGGTGCTGAAGAGAGTAAAGATCAAGAAATAAATTTTTCTATGGGAATTATTTATAGATTGGGTGAAGAGGGTTTTGCAACATTTATGAAAAAAGATAAGGAGTTTCCAATTACTTCATGGGGATACATAAAATCCAAGCATCATTTTGGAATTTGTGGGTTTCATGTTACACCCAATGTTTATATTGCATTTCCAGGGAATTATAATAGATTTTTTATTTCAAATACGGATAATCCTAAGGGATTTAAGTTTGATATTCAACGATTAAGCTTATTAGACTCACCTAAAAGAAAAAATTATGTAAAACAACTTGCAAATTTAGAATTAAATGGAATCAGAAAATTTCTGACTTTTACAAATTCTAATAATCCCAAAGCTATATTCCATTTAAATAGACAAAGTTTAATGCCATCTAGTGATTATTTTCAAGATTATACGACAAAAGAAGGTTTTGAACTATATAAAGATTTGATTTGTTATAGAGTTTACAAATTAAATCGAGATACAGAAAAAAATCAAACATCTGCTGAAGAACACTATTTAAGAATAGAAGATTTACTTAAATTAGATGGAGATATATGGTTTTATAAGCCATCTTCTATGTCAGGAGGACATGTAATGTCATTGAATTATCCTAATAATTATTTTCAGGGGACACAGATTGGGCATGGTAACGATGCAAATGATTTATTAATTCCACATATAACAAGGTGTGTACTAGATTATATATTAAGAACAAATCCAGAGAAACGGAATTATTTAATTGATCCTAATAGAGATGCAGCAGTATTGTTTGAAAATGATTCGCTAGTAGAAATACATACAATAGGAGACTATAGATTGCCATTGATGTATGAAAGTAATAGACAGCCGATAATTATTAAAGATGGGTATGTACAATTATTTAAAATAAATCAAAAAAATGTAGAAATAAGTGATGAAAAAACAACAAAAATATTTAATTATAAAAAAACAAATAGCAATACACAAATAACCATTTTTGAAAATAAAATTGTTAGCCCTAACAAGAAAAAGAATTTTATATTTATTGATCATGGTTATAAACTAGTTGTTAAAAAAGATTCAAAACTAGCGTTAGATATAAAAATATTAATTTCAGAAAATAAATTTATAGAAATTAATAAGTTGATGCAACTATTAAAAAGTGCATATGAGGGAATCGTAGATGAGAGTATTAGAAAGTATTTAGAGTAACCTTTAATAGGTGTAGATTACACCTTTCAAATACATATAGAAAGTAACTTATAATTAATTATTATTGCAGAAATAGTAAAAATCCAAGGACACCCTACCATTATACGCCCTTGGATTTTTTTTATACCCCAAATTTGTCTGTCTTTTAGGAGACATAGCTTCTGCTATGTCATGTGTTACCATAATCGCTGTCTTTTTCTCCTTTTTTAATATGCGACCAATATCGTCACCAACTGCAAGGCGAGTTTGGTAGTCTAGTGCGGAAAATGGTTCATCAAGAAGCAGTAGTTCAGGCTGGATTGCTAAGGTTCTAATAAGTGCTACCCTTTGACGCATACCACCAGATAATTGTCTTGGATAATGATCTTTAAACTCTCCTAATCCATACATTTCTAGCAGTTTTTCAGTTCTA